>NZ_JACHZA010000005.1:0-372945 GCF_014193305.1 Rhizobium sp. BK181
TATGTCGCCCTCAACGTCGCCATCGGCGGCGGCTACAATCCGGGCGCACCGCGCACGACAACACCGCCCAAGGCGAGCTGAGCCACACGAGACAGGAAGCCCCGCAATCGCGGGGCTTTTTTATGGCCGCTATCGGTAGCCAAAGCCGATAATGACGGCAGCGGCGATTTTGGATTCGACAAGTTCCCCGCCCTGATGTACGCAATGATTAAACGATTAATCTCCGTATGTCGGAAACCATGCCTCCAACGCGACCTGGACCGAACCTGAGCAGGATTGCGACGTCGCTCGGCGTATCTGTCGCGACGGTTTCCAATGCGCTCTCTGGCAAAGGCCGCGTTTCCGAACAACTGGCAGAGAGGATCAAGGAACACGCCGCCGAACTCGGCTACGTTCCGAGCCAGGCCGGACGCGCGCTTCGTACCGGGCGCAGCGGCGTCCTCGGCCTTGTTCTGCCTGACATCGCCAACCCACTTTTCCCGAAGCTCGCCCAAGCGATCGAATTCGCCGCCACTGCCGCCGGTTACGGCGTGCTCATCGCCGACTCCCGGGGGGACGTCGCCACCCAGACCGAGGCGATCAACCGGTTGGTCGAGCGCGGCGTCGAGGGCATGGTGATCATACCGCGCCGCGCGACCCGAATTTCCGCCGCCGCCTGCCCGGTCGCCGTCATCGACACAGCCTCCACCCCTGGCAACACCGTGGCTGCCGATCACATGCAGGGCGGCTCGGCGATCGCCAACCATTTGGCCGAGCTTGGACATCGGCGCATCCTCATCATCGGCAACAACCCCGGCTCAAACGTTCAGAACGATCGCGTGGGCGGCATCCGCTCAGGTCTCCGCCCCGGAATGAGTTCGGCAACACTCTGGATCGAGACGCTGGAGCGGCAAAACGGCAGCGGGTGCAGTTTGGGACTCGCTGAGAAGGTGCGCGAGGGCTACACGGCGTTCGCAGCGCTGTCGGATTTGCAGGCCTTGCGAGCCCTCACAGAATTGCAGCGCGACGGCATTGATGTGCCAAGCGTCGCAAGCGTAACCGGCTTCGATGACCTCATCTGGTCAGCCGTCATCACCCCATCCCTGACGACGGTGGCGATGGACATGCATACCATCGCAGAGATCGCCATTACGTCATTGCTGCAGACCATACAGACGCGCGGCAGCCGCGAGGGCGTGCTTGTCACGTCTGAGACCGACCGAGTTCCAATGCAACTGATCGTTCGCCAGTCCTCCGGGCCGGCGGACCCGACACGAATATCCTGACAGACGGAGAACAGCTGACATGAAGAATGCCCTCATCGCTTCGGCCGCGCTATTGGCGCTGTCGCCCCTCGCCGCGAAGGCAGAAGAAAAGACGCTTACGATTTCCGTCTATGCCTTTGCTCAGGATGACTTCAAGTCGATCGTCTACGATCCCTTCGAGGCGAAGTGCGGCTGCAAGCTTGTGGTCGAGACCGGCAACAGCGTCGAGCGGCTTGCCAAGATGGAGGCCAACAAGGCGAGCCCCGTCATCGACATGGCCGTCGTCTCCATGGCCGATGCCCTGTCGGCCAGCCGCAAGGATCTGATCGACAATGTCGATACCTCGAAGCTGTCCAACTTCGGCAGGCTCTACGACCTCGCCAAGGACCCGAACGGCGACGGCATGAGCGTCGGCTACACCTTCTACGCCACCTCGATCGCCTATCGTTCCGATAAGATGAAGATCGAATCCTGGGCCGATCTGCTGACGCCTGAATATGTCGGCCACGTCGCCTTCCCGAACGTCACCACCAACCAGGGCCCTCCGGCGCTTTTCATGCTCGGCAAGGCGCTTGGCAGCGACAACCCGGATCTGAAGACGCCGATCGAGGCGGTCGGCGAAAAGAAGGACGAGATCGTCACCTTCTATGAGAAGTCCTCGCAACTCGTGCAGCTGATGCAGCAGGAGGAAATCTGGGCCGCCCCGATCGGCCGCTTCTCCTGGGCCGGCTTCACCAAGCTCGACGTCCCCGTCGCCTGGGCAACGCCGAAAGAAGGCCAGACCGGCGGCATGAACGTGATGGTCGTCACCAAGGGCTCGAAGAACCGTGATCTCGCCCTGCAGTTCATGGACTTCTGGCTCTCCACCGAAATCCAGACGAAGCTTGCTGAAAAGCTCGTCGACAGCCCGGCGAACAAGGAGGTCAAGCTCTCCGAGGAAGCCGCCAACAACCTCACCTACGGCGAAGAAACCGCCAAGAGCCTGAAGCTCATCCCGTCGGCAGCCGCGCTCGACAACCGCGCCGCTTGGCTGAAGGAATGGAACGAGAAGGTCGGTCAGTAATTTCCGAGGCCGGCTCCGGAACCTACCGGAGCCGGCCCTTCCATCCGTCGAAAGTCGTTTCATGTTTCAGAACCGCGCAGAAGCCTTGGCGCTTGCCCTGCCCGCAGCAGTCTTTGCCGCGCTGGTCTTCCTGCTGCCCGTTGTCGTCCTCCTCTCCGAAGGCTTCCGCATCGACGGCAGCTGGACGCTCAGCGCCTATACCGACTTCTTTTCCGAGCAGCTGAACCGCACCGTCTTTCTGCGGACTTTTCGCCTGGGGCTTGAGGTTACGGCGGTATCGGCCGTCATCGGCTATGCCGCAGCCTTCGTGATCGTCAACCTGCCACCCAAGGGCAAGGGCCGTATGATCGGCCTCATCACCCTGCCGCTGATGATCTCGCCGGTTGCCCGCACCTATGCCTGGATCGTCATTCTCGGCCGCACCGGGATCGTCAACCAGGCGATCCAGGGTCTCGGCCTCAGCGACGGCCCGCTGCGCCTGCTCTTCACCGAGACCGCCGTCTTCATCGGCCTGCTGCAGCTCTTCCTGCCGCTGATGATCCTGTCGCTGATCAGCGCCCTCGAGAACATGCCGAAGGACGCCATTCCCGCTGCCCGTGTGCTCGGCGCCAACTGGTTCCAGGTATTCTGGAAAGTGATCCTGCCGCTCACCCGCGAGGGCCTCGTCGTCGGCGGCACACTCGTCTTTACCGGATCGCTGACCGCCTACATTACCCCCGCCGTGCTTGGCGGCTCGAAGGTGCTGATGCTGGAAACGCTGCTCTATCAGCAGGTGTCGGTTGCTAACAACTTCGTCTCGGCAAGCGTCATCGCCTTCATGCTGATCGTCATGAGCTTTGCCGCCAACATCTTGCTCAAGCGCCTTGCGACCGCGAGGAACAAGCGATGACCGCACGCATTCTGTCGCCGCTGGTTCTCGGCCTGTTGCTGATCTTCCTGATCGGCCCGTTCCTGATCATCATCGCCGCATCGCTCTCGGCCGGCGACACGCTGGCCTTCCCGCCGCAGGGTCTTTCCTTGAAATGGGTCGCCAAGGTATTCACCATCGACAGCTTCCGCGAAAGCTTCGCCATGTCGATGTTCCTTGCCGTCTTCGGTACGCTGACAGCGCTCGTGCTCGGCATTCCCGCCGCATACGCACTGTCGCGCTACAAGCTGCCCTTCGGCGAAACCGTCCGCACCATCGTATCGTTGCCGATCATCGTGCCCGGCATCATCGTCGGCCTGGCGCTGCTGCGCTACCTCGTCGTGCCTTTCGGCTTCAACATCACGCTTGCTCTCTTCATGGCGCACACCGCGCTGGTGTTGCCCTACGCCGTGCGTGTCGTCTCGGCCAGCCTCAACAACCTGCGCTCGGATATGGAGGAAGCAGCCGTCCTGCTCGGCTCCTCACGCGTCGGCGCCTTCTTCCGCGTCGTCATGCCGAATATCCGCGGCGGCATCCTGGCTGCCTTCATCCTCGGCTTCGTGACCAGCTTTAATCAGGTGCCGGTCTCGCTCTTCCTCTCCGGTCCCGGCGTGCGCACGCTGCCGATCGACATGCTGGGCTACATGGAGACCACCTACGATCCGTCGATCGCGGCACTCTCCTCGCTGCTCGCCTTCCTTTCCATCGGCATCGTCTTCCTTGCCGAACGCTTCCTGGGATTCTCTCGCTATGTCTGACGCCTATCTCACACTCGACAAGCTGACGCTTGCCTACGGCGATACGGTCGCGGTGAAGGATCTAGATCTTACGATCGCCAAGGGCGAGCTCGTCGCTCTGCTCGGCCCCTCCGGATGCGGCAAGACGACAACGATGCGCTCGATCGCCGGCCTGCTCAATCCGGCCTCCGGCCGCATCACACTCGATGGAGCCGAGATCACCCGCGTCTCCGCCAACAAGCGCAATGTCGGTCTGGTCTTCCAGTCCTACGCGCTGTTCCCGCATCTGACGGTCTATGAGAACGTCGCCTTCGGCCTGCGTCTGAAGGGTATCGGCGGCAAGGATCTCGATGCCAAGGTCAGCGCCGGCATCAAGTCTGTCGGCCTTGCCAAGTTTGCCGATCGCAAACCTGCAGAGCTTTCGGGCGGCCAGCAACAGCGCGTGGCCCTTGCCCGCTCCATGGTGATGGAGCCGAAGGTTCTGCTGCTCGATGAGCCTCTCTCCAACCTCGATGCCCGCCTGCGCCTCGAAATGCGCGCCGAGCTGCAGCGCGTCCATAAGGAAACCGGCGTCACGATGATCTTCGTCACCCACGATCAGATCGAGGCGCTCGCGCTCGCCGACCGGATCGTGGTGATGCTGAACGGCGGCATCGAGCAGATCGGTACACCGGAGGAAATCTACAACAAGCCCGTCTCGGCCTTCGTCGCCGATTTCGTCGGCTTCGAAAACGTCTTTGCGCTGGAAAACGGCAAGCTCGCGACATCCACCACATCAGTCGAGCTTTCCGGTCCAGCGCCGCAGGCCGCAAAGGGCCTGGCCTGGCGTCCGCGCATGGTGAACCTTGGTTCAGGTCCTTACCAGGGCACCGTGCGCGGCACCTCGTTTGCCGGAAACACCCGCGAATATCTGCTCGACACACCGCTTGGCCCCATCAAGGCCGAGGTCGATGCCGAGCTGCCGACGCATGCGATCGGCTCCACACTTGCCTTCGACCTGCCGCTTGCCGCAGCAGCGCCGCTCTCACGCTACAGGTAACATCATGGGCGTCTGGATCGACACCGACATGGGCTTTGACGATATCGCCGCGATCCTCGTGGTGGCCAATGCGAAGCTCGACATATCAGGCATCTCGCTCGTCTTCGGCAACACGCCGCTGCCGCAGGTGCGCGTCAATGCTTCAGGTGCTGCCAAGGCCTTCGGTTGGACTTTCCCGATCCACAGCGGTCGCGCAACGCCCGTCCTCGGCTCGCTCGAAACCGCGCAGGCGATCCTCGGCGAAACAGGCATTCCGACATCAGGCCAAAGCCTACCCACCGCCGCGCCGCTGGTGGAGAGCGACGCTTTCACCGCCCTCTGCCGCTGGCTGGAGACCGATGGCCCCCATCGAATCCTCGCGCTCGGTCCCTTGACCAATCTCGCTGCCCTCGCATTGGCACGCCCGGACCTCGCAGCCCGCATCACCGAACTGACCTGGATGGGCGGGGGCGTCACGGCGGGCAATCACACGGCATCCGCCGAGTTCAACGCGCTGGCCGACCCGGAAGCCCTCGCCATCATCCTCGCCCACAATCTGCCGCTGCGCATGGTCGATCTCGATCTTTGCCGCAAGGTTATCGCGACTCCTGACGACGTCAGCCCGGTGCGAGACGCCGGTGGCGCCAATGCGGTACTTATCGCAGATATGCTTGACGGATACATCGGCATCGGAACGAGCCGAGGCAGGCCGGGAATGGCGATCTACGACCCATCAGCCGCAGCCGCCTTCGTCGCATCCGATATTGTTACGTTCCGTCCGGCGCGCATCGATGCCGAACTGCAGGGTCAGCATACGCGTGGCCGCACCGTGGTCGAGACCCGCGCGACGCATGCGACCTTCAATGCCGAATACGCCGTCGATATCGACGCTGAAAAGGCGCGCGCGCTAATCCTCGGCGCACTGATCGATGAGGCCCGCCGATGAGTGCCGCGGAACCGAAGGATCTCAACGATCCGGTACTTCGCGCGCGCGCCGTCGCCGCCGCGCGTGGCGACGCGCCTTTCGACCTGCTGATCTCGGGCGGACGCCTGCTCGATGTCGTCACCGGCCTGACCCGCGACGCCGACATCGGCGTCGTTGGACCGCTCATCGCAAGCGTCCACGCACCGGGCAGCCGCACCGACGCTGCAAAGACCGTCGATGCGACAGGCAGCATCGTTTCGCCGGGCCTCATCGATACGCACATGCATATCGAAAGCTCGATGGTGACCCCTGCCGCCTATGCGGCAGCCGTCGTTCCGCGCGGCGTGACGACTATTGTCTGGGATCCGCATGAGTTCGGTAACGTGCATGGCCTGAACGGCGTGCGCTGGGCAATCGAAGCGTCCCGCTGCCTGCCGCTCCGGACCATTGTTCTCGCGCCTTCCTGCGTTCCTTCCGCTCCGGGGCTTGAAGTCGCCGGCGCGGATTTCGACGCATCTGTTATCACCGAAATGCTGCCGTGGCCTGGCATCGGCGGTGTGGCCGAAGTGATGAACATGCGCGGTGTCATCGACGGCGATCCGCGCATGACCGACATTGTGAATGCTGGCCTCGCTTCTGGAAAGCTGGTCTGCGGCCACGCGCGCGGACTTGAAGGCGCCGACCTGAACGCCTTCATGGCTGCCGGTGTCAGCTCCGATCACGAACTGACATCCAGCGCCGACCTGCTGCAGAAGCTGGCCGCCGGGCTGACCATCGAGCTACGGGGCTCGCATGACCATCTGCTGCAGGAATTCGTAACCGCGCTCAACGACATCGGCCATCTGCCGTCGACGGTCACGCTCTGCACCGACGACGTCTTCCCCGACGAACTGAAGAATGGCGGTGGTCTCGACGACGTCATCCGCCGGCTCGTCCGCTATGGCATGAAACCAGAATGGGCGCTGAGAGCCGCGACCTTCAACGCGGCGCAGCGATTGAAGCGCTCGGATCTCGGCCTGATCGCTGCCGGCCGGCGCGCCGATATCGTGCTCTTCAAAGACCTCGTTGGTTTCGCTACGAAGGCCGTCATCGCCAATGGCGCAATCGTCTCGACATCGGGCGAAATGAACCCCCAGCTGCGCTCGTTCGAGACGGTCGCGCTGCAGAACTCGGTCAAGTTGACAGCCCTGACGGACGATGACTTCAGGGTCCCAGCCACCGGCAAGCGCGTTCGCGTCGCCACGATTGACCGCCCCCGTTTCACACAGTGGGGCGAGGCGGAAACTGGCGTCGACGGCGGTTTCGTCGTTCCGCCGGCCGGAAGCACCCTGATCGCGGTCGCGCATCGGCACGGCATGGTCGACGGCAGGCCTCGGGTCGGCTTCCTCACCGGTTGGGGAGAATGGCGAGGGGCCTTCTGCACGACTGTCTCGCACGACAGCCACAACCTTACCGTCTTTGGCGGCAACCCGCGCGACATGGCAGTCGCCGCCAACGCGGTGATATCAGCGGGCGGCGGCATGGCCGTCGCCAAAGATGGCCAGATTGAAGCGCTTCTGCCTCTGCCGGTGTCCGGCCTCGTCACCGAGGCGCCATTGGAAGAAACGGCGGCGTCCTTCCGAGCGATCCGGAAGGCGATGGAAAGGATCGTCGACTGGAAGCCGCCCTACCTTGTTTTCAAGGCCTGCTTCGGCGCCACGCTTGCCTGCAACGTCGGCCCGCATCAGACGGACCGAGGGATATCAGACGTTCTGACCGGCAAAGTGCTCGAAAGCCCCGTGATCGAGATTCTCGAGAGCGAATAGCTGCAGCATCCGGGTGCTGTGCCAGGCTGCGCCCGCCCCAACGATAGCGGGCTTAAGTGTTAAGCTCACGCTCGACCAGAGCCGTCCAGAAGGCCGCGCCATAACCAAGCGCATGGTCGTTGAAATCATAGGCGGTGTTGTGGTGCAGGGCGCCATCGACAGCAGGACCGTTTCCGAGCCAGACGTAACATCCCGGCGCACTCTGGCCGAAGAAGGCGAAATCATCGCCTGCCGTTGACGGTGGGAAGCTGGTGCGCACCTTCTCCCCGAAGACAGCTCCGGCAGCGCCGAGCGCACGCACGGTCGCATCGCTGTCGTTGACGACAGGCGGGATGCGCCGTTCGAACTGGTAATCGACAGCAATGCCGAACATCGCCGCCGTGCCCTTCGCAAGCCGTCCGATCTCTTCCTCGAGTTGGTCGCGGACCTCAGGCGAATAGGCCCGGGCGGTCCCCCCGATTTCGACGATATCGGGGATCACGTTCAACGCCTTGGGATCGCCCGCCTGCAGCGAACAGGCGCTGACGACCGCCGGCTGCAACGGATCGACGACACGTCCGACAATCGTCTGCAACGAGGTCAGGAAGGTGCCGGCTGCCGTGATCGGATCCTTGCCGAGGTGCGGCTTGGCACCATGCGTTCCGGTACCCCGGAAGGTCACACGCCAACTGTCCGAAGACGCCAGTTGCGGCCCTTCGACCACGGCGATCTCATCAACGGCGAGGCCAGGCATGTTGTGAAGGCCATAGACGGCATCACATGGGAAGTGCTTAAACAAGCCGTCCTCGACCATCTTGCGCGCCCCGCCTCTGCCCTCCTCGGCTGGCTGGAAGATGAAATGCACGGTTCCGGAAAACGCGCGCGTTGCCGCCAGATGCCGTGCCGCGCCGAGCAGCATGGTCGTATGTCCGTCATGCCCGCAGGCATGCATCTTGCCCGCAAATTTGGATTTATACGGGCGATCCGCGGTCTCCGGCATTGCAAGCGCATCCATATCGGCACGCAGCCCGATCGTGCGCGTCCCGCTGCCGACCTGCAACGTACCGACAACGCCGGTGCGGCCTAGGCCCAGATGAACCTTGATGCCCGCCTCTTCCAATAGCTGCGCGACGATGCCGCTCGTGCGCTCCTCCTCGAAGCCAAGTTCGGGATGCGCGTGCAGATCGCGACGCAGCGAGGTCAAGAATGGCAGATCGTTCTCGATCCGGGCGGGAATGGGCATGTGCCGGATGTCCTGTAAAAGCGCGCAGGCGTCAAAACTGCGCCATGGTGGTCCCTCTTATTCAGCAAATACCCCGGAAATTCAACCTCTTCGATGCTCTCGCCGCAGCCGATGGCCCGGATCCATGCGACGATCTAGGAGCGACGCTTGACAGTGCGCGGAGGTGAATGGCCTAATCGCTGCAACGCGAAAGGCCAGCAATGAGCGACGAGCAAACTCCGACCGACAGCAAGCTCACGACGTCGAAGCGCCGCTGGGCAGCAGAAGGAAAGTTCCTCACCGGCCGCATCAGCCGCCCGGAAGCCGAGCGACTGCCACCCGGCCAGCATCTCGTCAAGGATTGGCCGGTCCTTGATCTGGGTCAGCAGCCAATCATCTCGACGGATACTTGGCGCCTTGAAGTCCGGGGGCTTGTCGAAACGCCGCTTGATCTTTCCTGGGCCGCCTTCCACGCGCTGGAGCAAAGCGTCAAGGTCACCGACATTCACTGCGTGACGACGTGGTCGCGCTATGACAACAAGTGGAAGGGCGTGTCGACCCGTGATCTGCTCGATCAGGCGATGCCAAAGCCGGAAGCCTCCTATGTGATGCTGACGAGCTATGACGGTTACACGACGAACCTGCCGCTCGCGGATTTTGCCGCCGAGGATGCGATCCTGGCAACGTCCTGGGAAGGCGTGCCTCTGACGCGTGACCATGGCGGCCCAATGCGGCTCGTGGTTCCGCACCTCTATTTCTGGAAGAGCGCGAAGTGGCTGCGTCGTATCGAGCTGCTGCCGGCCGACGCCGCGGGTTTCTGGGAACAGAACGGCTATCATATGCATGGCGACCCGTGGCGGGAGCAGCGCTATTCCGAGGATTGATACCAGTAGCGATTGCTACTCCGCGCTGGACGACAGGACTACGCCTGTCGCTTGCTCGCTATAGTTTCGCGAGACGCCCTCTCGGGGCCTCATCAAACCGACAAGCAAGACGCGCATAGCGGGCAATTGGCGCGAACCGAAATTCACCTCAGAATAGAGATTGGAAGTAATGCATTTTCAAATTAATGCCTTATGACAATTTGAATGCTGTCACTATTGAACCTGCACCCATTTTAGGTTGTTGTTGCATGTCGATTCCAGATATCGCGTATGAGTTGATGAACAAGCACACCTCATTTCACACTGTCACGCAGAAACTGCTGGACGCGTGGCTGCATACCACGCCGCAGCCGCCTGCTGCGCCGGAAGACATCTATCGCGACGTTGTCGATCTCCTAACGATCAGAATGAGGATGACACTTGTGGTTCTCGATGGAGAGGACCCGCTGCAATGGTATCTCAAGGTCGTACGCTCCTCTGGCTTCAGCTCACGTCTGCTGAACATCAACAAGCTGTTCGCTGATCAACGCATCGGCGAGTTCAAGGACCGTACGTACATGGAAACGGCTGTCATCCCGCGCTATCGTGAGGTGATTGCAACGCAGAAACCGTCGATGGAACTCGTCAAAACGAGGGTCCTGGGCGTCAATCTCGGATATGAACGACTGATCCTTCCCCAAAAGACAATGGCGCGGCGCCCGTCCTGGCTGCTGACAGTTTCGAACGGGCGATTCATGTTCAACCCGCCTCAGCAGCAGGCGCGCATGGATGCGACCGACGAAGCGGTGATCCAGCTTTTGACCGAAGGGGCTACGGCCAAGGAGATCGCAGCCGATCTCGGTATTTCGCATCGAACCGTCGAGCATCGGCTGGAGCGCATGAAAGAGCGCTACGGCGCGAAGAACACCGTGCACCTTACGGCGATGCTGGTTGCAACGCACTTCGACCGCGATGTCGAGAAAAGTTAGGGTGCGATCCGTCGAAGCAGGCGCCGCCCGCCATAGAGCGCAGCCAGCAGCGCCGCCGCAAGCGCCGTCAACGTCGCCAGACTAGCGGGATGCCGCGGAACAGCGCTCCAGGAGGGACGAACGATATCTGCAGTGTTGAACGCCTCTCCGCTAAACTCGCAGGTGATCAACGCCAAGCCGCGCAGCACCATGCCGGCATCGATTGCCGAGACGATGGCCTCGGCTTCGACAGCCTCGCCGCCCATGCTCCGCATAGATAGCAGCACGGCCTTCGTTGCCGCGAGATAGGCGTGCGAGCATTCGTTGAACGGGCTGGCCTCGTCGGTCACCCCACCAGGCATTTTGCCCCACAAACAGTAGGCGTGCTGAATTTGGGCGTAGTTCAGCACACGCCGGAATGGCTCTGTCGTGTCCGTCGCGCGGGCCGCGAGACCGATGATCCGATCGCGATACTCGGCGAACATGATCATTTCACCATGTGAGATTTCGGCAATCGCAATGCCGGTATGAGGTCCGTTGCCGCTGCGCTGGTGTGCTTTCGCAACCGAGCAAAACAGCAGAAGCGCAAGCAGGGACAAAAGGAAAATTGAGTGCCGAAAGATCATCGCTTGAATGGGACCCCGGATCGCTCCGGAGCCCCTCCGATCAATGGAAGGCCGGCGCGCGAGCGCGCAGCTTTGCAACGGCGCCAAGCTTGCGCTCGGCGAGCACACCGAAGGCCACACCGAGGACGCTCCACAAGATCACGTGCATGCCGATCGAGGTCGTACGGAAACGCCAAAGGACCGCCGCCGAATAGTTCTCCGGCACCTCGTTGATCGGCGGAAGCAGATACTGCACGACACCGATGAAGACGATATAGGCGACACCCGCTGTGATCGCCGCGTTCCAGGCACCGAACCGTGGCGTGAGACGGCGTGCAAACGCAATTGCGGCAACGAGCGCGGCGATCGAAACGACGATCATCAGGAAGAACAGCTCAGTCCTGACGCCGATCGTATCCGGATTGCCGACCGCCGGCGGATTGGCCGGGTATTTGATATTCGGCACGATAACAACGGAGACGAAGGCCGCAACCGCGATGACTGCCGACGTTCCACGTGCCCCGAGACCACTGAAGCGGCCTTGGACAAAGGCAAAAACCAATGCGAACAGCCCACCGACAGCGATGCTGTAAGCCATTACGCCGGTGAAGAGACCAATGCCGGCCTGCATGGCGCGGCTGACGATCTCGGGTTCGGCCGTTTCGCCGGCTGCCTGCGCAGCGGCTTCCTCAAACGCAATCGCCTGGTCTACCAGCGGCTCACCGAAGGTGTGGGCAAAGGCAAACACGAGGATGCCAGCGATCAGGCCCGCGAGCATCCCGCGAAGCAAAAGATTTCCAACCATGTTCGGAACTCCCTTAGTGGCAGGGGAAGCCGAGAAGATGTCGGCCGTCATGCACGAACTCGTGCACGTACATACCGTTGAAAAGCGCCATCGCGCCCTCTTCGGTGCCGACGAAATAGATGGCGATGAGCATCAGCAGACCGCCGAAGATCGCCCAGGGCAAAAGCTCACCAACCGGAATCGGAGCGGGTACGGCGACGGGCGCAAAAGCAGAGTCAGACATGTATTCCTCCTGGAATGACGCGTTCAGTCGAGAATCGTTGCGTGGTAGGGTCTGACTTCCAGTTTGAGGTATCCTCATCCTGATCACAGTGGCGCGACCGCACCGGAATTTCACCGGTTTCCAAACCCACAACATAACCGTTATATCTGCGGCTTCGAGCCTGTCAACGAAACTTCATAGAGCGGCGGGCCCCCTTCCCCGTTATCCGGAGACGATCAACGTGATGACGCGCCTCACCTGGATCTGCCATGGTTCGACCGCCGCCAACCGCGAGGCGCGGTTCCCGCAGGACGAACCTCTGAACGACAAGGCAATCATTGCGACGAAGGCAATCGCCCCCCGCCTCCGGCGCGCCGATAACGTCGTTGCGAGCCCGACATTACGCGCGCGGCAGACGGCCGAGGCGCTTGGTCTGCGACCGGAATTTTCGGAGGCACTCGCCGATTGCGACTTCGGCCGCTGGGCGGGACGCACGATTGCGGAGATCCAGCAGGCGGAACCGGAAAATCTGGCGGCCTGGATGGCGCGGCCAGAAGAAGCGCCGCATGGTGGCGAGGCAATCGCCGCCGTGTGCATGCGTGTAAACGCCTGGATGAGCGAGCGCCTGCAGGCCGGTGGTCATATCGTCGCCATCACGCATGCCGCGGTCATCAGGGCAGCGATCATCAACACGCTACAAGCTCCGGTGTCCTCCTTCTGGATCGCCGATATCGAACCGCTCGCTATTGTCCACATGACCAGCAACGGCAGTCGGTGGTCGCTGCGCGTGGAAGGCCCGCCAGCTTAATTTTCTGAGCTTTAATTTAGATCAGCCTTACGCAAGCGAAGCGTGCCATAGCTTTCCGACCCGACACAGTCGGGCCGTGTTCCTTGCCCCAAGGAGGACCAAGCATGCCCTATGATTGGAGCGGAGCGCAGATGCGGCGCACGCGCCTGCTACGCATGACCGCCGCCGTGACACTGCTCTTGCTCGTCATTGCCGCATCCCTATTGATCCGTTGAGAGCGACAGGCGGGCGGCTGTACCGCTCGCCTGTCGAGCCGACCTCCTCTCACGGTAGGCGCAGATACCAAGAATTCGCCCTTTGGTTTCAACAAACGCTTCAGACTTCAATGATACACCGGCGCTCGGGTGGAGATGGAGTGAAGCATGCCGGTATTCTTCCAGAGCAGAGCCGGAAGGCAATGCCTGTTGGTCATGGCGTTGGGAGTAACGCTGTGGCTCGTCGGCGCGATCCTGGAATTGGATAACTGGCTCGTCGCCTTCGTCGGCGCTTACGAGAACTATGGTGCAGACAAACTCGTCCTCGCGCTCGGCATCGGCGGCGCGATGAGCTTCGTCTATTCGATCCTGCGCATCGTCGACCTTCGCAAGGAGATGGAGCTGCGGGCCAGCGCCCAGGCCAAGGCCGACTGGACGGCAACCCACGATCACCTCACCAAGCTTCCCAATCGCTATGCCTTCGAGCGTAAAGTCCTTCCGCGAAGGACGAAGACCGATGTCGAGGGCGACGAATGGGAGCAGAATGTTACAATCTTCTCCGTCGACCTCGATGGCTTCAAGAAGGTCAATGACCTTGTCGGCCACAATGGCGGCGACGCGCTGCTGATCGAAGTGGCAAAGCGCATCTGCGCGATCGGCAACGCTGACTGCGTCTACCGTTTTGGCGGCGACGAGTTCGTCGTCGTCGCGCTTGGCCTCTCCCCGCGGCACGAGGAGCGCTTCGCGTGCCTGCTTATCCAGGCCGTAACGCGCCCCATCCATATCAATGGCTTTGCCGTCGAAGTCGGCGCCAGTGTCGGTTATGATCGCTGGCAACAGGGTCGGGAGCCGTTGGAGGACGCCGCCCACCGTGCCGACCTCGCCATGTACGAGGCGAAGTCACGCGGCCCCAATCAGAACATGCCGTTTGAAGCCTCGATGCAGGATAAGGTGGCAAAACGCGCTACTCTGGAATCGAAGCTCCGGATTGCGATCCAAAAGAAGGCTATCCGGCCGTTCTATCAGCCGCTGATCGATCTCAAGACCGGCACAGTCTGCGGCTTCGAGGCGCTGGCGCGCTGGACGGATGAAGAGGGCGTTGCCATTCCGCCGCCGGTCTTCATCAGCATTGCCGAAGAAACCGGCATGATCACCGAGCTCTTCGAGGATCTTCTTGCGCATGCCTGCCGCGATGCCCTGGCTTGGGATGATCACGTCATGCTGTCGTTCAACGTCTCTCCGGTACAGATGGAAGATAAGCTGCTAGCCTCGCGCATCTTCAAGGTGCTCTCGGCAAACGGCCTGCCGCCACGCCGCCTGGAGATCGAGATCACCGAGAATGCGCTGATCCAGGATCCGGCGGTTGCCGCCATCATTCTGGATGAACTCCACGACGCCGGCGTGCAGATCGCCTTGGACGATTTCGGCACGGGCTATTCCAGCCTCGCCCAACTCGCCCGATACCGGTTCGACAAGATCAAGATCGACAAGAGTTTCATTGCGACCTACCGCGATGACGAGCGCCAGGAGAAGATCATTCGCGCCATGCTTGGCCTCGGTCGCAGCCTCAACATACAAACGACCGCCGAAGGCATAGAGGAGCATCGCCAACTCGGTCACCTGCTTCAGCTCGGCTGCGATGTTGGCCAGGGCTATCTCTTCGGAAAGCCTATGCCCGCAGAAGACACACGCTCTTTCATCTTCGATCGGGACGCGGCGCTGGCCAACGGATGAGCAAAGCGCAACGTACGCCACATCCGTACTGCTAGCATTCCAGCACATCAGAAATTCGTGATGGAACCTTCTCGGATAGGGCGGCGTTAGCGCCTTGGTCCTATGGGCGGACATTTCCGCTGAAAGTGTAATGCATGCCGCATGGCCACGATTATCGATCGGGGCTGGCCTTGGTCGGCGTGTAACTTGAGTGGACCCTTGTCATAGGAGAGGGATTTATCATGTATTTCCGTATAGTTGGCGTCTCCGCAGCTATGATTGCTCTCGCGGGAACCGCATCCGCCGCGGACCTTGTCAGCGAACCGCCGGCGGCCCCGGTTGCCGAAGCGGCGCCCGCATTCACCTGGAACGGCTTTTATCTCGGCCTGCAGGGTGGCGGCGCGTGGGGCAACGGTGACTTCTCCGGCATCGGCGACGCCAACCTCAACGGCGGCCTTGTCACCGGCTTTGCCGGATATAACTGGCAGCTCGACAACAACATCGTCCTCGGCGTCGAAGGCGACGCTTCCTACAATTGGGACGAGGAAACGGTCGGCGGCAATGAATACAAGTTCGACACGACAGGCTCCGTTCGCGCCCGCGTCGGTTACGCTCTCGATCACGCGCTGTTTTATGGCGCTGCCGGCTGGACCGGCGCCAGGGGCCACGTAAGCACCCCTGTTGGCGATGATGATGCGACGTTCTCCGGCTGGACCGTTGGAGCCGGTCTCGACTATGCCTTCACCAACAATATCTTCGGGCGGGTCGAATATCGCTACAACGACTATGGCAGCAAGGACCTTCGCGGCGTCGATACCGACTTCAACCAAAACGTCGTGACCGTCGGCGTTGGCTACAAATTCTGAGAGCGCCGGCCCAAGCAAGTGGCAGGAAATGACAAAGCCCGGGCGAATGCCCGGGCTCTGACTTGACAGCGGTCGCCGTAAACGGCAGTCCGTTCTTAGTCTAGTGGTTTCCACCGCGGCTGCCATCACCCTGGCCGCCGCCACCCTGGCTGTTGCCACCCTGGTTGCCGCCACGCCCTTCACGCATCGCGTTCGATCGGAGCGCCGCTTGGCTTTCCTTCCGCATGCGCGCGCTATTCTTGGGGCGCGATCCTCCGTTGCCTAGCCACCCGCATACCTACACGACCCCAAAGGAGCTAGTGGACCGACGGGTCTTCGTCTTCCAGAAATGTCTTGATCCCCTCACGGGCGACCGTGGCCAGAAACTCGTCGAAAGCCTCGCGATCGGTCGCGAAGGGCTCTTCCCATTCGATGAGATCCTCGTGCTGGGTGACCACCTCCATCTTCCAGTCGCCTTTCGAGCCGGCCGGGCGGAAGATATCGACGAGTACTGTCACACCATCCTCCGTAAACTCGCCGGCGAGCTCGGAATGTTCCAGTTTCGGTTTCTTTGCCATTCTCAAACCCGATCTGTGTTGCGCGCTGCTATCGTGCATATCGTGGCCGAATGAGAAAGGCGTAGGGCCGAAGTTTATTGAAGGTTCCACGGAAGAATATGCGGTGCTTTACACAGGCGGGTGCGAGCCGGGCTATACAGCGATCAAACCCCGATCAATCAACGCACGCAAATTTTCGAGCTTCGACCGCTTTGGTCCCTTTTGCGTGGAAACGCGCAGCCTGGACATGCGGCCGTGGCTCCGTAGCTGAAGGTAATTCTGAGTGTCGTCGTCGCTTTTGGTGAGAGCCTCAGTTCCATGATCGGGAGAGAAGCTCAGGCGTTGCCTCCGAAGAGCTAAGCTTCTCTCCCTCTGGCATTCGAGATTTCGTCCTGTACAGGATGCTCGGTCCCCGCTGCGCCCTGTGTAAGCCGCACCGTTCGGTTTGCCATGAGGTCACATTAGCGACCTCCAAAATAATTGAAATAGATTTTTGAATGTCTCCGGGAGCACTATGTGAGCTGCAACTCTCGGGACTTTGGTCCAACTATCCAATCGAGCCTAGACGACGTAATCGTGCGCTGTCCAAACCCATGGACACCGGAATGCTCCGGATTGCCCCAGCGGGCGCACCGGAGTATTCCGGACCCCAATCCCTATTTTTCTTCGACCGAAATTCCTTTTTCACCAATAGAAATGTCCACGCCCGAGGGCTTGCTCTGCTCGCGATAAATGTAGACCCCCAGGCCCACCACGACGACGAGCAAAGCACCGATAATTAGGAAGAGACCGTTACGACTATTCATGCCAACTCCTTGTTTGCGGACCCTTTGAGATAGGCGGAAACATCCGCTTGGCAACCGCGTTGCGGCCAAGGCTGCCTCCCGGTGACATCATTAGTTCATACACCGTTGGCACCATGGGCTGCCCGCGTACGGTAGTCCGACTGCGCGTATGCGGTGATAGCGCGCTGATAACCGTCGTACGAAGGAGAATGCCAATGAACCGCGCTCTCATGGCTGCGGCGGTCGCTGCACTCTTTGGTCTTTCGAACTTTGCGCCTGCTGCGGCGGCGTCATCGGCTGCGAAGAAAGGCACCCCAACAGCAGTGAGCAAGCAAACGACTGGATCCACCACACCGATGACCAATCGGTTTCTGACTCCCCGGATGATGGATCGCAAGCGCTCTATGAATCCGGTTTGCGACCAAGGCTTCAAATCCGGCGCCCCTTCGAGCTGCCACTACTGACTGTCAAATCCACCCTGATGAAGAGAGCCCACAGCCCCAAGAGGGATTACCTTTACCAGGGGCCAGCAAGGTGCGTGCATAGCTGTTACCGGATATCCGTCATCTCAATATCCACGACAATCCGCCGCCGCAACAACAGCGCCGCACCCTTCGTCATGAAGGTTCCGAGGCAGATTGACGGCGTCTGGCTGCGCGATATCGGCAGAATGAATTGACCGATGCCGTTAGAGAGGCGGAACCGCGACCGTAGGGCCGAGGATCGAAGCCGTCACCAACAGCACGCAGGTAAGACCGACCAACACCGTAATGCTTAGACCGACGAATTGCTTCTTACTCATGCTTTAGAGATGGGACGATCCATAGTGCTCTACCAGTGCGGCTTCTCGTCACGCTCGATCGCCTGGTTCGGGCCGCGTCACCGGAGATGTAACCAGCCGCAGACCGATCATCTGCGCGAAATCGGGCTCTTGCGGCCGCGCGAGCAGACTGCACTGCCACTAAGACCAGGCAAATAACGATGGCGCCCTGTTTAGTCTGAAATGAGGCCTAGGGCGACTTTCGCTCCGACCTAAGTCCAACAAATCGTTCGACTTTCGAAAGACGGCAAGGAGCCATTGATACTGTAGCCTTCCAAACGTCCTCATACCCTAGGACACAGTGCATCCCGGATATTGCGGACTGATCCCTCCACAGTATCCGGGAACCGCCTTTTTGACTGCGAGTAGATATCCTTGATCTGGCCTGCTGTCCTGCTCATCCTGCAAGTCAGAGGGAGAAACAGTCGTGAACGACAAACCCGCCTTTCTCGCATTCCGGTACTCTGATGGTACCTGGACTGTCATGATTGTCAGCGAGGACACAATCTCTGAGGTTCAAGATATGACGGCCGCCAAGCTAATCGAGATAATCGAGAGTTTGGAAATCATGAACGAAGCGGAAGAGAAAGACTGGTGGGATGTCTTCCACTAAGAAGACGCGAGTTGCCGTTAAGTGCCTGTCGGAAGAAGAGTGTTACAGTTCCGCACCACTACCATCGGTAGGAAGGCGCCGCCGTTGTCGTCCAACCGACCGACAACAAGCAAGCACTACTAAGTCGGATTAACGGCTACTGTCCAAGTTGGCTGATACGGAGCCGTCGTTGATAAGGATGGTAGCGGAGGAGGGATTTGAACCCCCGACACAAGGATTATGATTCCTCTGCTCTGACCTACTGAGCTACTCCGCCACTGGTCAACGGTGCCGTTCGCGTTGCGGCGGCCCGTGGGATGAGCGGCTTATAAGGTGCGCCTCGGCTTTGTGTCAAGCGCATGATCGAGAAAATACCACAGGCTTTTTCAGGCCGCGATAGGGCTTGCCAGCAACGCCTTCAGCGAAGCCTCCGCCGCCGGTTCGCGCTCGGAGCGTTCGATAAAACCACCGCCGTAGACGCGTGCGTCGTCGCCGGGCGCCGAATAGAGCGCGCAGGCCTGGCCCGGTGCAACACCGGCTTCGCCGACTGCGAGGTCGACATAAATCCCACTCGCATCGGCATGCAACACCGCGGGCGTCGGTGCGCGCGTGGAGCGGACCTTGGCGAAACACGCAAAACCTTCACCCGAGGCAGCCGCGGCGAGCGGCTCGTCGCCCAGCCAGTTGACATCGCGCAGGTAGACGCGATGAGTCTCCAATGCTTCCTTCGGGCCGACAATGACCCGGCGGGAGCGAGCATCAAGGTAGACCACGTAAAGCGGCTCGCCGGTGGCAATGCCGATGCCGCGGCGCTGGCCGATGGTGTAGTGCAGGATGCCGTCATGCTGACCGAGAACGCGGCCGTCGAGATGGACGATCTCACCTGCGAGCGCCGCGTTCGGCTTCAGCTTGTTGATGATGTCGGAATACTTGCCCTGCGGCACGAAACAGATGTCCTGGCTGTCCGCCTTCTTGGCGACCACAAGACCCATGTCCTCGGCAAGCTTTCGGGTTTCGGCCTTCGGCAGGCCGCCGAGCGGAAAGCGCAGATAGTCGATCTGCTCCTGCGTCGTCGCGAAAAGGAAGTAGCTCTGGTCGCGATCGGAATCGGCCGGACGATAGAGCGCGCGACGACCGGGGTCGCCAGGCGCCGGATTGGGCCGCGAGCGAATGTAGTGGCCGGTCGCAAGTGCATCGGCGCCAAGCTCCTTGGCCGTCGCCAGCAGATCCGCGAACTTGACCGTCTGATTGCACGAGACACAGGGGATCGGCGTCTCGCCGGCGACATAGCTTTCCATGAATGGATTGATCACCGTGTCGCGGAAGCGCTTCTCATAGTCCAGTACATAGTGAGGAATGCCGAGCGTCTCACAGACCCGACGGGCATCGTCGATATCCTGGCCCGCGCAGCAGGAGCCTGCGCGATGAACGGCGGCGCCGTGATCGTAAAGCTGCAGCGTAATGCCGAGCACGTCATAGCCCTGGCGCTTGAGAATGCCTGCCACCACGGAACTATCGACGCCGCCGGACATGGCGACGACAACGCGGGTATCTTCCGGCTTCTTTTCAAAATCCAGTGTGTTCACGGGTGACTGCCAATTCTAAGCTTGTTGTGATCCACCCATAAGATGCGGCGGATTTCATGCGTCCGCGCGGGATCGGCCGCCGGACTTTCGTTGGCGAGGATATAGAAAGGATTGGGTTCCGGCGCAAGAGGATGCACGTTTCATCAGTGAAGTGTCGCTTGGCACATGCCCTGTGCTGCCGCTGTTACAGCGCCGCCCCGAGCAGCTTCCAAAGCATTCCGGCCACGGCACAAGCGAGCAATGTGGGGATCACCGACAGTCTGAACCGGAAGATGGCAACGGCAGCCGCGATGCTGAGAACGAGCGACGGCAGAGCCAGCGATGACCAGACGGGTACCTCAATCCATATGAGGCCAAGCCGATGGATGCGCGTCTCGGTAAACAGGAAATGCAAGCCGAACCAGATTGCGAGGTTCAGGATGACGCCGACCACAGCAGCGGTAATGGCCGACATCGCGCTTGCGAGCGCTGCATTTCCCCTGAGCTTTTCGATGAACGGCGCACCCAGAAAGATCCACAGGAAGCACGGCACGAAGGTCACCCAGGTCGTGAGGATTGCGGCCAGCGTCGCGGCCACCATCGGATCGAGACCGCCTGGATCGCGGTGAGCTCCCATGAAGCCGACGAACTGGAGGACCATGATCAGGGGGCCGGGCGTCGTCTCAGCCATGCCGAGCCCATCCAGCATCTCCGTTGGGCGCAGCCAGCCATAGTGCTGAACCGCCTCCTGCGCGACATAGGCAAGCACGGCGTACGCGCCCCCAAAGGTCACCACGGCCATCTTGCTGAAAAAGACGCCGATCTGCGTAAACACATCATCGCCGCCTCGGAACACGTAAAGCAGCAAGAGCGGTCCGAGCCACAACGCCAGCATGATGGCCGAAATTTTCAACGACCATAGCAGGTTCGGCCGCGCGTGGAGCGGCGTTTCCTCTCCGAGCGCGGAATCGACGTCCGCCAGCACGCGACCGGCAGCGGCATGATGGCCATTGCCTGTCTGGAAGGGCTTCGAGCCGGTTGCCGAACCCAAGAAGCCGATGATCGCCGCCGCCAGAATGATCAACGGGAACGAGATATGCAGAATATAGATCCCCACGAACGCCGCGGCCGCGATGGCGACCATCGCCGGATTTTTCAGCGCCCTGCCGCCGATCCGGATGACGGCTTGCAAAACGACCGCAAGAACAGCCGCCTTGAGACCGAAGAACATGCCTTCGATGGCGTCGACGTTTCCAAACAGTACGTAGACGTAGCTGAGGGCAAGGATGGACAGGAAACCAGGCAAAACGAAAAGGATGCCGGCGACAAGCCCGCCTGCCGTCCTGTGCATGAGCCAGCCGATATAGATGGCGAGCTGTTGCGCTTCTGGTCCCGGCAACAGCATGCAGTAGTTCAGGGCATGCAGAAAACGATGCTCGCCGATCCACTTCTTTTCGTCGACGACGATCCTGTGCATGACGGCGATCTGCCCGGCCGGGCCGCCGAAGCTCAGCGCCGCCACCCGCAACCAGACGCGGAAGGCTTCGCCGAAGGAGACACCGTGACCCGTCCCGCCCGTCATGTTGTCGGCGGGTGTATCCGTGACAAGGTTGGCCATCTCAGCCTCCCTTCTTCGCCGAGGGCCAATTGTGCGTCTCGTCGGTCGCGTCCCGGCACCATCGATAGAAGGCATCGTATAGGGTCATGCCTGCTTCCAATTGCTCAAGGTCGTCGGCAAACATCCGCGAAAGACCGAGTGAAGCTGCCAGCAATCCGGCTGCTTCAGGCGCAAGATCGAGTCTTGCGGTATCGGCCGCCCGGACAACCGTCGCAAGCCTGAGGAGCGCGTCGGATTGAATGGCAAATTCCGCCACCATGATGTCGAAGGAGCAGCGATCGCCGCGATGGCTCCAGAAGACACCCTCGATATCGAAGGGTGTCGCCCCGAAACGGTCGGCGACCATCAAGACCTCCGCGGTCGGAACAAACAGAAAGACGGCCGACGGATCGACGAAGCGACGGATCAGCCAGGGGCATGCGATACGGTCGATCTTCGGGCGCGCGCGCGTGACCCAAACGGTTCGTCCCTTGGCATCACGAGACGGCAACTTCTCCGAGGGCACAGCAAGGCCGCTCGTCTTGATCCATGCTTCGAACCCGCCTTCCAGCGTTTCGGCCTGCACGCCCATGAAGCGAAGATGCGCGGCAACGCCGTGGCTGAGCTTGGCGCCATGGTGGCAGATGATCACCGCTGGACTCTGGATTTCATGGCCCCATTGGTCCACATTCCTGAACGGCCTGCGGATTGACCCGGGAATGAGACGAGGATCGGCAGAAAAATCCTCATCGTTGCGCACATCGATCAACACCGGCGCACCGGGCGTGCCAATGAGGCGGTTGAGTTTGTCGGCTGAGATTTCGGTGAATGACGGCATCGCGCGTCCCTCCGTGTTAGCGGCTTCGTTGGACGCGACTCTTCGGCTGGCGCCTCGTGGGGTGATCGCGACCCCATGAGGCGTATGATCCATGGTGGATCCGGGTATGTCAAACACTTTCCAACCGCGCGTTGCTTGCGAAGATCCGAGATGCAGCGACGTTGCGAACACGGATTTCACGCTGGAAAGGGCCCTTCAGAGGCCGTAGGAGCAGGGAGCGAGGCGTCTGAGTGACGCGCGCCTCCTGAACAGAACCTAGTCGAACTTCTCCGTGGTATCGGCCTTGCCCTTGACCCAGTACCCGGAAGCCTTGATCCAGTGCAACGGATAGCCCCGCTCCGTAACAAGATAGGCGCGGATTGCGCGGGCAACCGACGCCTCGGCTGCGACCCAGACGAAAGTTTCCGGCCGAATATCGACTCCCCGCAATATGCTCAGAAGCGGTCCGGCATCCGTCGCATCCGAAGGCGATCGTTCCGCCCAATGCAGATGTAGATCCGCCTTGGTTTCGAAGATCTGCCTCTCCGCCTGCCCTGCCACCGCCGCGATCGCGGTGATCACCATGCCGACATCGCTTTCCTCGATCCGGCGTCCCATGGTAGGCAGCGCGGTTTCGTCGCCGATCAGCAGCCACCGGGTCACGGTTGAGGACACCACCGCTGAGCCTCGCGGCCCGCCGATCGCAAGCGTATCGCCCACGGATGCCTCAATCGCCCACTGGGTCACCGGGCCGGCTTCATGCAAGGCAAAGTCGATCGTCAACGTGCGGGCATCGTTGTCGTACCGCCGTGGCGTATAGTCGCGACGGGCCTCGCCCTCGAGCGCAGGCACAAAGACTTTCACGTGATCATCCGGCGCTAGGCTGATGAAGTCCGCAAGGTCGTCGCCCGTCAGGACGATGCGGCGCATGCCCGGCGTGATGTCCGTGACTTCGGCGACCGTCAGGGAGCGGCGACGTAGTTCATGACGAACCCGTTTGATCTGTGGAGCCGGCAGGCTGAAAGTTGAGTTCTGATTGCTATCCATCGTGTCCTTCAGAGGCTCTTCACCTCGATCCGCAGGACACAGTCGCGCAGATCGAAGCCGCAGAGCCGTTCGATCATACGCGTTGAGTGACGTTAACGCTTACGCGGCCGAGCGACGCCCGACCGTTGACGCGCCGGATGTAACCGACATCTCAGGGCCGTGCAACAACGCTTGGCGGTAAATGGCGATTGTTGCCAAAGTTTAACTTTCATGCCGGCGACTACCGAGCAAATCTTGTCAGCAGGGCCGCGCATGTGGGTGTCTCAACGCGGGCACCCCTCGAGGAGTCGAAGATGGACAGCAAGATTCAAGACGTGCTTGATACCTACCATGTCATGATCCGCGAGGAGCAGAACAGCCCTCGCCAGCTTGTGCCCGGCGGCCGCGACGAGGGCAGGACATGCGTTTGCGCGCGGTCGGTCGGGAAACCGGGCAACTTATCAACATTCTCGCCAAGAGCCTCGAAAAGCCGGTCATTCTCGAGCTTGGCACTTCCTTCGGCTATTCCGGCATCTGGCTGGCGGAAGCGGCGCGGGCGGCAGGCGGCAGGCTGATCACCATGGAGTTGCACGAGTATAAGTCCGCACATGCCAAAGAGATGGCGACAAAGGCTGGGCTCGCTGACTGGATCGATTTCCGGATCGGTGACGCGGTCGAAATGATCGGTGACCTCACCGATGGCATCGACTTTGTCCTCGTGGATCTCTGGAAGGACTTGTATCTACCTTGCCTCGAGGCCTTCTATCCCAAGCTCAAACCCGGCGCGATCATCGTTGCGGACAACATGCTGCGTCCCGGCGACGAGAACGTCAGGCAATACGGCAAAGCGATCCGGGCCAGGCCCGGCATTACCAGCGTGCTTTTGCCGGTCGGCAGCGGAATCGAGGTGAGTCGCTTCGACCGATGAACTCAAGCCTTACCGAGTGAGGCCCGACGGAGCCCCGTCAGCCAAACTAGGATCTACAAATAGTGTGCCGTCCACGGCCCCGAAGCAGGTTCTGACCGCAACGACAATCCAGATCGCCGCGAGCACGATCACAAGAACGGCACCGAGCATCGCGAGCGCCGGAAAATGGACCGCCGCCGCAAGACGCAGCGTTGCAACCGCGTAGACACCGATCGGAAAGGTGTATCCCCACCAGCCGAGGTTGAATGGCAGGCCATTCGCCACGTAGCGGGCAGTTATGGCCAGCGCCATGCCCAACCACCACAACCCATAGGCCCAAAGCAAGATCGCGCCGAGGAATGCGGCACCCGACATTGCGCCGGCAAAGAGGCCGAGACCATTGGCGGCGAGCACCGCGTTCCCGTTCAACGCAAAAAGGATCAGTCCGAGCGCCCCGGTCCCTATCGGGCCGAGCGACAGGAAAGCGGTCGACGCCATGCTGGCCGGAGGCAAGTTGTGAAGCACCATCCGCAGGAAGAGGATGCTGAGCAGCCCAAGCGCCAGCGGCACGGAAGCGGCCCAGAGCACGTAACTCGCAAACAGCACCGTCATCTGGTTACCCGCGCCGGGAATGTGAGGAAGCAGCAACCCGCCGCTTGCCGCGGTGACTTCGCAGGCAACCACCGGCAACAGCCACACCGCACTCATCTCTTCGAGCACATGCGTCTGCCGGGTGACCATCGCGAACGGA
The DNA here is from genome assembly GCF_014193305.1 of Rhizobium sp. BK181. Lineage (NCBI taxonomy): Bacteria > Pseudomonadati > Pseudomonadota > Alphaproteobacteria > Hyphomicrobiales > Rhizobiaceae > Rhizobium > Rhizobium sp. BK181. Next base: position 25,321 of record NZ_JACHZA010000005.1, read on the forward strand.
ATCGCAAGACCGGAAAGCACCGCAAGCGCCGCATCGAACCACCACAGGCCAACCGCCACCGAGATGGCGGCTTGGCCAAACCACGCTGCGCCAAAGATCACCGTTCCATTTATGATGGTCGCCAGCCCCATCGGGACGCACCCAAAAAACATCGACACGACAGGGTGGGCGAACACACGCAGGGCATCCCGCGGGTACAGGATCCATTTGCTTGCATAGAGAGCCGAAAGGCTGGCGAACAGCACGATGTTCGCCAGCCACAACACTTCCCCGAAGATCGACAATGCCGGCGCATTCGGGAACTGCGCGAGACAGATGGCAAAAATGCCCGTACCCATCGTTGCCGCGAACCAGTTCGGCGTAAAATGCAGGATGCGCCAGTGTCCTTCGGACGGCGTGGGTCGAATGCCTGGAACGGAAAATGCGGTCATGGCTGTATCCTTCGTTATCGCGCTTGGATACGCCGCTAGATCAATCGACTCCAACGAATTATAATTATAATTTTGTTCGACAAAATCGAATGATCAATTGAGGACCGGTATTCCTTTGACCCTTGAACAGCTTCGAATCTTCGTTGCAGTCGCCGCGCGAGAGCACATCACTCAGGCGGCTGCCGACCTCAACATGACGCAATCGGCCGTCAGCGCAGCAATCACCGCGCTCGAAAGCAGGCATCGCGTTGCGCTGTTTGACCGTGTCGGTCGCTCGATCGTGCTGAACCAAGCTGGGCGGATGTTCCTCAAGGAAGCGCACGCGGTCCTCGCGAGCGCACGCGCCGCCGAAGCTGCCTTGATGGATCTTTCCGGCCTGATGCACGGCGAACTATCGATCATGGCGAGCCAGACTGTCGCCGGCTACTGGCTTGCATCGCGTCTCGCGGAATATCGCAGGCATCATTCCGGCATCGCGTTGAACGTCAAGATCGGCAATACGGAGGAAGTGACGGATGCTGTAGCGGAAGGGCGAGCAGAAATCGGCCTCATCGAATGGCCACAGCAGCGCCGGGGCCTGTCGATGAGAAACATTGCCACCGACGAGATGATTGTCGTCGTAGCGCCCGGGCACGCCTGGGCCGACGGAAAACCGCGAACCATCAGAGATTTCACCCAAACCGCGTGGATCCTGCGCGAGACAGGTTCCGGAACCCGACGCGCTTTCGAGAGCCTTCTCCAAACAGCCGGACTGACGGTCGCGAAGCTGGATGTTCCCATGTCTCTGCCGGGCAACGAGACGGTGATTGGCACTGTCGAGGCCGGACTGGGTGCAACGCTGATATCACGAAGCATCGCCACCCCGTTTCTCCGGGCCGGAACTCTCAAGGAAGCGAACATTCCTCCCTTGCCCCGGCCGTTCTTTCTGCTCCGCCATCAGGAGCGCTACCGCAGCAAGGCGGCGGACGCGTTTGACGCTATGGCGTCAGCAGCCGATGCCGGCGAGCAGAGGTAAATACGCCGCCGTCAATCAAAACTTCGTCCAGCCTGCAGCATCGGGCGGCGGCCCAGTAGGAGCCATGCACCTTCAGCGGTACCTTCTGCGACTGCTCTTCGGTTTTGATCCTAAAAGCAGGGATCGGTCGGGCGCGCACAGAAAATCTAAATACGATCAAAATTATAAATCGCAGAAGCTATAGGCGAAACGCCTGGGTGTTGTGCAAGGCTGAAAGATTCAGGCTCCCTGGAGCCTTCCGATTTCATTCCACCGCGAGTGATGAGCATGACTGCACTGACCGTGATCGGCCAGCACCTCGATGACGCGGCACTGATCGACGCGCCCGTGCCCGCAGCCTTCAACCATCAGCTCAAGCTCAGCCTTCAACGCCATCAAGCTCCGGATCCTCTGCTCGACTTCGATTAGGCGAGCCTTGGCGATCGCATCTGCGGACGCGCAGGACTGGTGCGGATCGTCCTGCAGGGTGAGGAGAGTGCGGATCGCCTCCACCTCGAACCCAAGCTCGCGGGCGTGACGGATGAAGGCAAGCCTGCGCAGATCGGCCGGCTCGTAGGAGCGTTGATTGCCCTCGCTACGATTTGGCTCCGCAAGGAGGCCGATGCTCTCATAGTAGCGGATTGTCGGTACCTTGACGCCGCTTTTCCGGGACGCTTCCCCGATCGTGATCTTTTTCATGATTTTCCTCTTGCACCTCTAGTCGCTAGAGGATGTAGGAAAGATGCTTCGAACTGACAAGGAAGCGGATCATGGGCGAAACGGTCGAGAAGCGATACAGGGTCGGCGGCATGGACTGCGCGAGCTGCGCAGCCAAGATCGACACGGCCGTCCGACGTATGCCCGGCGTCGAAGACGTTTCGGTTTCGGTGACCGCCGGAACGATGACCGTACGCCACGACGGCAGCAGCGACCTTATCGCCATCGAAAAGAAAGTCACGAGCCTAGGCTATAGCGTCTCGCAAGCGGCCGGCAGGTTGCCGGTGGATACGGAGCAGGCAGGCCGTTCCCACCATGACCATGACCATGGTGACCACGATCACGCCGGGCACAACCATCAGGCTCACGATCATGCGGCGGAGCAGGCGCCGGATGCACTGGAGGGGCTCCACGGCCACGACGCGCCGATGGTTGGTCCCTGGTGGCAAAGCAGGAAAGGTCGCCTGACCATATTCTCCGGTGTGGCGCTCGTGGTCGCCTACGTCATCGGCCACCTTGTGCCTTCCATTGCGCCTTATGCATTCGTCGTTGCGATGCTCGTCGGGCTTGTTCCGATCGCTCGTCGCGCAGTCACGGCTGCCTTGTCGGGCACACCGTTTTCGATCGAAATGTTGATGACCATCGCGGCAGTCGGCGCGGTGATCATTCATGCCGGCGAGGAAGCCGCAACCGTGGTTTTCCTGTTTCTGGTTGGCGAACTGCTGGAAGGCGTCGCCGCAGGCAAGGCACGGGCAAGCATTCAGTCTCTGACGACTTTGGTTCCGAAACGGGCCTTTATTGAGGAAGGTGGCACGACCCGGGAAGTGCCGGCCGAAAGCCTCGCCGTCGGCGCGATCATTCTGGTTCGACCTGGTGACCGCATCGCGGCAGATGGCGCCATCCTGTCTGGCGAGAGCGCCATCGACGAAGCCCCTGTCACCGGCGAAAGCACACCAGTGCGCAAAGGTGAAGGCGACGCGGTTTTTGCCGGCACGGTCAACGGTGACGCAGCACTGCGGGTAAAGGTGACCGCAGCGGCCGCCGACAATACAATCGCGCGTGTCGTCCGACTCGTGGAGGAGGCACAGGAGTCGAAGGCTCCGACCGAACGCTTTATCGATCGTTTCTCGCGCTACTACACGCCTGGTGTGGTCGTCGTTGCTGCTCTGGTTGCCATCCTGCCGCCGCTTCTTATGGGAGCCGCTTGGGACGAATGGATCTACAAGGGCCTCGCCATACTGCTGATCGGCTGCCCCTGCGCCCTTGTGATTTCGACCCCAGCCGCGATTGCCGCCTCGCTTTCTTCGGGAGCGCGCCGCGGCTTGCTGCTGAAGGGCGGCGCAGTGCTCGAGACGCTCGGCAAAGTCACCGCCGTCGCCCTCGACAAGACCGGCACGCTAACCGAAGGCAAGCCGCAGGTCACCGATGTAATCGCTTTCGCAAAGGATGAAGCGGATGTTCTGAGGTATGCTGCCGCCCTTGAGACAGGCTCGAGCCATCCGCTGGCGCTGGCGATCCTGGCACGGGCAACAGCTGTAGGTATCCCGGTACCCGCAGTGAACGGCGCCAAGGCCCTGGGAGGGAAAGGCATCGCCGGGACAGTCGAGGGTCAGCCTGTGTTCTTCGGATCTCCGAAAGCTGCCGGCGAGCAAGTTCCGCTCTCATCCGATCAGACCGCGCGTATCACTGCACTCAATGACGATGGGAAAACAGTTTCGGTGCTGATCGTCGGCGACACGCTGGCAGGAGCGATCGCCATGCGCGACGAGCCGCGCGGCGACGCCAAGTCCGGTCTTGAAGCGCTGACTGTGGCGGGTATCAAGACTGTCATGCTCACGGGCGATAATCACCGCGCTGCCGAGGCCATCGGCAAAGAACTCGGCATCCAAGTCCGAGCCGAACTGATGCCGGAGGACAAGCAGCGCATCGTGAACGAGCTGAAGCGCGGCGGACTGATCGTTGCCAAGGTCGGCGACGGCATCAACGATGCTCCTGCCCTTGCAACCGCCGATGTCGGCATCGCCATGGGGGGCGGCACCGATGTGGCGCTGGAAACTGCCGACGCCGCCATCCTTCATGGACGTGTCAGCGATGTGGCGGCAATGATCGAACTCTCGAAGCGCACCATGCGCAATATCGTCCAAAACATCAGCATCGCGCTGGGCTTGAAAGCCGTCTTCCTGGTGACGACCATCGCTGGCATCACCGGCTTGTGGCCCGCGATCCTGGCCGATACCGGTGCGACAGTGCTCGTCACAATCAACGCACTGAGGCTCCTGAAGCCGGCGAAGTAGACCGCGCGGCGAACGGCAACAACGGAGACGTCGGTCGCCCGCGCTACTGCTTCTCGCCCAGATACTGAAACAGCGTCCGCTTCCAACGCTGATCGTGAACCGCCTGAAGGACGGCGACATCGATCGCCTTGCGATAGGGCCGTCCAAGGGGCATCGCGAGCCCGTAGCTCTGAGGTTCGAAATCGACATCCAGCACTTGAACCGTGCTGGAGAAGCGTTGTTCGACGGTCCAGGCAAGTAACGGCTTGTCGTACACGAAAGCATCGATCGATCCTGCTTCCAGCGCCTTCAGCCCGTCTGCCACCTGGGGAAATGTCCGATGCTTGATGCGTTCGCCGTCCAGGAAACCGATGGTCGCCGAGTTGGCAAGCGTCCCGACGCGCACGCCCGGCAGATCCTCGACGCCGTTGACGAGCCCACGCATCTGCCTTGTTGTCAACGCGGAGGTGACGCTGGCCGTAAAGACCGCGATCGTGATGATCGAGACCACCATCCAAATAATCGCGAGCGCCCTGCCCGCGATCGTGATCGGCCCGCGGTGACCGGTGCTTGCCTGGGTCATGGCCTCCGCCGACCACCAGATGCTTGCTCCCAAACCACGTCCAAGCGGCCCGCCGAAATCGTCGTTATGACGCCGCTCGAACAGCCACACCAACGCGCCGACAAGCAGAGAGATGCCGATCAATGCTCCTGCCGCCTGCAGGAAGCCCGCCGAAATCATTGTCCGGATGATCTCGCGCCATACTGATACGCTATTGACCGAAACAGCTATTCCCAGCCCTGTGTCGTAGAAAGGCTGACTGAAATCGACGATACGCTCGCGATCGGCGGTGATGGTGATCGCCGCCACGGAAACATCGTAGTCGCCTCGCGATGTCGCTTCGAGGAGTTTCTGGACGTTGGGTTCCTCGGCAAGGCGAAACTTCAGTCCGAGCTTCTCGGCAACTTCCCGCCAGAGGTCGATGGAAATACCTGTCCAATTTCCATCGGCATCCTTCATCGCAAAGGGTGGTGCCTCCTTGGTGCCGATCACCAGCTCTCGCTGTGGAAACTCTTGTCTGTCGGACGGCTGCGGCATTTGGGCGTGAGCGTTTTCGCTCCCCATCGCTGCTAAAAGCATCACGGCGACGAATGCCCAGTGCCCCCGGTGAAATGCGGCATGCAGGCGTGCGCGTACGTGGCGCGCGAAGAGGGCCGCAAAGGGAATTGCCATCATGCTCGTTCGCACCCGGCCTCCAACATCGAAAGGTTCTCTGCAACGGCTCTCAAGCCGGTCGCGGCCTCGCCCTCGAGATCCAAATCCACGCGAAGAGGCGATCCGAAGCGAGACACGAGCAGGCGTAAATTGGAAGTACGTTACTGTAAAATTGCCTGCAATGGGACCGGCAAGCCCATGAGCATTCGCGGATTCGAGCGCGTCATCCTGGCGGCTCACATAACCTTCACGAAGATTTGCGCGTATCGGAACATTTTACCCGTCTGGGAGTTAACGTTTAGAGGAGGAGTAACATGACGAATGACTTCAACAAGCCGAACCCGGTGAACACGCCGGCATCGAAGAGCAGGACGATCTGGATTGTGCTCGCAGCGATCGTTGTCATCGTTGCCTTGGCGGCCACATATTGGCCGAGAACACAGAGTTCTTCGACAGCACCAGCGCCGACGGCGTCCGAGCCAGCTTCGCCGCCTGCGTCGACTGCACCAGCATCACCGCCTGCAGCAAACGCGCCCGCGAGCGCTCCGGCGACCCCTGCCGCTCCAGCCGCTCCGGCCCCCGCTGCTCCGGCTCCGGCCACGCCGCAGTAACGGCAAGCCCGCTTGGTCTGGCGGGCCGATGCTTCGTAAGCGTAGAAGGCCGGCAGCGTCTCTCAGTTCGCGCCGGCTCTCAGGATACGATGCGTGCTTTGATCCAGCGCACTACTCGCCTCCCGGCCGTCCTTGGCAAGACCATTCGCCGTATTTGCGCAGGATGACAGGCTCACAAGAGATGAGAGCGCAAGGACGATAATCACGGCTGACTTTGTCATGGACGCACCCGAATAGGTGAAAGGAACGATAGTCGCTCGCGACAGTGATTATCAACGCGAGTGATCAACAGGCAAAACGAGAAAACCCGGCGCAGGTTCCCGCGCCGGGTTTTCTCATTGCCTTGGGAGCAAAACTCAGTCGACTGCGAAAACCAGCGGCTTTGCCTGACGGATCGCCGGATTTGCCGTCAGCTTGGCAAGCACCTCGTCGCCGATCGGACCGTCGACATAAAGCAGCGCGATCGCATCGCCGCCCTGCTTGTCGCGGCCGAGCTGGAAGTTCGCGATATTGACGCCGGCAGCACCAAGCGTGGTGCCGATGAAGCCGATCATGCCGGGAACGTCGGTGTTCGTGAGGTAGACCATGTGCGAACCGACATCGGCATCGAGATTGATGCCCTTGATCTGGATAAAGCGGGGCTTGCCGTCCGAGAAGACCGTGCCGGCGATCGATCGGGTCATCGTGTCGGTCTTGACGGTGAGCTTGATGTAACCATCGAAGACGCCGGTCTTGTCGCGCTTGACCTCGGAGAGGACGATGCCCTTTTCCTTGATCATGACAGGAGCCGAAACCATGTTGACGTCGGCGACCTGCGGCCGGATCAGGCCGGCAAGCAGCGCGCTCGTCAACGCCCGCGTATTCATGCCAGCCGTCGCGCCGTCAAAGAGGATCTCGATTTCCTTGATCGGCTCTTCCGTCACCTGGCCGACGAAGGCACCGAGAACATCGGCGAGCCGGATGAACGGCTTCAGGATCGGTGCTTCCTCAGCAGTGATCGAGGGCATGTTGATGGCGTTGGAAACGGCACCCTTCACCAGATAGTCCGACATCTGCTCGGCAACCTGCAGGGCCACGTTCTCCTGGGCTTCCGTCGTCGACGCGCCGAGATGCGGAGTGCAAACCACGTTCGGCAGGCCGAACAGCGGGCTTTCTTTGGCGGGCTCGACTTCGAAAACGTCGAAACCGGCTCCGGCGACATGACCGGACTTGATGGCTTCGGCAAGCGCTGCCTCATCGACCAGACCACCACGGGCGCAGTTGATGATGCGAACGCCGGGCTTGGTCTTGGCAAGGTTTTCCTTGCCGAGGATGCCGCGGGTCTTGTCAGTCATCGGCACGTGCAGGGTGATGAAGTCCGCCTTGGCCAGAAGCTCGTCCAGCTCAACCTTGGTGACGCCCATTTCCTGGGCGCGCTCAGCCGAGAGGAAGGGGTCGTATGCCAGAACATGCATGCCAAGGCCGATCGCCTTCTTGCAGACGATGCCGCCGATGTTGCCGGCGCCGATGACGCCAAGCGTCTTGCCGGTGATTTCGACGCCCATGAACTTCGACTTTTCCCACTTGCCGGCCTGGGTCGAGCTATCCGCCTGCGGCAGCTGGCGGGCAACGGCGAACATCAGAGCGATGGCGTGTTCGGCCGTAGTGATCGAGTTGCCGAACGGCGTGTTCATTACGATGATACCGCGCTTGGAAGCGGCCGGGATATCGACATTGTCGACGCCGATGCCGGCGCGGCCGATGACCTTAAGGTTGGTCGCGGCGGCGATCAGCTTTTCCGTTGCCTTGGTGGCGGAGCGGATAGCGAGGCCGTCGTAGTTGCCGATGACTTCGGCAAGCTTGTCCTTGTCCTTGCCGAGCTGCGGCTGGAAATCGACTTCGACGCCGCGATCACGGAAGATCTGGACGGCAGTTTCCGACAGTTCGTCGGATACGAGAACGCGAGGTGCCATTGGGGGCTTCCTTCAAAAGGTTCAACGATGGAATGTAATCGGGATTGCGAGGCTCCGCCCGTTCGGCGGAGCCGGATGCGATCAACTCAGGCGGCAGCCTGGGAAAGCGTCGCCTTCTGCGTTTCGAACGCCCAGGAGAGCCACGGCATCAGCTTCTGCATGTCTGCAGTTTCGATCGTGGCGCCGGCCCAGATGCGCAGGCCAGACGGAGCGTCACGGTAATGGCCGATGTCGTAGGCGACACCTTCCTTGTCGAGCAGGCTGACGATGCCCTTGGCGAAGTTCGCCTGGCCGTCGGCGTCGAGTGCCAGAACGTCCTTATCGGTGATCTTCAGGCAGACCGAGGTGTTGGAAGCCGTCTCGGCCTTGACGGCCAGGTTGGCGATCCAGTCATTGGTGGCGACGAAGTCGGCGATGACCTTGGCATTGGCGTCGGCGCGGGCCATCAGGCCCTTCAGGCCGCCAACATCCTTCGACCAGAGCAGTGCGTCGATATAGTCCTCGACGCAGAGCATCGACGGCGTGTTGATGGTTTCGCCGGTGAAGATGCCCTCGATCAGCTTGCCGCCCGAGGTCATGCGGAAGATTTTCGGCAGCGGCCAGGCCGGTGCGTAAGTCGTCAGACGCTCGACAGCGCGCGGCGACAGGATGATGACGCCATGAGCGCCCTCGCCGCCGAGAACCTTCTGCCAGGAGAAGGTGACAACGTCGAGCTTGGCAAAATCGAGGTTCTGCGCAAAAGCAGCCGAGGTGGCATCGCAGATCGTCAGGCCCTTGCGGTCGGCCGGGATGAAGTCGCCGTTCGGAACGCGAACGCCCGAGGTGGTGCCGTTCCAGGTGAAGACGACGTCGCGGTCGAAATCGATGGTCGAAAGGTCCGGCAGCTCGCCGTAACCGGCTTCGATCTTGCGGACGTCTTTCAGCTTCAGCTGCTTGACGACGTCGGTGACCCAGCCGGCGCCAAAGCTTTCCCAGGCGACCATGTCGACGCCGCGCTCGCCGAGCAGCGACCATAGCGCCATTTCGACGGCGCCGGTGTCGGAAGCGGGCACGATGCCGATGCGGTAATCCGCCGGCACTTCGAGCACGTCACGGGTGAGATCGATGGCCTGCTTGAGCTTCGTCTTTCCGATCTTCGCGCGGTGCGAACGGCCAAGCGGCGCGTCGGAAAGGGCTTCGAGCGACCAACCGGGACGCTTCGAGCAAGGGCCAGAAGAAAAATGGGTGTTATTCGGACGGACGTCCGGCTTTGCGGTGGCAGCGGCCATATGTATACCCTTCCAGGTAATTAGCCTCTCGTTGGGGAGAGGTGTCCCGCCGCCGTGGATATAGATCGCGCCTGACATAGTCAACGGGCAAGAGTCGCAACTGGAGGATTTTTTGGTCTACGCGCGTCACTGCGTCGCGGACTACCAGCCGGCGATACGCAAACCGATACGAATCTCGTGCCGCGTCAATCCGTCGTCGCGGCCGCTGGTCCCGGAGGGGGCGGTAAACATGCTGCCGCCAGCAATATCGGAGAAGCGATAGCCCAAATCGACCTTGATGTTGTTGGTGATTTCATAACTGAGGCCGGCCATCAGTGCATAGGTGAAGCGCCAGCTGTTATCGCCGTTAAAATCTTGGGGGGAAAACGCTGCCGCCGAACAGGCCGAAGCAGCATCGACGCACTCGGGTTGCGAACGTACGCTGCCCCATCTGACGTTGGTTATCCCAATGCCGGCGCCGACATATGGGGTGAAGCCGGCAACGGTCGCAAGGTCCGCATAGCCGTTGGTCATGACGCCATAGGCCCGAAGATCGGCGCGCACACCGGAGGTGCAGGCGGTCCCGGCAGGCGAGGATGCGGCACAAGGCAGATTTGTGTTGGCCGTGCCGGTAAAATCGCTTTTGAAGAAATCCCCCGTCAGGTCGGCGCGCCAGATGTCGGTGAATTGATAGCCAATCCCCGCACCGCCAGAAACGGGCTTCGAGAAGCGTGCCGAATCGAACTCGTGGGTAGCCCCGTCATCGAAGCGGTAGTCCGGCGTTTCGTTGCCGGTCCATGGAGCATAACCAAGATCACCGCGGAGATACCAGCCGGTCGTGGACGAGTCGCCCGGAATGCTTATCTCCGGTGCCTCAGCAATAGGGGGCTCCTCCGCCATCGCCCGCCCACCAAGCAGGACAAGGCTTGCCGCAGTGGCGAGGATCGTGATGGACGATTTCATTGCAATTCCCGACCGGGCAAAGCGGTGCCCGCATGACTGACCATGCGGTATTATTCCAGCGAGATGCTAACGCGCGGTTAACCATATTTGTTAACTTCGATTGAGGTTCAAACCACGAAAAAGGCCGCCGTGACGGCGGCCTTGAAGTCGAAAGCTCCTGCAACGATGAACGAATTGGCTATTGCAGCGAGTAGCGCAGGCCGAGTTTGAAGTCGTGCGAGGTAATGTTGTTGAAGTGCATCGGGCCGGTGTTAACGGTGTCATCATAGGAGCGGAGCCGGCCGCTTTTTGCGTCACCAAGGTCAACGTAGCTGTAGCCAAAATCGACGGTCAGGCGGTCGGTCACTTGATAGCCGATCCCGGCGTGCAGCGCCCATGCAAAGTTCCACGTGGAGTCGCTGTCCCCGTATGCAACTCCGAGCGTAGGGACATTAACATCGCGGAAACGAGAGATCGTATTGCGTGACGCACCGATACCGGCGCCCACATACGGCGTGATGCCCTCCCAGGTGCCGATATCGACATAGGCGTTGGCCATCAACAGCCATTCCGACTTGGCACCGTCGTAGTCATTCGTGGCATCCCAGACAGCCGTGCCCGTTGCATCGGTGTGTCCATAACGATCAAGCGCAGAGAAATCAGTCTTGCCGCGATACTGGACGATCGCGTCGCCACGAAGCCACTGGTTGAATTGGTAGCCAACACCAAGCCCACCGAGCGGCCCGCTGTCAAAGCTGCCGTCATCGACAAATTCGCGAAAATCAACGTCGTCAAACAGCTCGTGCTGCATGCTGCCAAGACGCTGATTGGTCATGCCTATATCGCCGCGCAAGTACCATCCGCCAAAGACGGGAACCGGTGGCGGCGCCGGGTCGACATAAAGATCGGCAGCGAAAGCCGGGACACCTCCCATCAGCGCCGCGGCCGCGGCAATCAAAAATCTCTTCATAGTATTCTCCAGGAACAATCAATACCCAGCACGCGCCACTAGACCGCGTCTGACCTTTATTCATCCTGGACTCTTACAAATTAGAGTTAATGTCCGATTAAATTTACAAGATATTTATCATGATGTTACGGGAACGGACGCGCGCCAGCTGGGACGCTGGCGGCACCCGACAAAAAGCGTGAATGTCGACTTCAGGCCGCGGAGCGCACGTTCGAAATCGTGCCGATCAATTCGTTGACGATCCGCTCGATCTGCGAGCGATCATCACCCTCGGCCATGACGCGGATCAGAGGCTCCGTTCCGGACGGGCGGATAACCAGGCGGCCATTCTTTGCGAGCTCGGCCTCCGCATCGGCAATCGCCTTCTGCACCTGAATATCCTCGAGCGGCTTGCCGCCGGAGATGCGCACGTTACGGAGGAGCTGCGGCACGGGGTCGAAGCGACGGCACACTTCGCTGACCGTCCTGCCGGTCCGCTTGACCGCGGCGAGGATCTGCAGCGCGGCCACCAAGCCGTCGCCCGTCGTGCCATAGTCCGACAACACGATGTGTCCGGACTGTTCACCGCCGACATTGTAGTTGTGCTGACGCATGTGCTCGACAACGTAGCGGTCACCGACCATCGTACGCACGAGACCAAGTCCCTTGTCGTCGAGGAAGCGCTCGAGCCCGAGATTGGACATCACGGTCGCAACAATGCCGCCGCCGCGAAGCTGCTGGCTCTCGGCGTAACTTTCGGCAATTACAGCCATCAGCTGGTCGCCATCGACAACCGCGCCGTTCTCGTCGACGATGATGACGCGGTCGGCGTCGCCATCAAGCGCAATGCCGATATCGGCGCGCACTTCATCGACCTTCTTCTGCAGCGCGACCGGGCTGGTAGAACCGCAATTGAGATTGATGTTCGTGCCGTTCGGCTCGTTGCCAATGGTCACGACATCGGCACCGAGTTCCCAGAGAACAGCTGGAGCGACCTTATAGGCGGCCCCGTTGGCACAATCGATCGCGATCCTCAATCCCTGCAACGTCACGTCGCGCGGCAGCGTGCGCTTGGCGTGCTCGATGTAGCGGTCGTGAACGCCGTCAACGCGCTTGGCGCGGCCGATGTCATCCGACTTCGCAAGCTGCGAGGACAGATCCTTCTCAAGCAAATCCTCAATCTGCGACTCCAGATCGTCGGACAATTTGTAGCCATCCGGCCCAAAGAGCTTGATGCCGTTGTCCTCGTAGGGATTATGCGAGGCGGAGATCATGACACCGATATCAGCACGCAAGGACCGCGTCAGCATAGCTACGGCCGGTGTCGGTATAGGACCGAGAACGAACGCATCGACGCCTGCCGCGGTGAAGCCGGCCACCATTGCGTTTTCGAGCATGTAGCCCGAAAGGCGGGTGTCCTTGCCTATGACGACGCGATGACGGTGGTTGCCTCTCCGGAAGATCGTTCCAACTGCGATACCAACTCGCATCGCAAGATCCGGTGTCATCGGGAACACGTTGGATTGACCGCGAATGCCATCCGTACCGAAATAGCGTCTTTTCATATGCACCCCTGTGCCTTGGCGCGCCTTCGGGCTGCGCATTACCGCTTGTAAAAATGAGCCGCCACAGGCGGAATTATCGCTACAAGAGCCCCAAATGAGGCCTCGCTATGTCACCGGCATGACATAAATCGCGGTGTCCATCACGTAAATTAGCAAGAAAACCCATTACATCGCGTTACCGACGCGAAAGGCCGGCGTCCTAACGGACCCGGCCTTTCGGTCATTCTGCAAGAGAAATCAATGCGGCTGCGGCTCCAGGCCAGCCTCCGGCTCGTCACCCTTTGTCGCTGGGCGCGTGCCGGTCTTCGGCACGGCCGAACCGCGGCTGGGCGGCGCGTCATCGCCGAGATCGCGCGACGGCTTCTCGCCGCGAATCAACGCTTTGATCTCTTCGCCCGTCAGCGTTTCGTACTCGAGCAGCCCCTCGGCGATCGCCACGAACTCCTCGTGGTGGTCGGTGAGAATGCGGCGCGCTTCCGAATAGGCGTCGTCGATCAGGCGACGGACTTCGGTGTCGATCGTCTGAGCGGTGGCCTCAGAAACATTCTTCGACTGCGAAACCGAGTGACCAAGGAACACTTCCTGCTGGTTTTCACCGTAGGAGACCTGGCCAAGCGCATCCGAAAAGCCCCACTGCGTGACCATTGCACGCGCAAGCTTGGTGGCCTGCTCGATATCGGACGATGCGCCGGAGGTGATGTTTTCCTTGCCGAAGGTCAGCTCTTCTGCAACGCGACCACCCATCATGATGACGAGGCGCGACACCATCCACTTGTAGCTCATGGAGTAGCGGTCGCCTTCAGGCAACTGCATCACCATGCCCAGCGCACGGCCGCGCGGAATGATGGTTGCCTTGTGCAGGGGATCCGCAACGGGAACCTTCAACGCGGTGATGGCATGACCGGCTTCGTGATAGGCCGTCAGCTTCTTTTCCGCCTCGGTCATCGCCGAAGAGCGGCGCTCGGCGCCCATCATGATCTTGTCCTTGGCGTCTTCGAACTCCTGCATAGTCACGACGCGCTTATTGCGGCGCGCGGCCATCAGGGCAGCTTCGTTGACGAGGTTCATCAGGTCAGCACCGGAGAAACCGGGCGTCCCGCGAGCCAGAACCTTGAGATCGACGTTCGGTGCCAGCGGCACATTGCGGGCGTGAACCTTCAGGATGCGCTCGCGGCCGACGATATCGGGGTTCGGAACGACGACCTGGCGGTCGAAACGGCCCGGACGCAGCAGTGCCGGATCGAGAACGTCGGGACGGTTGGTCGCAGCGATCAGGATGATGCCTTCGTTGGCTTCAAAGCCGTCCATCTCGACCAGCAACTGGTTCAGCGTCTGCTCGCGTTCATCGTTACCGCCGCCGAGACCGGCGCCACGGTGGCGACCGACGGCGTCGATTTCGTCGATGAAAATGATACAAGGCGCGTTCTTCTTGGCCTGCTCGAACATATCGCGGACGCGGCTTGCGCCGACACCGACGAACATTTCGACGAAGTCGGAGCCCGAGATCGTGAAGAACGGCACGTTTGCTTCGCCTGCGACGGAGCGTGCGAGCAGGGTCTTACCGGTGCCGGGAGGGCCGACCAGCAGCACGCCGCGCGGAATCTTGCCGCCGAGACGCTGGAATTTCTGCGGATCGCGCAGGAATTCAACGATTTCCTCGAGGTCCTGCTTGGCTTCATCGACGCCGGCGACGTCATCAAACGTGACGCGGCCATGCGCTTCGGTGAGCAGCTTGGCCTTCGACTTGCCGAAGCCCATCGCGCCGCGCGAACCACCCTGCATCTGCCGCATGAAGAACAGCCAGACGCCCAGGATCAGCAGCATCGGCAGCAACGTGCCGATATAGCTCAAGAAGCCCGACGAACCGTCGGTTTCCGGGCGCGCCGAAACCAGGACGTTCTTCTGCTGCAGGCGATCGAGCAGGTTGTCATCAACGACAGGGGTATAAGTCTGGAAGGTGGTGCCATTTTCAACATAGCTGCCAGACACGCGGTTGCCCGTGACGACGACTTCCTTTACGCGGCCCGCATCCACTTCACGCAAGAATTGCGAATAAGGGATTTCGCGGGAGCTGGTCTGCGCCGGCGACGTCTGGAACATGCTGAACAGAGCAATCAGCAGCAGAGCTATGATTGCCCACAAGGCGAAATTACGTAAGTTAGGGTTCATCGAACTCCCCAGCACTGGAACAGCCGCCTCATGGCGACCGTCTTATTTGGCCTCTAACATAGGATTGCCTCAGGTGAATGCCAAGGCAAACTGGACTGTTAGATAGATTTTCCGTCAATAAGACCTAAAGGCGGTTTTGGATAGGGGCGTGTACCAAAGGCAGCCGCAAGGCTATCTGCGAAGATGAAATCAAATCGTGTCAAAAAACGGTCGAAGGGCGAAAAATAGGGACTGATCCGTACTTTCTCGCCAACACTCGCCAGTGGATCTTCTCCTGCGAAATCAACGATGCGTGGTGCCGCCGCCAAGGCTCGCCGAACAACATCCCTGGGCAGTCGACCGCTGACGGGCCCGTGTTGACCTGCAAGAATAGTGATGTCGTCCGGAGATCCGTTTTCAACGAGGAACCGGCTGTCCCAGAGACCGCGCGCACCCGGCGTCAACGTCAACGGCAAAATGCCGCGGCTTTCGCGGACAAGAAAGAGCCCGTCGCGCCGAAGGTCGAAGACCACCCTGCCCGCGGTTATCCGGCCCGGCTTCCCACTTTCAACAAGACCGAGCACATCATCCGTCTGTTTTCGCCCGAGCGGGAATGCCTGTCCGCCGAACACTGCCGCAAGGCGTGGAACGGCATAACAAAGCGTCTCTCGATCGGCGAGCCCGGCCGGCATCACCTGACCTATCCAAGGAGAATGCAGGGCAAAATACTGATGCAACCATCGGCCCGCCGACGTGGCGAGCGCCGCGCGCACAATTGCCCCGTCCGCGCCAGACGCAACCTCCGCTTCCCCCGCCAGCCGCAAGCGCACCCGAACGCGCTCATATTTCGGATCGTCGTTGCTCGGGTCATCGATCCAGGCAACCTGTCGCGCACGGAGAAAGTCGCGAATAGCTTCCCGTCTGCAGCTGAGCAGTGGCCGAGCTATCCAGAGGCTTCGATCGAAAAGGACGAGGTCCGCAATACCGGTGCTGGCTTGCTGAGAGCGCTCCTTGCGCATGGCAAGCGTCTCGCGCTGGTCGTCTGCCGTATGCCCGGTCACGACAATATCGGCGCTCAGGCTTTCGGCGGCATCGGCAAGCAAGGCGTATCGAGCATCGCGCGCCGCCGCCATGATCCCTGCCTTGGGCTTTTCGCCCTGCCACACCTTGACCAAGTGCGGGATACCAAGCGAGCTGCAGAAGGCTGCAACCTCGCGCGCCTCCTCGGCCGATTCTGCTCGCAAGGTATGATCGACGGTGGCAGCACAAAGAGAGATTGTTGAATTGGGTGTGGCCTTGAGAGCTTCGGCAAGCGCCAGAAGCAGGCCGGTTGAATCGCTTCCACCTGAAATCGCGACAAGAATGCGCGTGGGCTTGGTCAGCGATGCAAGAAAACGGCGCGCTGCCGTCTCAGGTAGAAGGGGGCCGTCCGGGCACAAAACCGGAAGACCTTAGCAGGCGAGGCGTTTTTGCTCGCTGGCGACCTTGGTTATGACGGCACGCGAAGCCTTGGGGTAACGCTTCGGGACTTCCCGCAGCGTGGCGCATGCGGTTTCCGTATTGTCGAGCGCTGCGAGCGACATGCCGAGCTTCAGCAGCATTTCCGGCGCCTTTTCAGAGCTGCCGTACTTCTTGTGCGCATCGAGAAACCGCTTGGCGGCTTCGTTATACTTGCCCTGCGAGTAGAGCGCCTCGCCAAGCCAGAAATTCGCGTCGGCTGCCCGTGCGCTGCTCGGATACTGAGCGATATACTGGGTGAACTCCTGCTCTGCCGTCGAGTAGTCACCGGACAGAACGTGGCCGTAGGCAGCCTTGTACTGATCGGCTTCGCTGCCGAGCGACGCAGTCTGCGACGAACGACCGGAATCGACACCCGGAACCGGGCCTGATCCAACCGTGGCATTCTCGTTGACCGAGCCGCCGACCGGATTGCCGTTCTTGTCGAACTCCATCGAGCCGAGCTGCTTCGGCGGCTGACCGAGACCCTCGTTTGTCGGAACATCGGTCGAGGGAGCCGTTTCGGCTCCCTGTGGTGCTTGGATCACGCGGGCGACATCATCGCCGCTCTGACCCTGAACCGGAGGAGGCACATCGGCCTCGCTCTTCTTCATTGTCTTGGTGCTACCGCCGGCACTGCTGCCACCGCCGCCTTTTTCCAGCTCCTGGAAGCGGAATTCGTTGTCTTCCTGCGCCTTGCGGATCGTTTCCTGCATCTGCAGCAGCTGGAAGCTCATCTCCTCGATGCGGCCGTTCAGCTGGCGCAGTTGCTCTTCAAGCTGCTGAACGCGAACTTCAGCTCCGCCGGCCTGCACGTTTACGACCGGTGCCTGAGGCTGCCGATCCGCGGCTTTGCCGCCGATCTGCCAACCCAAAATCGACGTCGCATTCGCCGATTGGCCCGCCCCGGCCACGGCCGCGAGGCACAGCATGCCCGCAACGACAAGTTTTTTCATATGGTTCGTCCTGTCCCAGTGATTCTTCGCACCCTTTGGCACGAACAGGAGATTTTTCCAATTGCTTTCAAAAAGCAACGGAAACTGGCCAAAGTGTGTTCAAAAAGAAAAGGCGGCCCGCAATGGAGCCGCCTTTCGAAATTGTAATATTTCCCGGCAATTACATGCCGGCGCCACCCAGAACGGTGACCGCGCGGCGGTTCTGCGACCAGCAGGAAATATCGTCGCAGACGGCGACCGGGCGTTCCTTGCCGTAGGAGATGGTCTTCATGCGCTGAGCCGGAACACCGCGCGAAGCAAGGTAATCCTTGGTAGCGGCTGCACGGCGAGCACCGAGGGCAAGGTTGTATTCGCGCGTGCCGCGTTCGTCGGCGTGACCTTCGACGGTGATGGCATACTTCGGATAGCGAGCGAGCCACTGAGCCTGACGGTCGAGCGTCTGGGCGGCGTCCGCGCGGATCGAGGTGGAATCGGTGTCGAAGAAGATGCGGTCGCCGACGTTGACGGTGAAGTCCTGAGCCGAACCCGGCGTTGCGGCGCCGGCGCCAAGGCCGAGATCACCGGCGCTGTTGGCCATGTTCTTCTTGTTGGCGCAACCGGCCAGAGCAAGACCGGCGACAAGCGCGATCATGACGGGGTTGCGGGCGAAATTCTGCATGCGGCTCATTGCCGGGGTGTGAATTCGGCTCATGGCCGGTCTCCTTGCGACTTGATTAAGGTTGCCGGACTGTAACCGTATTGGGTTAATCGGCATTCAAGAATTATGGTTAACAGATGGTTGATTTGTCCCTCAGTCGCCCCAATCAGGGATTTTTGCGGCGACAAAAAGGCACATCCACAGGCTTTTCTACTCGAGAAGCGGCGACCAGGCGGGGTCGGAAGCGTAGGTCGGGGTCTTGATGAGCTGCTCGTTATAGCCCGTCAGATCGATCGAGTAGAGCTGCGGACCACCTGCACCTGCGGCCTGGCGGAAGAACATGATGACGCGGCCATTCGGCGCCCAGGTCGGGCCCTCGTTGTGGAAGCCCGTCGTCAGGATGCGCTCGCCCGAACCGTCCGGCTTCATGACGCCGATCGAGAACTTGCCTCCCGACTGCTTGGTGAAGGCGATGAGATCGCCGCGCGGAGACCAGACCGGCGTCGAGTAGTTGCCGTCGCCGAAGGAGATACGCGTCTGGCCGGAGCCGTCGGCATTCATGACGTAGATCTGCTGCTTGCCACCACGGTCGCTTTCGAACACGATCCGTCCGCCGTCCGGCGAATAGGACGGCGAGGTATCGATGGCCGCAGTCGAGGTCAGGCGCGTCGTCGTGCGTGAACGCAGGTCCATCGTGTAGATGTTGGCGTTGCCTTCCTGCTGAAGGCTCATCACGACCTTCTGGCCATCCGGCGAGAAGCGCGGGGAGAAGGTCATGCCCGGGAAGTTGCCGACAACTTCGCGCTGTCCCGTTTCAAGCTGCAGCAGGTAAACCCGTGGCTGCTGGTTGGCGAAGGACATGTAGGTGACTTCCTGCCGGTTCGGCGAGAAGCGCGGCGTGAGAACGAGGTCGCTGCCGTTCGTCAGCATGCGGACGTTGAAGCCGTCCTGGTCCATGATGGCGAGCTGGCGCTTGCGCTCCTGCTTGGTGCCGGACTCCGAAACGAACACGACACGCGTATCGAAGTAGCCTTCCTCGCCGGTGATCTGCTTGTAGATCGCGTCGGCGATGATGTGGGCCACGCGGCGCCAGTTTTCAGGCTGCGTGTAAAACTGCTGACCTGTCATCTGCGTGCCGGCAAACGTGTCCCACAGACGGAACTCGGCGCGCAGACGACCGTCGCTTTCCTGCGTCACACGACCGGTCACGAGTGCCTGCGCATTGATGACCTTCCAGTCCTCGAAGCGCGGAGCGGAATCCGGGTTGGAAATCTTCTCGATGAAGGCGTTCTTGTCGATCGGCTTGAAAAGGCCGGAGCGCTGAAGGTCGGCGGCAATCACCTGCGAAACCTGCGCGCCCATGTCGCCCTGCAGGAAGTCCGTGATCGCGATCGGCAGCGGCTCGACGTTACCCTTGTTGATGTTGATTTCGACAAGCGCGTTGGCCGGCGTGGCGACAACCGCAGTGGTTATCATGCCGACGGCGACCATCAAGGCGCGAATGAGGGAACACTTGGTCATGGAGGACAAGCCTTTCAGCATTTTAAAGGGCTAGATCGCTGGGATCGAAGTTGACGATAACCTCGCCCCAGGCGTCATATTTGTCTTTTGGGAGAGTGGTGAAAGGCGACGACTTCATGACGGCACGCTTGGCACCGCTTGCCAACGCCATGCGCGTCGCCTCGTTGGTGCCGCCAACCGCTTCGACCTCGGGCGAACCGATGATGTTGCCATCCGGGTCCAGCTTCATGTGGACCTTGATGCGAACGTCGCTGGCACCTTCCATCCCAGGAATAACCGACCAGTTGCCGGCGATCGCGCTGCGCAGCGCATCCATCTCGCTCATCGAAAGCTTTGAGCCGCCGGTAGCCTTCTTGGCACCGAGCGATGCAACCTCGGTCGAACTCTTGGCGCCACCATTCGACGGGTCCTGCTTGTTCAGCAGCGCCGCGATATCATCGGCGTTGAAGTCGCTCTGCTTGGAGGAGGCGGACTTGGCCTTCTCCTGCTTCTTGTCGGCCTTCTTCTTGTCCGTCGGCTTCTCGTCCGCCTTCGCCTGATCCTCGGTCTTTTTCTCCGGGGGCTTTTCGGCCGGCTTCTGTTCCGGCGGCTTGGCTTGCGGCTTCACGACCGGAGTCGGAACCTTGTCCGGCAGCGCCTCGGCGTCCGGCTTCGGTGGCTCCGGCTGTTCCTGTGGCGTTTCCTCAGGCTTTGGCGGCGTCGGCGGGGTGATTTCGGGCTTCGGCGGCGTAATGGACGCGACCTGCTTCGGCTCGACGTCCGTCTCCTCCTTCATGATCTCCTTCACGTCGTTGGGGACGGGATCATTCTGAGGAAGAGGCTTTTCGACGGCCTTGGGGGCAGCAGCGCTCTCGTTATTGCTGGGCTTGGCGTTCGGGACCGGCGGCGTCTTAAGGTCGACCTTGTTCTCGCCCATGTTCTCGGCGTTTTCGACATTGGTCGGCTTGGCCGTCGGCTTCGGCGCCGGCTTTTCACTCGGCTTGGCCGTCTTGTCGCCCTGCTGCATCTGCGTCATTTCTTCGACGGGCACGAGGTCGACGGGCATCGCCTCGAAATCCTCGACCTTGAACTGCTCCGGGGAGCCGATCGAGATCAGCGCCCAGGCAAGCAGTGCACAGTGCAGAGCCGCAGATGTGACGATACTGGCCTTCATAGCGTTCGCTATTGGTCCTTCTTCTGCTGCGTCACGAGGCCGATGTTCTTGTAGCCGGCACCCTGGATGCGAGCCATGACGTCGGCGATCACGCCATAGGGCGCGGTCGCGTCGCCGCGAACGAAGATGCGTTCATTGTAGCCGGTCGTCGCTATCGCCTCGAGCTTCGCTGCAATCTCTTCCACCGGGATCGGCGTTTCCTGCAGGAACACCTGGCCGTCGTTCTTCACCGAGATCGTGATCGGCTGCGTTTCGGAATTCAGCGCCTTGGCCTGTGTTTCCGGCAAGTCGACGGGCACGCCGACCGTCATCATCGGTGCTGCCACCATGAAGATGATCAAAAGCACCAGCATGACGTCGACGAGCGGCGTCACATTGATTTCGGAGATGGCACCACCTCTGTGGCCACCGCGACGACGACCACCGCGACCACCGCCGCTACCGCCACCGCTTGGAGCACCCATACCCATATCGTTGACTCCGTTCCCGTCGATTACTGCGCGGCCTGGCGCGGCTGCAGTTTCTCGTCGATCTGGCGCGAAAGGATGGCGGAGAATTCATCCGCGAAGCCTTCCATACGGCCCGAAAGCTTGCCGGCGTCGGCAGTGAACTTGTTGTAGGCGATAACGGCCGGGATAGCGGCAACAAGGCCGATTGCGGTTGCAAGCAGCGCTTCAGCGATACCCGGAGCAACGACCGCGAGGTTCGTCGACTTCGAGCCGGCGATTGCCTGGAAGGAGGTCATGATACCGACGACCGTACCGAAGAGGCCGATGAACGGGCCGGCCGAACCGATCGTTGCCAGCGAGCCGAGGCGGGCTGAGAGGAATTCGGATTCGCGCGCCAGCGTAACGTCCATGGCGCGGTCGATACGCATCTGCAGACCGATCGGGGAGCGCGCACCGCGCTCGAACGACTTCTTCCATTCGCGCATCGCCGCAACGAAGATCGCGGCAAGGCCGGTATTGTTGCGCTCCGATAGCGTGCGATAAAGCTCTTCCAGCGACTGGCCCGACCAGAATACCTGCTCGAACTTCTCGAACTGGCGCCGTGCGCGACCATACGCCAGATATTTGTCGATGACGATCGCCCAGGTCCAGACCGAGGCTGCGATGAGCCCGAGCATGACCAGCTTGACGACGAGACCTGCCTGCATAAACAGCGACCAGAGGCTGACGTCGGCCGTTGCTGCTGCCAATCCTACTTGTTCCATTGATCCAAAATCCCCGAATCCAAACGCCCGGCACTTGACCGGGCGGCACAAAGTGATCTCGCAAGAAGTGTCTGGCGGCCGCCGCCCAAAGCCCTGGTCAAGCTTCCAAGCTCTTATCCGCCTTCCTTGCCGTCAAATTTGGTCAAAGGAAGGCGTGCACCGCACAAACTCTGACAATCCGAGTAAGACACTATTATGGTTAACAGTTCGTTAGCGCCGGATCATGACAGCGAAACTATCGGAGAAAGATTTATCCCTTGGATTACTTGGTCAGATCTAGCTCGATGACCACAACAGCGCTTATCTTCCAGCGCGTAAATTCCTTCACACAAAACTCATGTTTATGCAAGGCCGGAATCCCGCGTCTTTTCAGCGTTCACGACCAACCCAGGCGAATCGCCGCACGCAAACCGTGTCGATCACATTGCGCGCGACAAGGGCTCAGGGCCCGCGGAGCGGCTTGCTGCCTTCAAGAAATTTCTCGGCGAGTGTCTCCGGCAATCGTCGCGGCCTGGCATTGGCATTGATGACGGCGATGATCACCTTGGCGGCGATGAGCAGCGTTTCGCCGCGCCGGATCTCCTGATTGAGGACCATCTTGGCGCCGCCGGCTTTTTCGGTGTGGGTCAGGACGGTCAGGATATCATCCATCCGCGCCGGCTGCTTGAAGTCGATCTCCATGCGGTGGACGACGAAGACAAGCCCTTCCTCGTCGGCATTGATCAACTCCCGCTGCTCGACGCCGAGACAACGGAGGTAATCGGTGCGGCCGCGCTCGAGGAAGTGAAGATAACGCGCATGGTAGACGAGGCCGGAAAAATCGGTGTCCTCGTAATAAACCCGCTGCAGGAGCCGGTGACCCGTTTCCGTGAGTTCACCCGAAATCGAAAAACCGTTGTCCGCCATAATTTTCTCCAAAGTCACGCGCCCTCTTTGGCGGAAGACATTCCGCCTTGCAAGCATTGAACAATTGTCACGCTTCCTAAGTAATTTTTGACAGAGACATTCAAGCAGGAGACGACACGATGAAGATTGCAGTGATGGGCGGGGACGGATTCATTGGCTGGCCGACATCATTGCATCTCTCCGACACGGGACACGACGTTCACATTCTCGACAACCTCTCGCGGCGCTGGATCGACACTGAACTTGGGGTTCAGTCGCTGACCCCGATGGACTCGATCCAGGAGCGAACGCGCATCTGGCACGCCGAAACCGGCCGGCGCATTCATTTCAACCTGATCGACCTCGCCAAGGACTACGAACTGCTGAAGAAGTGGCTAGCTGAGAACCGGCCGGATGCCATCATTCATTTCGCCGAACAGCGCGCGGCGCCCTACTCGATGAAGAGCGACCGCCACAAGAACTACACGGTAAACAACAACGTCAACGCCACCCATAACCTCCTGAATGCGCTTGTCGAACTCCAACTCGACGCCCATCTGATCCACCTCGGCACGATGGGCGTCTACGGTTATTCGACAGTTGGCGCAGCGATCCCCGAGGGCTATCTGACGGTTGGCATCGAGACGGCGAATGGCGAGACCGTTAGCCAGGAAATCCTCTACCCCTCCAATCCAGGCTCGATCTATCACATGACCAAGTGCCTGGATCAGCTGCTCTTCCACTTTTACGCCAAGAACGACGGCCTGCGCATCACCGACCTGCACCAGGGCATTGTCTGGGGCACCCACACCGAGCAGACGCGTAGGCATCCGCAGCTGATCAATCGCTTCGACTATGACGGCGATTATGGCACAGTGTTGAACCGCTTCCTGATCCAGGCGGCGATCGGATATCCGCTGACAGTCCACGGCACCGGCGGCCAGACCCGCGCCTTCATCCACATCCAGGATTCGGTCCGCTGCATCGAGCTTGCCTTGAACAACCCGCCTGCCCGAGGCGCCCGTGTCGAGATCTTCAACCAGATGACCGAAACGCATCGGGTGCGAGATCTGGCGGAAATGATCGCCAAGCTGAGCGGCGGCGAGATCGCCTGGCTGCCGAACCCACGCAAGGAAGCGCCGGAAAACGAACTCATCGTCAAGAACGAGAAATTCCGCAAGCTCGGTCTCGATCCGATCACCCTGCAGACAGGTCTTCTGAGCGAGATCGTCGACGTCGCCAAGAAATTTGCCTACCGCGTCGATCGGTCGCGCGTCCCCGCGATCTCTGCCTGGACGAAAGACATTGCGGCGACGATCAACCGCGATCCGGAAGGCAAGAGACTGAAGTCCGTTTCATGAGTGAGCCTCGGCACGCCTATGTCACGCTCGTCACCAACGACGATTACGCCATGGGCGCCAAGGCGCTTGCGGTATCGTTGCGCCGAACCGCCACCCCAGCGGACATCATCATCCTGCATACGACAGGCGTCGACCAAGCCAGTCTTGACCCGCTTCTGCAACTCGGCTGTCGCCTGGTGCCGGTCGACCATCTGCCCCTGTCAGCGGAGTTCAATGAGCGTCATGCTCGATCCAGTCTGCACGCCGCCGCTCCCTTCACGAAGGGACGCAAGCCTGCGTTTCATTCGCCGCTCGACAATTTCTGCAAGCTGCGCCTATGGCAATTGACCGAATATGCCAGCTGCGTCTTCATCGACGCCGACGCGATCGTGTTGCGAAACATCGACAAACTCTTCCGCTATCCTGAGTTTTCCGCCGCCCCGAACGTCTATGAATCCCTGGCGGACTTCCACCGGCTGAATTCCGGCGTCTTCGTCGCGCAGCCGTCCGAAGACACATTCCAGCGAATGCTGGAACGGCTGGATCGGCCGGGGGTGTTCTGGAAGCGGACGGACCAGACCTTCCTGCAGGAGTTTTTCCCGGATTGGCACGGCCTGCCCGTCTATTTCAACATGCTCCAGTACGTGTGGTTCACCATGCCCCGGCTTTGGGACTGGCGGAGTATTTCCGTCCTGCATTACCAGTATGAGAAGCCGTGGGAGACGAATCATCCGAAGGCCGATAAACTGCGGCCGCTGATCGACCTTTGGCATGCATTCTATGCCGACGATGATCTGCCGGATCCATCGACAATGTCCAACCCTGACGAGGCGGCATGAAGGTATTGGTATCGGGGGGAACAGGTCTCGTCGGACGTTATATCGTCGAAGAACTGCTCGCCGCCGGCTATACCGTGATCATCGGCGGCCGCCACGCTCCCCTGCCCCGCTTCTTTTCAAGACCGGTCGAATTCGCCCCGCTCTCGCTCGATCCGACGCGTGATCATATCGAAGCCTTTGACGACGCCTATTTCTTCGTGCACGCCGCCTTCCACCACTTGCCCGGCAAATACCGCGGCGGCGAGGGCGATGACCCGGAGACGTTCAAGCGCCTTAACCTTGACGGAAGCGTCCGGCTTTTCGAAGCGGCCAAACGCGCCGGTACACGCCGCTGCATCTTCATTTCGAGCCGCGCCGCCTATGGCGAGCACGCACCGGGAACCACGCTGATAGAAGGCATGGCTGAGAAGCCGGAGACCCTCTACAGCCACGTCAAGCTCGACGCCGAACGCAGCCTTGCGCATCTCGCGGCGCCTGGCTTCGCAACGGCCAGCCTGCGCTTGACTGGCGTCTACGGCGACTTTCGGCCGAACAAATGGGACAAGCTGATTGAAGATTACCTCGCTGGCCGCCATCTGCCATCACGTGCTGGAACAGAGGTTCACGGAAGAGACGTCGGCGGGGCCGTACGGCTGATGCTGGAAGCGGACACCTATCGTATCTCCGGCGAGACCTTCAACGTCTCCGATGTCACGCTCGATACCTGGGACATCCTGGAACACATTCGCTGGGAGCGCGATTGCCTGAACAGGCTGCCGCTTCCTGCCGACAAGTCACAGCTGACGCCGATGGACACGGCGAAAATCCGCGCCCTCGGTTGGTCACCGGGCGGCATGCCGCTGTTCAATCAAACGATCCATACGCTCGCCACGCGTACATAGGTGGCACAGGCCCACGCAAGCCTGAAGTTGCAGACTACACCGGATAGTGCAATCCGGAGGATAGTATGCAAGTCGGTTCCGCATCAGCGCTCAACATCCTGCGCACCACTTACTCCTCCGACAATCTCACTACGTCGACCGACAGCGCCAGCGCGCGCCTGAAGATCTTGCAGAATGCGGCAAGGGCACAGGAAAGCCTGCGTGAGAGCATGGCGACATCGGCCGAAGCGGCCAAAGCCCGTGCGGCACGCAAGCTTGAGGAAGCCAAGCAGCAGCTCGAAATGCTGAAGAGTGGCGGCTACCCACCGGAGGTCGTTGCCCGGCTTGCAGCCGAACTTGCCCACAAGATCAGCGCCGCTGCGGCGGAATTTGCCTCGGCTGTTGCTGCTAGTGCAATAAACATTGCTTCCACAGCCAATGCCTCTGCGGCAACGGCCGATACCGGAGCGGCGTCGGCAGCTGCCGCAACCGATACATCAGGCACAGACGCGGCCGCGGCGGCGGACAACTCCGACGCGAGCGCCGCCCAAACGGACGAACCCGACGGCGCAACCGCGGCGCGCAACGCCTACCAGAGCGTCGTCGAAGACGGACAGCAGGCGTCCGCAGGGATCTCCACCGAAGACCGAAAGACGATGGAAGAGTTCAAGGCCATCCTGCAGGAGGTCCGGCAGTTGATGGACAAGGCGATGCGTGACTTGCGAGCAAGAACCGGCCAGCAGGCGTCAGGCGCAAACGCCTATTCGGTTGAGGCACAGGCCGACACTTCTGCCATCCCGACGAGCATCACGATTTGAGCTGCTTGCCTTGGGCGGGTGGCCAAACGTCGCATTGTCCCGTTGAAATGATCGGCAAGACCTTTATCGTCTGCTGAAAACAGCGTGATGGACCGTATGACCCCAAAAGAACAGAAAGCCGAAATGCGAGCCGGCCGGCTTACACTGCGCGACGCGATCCCGGAGGCCACGCGCATCGAGATGAGCCTGGCCATGGCCGAGCATGCCGGCGAGGCCGTCGCCTTCGATCCGGGCACTGTCGTCTCCGGCTTCCTGCCGATCCGTTCGGAGGCCGACATCCGGCCGCTTCTGGCGCGCTTCCAGGCACGTGGAGCCCGGCTTTGCGTGCCTGCCATCCTCGACAAGCAGACGATAGTGTTTCGCGAACTTGTGCGCGGCGCGCCGTTGGTCAGCACGGGCTTCGGCACCTCCGGCCCGCCGGCGGACGCCGCCGTGCTCGATCCCGAAATCATGCTGGTGCCGCTCTCCGCCTTCGACAATCGCGGCCACCGCATTGGCTACGGTGCCGGCTATTATGACCGCGCCATCGAGCGTTTGCGGCAAAAAGGCCAGCATCCCAAGCTGATCGGCATTGCATTCGACTGCCAGGAAGTGGCACATGTGCCCGACGAGCCGCACGATGTCAGCCTGGACGCCCTCCTGACAGAAAGCGGACTTCGCTTTTTTGCCTCTTGGATTGGATAGCAATGCGACTGCTTTTTCTGGGTGACATGGTGGGTAAGACCGGACGCACCGCCGTCTGGAACCGCCTCCCCGGCCTCATTTCCGACCTCAAGCTAGATTTCGTCGTCGTCAACGGCGAGAACGCCGCCGGCGGCTTCGGCATCACCGAGGATATCTTCCTCGAGACGATCAATGCCGGTGCCGATGTCGTGACGACGGGCAACCACGTCTGGGACCAGAAGGAAGCCGTTGCCTTTGCCGGACGTCACGACCAGTTCCTGCGGCCCGCGAACTACCCGCAGGGCACGCCGGGTCGCGGCTCGGGGCTGTTCTATGCCCGCAACGGCGCACGCGTGCTTGTCGCAAATGTCATGGGCCGCGTCTTCATGCATCCCGAACTCGACGATCCCTTCAAATCCGCCGAAGCGATCCTCGACGCCTGCCCGCTCAAGGAACAGGCCGATGCGATCATTTTCGACTTCCACGCCGAAGCGACTAGCGAGAAGCAGTGCTTCGGCCATTTCGTCGACGGCCGCGCCAGCTTCGTCGTCGGCACGCACACCCATGTCCCGACCGCCGATCATCAGATCCTGAATGGCGGCACCGCCTACATGTCTGACGCCGGCATGTGCGGCGACTACGATTCCTCGCTCGGCATGGACAAGGAGGAGCCGCTGAACCGGTTCATCTCGAAGATGCCGAAAGGCCGCATGGAGGCGGCGACCGGCCCGGCAACCATCTGCGGCGTCGGCGTCGAGATCTCCGATGCGACCGGCCTGGCTGAAAAGATCGCTCCACTGCGGCTCGGCCCGCGGCTTGCGGAGACCATTCCGGAGTTCTGGCGCTAGTTCAGGCAGGCGTCTGCCATGACGCAAAAGTGAGCAGCGTCCCGGCATTTCAACTGGACCACTGCGGCGCCTTGCCGCATCCTCCCGAGCCTACCCGTGAGCGCGCTGGAGGAAGTGGCATGAAGCCGCGTTTTCTTGTTTTCGCAATCGCCTGCCTGATGGTCTTGGTTGCCGTGGAAGTGGCCGCCGCTCAGGAGGAACGGCGAAACGTCAGCCAGTGCCAGGCTATCGCCCAATCGATCCCACAAGCGACCTTTGCGAGTTTCACAGGCCCGGCCCCAGTCATCCACGCCGGCGCCACCAATCAATCGGTTACGCTGAACTACATTGGGCACTCCACCTTCCTCATTGAAACGCCGGGCGGTGTGACGATCGCGACCGATTACAGCGGCTGGTACTCGCCGCCGCAGGCGCCGATGGTCGTCACCATGAACCGCGCCCATTCCTCGCACTATACTCTGGTGACCGACCCGGCCATCAAGTATGTGCTGCATGGATGGGGTGACGTGCCGGGCGAAAAAGCCAAGATCAACCTGGTGGTCGGCGACACCTACATTCGCAATGTCACCACCGATATCAGGGGCGGTTTCGGCGCGCCGCAGCAGGATGGGAACTCGATCTTCATCTTCGAGGTTGCCGGCCTCTGCATCGGCCATCTTGGCCATCTGCACTACGAACTGACGGAAACCCACTACACGGAAATCGGCCGACTGGATGTCGTGATGGTGCCGGTGGATGGTGGCCTGACAATGGGCTCCGACAGCATGAGCCGCGTCATCAAGCGCCTGCGCGCCTCGCTGATCCTGCCGATGCATCAACCGCGCCCGCTGCAAAGCTTCCTGTCGATGTTCGGACCCGATTTCGACATCAGCTACGCGCCGACGAACACGATCTCCGTGTCGCTGCTCACCTTGCCGAAAAAGCCGCTGATCTATGTCGCAAAGGGCATGCAATAAAAGACCCGGACTGCGCCGGGTCTGTTCTTTCAAGCAAACTGCAAGTGCTGCCTGATGCCGACATCGGGCATCTTGTGATCGTCGAGATTGGCCTTGGCGATCTCCCAGCCGAACCTCAGCTTGCTACCCGTCGAAACCCAGATCTCGGCGTCGTCGACATGCATTGCGAGCATCGTGAGATTCGGATCCTTCTTGCCGTCATCATACCAGGCGGCGACAACTGAGTTCCAATATTCGTCAATCTTTGACGAGTCGGGCCGCACCTCGATCTTGCCTGCGAGGCAGGCATGGTAGTCGTGATCCTTGCCGACCACGCAGAAATGTGCCCGCGTACCCGGCTTGATGGCACGCACGATCGCTGCGTCCGATTTCGTGTAGAACCATATCGTATTCGTCTTCGGATCAGCATTCGGCGCCATCGGCTGCATGTGCATGTCCACTCCATCCACGCCGAGCATGCCTGCATGGATGTCGTTCACCTGGTCCCAGAGCTGGCGTGCCGGGTGTTCCCGCGCTTCGTTGAAACTGGCCATAGCACTTCCTTCCGTTTCGAGGGTCCGTGCTTTGAAACGTCAACTTCGGGGCTTTGTTCCGCCTTTCGGGCTGTATGAGCAACAGGCGCGGTGGAGCCGTTTTCCCTTGAATACGGCCCATTTCGCTCTTATAAGGCGGCCCATTCCTAACAATATGACGTGAACAGGGGTGCCATGGCTGGCCATTCACAGTTTAAAAACATCATGCATCGCAAGGGCCGTCAGGATGCCGTGCGGTCGAAAATGTTCTCCAAGCTCGCGCGCGAAATCACCGTTGCCGCCAAGGCCGGTCTGCCTGATCCTTCGATGAACGCCCGCCTGCGTCTTGCGATCCAGAACGCCAAGGCGCAGTCCATGCCTAAGGATAACATCGACCGCGCCATCAAGAAGGCTGCCGGCGCCGACGGCGAGAATTACGATGAAGTCCGCTACGAGGGTTACGGCCCGGGCGGCACTGCGATCATCGTCGAGGCCCTGACCGACAATCGCAACCGCACCGCCTCCAACGTCCGCTCAATCTTCACGAAGGCCGGCGGCGCTCTTGGTGAAACAGGCTCTGTTTCCTTCTCCTTCGACCACGTCGGTGAAATCACCTACAAGCTTGAGGCAGGCGATGCCGACAAGATGATGGAAGCCGCCATCGAAGCCGGTGCCGACGACGTCGAGACCGACGAGGAAGGCCACTACATCACCTGCGGCTTCGAAGCCCTCGGCGAAGTCGCCAAGGCGCTCGAAACCTCGCTCGGCGAAGCCGAAACCGTCAAGGCCGTCTGGCGCGCCCAGAACAACGTGCCGGTCGACGAGGAACGGGCCCAGTCACTGCTGAAGCTGATCGACAGCCTCGAAGACGACGACGACGTTCAGAACGTCTACTCGAATTTCGAAGTGGATGAAGAGGTTCTGGCCAAGCTTTCGGCCTGATCTATTTCAACCATTTATTCAAAGCCGGTCCCGGAAACGTGGCCGGCTCTTTTGTTTTTGGGCTTTCCATTCACATCAGACGATCGATCGGTCACACGTTCGTTACCCCCAGCCCGCCATTAAGGTCTCGGTAACCCTCTCCGCCTTGAATGCCCCGCGTTCGCTCCAGCCGGTCTGTCTTAAGGCCAGCACCTCTCACACTTTCGGCGGGGAAAATGCCCATGAAAAGAATAGCTCTCGTACTCTCCTTCACACTTGCCGGCGCAATCTCCGCCAACGCGCAGCCGACAATGGTCAAGCAGTTCGAGGATTGGGGCGTCTATTCCTACAGCAAGGGCGGGCAGACAGTGTGCTATTTGCTGACTGTTCCGACAACCAAGCAACCGGCAAGCGTTGATCATGGCAGCAATTTCTTCGTGATCGGCCGGGCGCCGAGTGCCGGGTATGAGCCGCAGGCAATCATGGGCTACGAACTGAAGCCGGGCTCGCGGGTCAAGGTCGCAATCGGCGACGAGACGTTCACGATGTTCACCAGGGGCAAGTCCGCGTGGGTGCTTGAAGAGTCCCGCGAACCTGACGTCATCGGCGCCATGCGTTCCGGCAGCGACATGACGGTCGAAGCCATCTCCCAGCGCGGCACGGCGACGACCTACACCTATTCCTTGAATGGGGTGACCGCGGCCCTGAAGCGCATGGCATCCTGCAACTAAGCCATGTCACGGTACCCCGCAGCACGCCGGCTCGGCGTGCTGGCCGCGGGCTGCTTGCTCGGCATCATGCTCGCCAGCTAACCGACATCAGCCGCTCCAACCCCGCAACAGTCGATCAGGTCCAACGGTTCGTCGAGCGCGAAACGGGGCTTCGCGTGCCCCGTTTCCGAACGAGAAGATCATGTAGCCCGCCATGGTCCACTAGGGACCAGCGCCGCCGAGGAATGTCAGCCGGGTGAAGATCGTATAATGCGACTCCGATGCCATCATCGCCACGAAGACCAGGACGAGGAGCGGTGGCAGCAAGATTGCGTAGACCAGCGCCAGCCGTTCCCAGGCCATATGCATGAAGATGGCAACGATCAGGCCGGCCTTCAGCATCATGAAAACGATGATGAGCGTCCAGCGCGGGTAGCCCTGGATGCCGAGATAATCGACCAGATAGGAGAACGTGCTGAGGACGAACAGCAACCCCCAGACCACGAGGTAAAGCCTGATCGGATGCTGCTGGCCGGAATGCGCTTGTGCCTGTGCCATGATGCGCCTCACCACAGATAGAAGAACGCGAAAATGAAAACCCAGACGAGATCGACGAAGTGCCAGTAGAGGCCCATGATCTCGACGATCTCATAATTACCCTTGCGGCTTGTGAAGAAGCCCCGCCGGCCCGTATCGAAGTCTCCGCGCCATACCTTGCGCGCCGTAATCAAAAGGAAGATCACGCCGAAGGTCACGTGCGTACCGTGAAACCCGGTGATCATGAAGAAGGATGATCCGAACTGCGCCGCACCCCACGGGTTCTCCCAGGGGCGCACGCCTTCGGTGATAAGCTTTGTCCACTCGAAAGCCTGCATTCCGACGAAGGAGGCGCCGAGCAGCGCGGTCAAAAGCATCAACGCTGCCGTCTTCCCGCGCTCGCGGCGATAACCGAAATTGACGGCCATGGCCATCGTGCCGCTGCTGCTGATCAGGATGAAGGTCATGATGGCGATGAGGATCAGCGGAACCTGCTGCCCGCCGATCTCAAGTGCAAAGACCTCGCTCGGATTGGGCCATGCGATCGGCGTCGACATCCGAGCCGTCATGTAGGCAAGCAGGAAACAGCCGAAGATGAAGGTGTCGCTGAGGAGGAAGATCCACATCATGGCCTTGCCCCAGGACACGTTCTTGAACGCTCGCTGATCCGAGGCAAAATCCGCAGCCACACCACTCAGACCGCCGGTATGGCTGCCATGGGCGACGGGTTCTGTTTCAACTCGGGTGAGTTCGGCCATTGTCTGCCCCTTAAGAAACGAGTTGACGGCAGAGGTCGACAAAGTCGTTTGCCCAGCCAGTAAAGAGCGCAAAGAGAAGCAGCCACACGACGAGCATGAAGTGCCAGTAGGTGGCGCAGAGCTCGATGCCGAGGCGCAGCCTGGCGGGCGCCGTGGCGCTGCCCGCGAGCGTTCTCACCCGCGTCCGTGCAAGGACCGCCAGCCCGCCGAGGATGTGGAGACCGTGCAGCCCGGTCAGCATGTAGAAGAAGCTGTTTGCCGGGTTATCGGCAAGCACATAACCGGCCGCAACGAGTTGCAGCCAGGCAACAATCTGCCCCGCAAGAAACAGCACTGCTGTCGCCAGTGCTGCATCGAGGCCCAGTCGTACACCGTCATCGGCGCCCCGCCGCACTTGAACCACCGTCCACTGCAGGGCCGCGCAGCTCAAGATCAGCACCGCCGTATTCGCCCAAAGAAGCCGCGGAATGGGGATCGCCCACCAATCGGCGCCGCTCATCCGGGCGAGATAGGCGCTGGCCAGCAAGGAAAAGAGGGCCCCGACAACCGCAAGAAAAATACCGAGGCCGATCTTGGCCGTCGGGATCGGCGGCTTAGCCGGTTGGTGGATATCGTCGAGCGTGCCGACCTCCAACCATGGCTTCGACATCAACCGCTGTCCGGATATCCACCAGATGACGATGGCGGCAACGCCTGCGAGGAAAATCAGCACGACGCTCATGCTGGCGCCCTCGACAGTCCGGCCGTCGGCGGCTGGTTCTGCGGTATGAAGTCTTCGGCAGCGCCGGGGACACTATAGTCGTATGCCCAGCGGTAGACGACCGGCAGCTCCTTGCCCCAATTGCCATGGGCCGGCGGCGTCTCGGGCGTCTGCCATTCCAACGACGTCGCCCGCCACGGATTGCCACCCGCCTCTCGACCATGGAACAGGCTCCAGACGACATTGAACAAAAAGACGAGTTGGGCCGCACCGACAATCAGCGCTGCGACGGAAATGAACATGTTCAAATCATGGACTGACGGCGGAATGAATACCGTGTCGCCAAGCTCAAAGTAGCGGCGCGGCACACCCACGAGACCCACATAGTGCATTGGGAAGAAGATCGCGTAGGCGCCGATGAAGGTGACCCAGAAATGGATCCGCCCGAGAACCTCGTCGAGCATCCTCCCGGTAATCTTCGGGTACCAGTGGTAGATGGCGCCGAAGACCACCATGATGGGGGCCACACCCATGACCATGTGGAAGTGCGCGACGACGAACATCGTGTCGGACAGCGGCACGTCAACCACCACATTGCCGAGAAAAAGCCCGGTCAACCCACCGTTGACGAAGGTCACGATGAAGCCGATGGCAAACAGCATCGGCAAAGTCAGGTGAATATCGCCCCGCCAAAGCGTCAAGACCCAGTTGTAGACCTTGATCGCGGTCGGCACGGCTATGATGAGCGTTGTCGTGGCAAAGAAGAACCCGAAATTCGGGTTCATGCCGCTGACATACATGTGGTGCGCCCAGACGATGAAGCTCAGCGCCCCGATGATCACGATCGCCCAAACCATCATGCGGTAGCCGAAGATGTTCTTGCGCGCATGCGTGCTGATCAGATCGGAGACGATGCCGAATGCCGGAAGCGCAACGATGTAGACCTCCGGATGCCCGAAGAACCAGAAGAGGTGCTGGAACAGGATCGGGCTTCCGCCATCCGACTTCAGCTGTTCGCCCATCTCGACAATCGCAGGCATGAAGAAGCTGGTGCCGAGCAGCCGGTCGAACAGCATCATTACCGCGGCGACGAACAATGCCGGGAAAGCCAGCAGCGCCATGACGGTGGCGGTGAAGATGCCCCATACGGTCAACGGCATTCGCATCAAAGTCATGCCGCGCGCCCGTCCTTGCAGCACGGTAACGACATAGTTCAGCCCGCCCATCGTGAAGCCGATGATGAAGATGATCAGCGATGAGAGCATCAGGATAATACCCCAGTCGCGCCCGCCCGGCGTACCTGATGTCAATGCCTGCGGCGGATAGAGCGTCCAGCCGGCACCCGTCGGCCCGCCGGGCGCAAAGAAACCGGCGACAAGCACGATCACGGCGAGCAGGTAGAGCCAGTAGCTCAGCATGTTCGCATAAGGGAACACCATGTCGCGAGCGCCGACCATCAGGGGAATGAGATAGTTGCCGAAGCCGCCGAGGAAGAGCGCGGTCAGCAGATAGATCACCATGATCATCCCGTGCATCGTGATGAACTGATAGTAGTGATCGGCGTCGATGAAGGAGAAATAGCCGGGGAAGCCGAGCTGCAGACGTATCAGCCAGGAGAGGACGAGCGCCACGAAACCGATCGCGAACGCCGTCATGGAATACTGGATGGCAATGACCTTGGCATCCTGGCTGAAGACG
Source organism: Rhizobium sp. BK181 (assembly GCF_014193305.1). Classification (NCBI taxonomy): domain Bacteria; kingdom Pseudomonadati; phylum Pseudomonadota; class Alphaproteobacteria; order Hyphomicrobiales; family Rhizobiaceae; genus Rhizobium; species Rhizobium sp. BK181. The sequence continues at coordinate 60,388 of NZ_JACHZA010000005.1, forward strand.
TATTTCGTCCACCAGCTCCTCGGATGGTAAAGTTCTACATCCGCCACTTCGGCTGGCGGAATGACGTCGGCGGCACTGGTTGGAATATCAACCATCGCATGCTTTCCTTCCTCCTCCCGTTACGACCGCTCCCCCGGTCGCAACGCCGGCCTAGTTGGCCGGTTCAACCGCTGCCATCAGCTGCGAGAACGTCTGCTGCTGCGCGAGCCACGCCTGATAGGCGTCCGCCTCGTCGACAACGACAGTCCCTCGCATCTGCGGGTGTCCAACACCGCAAAGCTCCGCGCATAGCACTTCGAATGTGCCCGTCCGCGTCGGCGTGAACCAGAAATAGGTGACCGAGCCGGGGATCATGTCCATTTTCGCCCGGAACTCGGGAACATAGAAATCATGCAAGACGTCAACCGATCGCAGATGCACGCGAACCGGTTTTCCGATCGGCAAATGCAGTTCGCCACCTGAAATGATGATGTCATCGAGGCCCGCCGGATCACTCCTGATGACGCCGAGCGGATTGTCTGCTGTCACCGCTCGATTGTCAGCCCTGCCAAGCTTGCCATCCACTCCCGGCAACCGGAAATTCCACAGCCACTGCTGCCCGACGACTTCGATTTCCCCAGCATCCGCCGGGACAGTCACGAACTGGTGCCATACGAAGAGACCAGGTGCTAACATCGCACCCACCCCGAGAGCGGTGCTGCCGGCAAGCCACCATTCCAGACGCTTGTTTTCTGGTTCATAGGCCGCTCGGTTGCCCGGCCGATGGCGAAAACGAAAGATGCAATAGGCCATAAAGGAGATCACCGCGACGAAGACAAAGCCAGTGATCCAGAACGTGATGGTGATGGTGTGGTCGATGTAGCTCCAGTTCGAGGCGATCGGAGTCCACCACCACGGGCTGAGCAGATGGAATGCCACCGACCCGACGACGATCAGAACGAGAACCAGCACGACAACCATGCGTTCCTCCCAAACCGCCACAATGTGCGGAAATTACCCGCAATCGTCGGCAGTTGCGTTAGGACTATCTCATAAACAAAGCATCACGGCAATGGCGCGAGCGAGCCTCCCAAATCAGTGGGCTCGGTCGCAATCGGCTGATTTTATTTCGAGAATTGTTTGAGGTAGGCAATCAGATTGGTGATCTCGCCATCATCCTTTAGGCCGACGAACACCATCTTCGTTCCCTTTACCTTCAACTTGGGGTCGTGAAGATAATCGCGCAGCGTCGCGTCATCCCAGACCAGTCCGGCTGTGCCCGCAGCCTTCATGGCCGACGAATAGGCAAAATTCGGATGGGTTCCGGCGGTGCGACCGAACACGTGGTTCAGCGACGGTCCGACCTTGTTCTTGTCGCTGTCGGCAATGTGACAGATCGCGCATTTTTTGAATACCGTTTCCCCGGCCGCCGCATCACCTTCTTGGGCGATAGCGGCCGAGGTGGAAAGACAGAGCAGTGAAATCAAAACAGCAAGACCACGGTAACGCATAGCAATCCTCATCCTCCAAAGGTTGCTCGAAACCGGCCGCACCATTTTTGGCGCGCCGTCCCATTGCACCTGCATCGCCGCAACTCTGCAAACGACCGTGCAATCAGACGAAGCTATGGTGCGGTTGCATTAAGTCAATTCGCACAAATGGCTGTGGAGTCCGACCTAGCCGGGACACGCGGCATTACGCCGCAGCGCTAAGGAAGTTTCCAAGCCCGGCAAAAAGCTCCACCGACGTCAATCTCGCCTCTATGTCGTGGATAGGCATCGAGATGATGACTTCGTCGGCCTGTGTCTCCGCCAGGAACTCGGTGAGCTTCGCCTCTGCCGTTTTCTGGGAGCCGACGACGGCGTACCGCAGCGTATGTTCCACCGTCAGCTTCTCCATCGGCGACCAGAAGCTCTCCATGTCCTTGACCGGGCGTGGGAACTGGCCGCGCACATTTCGGCGCAGATTGACGAACTGCTGCTGGGCGGAGGTGAAATGATATTGTGCCTCCTCGTCGGTCGCGGCGACGGAACCCATGACTCCGACCATGACATAGGGCTTGTCGAGCACGGCGGACGGCGTGAAGCGGCTGCGATAGATATCGATCGCATCAAGCAGCGAATCCGGCGCGAAATGCGAAGCGAAGGCATAGGGTAGCCCGAGCATTGCCGCGAGCTGTGCGCTATAGAGGCTGGAGCCCAGCAGCCAGATCGGCACATTGGAATTCATGCCCGGGACAGCGAGGATCGCCTGGTTCTCGATTGGCGCTCCGAGTAGCTGCTGCAATTCGACCACATCATTCGGGAAGCTCTGCGCCCCGGCGTCCAGATTGCGGCGCAGCGCCTGGGCAGTTCGCATGTCGGTGCCGGGCGCGCGTCCAAGACCGAGATCGACTCGCCCTGGAAACAGCGCCTCCAGCGTTCCGAACTGCTCGGCAATGACAAGCGGTGAGTGGTTCGGCAACATGATGCCGCCGGAGCCGATACGGATGCGCTTGGTCGCCGCGCCGACATGGCCGATGACAACCGCCGTCGCTGCGCTGGCGATCCCCGGCATGCCGTGATGCTCCGCAAGCCAGAAGCGGTTGTACCCGAACTCTTCGGCCTTCTGCGCCATGCGCGCCGAACTCTCGAGCGACTGGCGGATCGTCCCGCCGTCTGGCACCGGAGCGAGATCGAGAATGGAAAAGGGAACCATGGCGAAGCCTGTCGGTGGTTGGAAGGACACGTCTATGTAGGTGTGCTCTTCTTCCATTCCAAACGGGCCGGCAAAGAAAAGGGCCGGTCGCCCGGCCCCTTGTTTTGTCAACGCTCGGTTCAGGCCCGACGTCTCAGCACGTGCACCTCAGCGCTCTGATGCTCATGCGCCAGTGTGAAATTCGCCAGTTGCCGATCCATTTCGACCGCTTCCGTAGCAAGCCGGTGAATAGCCGCGGTGGTTTCCTCGACCATTGCCGCATTCTGCTGCGTCATCGCGTCCAGCTCGGACACCGCCGTGTTGATCTGGCGCAGCGTGTCCGCCTCTTCACGGGTCGTTTCCATGATCTCGCTGATCTGGCCGTTGATCGCCTCGACGTGGCTGCCGATCCCGGTCAACGCGTCGCCGGCGCGCTCGACGAGCGAGACACCCATTTCCACCTCGTTCGTGGATTTTTGCAGCAGGCTCCCAATTTCCTTTGCTGCGCTCGACGAACGCTGCGCCAGTTCGCGCACTTCCATGGCGACGACAGCGAAGCCCTTGCCGGACTCCCCTGCTCGCGCTGCTTCGACGCCGGCATTGAGCGCCAGCAGGTTCGTCTGGAAGGCGATCGAGTCGATCACCGCGATGATAGAATTGATTTGCCGCGAAGAGGCCTGGATCGCTTCCATTGCAGCGATCGTCTCCTGCATGATCTGGCTGGAGCCGGTCGTTTCGCGCTTGGCGTCGCGGGCAATGCGCTCGGCCTGCTCGGCGCGCTCGATCTGAACGCGAACCGACTGGGTGATCGCATCGATCGCATTTGCAGTCTCGGTGATCGAAGCGGCCTGGCGCTCGGTACGACCGGCAAGCTCGTCGGCGCCGGTGCGCATTTCCTCGGAGCCCGCACGCACCGCCATGGAGTTGCCGCCGATAGCCGTCATCGTTTCGCTGAGCGCTGCCAGCGCCTGATTGAAATTGACGCGCAGGCCCTCGAGTTCGCTCGGGAAGCGGGTTTCGATCTGATAGGCAAGATCGCCGTTGGCGAGATGATGCAGACCCTCGTCGATCGCCTGGACGACTTCCTGCAGTGTCTGGGCCTCGGCCTCGCGCTCGGCCATATGTTGCCGGCGATCCCGCTCGGCGCGCGCCCGGGTTTCATTGCTGGCAGCTTCCAGCTCGCGGCTTTCGACCAGCGATTGCTTGAACCGCGCCAGCGCGTTGGCCATCGTGCCGATCTCGTCGCCGCGGTTCTGGCTGCCGATCTCGACGTCGAGGTTGCCATCGGCAACGTCGCGGGTGACGCCGGCAAGACGGGCGAGTGGCGAGAACAGCAGCTTGGTGATCATCCAGGTCGCCACCGCCATGACGACCAGAACGCCAAATGCGATCATCGTCAGCAGGGTCGCGATTTCGAGCGAGCCGGCGTTGAGCTCGCTGAGACGTACACTTTCCACGACAAGGAAACGTGAGCCCTGATAGTCGATGCCACGGACATAGGCGCGCGCCTGACCATCGGCGCGATCGAAGTCGTCGACCGTCATCCCCTTTGCCGAAAGCGCGTCCTTAGCGAACGTGAACGGCGCCGTATCCAGCATGACAAGCTGGCCAGCGCTGTTCACGCCAACAGCCGAGCCATCTTCCGAGATGATCGCGGCCTGTGCGGTGCTGCCGGCCACGATACCCTTGGCGAGAATACTGGTAATGATGTCATCGCGCACCTTGAAGAGCATCACGCCCTTGGGAGCGCCGAGCTTGACGATCGGCACGGCGTAGAAGATTGCCGACTTGCCATTTGCTGCGTCGACGCGAAGACCTGAAAAGCCGGTCGGCGCGGAATCGTCCTTCGCCTTGGCGGTGTTCTCGATGGCCTTGGCAAAGGCGAGACCGGCACCGGTCGACTTCCACGCATCGGTCTTCAGGTTTTCGGCGAAGTCGTCGTTCTTCTTGTAGGAATAGAGAACGTTGCCATCGAGATCGGCAATCAGCAGGTCGCTGAAGGCGGTGTTCTCGAGGTCGCGGGCCACCTCGCCCTGCGTCGTTTCGTGATTGGAGAAGTAGAAGCCGCTCGGAGCTTCCGGCTTGATCAGTTTTTCGCGCTGGTCTGCCGGATTTGGATTGTTGGTGATGAACACCTTTTTCAATTCGGCGCGCGCATCGCCTGACGTCTTCTCGATTGTCTTCCAACCGCTCTTCAGGCTCGTGATCGACATCTGCAGCGCTTCGATGCGCGCAATCGAGTTCGCCTGATTTTCCAGCTGCTGAAGCTGATCCTGCAGCATGTCGCCACGGAAGATCAGCACGCTCTCCTTTGCCTTGAGCGCCTGCTCGCCGGATATGCGGCTGCTGGCGAAATAAGCGAGGACGTTGATGACCGCGATCGACAACGCGGTGAGCAGAATGAATGTAGCAATGACCTTAAAGGACAGGGATTGAAATCTCTGAACCATGAACGACGAACCCTTCCGGAACGGCTCATACCGGCGGAACGGGAACGCCCTGCCGGCTGACCTGTAAACAGAACACGGGAGCCTTACCTCCTGAAGAAGGGAGCTCCTCTGACATTTTGTGGATCAAAAGTCGGCTACGGAGCTTAAATTGCCGTAAACAGCACGGCTGAAAAACAAGGAATGTTTTTGTTTTGTTCACATATCGATGGCAGTTATTTTGCGAGTGCAATAGGGTGAAGCATGCAAAATACGATTCGCATCATCGGCGTTGATCCGGGCCTGCGCCGCACCGGCTGGGGAATTATCGACACACTCGGCAATTCCTTGCGCTTTGTCGCGTCCGGCACCGTCACCTCGGATGGCGACATGGACCTGGCTTCGCGCCTCTGCCAACTGCATGACGGTCTGGCGGATGTCGTCCATAGCTACAAGCCGGATGAGGCCGCTGTAGAACAGACCTTCGTCAACAAGGATGCCGTCGCGACGCTGAAACTCGGTCAGGCGCGCGGCATTGCCATGCTGGTCCCTGCCCGTGCCGGATTGCCGGTCGCTGAATACGCGCCGAACGCGGTCAAGAAGGCGGTCATCGGTGTCGGCCACGGCGAGAAGCAGCAAATCCACATGATGCTGAAAATCCTGATGCCCAAGGTCGAATTCAAAGGCAACGACGCCGCCGACGCGTTGGCGATCGCAATTTGCCATGCGCACAACCGCGGCAGCAACCGCATGCGGCAGGCAGCACTTGCCGGCTAATCTTCACTGACAACCCACCGAACGGACCATTTGCATGATCGGCAAGCTCAAAGGCACCATCGAAGAAATCGGCGACGACTATGTCCTCGTCGATGTCCACGGCGTGTGCTACGTCGCCTTCTGCTCGGCGCGCACCCTGTCTCGCCTCGGCTCGGTGGGCGAAGCCTGTGTGCTCTTCATCGAAACCTATGTTCGCGAAGACCAGTTGAAACTCTTCGGTTTCATGACCGCGCTCGAGAGGGAATGGTTCACCCTCCTGCAAAGCGTACAAGGCGTTGGTGCAAAGGTGGCTCTCGCCGTGCTCTCGACGCTGCCTCCAAGCGAACTGGCGAACGCCATTGCGCTGCAGGATCGCACGTCAGTCGCCCGCGCTCAGGGTGTCGGACCCAAGGTCGCAGTGCGTATCGTCACCGAGTTGAAGAACAAGGCGCCGGCCTTTGCCGGTGAAGCGTCCGGCACCATCGGCCTCAAGCAGGAGTTGGGCGAAGGCGTCGCAGCTGCTCCGGTCGCCGACGCGGTCTCCGCACTGACGAACCTCGGCTACTCCCGCGATCAGGCGGCCAACGCCGTTGCAGCGGCCATGAAGACCGCCGGTGAAGGTGCCGACAGCGCCAAGCTCATCCGTCTCGGCTTGAAGGAACTGGCTCGCTGATCCAATTGCCCGAGCGGGTGCCAAAAGCGTTCGGCTTGGTGTATTGGTCACGAGCGTTTGAAGATTGGGAAATGCCAGCATGAGTGAAGCCGCGCGCCTGATATCGGCCGAGAAACGAGGCGAAGACCTGGATGTGACGCTGCGGCCGCAATCGCTGGACGAGTTCACCGGCCAGGCGGAAGCACGCGCAAACCTGAAGGTGTTCATCGAGGCGGCGAAGAACCGCGGCGAGGCGCTCGACCACGTCCTTTTCGTGGGCCCGCCCGGCCTCGGAAAGACCACCCTGGCGCAGATCATGGCGAAGGAACTCGGCGTCAATTTCCGCTCGACCTCCGGCCCGGTCATCGCCAAGGCGGGCGATCTCGCAGCCCTCCTGACCAATCTCGAAGAACGCGATGTGCTCTTCATCGACGAAATCCACCGGCTCAATCCGGCCGTCGAGGAAATCCTCTATCCCGCGATGGAGGACTTTCAGCTTGACCTCATCATCGGCGAAGGCCCCGCGGCGCGCTCCGTCAAGATCGACCTGTCCAAATTCACCCTCGTTGCCGCAACGACACGCCTTGGCCTTTTGACAACGCCGCTGCGCGACCGTTTCGGCATTCCCGTCCGCCTGAGCTTCTACACGGTAGAGGAACTGGAATTGATCGTTCGTCGCGGCGCGCGCTTGATGAACCTGCCGATGACCGACGAGGGTGCGCGCGAAATTGCCCGGCGCGCCCGCGGCACGCCGCGTATCGCCGGTCGCCTGCTGCGGCGTGTGCGCGACTTCGCCGAAGTAGCGAAGGCCGAAGCCGTCACCCGCGAGATTGCCGATGAGGCGCTGACCCGCCTGCTCGTCGACAACATGGGCCTCGACCAGCTCGACAAACGTTACCTCAACATGATTGCGGTCAACTTCGGCGGCGGCCCGGTTGGCATCGAAACCATCGCCGCCGGTCTTTCCGAACCGCGCGATGCGATCGAGGACATCATCGAGCCCTATATGATCCAGCAAGGTTTCATTCAGCGTACGCCGCGCGGTCGCGTGCTCACGGCAACTGCTTGGAAGCACCTCGGCATGCAGCCCCCAAAGGATCTCGAGGCCGCGCAGTTCCGCTTGTTTCAGGAAGACGACTGATGCTGCGGAAGGGCGTCAAAACGGAGTTAACCGATGCCCACGTTCGACCCCTGTAGAACCGCACGCAAGCTCGCCTACAACAATGCGCTTGCGAACCATCGCCTGCATGAAGCCTGTAGCAAGTTGATGCCGGGAGAGTTCGAGGCAACTCGGGTAAGCTTCTTCCCGTCGATCAAGGCAACGCTCAACCATATTCTGACCGTCGACTGGTTCTACGTCGATGCCTTAGAAGGCGGCACACTAGGGCCTGCCGCCTGGGACGTCGAGGAGCCATTCGGCGACATCGCGGCGCTTGCCGCAGAGCAGGCCAAGGTCGATTGTCGGCTGGTTGCCCTTTGCGAGGCGGCAACGCCGGAAAAGCTGGCATCGACGACCGAGCTCCATCGTTCTGGGCGCATTCAGCGCGAGCGGATGGAAGACGTTTTGAACCACCTGTTCCAGCACCAGACACACCATCGCGGCCAGGTCCATGCCATGTTGGCAGGAACGAGCGTATCACCACCACAACTCGATGAATTCATTGTCGCCGATGATGGCCGCTTCCGGAGCGCCGATATCGCCGCTCTCGGCTGGAGTGAAGACTATTTGATGCGCTAGCGGCAAGGCGCGGAGTGCAGCCTAGTCCTGAAGTCGCGCCTTCAGTCCGTCGATGATCGTCTTGCTCAAGAGTTCGTAATTCTCATCGAAGTGATGGTCGCCGGCAAGCGCGATCACATCGACACCGCTATCCTTGAGGTCAGGGCAAGCCACCTCGTCGTCGTCTTCCTTGCCGTAGATGCACTGGACGATCTTCGCGTCGACCTTTTTCAGGTCATCAACGGGATCGCCGCCTGCACCTTCCGTCTTCTGGCCGAGCCAGCCCATGACGGAGATCTGGTAATCCACCTCATGCGAGAGCGATAGGAGCGACATCTGCGCGATGGATCCCTTCGCAGCCGGCTTCAGTCGCGTATAGGCAGCAGGCACGACATCGGCACCGAATGAATAGCCGATCAGCAGAACATGCTTCACTTGCCACTGCTTGCGATAAAGCTCGATGATCTTGCCGAGATCGTCTGCCGTTTGCTGCGGCTGGCGCTCCGACCAGAAGTAATGCAGCGAGTCGATGCCAACGACAGGGACGCCCTGCTTCTGCAACGCCGCACCGACCTCCTTGTCGATATCGCGCCATCCGCCATCGCCGGAGTAAATGATCGCCATTGTGTCGAAGGCAGGCTTGGCATCGAGAATGGTGAGCGGCAAACCGAGCGGATTGTCGGCGCTGCCGGAGGCATCGATCAGGTCCGAGAGCGTATCGGCGAGCGTCGTCTGGGCATCGTCCCCGGAATCGCGGATATCGATGCCCGAGTGCTGCTTCTTGAGTTCTTCGACGTGCGCACGACCGTCCTTGTTCGCCGACGCTGTGAACGAAGCGATGATCGGGTCCGGAAGAGCTATATCGCTAAGCCCGTATACCATGCGATCGCCGACCGTCTGCTTCTTCGCCGGCGTGCATAGTTCCTTGGTGAGCGGAATGCCGGCAGCCGGATCGATCGCCAGCGTCTGGCCGATCGTCGCATCCGGGGTCTGCGCCGCAATCGCCAGTGCCAGCGCGCCGCCCTCGCCGACGCCGGCAACGATCGGCAGATGGTATGCGCTGTTGCCCGCCGCGCGCTGCACCTGCTGGCTCAGCGATTCAAGGTCGGACACCATGTAGATGCAGCCGTCATTCTGGCTGACGTCGTAATTCCTGAGCGCATCCATGTAGGTCGTAAAGTCGATGCCAATGACGACGGCGCCCTGTTGGACGAGCCGATCAGCCTCCGCTTTCTCGTTGTCGCCCCAGCCGGCGCCATCGGAAATCAGGACGACCGCCCCCTTCACATCTCCATCGGGCAGGAAGATGTGCGGGGAAGGAATTGTCCCTGTCTCAAAGCTCTGCGTCGTCTCGGTCGCGGCCATTGCCGCCGGGGCGGACAAAGACAGGGCGAAGACGGCTGCAAGAAGGTGTCTCTTCATCATTTTCTCACTACCCCTCTCAATCCGCCGCCGATCAGGAATGTCGCGTCCATGAGAGCGATCATCGGATTGCCTCCACCGGAAACCGCAAGATACCGCGGATGCCAGTGTGGATGGAACTTTGATTTGAAGGCCCGAAGACCCTTGAAGTTATAGAAGCGCTCACCGTGCTCGAAGACGGTGCTGCCGACACGGTCCCACACCGGCGCAATCTCGCGCTTCGACATGCCCGAGAGCGGCGCCATGCCGAGGTTGAAATGCGCAAAGCCTTCGCCGCGCAGATACTCCATGATCTGGACGAAGAGGAAGTCCATCGATCCTTTCGGCGCATCCGGAGAGAAGCGCATCAAATCGATCGTGCCCTCGTCCCTCGCCGCCGTTATCAGGATGTTGGCGAATGCCACGATCCTGCCCTCGAGCTTGAGAATGCCAACCGGCTGCGCAAGGATATAGTCCGGATCGAACGCACCGAGCGAGAAGCCTTTCTCCTTGGCATTGTGGTCCTCAAGCCAGGCATTCGAAACCGCAGCGAGCTCATCCATCGCTGCCGGAACGTTTTCCGGTGTGATCACTTCGAATTCCAGGCCGTCGCGTTGCGCACGGCTCGCGGTCTGCCGTAGGTTCGCCCACTTGCCGCCCTTCATCTCGAAGGTCTTCAGATCGGCGACGGCAAGCTCGCCGAGCTTGAAGGCCCGCAGCCCCGCATCAGCGCAGTGGGAAAGAAGCGCCGGGGAGATCTGATAGAACACAGCGCGACAGCCGGCTGCGCGCGCCGACTCCACGAAGCGCCAGACGAGTTCCGGGATCGCACTGCGCTCGCCGATCGGATCGAAGAGAGCGATCCAGGAGCGACCCTGCCGTCCGTACATGATGAAGGCGTCGCCCTTCTCGGAGAACATGATGCTTTTGTCGCCCATGCGTACGAGATTGGCGTCGGCATATCGCTGTTTTTCGACGATCTCGACCGCCCGCTGCAAAGAGTCCGCCGAAGCAGGCTCTGGCTTGATCGCTACAGGGCGAAGCAGGCTGAAGATCGCGATCGCCGAGGAAATGATCGTCAACCCGAGCACCGCACGCAGGCCGCGGGGCGCCTCGCCGGCAAATTCGAACTGCCACCACAGCTCACTGCTGTACTCGACGTCCCGATAGACGAAGAGCAGGATGACGATGGCGCCGACGCAGATCACAGCAATGGCGGTCAACCACGAGGCCGTCAGCGTCTGGTTGAGAAGGGACGCATGCCTCCGGAACAGCCGGCGGCTGACGAAAAGGCCGAATATCAGGAAGCCAAGGAAACAGGCTTCGACCAGCGCGATCGCCTTCAGTAGCGACAAGGTGAGCGCGGCCGCGGCCGACAGAATCGATACCCACCAGGCGCCGTCAAGCTTCTGGCCGAGGCCGCGGGCGGCAACGACCAGCGCTAGCCCGAGCAGGCTCGACAAGAAATGCGCGCCTTCGACGATCGGCAGGGGAAGGTAGTTGGCAAGAAACTCGAGATTCTGGTCGGGTGTCGGGGTGACGCTCGAGAAGATGAGCATGACGCCGAGAAGCAGCGACAGCGTCGAGAGCAACTGCGGCATCAGCCGGATCCCGATCCGCCGGATACCCGAGGCAACCGGATGATCCGCGAACCGACGAAGTTCGGTCGCCGAAACGGCAAGGACCGCGATCAGCAGCGGCAGAACATTGTAGATGAGGCGATAGAGCACCAGCGAGCCGAGCACTGCGTCGATGTTCACCGCACTGCCAAGCGAGGCGATGATAATGGTCTCGAATACGCCGAGACCGGCCGGCACGTGGCTTAGGACGCCAAGCCCGACGGCGATCGCATAGACGGCCAGGAACACCGGCCAGCTGATCGCCGCCTGCGGCAGAAGGACGTAGAGGACCGTCGCCGAGGCGGCGATGTCGAAAGCGGTGACCAGGAACTGCCGGGACCATGTCCGCGAGTCCGGCAACCGGACCTCGACCGGACCGAGATGAATTACGCGCCCGTCGCGCCCCATGAACATTATGACGCCCAAGCCGGCGATCACCGCACCGGCCAGCAGCCGCAGCGTAAGGCTACCGACATCGATCAGAGGCGCAATCTCATCGGCGATGATCAGAAGCGCGATCGCCGCGACACCGGCGAGACCGAGCCCGAAAGACAGCGTCACGAAGGCGATGACGCGGCCGATCTCTTCCGGCGTCAGGCCAAGGCGCGAGTAGGCGCGATACCGGATCGCGCCGCCGCTCAACGCACCGAATCCCGCCGTGTTGCCAACCGCATAGGCGCTGAAAGCCGTCAGTGCCACCTGCGGAAATGGCAGCTTGCGGCCAACATATTCGATGGCATTCACATCGTAGAAAACAAGGGCAAGGAAGCTCAGGCCCGTGAACACCAGGGCCAACAGGATCGAGCTGACCTTGGTGTCGGCCAGTGCCTGCACAACGTCGTCGTAACGCACTTCGTTCGTGAGCTGCACGATCGCGAAGCCGACGAGACAGAAGAGGGCGAGCGTCACCAGGGCCGTCAGGTGCGCGCGATAGCGCCTGAAGAACCCGCGTATTGCAGATTCGTCGGCGTCTTCGATTTCGTCTAGTTTGCCGTGCCCCGACATCTCGTACCGTCACAATTTCCTGTTTAGCGGATGATGTTCGAAGCACGTAACATAGGCGGCATGCAAGCTCTATGAATGCGCGTCTGCCCCGACCCAAGCCCGTCCGTTGTCGCCTCCTTCATCTCCAATTGGGGCAAATTTGGCGCAAGACGCAGCTCTGCGCATTGCAATTTCGTAACGTTGATCGGACTGGGGTCGAGCGCCGGGCTATGCCGCTGGCTCGCCCGAACCCGAGAGCTGCGACAGATGGCGGGCAGCGGCCGCATGATCAGCCTCGTGGCTCTCGCTCGATACCTGCACGGTCGGCACAGCGAACTCGATGCCGTTTTCCTTGAAGGCGTTGCGGATCATTGCCAATGCGTTGCGCCGGATGACGAACTGCTCGCCGGGCTTGGTCATCATTGCCAGCCGGATGACGATCGCGAAGTCGCCAAACTGCTCCACGCCCTTCATCTTCAACGTTTCGATGATGTGCGGGCTGTAATCGGGATTGTCCAGCAGTTGTTGCCCAATCTGTTTGATCACCTTCTTCACCTTCACGAGGTCGGTGTCGTAGGTCACGTTGAGGGTGATCTTGTCGATCGTCCAGTCGCGGTTCAGGTTCTTGACTGCGCCGAGCTCACCAAACGGTACCGTCGTCAGTGGTCCACGGTGATGCCTGAGCCGAACCGATCGCAGGCTGAAGGCCTCAACGACACCCTTGTGGCTGCCGCTTTCGATATACTCACCGACGCGGAAGGCGTCGTCCCACAGGTAGAACATACCGCTGATCACATCCTTCACGATGGTCTGCGCGCCGAAACCAACGGCAACGCCGACCACCCCGGCACCGGCGATCAGCGGACCGATCTCGACGCCGAGGCCCGACAACACCATCAGCACAGCAATGACGGCGATGACGACGGCGAGAATATTGCGGAAGATCGGCAGCAGCGTCTGCAACCTCGCGCGGCTGGCCTTGTCCTCATCCGTAAGCGCCCCGTCGATACGAGAGTCGTCGAGCTTGCCGTTAATGTAGGCCCGCGCCAGATGCCACAGCAGATCGGCAGCAAGCAGGATGACGATGCCACCGATCGCACCACGGGCGATCCGATCGATCATTGTTTCTCCCGCCGCCATCCTGTCGGCGGCAAGCCCGATCATGCGCCCCAGCCAGAAAGCTGCGAGCGCGATGATGAGGGCGCGAACGCCGCGATCAAGCAATACAGTAGCGATGCGTCGCCCTGCAAGAAAGCCTGCCTCCGCCTGATGTAGGGAACGAACGGCGAGCGTCGCAACACTAAGGGCACGCGGCAGAAGCACGACATAGATGCCGATCCAAAGCAGTACGTTGAATCCCGAAACCCAGAGAAGCCAAAGCAGACCGAAATAGAGCGTCAGCCCCCAGGAAAGGGACAGGCTACGGTGCTCTCCCTCTTCCACAGGGCGGGACCAAACGGCCTCAACCGCGATAGCAAACAGTCCAAGACCGAGGATGTAGCCGACGAAATAGCGCGCGCCTTCGGAAAAGCCGAGCGGCGCCATGAGTTGAATCACTGCCCAGCCGAAGGCGAAGTAGATGACGAAGACCGCGCAGCGGCGGAACCAGAAAAGCGCCCGTGCCCGTGAGATCTGGCGTTCGCCATCCGCGCGTGGCAAGGTGACCAAAGCTACCAGCAGCCGCCCCAATGCGACGGTAAAGCGGGCGACGATGAGCGCGATCGCGATTGCGATCGCCATGGAGCGCGTGATCGGCGGCCAACTGAAGGCAAGCAGCGGAACAAGCGTCGCAATGGCAAAGACGATCGCCGGAACAATGCGATAAAGCAGATTTGCCGTTGCATGATGGGCAACGGTCACAGCCCCGTCGTCTGTCTGCCGGATCCGTGGCTTGGGCACGATAAGGCGGAAGACCAGCTCGACAGCCAAGCCGGCAAGGAACAGAGCAACGACCTCCGCGGTTATCAGCAGCCAGCCGCTGGGAACGACCTCGCGTTCAACGACCTCAGAGGCGGTTTCCACTTCGCCAGGAAACTCCATCGCCGCGTCCGAGACCATCTCGACATGACGGCGGGCGTGACCGACAAGCTCGGAAAGCGCCGACATTTCGCCGGTCTGCGGCTGTGTGGGTGCGGTCGGCGCAGGCTTCGTCTGCGTCGCCATCCACTCTTTCACCTGCGGTTTCTGCATCAGTTCGAGTATTTGCCGCACTTCCGCTGGCGGTTCGGCAGCGATCGTCGCGGAGGGTGTTGAAGCGGGAGCGGTCTGGGCGGCGGAGGCGCCGGCAAACGCGAACAGGAACATCATCGATACCAGCAGCTGCATCATGCCGCGTGCGCTAATTGCAGGACCCATCATTCCTTGCCCCCTCGATGCGATCCCCCGACAATATATCGTGCTGTTTAAAAGAAAAGCCCGCACAGGCATCGCTGCGCGGGCGTGGAAAACGAAAAGTTGCGACCTAGCTCTTCGGCTTCTCGACGTGTCCGCCGAAACCTGCGCGCATAGCGGAGAGCACCTTGTTGGCGAACTCGTCATTGTCGCGCGACGAGAACCTGCCATGCAGCGCGGCGCTGAGCACCGGCGTCGGCACGCTTTCATCGATTGCCGCCATGATCGTCCAGCGGCCCTCGCCAGAATCGGAAACGCGACCGGCATACTTGGTGAGGACCGGATCGGCATGCAGCGCGTCGGCGGTCAAATCGAGCAGCCAGGATGTGATCACGCTGCCACGACGCCATACTTCGGCAATGTCAGGCAGGTTGAGGTCATAGCGGTAATACTCGGGGTGGGCCAATGGCGCGGTTTCCGCGTCAACCTCGTGGGTCGTCGCACCGATGTTCGCATGTTTCAGGATATTCAGTCCTTCCGCATAAGCGGCCATGAGGCCGTATTCGATGCCGTTATGCACCATCTTGACGAAATGACCGGCGCCGTGCGGACCACAATGAAGGAAGCCTTGTTCGGCAGTGCTATCCGGATGCGCGCTGCGCCCCGCCGAAGGAGCAATATCTCCCTGCCCGGGCGCCAGGGATGCAAAGATCGGCGACAGCGACTGGACGATTCCTTTCTCGCCGCCGATCATCAGGCAATAGCCGCGTTCGAGACCGAATACGCCGCCGCTGGTGCCGACATCGACGTAGTGGATGCCCTTGGTGATGAGTTCGGCGCCACGTCGGATGTCGTCGTGATAGTACGAGTTGCCGCCGTCGATGATGATGTCGTCGTCGTGCAGCAACGGCACGATCTGGGCGATGACCTTGTCCGTGATCGCCGCCGGCAGCATCAGCCAGATCGCGCGCGGGCGCGACAGCTTCGAGACGAATTCCTCAAGCGAGGCGGTCCCGACAGCCCCCTTGCCGACGAGATCGGCAACGCTCTCCGGCTTGGCGTCGTAGACGACGCATTCATGGCCACCGCGCATCAATCGCTGAACCATGTAGTTGCCCATGCGGCCCAAACCTACCATCCCAAGCTGCATCTCAAATCTCCTGGAAATTAAATCGATATGATGCGGAAACTAGCACTCGCTATGCAGCAAGCAAGCGAACTCTCTGTCGCATGGATCAGACAATTCCGGCGACCGAGCTGAAACAACAGAATTCCAAGGCGGGAGGCTCGGTCTCGCCGTTCAATATTCCGGCGCGGTCGCCTGATCGCCCCGCATCTCACTGAGGAAGAAACCTTCCCGCAGATTGATGCCGTATTCGACGAACGGGTCTGCCGTGCGAGCACACGCGCAAAAAGCAACGGAGACGGCGAGGGAAGCGCGATCCACGGCAACCGATGGATGTTTACGATCCTGGGTGCCTACAAACGTAGGTGGGCACCGTGTGTCCAGGCCCACGAGCCTGGTCAGGGACAGCTCCCTTTGGATCGAGTATGGCCCCAGGGATTGTGGTTCCTGTCGAGAGGCGCAGACCGCACCCGATATATAAGACTGATTTCCGCGGCGCGCCAGAGGGGACCCGGAACGCCCTTCCGATTTAATTGAGCTCGGCTGGCGCTCTGCCGTTCAGCTTGTCGGTGATACCGCGAATGCGGCTCGTCACCTCGCCGAGTGCAGCCGCAAGCGTCTCTTCGGTGCGGGCGTTCGCCGCCAGCACGGTATCGCTGCTGTTGCGCAAGGCGCCCAGTTCGGACTCAAGATCCGCAATCCGGCGGGTCAACTCGGAGATCTCGTCCATGACCATGATGCCTGCCATGACGGTGATGCGCAGGTCGCCGATTTCACCGAATTGGCCTTTGAGGTGGCCGACGTAATTGTCGAAGCGCGTTGCGAGATCCGTCAGGTGATCTTCCTGCCCTTCCTCGCAAGCCATACGATAGGCCTTGCCGTCGATCGTTACCGTTACCTGCGCCATCTGCCGCGCCTTTCTATCGGTCGAGAACCGCGCGAATAGTCTCCATGGCCGTCACCAGCCGCCGCGAGACCTCGCGATTGACTTCTTCCAGCCGGTTCGCGCGGAATTCGGCTTGGTCCAATTCCTGGGCAAGCTTAGAGCGATCCGCGTGGATCCGGCGAACCTCGCCTTCGACCTCGCCCTGCTCTCGCTGGTGCTCGATACGCATGTCGACTGCGTTCTCGAGCCCCGATATCGCTTGCCGCAGCTCGTTCAGTGCCGCTTCCATGATTTTGCCTGTAGGCGTCATGTCTCTCCGGTTCCCCGCGCAAGACCCGCGAATCGGCGCGTGCGCCCGATTCAGTATTTTCAAAAGGATACGCACCTCGCCAACGGCGCGTCAATAAAGCCGGTACCGCAGCCGCAGACCTATTCTGTGGATGACAAAAATCAATCGCTGCCGCGTGTGGCATTCAACTTTTGTAAGAATTGATGGTCAAATGTCTAAAATCGATTGGAGCGGCTTTTGCTACGCCTTCATTTTATTGACTTGGCCGTTCCAACTGCTATGTGTCACCCGCTCTCATTGATGGTCTCCACAGGCTTGAGGCCATCCCCCGACACCGGAACCCCGTGGAACAGCCATGACCTCTCCTGAACAAAACGACCGGATGGCAAATGCGATCCGTTTCCTCGCCATGGATGCAGTCGAAAAGGCAAATTCCGGGCACCCTGGCATGCCGATGGGCATGGCCGACGTAGCGACCATCCTCTTCACGAAGTATCTCCGGTTCGACCCGAAGAAGCCGCATTGGCCAAACCGCGACCGCTTCGTGCTGTCGGCCGGCCACGGCTCGATGCTGTTGTACTCGCTGCTCTATTTGACCGGGTATCCCGACATGACGGTCGAAGACCTGAAGCAGTTCCGCCAGCTCGGCTCGAAGACCGCCGGCCATCCCGAATATGGCCATGCGACCGGCATTGAGACGACGACCGGACCGCTTGGCCAGGGCATTGCCAATTCCGTTGGCATGGCGATCGCCGAGCGCAAGCTGCGCGAGGAGTTCGGGGCAGAACTGCAGGATCACTACACCTATGCGATCTGCGGCGACGGCTGCCTGATGGAAGGCATCAGCCATGAAGCGATTGCGCTTGCCGGCCACCTGAAGCTCAACAAGCTCGTTCTCTTCTGGGACAACAACTCGATCACCATCGACGGCGCTGTCTCGCTCTCTGACTCGACCGACCAGATTGCCCGCTTCAAGGCCGTTCACTGGAACACGATCGAGATCGACGGCCACGACCAGGCTGCCATCTCCGCCGCCATCGAAGCCGCCCACAAATCCGACCGTCCGACCTTCATCGCCTGCAAGACGATCATCGGCTTCGGCGCTCCGAACAAGCAGGGCACTCACAAGGTCCACGGCAACCCGCTCGGCGCCGATGAAATCGCAGCCACCCGCAAGGCGCTGAATTGGGAATACGAACCCTTTGTCATTCCCTCTGACATCCTCGACGCATGGCGCGCAGCCGGCAGCCGTTCGGTTGACCTTGTCAAGTCGTGGGAAGACGGTCTCGCCAAATCCGCACACAAGGTTGAGTTCACTCGCCGCTTTGCCGGCGACCTGCCGGAAGGCTTCGACGCAGCGATCAGCGACTACAAGAAGAAGCTCATCGAGACCAAGCCAGTCATCGCCACTCGCAAGGCATCGGAAGACGCCCTCGAAGTTATCAATGGCTTCCTGCCGGAAACGCTCGGTGGTTCGGCCGACCTGACGCCGTCGAACAACACCAAGACCAGCCAGATGCATTCGATCACGCCGACGGATTTCGCCGGACGCTACATGCACTGGGGTATCCGCGAACACGGCATGGCTTCGGCGATGAACGGCATCGCGCTGCACGGCGGTCTCATTCCCTACGGCGGCGGCTTCATGATCTTCTCGGATTATTGCCGCCCACCGATCCGCCTCGCCAGCCTCATGGGCATCCGGGTCATCCACGTCCTGACGCACGACTCGATCGGCGTCGGCGAAGACGGCCCGACGCACCAGCCGGTCGAGCAGATCGCCGGCCTGCGTGCCGTTCCGAACCTGCGGGTCTTCCGTCCGGCCGACCCGACCGAGACGGCCGAGTGCTGGCAGATCGCCATCAAGACGAAAAACCACCCGTCCGCCCTCGCGCTGACCCGCCAGAATTTGACGCCGGTGCGTACCGAGTACAGCGAAAGGAACCTCTGCGAGTTGGGTGCCTACACGCTGGCTGGCAATGCCGACGCGAAGGTGACGATCTTCGCTTCGGGCTCCGAAGTCGAACTGGCCGTTGCGGCCCGCGCAACGCTCGAAGGCAAGGGTGTTTCCACCCGCGTCGTCTCGGTTCCCTGCACGGAACTGTTCTTTGACCAGCCGGCGGCCTACCGCAAGGAAGTCATCGGCAACTCGCCGGTCAAGGTCGCCGTTGAAGCCGCCGTCCGCGAAGGCTGGGATGCGTTCATCGGTCCGGAAGGTAGCTTCGTCGGCATGAAGGGCTTCGGCGCATCGGGCCCTGCAAAGAAGGTCTTCGAACATTTCGGCATCACCGCGGACGCCGTGGTCGCGGCCGCAGAAGCAAAGCTATAAAGGGAGCGCACAAGCGCTCTCCAACTCAATCCGCAAGCCCCATCTCTAGGGAGTGAATGCACATGACTGTAAAGGTTGCCATTAACGGCTTCGGCCGCATCGGCCGCAACGTTCTCCGCGCGATCGTCGAATCCGGCCGCACCGACATTGAGGTTGTCGCGATCAACGACCTCGGCCCGGTCGAGACCAATGCCCACCTGCTGCGCTACGACTCCATCCACGGCAAGTTCCCAGCCGAGGTGAAGGTCGAAGGCGACACGATCACTGTTGGCGGTGGCAAGCCGATCAAGGTGACGGCGATCAAGGACCCGGCGACGCTGCCGCACAAGGAACTCGGCGTCGACATCGCGATGGAATGCACCGGCATCTTCACTTCGCGTGAAAAGGCCGCCCTGCACCTGGCTGCAGGAGCCAAGCGCGTCATCGTTTCGGCCCCTGCCGACGGTGCTGACCTGACCGTCGTTTTCGGCGTCAACCACGACCA
The DNA here is from genome assembly GCF_014193305.1 of Rhizobium sp. BK181. Classification (NCBI taxonomy): domain Bacteria; kingdom Pseudomonadati; phylum Pseudomonadota; class Alphaproteobacteria; order Hyphomicrobiales; family Rhizobiaceae; genus Rhizobium; species Rhizobium sp. BK181. Next base: position 80,043 of record NZ_JACHZA010000005.1, read on the forward strand.
GCTCACCAAGGAGCACCTGGTCATCTCCAACGCATCCTGCACGACAAACTGCCTCGTACCGGTTGTGAAGGTTCTCGATGACGCGGTCGGCATCGACCACGGCTTCATGACCACGATCCACTCCTACACCGGCGACCAGCCGACGCTCGACACCATGCACAAGGACCTGTACCGCGCCCGCGCCGCAGCCCTGTCCATGATCCCGACGTCGACGGGCGCAGCCAAGGCCGTTGGCCTCGTCATGCCGCATCTGAAGGGCAAGCTTGACGGTACGTCGATCCGCGTTCCGACCCCGAACGTCTCGGTCGTCGACTTCAAGTTCGTCTCCAAGAAGGCCACGACGGTCGGCGAAATCAACGAAGCGATCAAGGCGGCCGCGAACGGCAAACTGAAGGGCATTCTCGGCTACACCGACGAGCCGCTCGTTTCCCGCGACTTCAACCACGACAGCCACTCCTCGATCTTCGCAACCGATCAGACCAAGGTCATGGAAGGCAACTTCGTGCGTGTCCTGTCCTGGTACGACAACGAGTGGGGCTTCTCCAGCCGCATGTCCGACACGGCCGTCGCTTTCGCGAAGCTCATCTAACAGCCTGCAGAATTATCTCGGAAGGCGGCCCAGACAACCGGGCCGCTTTTCTTATGGCCAGTCCGATGGCCGTGGCGAGTGGGTCCTTCCGCTTGCGTCCCATCGTCAAACTGGCTAGCGTCACAGGCATAAGAGATGCCGGATTGCCGACGAGTCCCCCATGAAAATTCTCATGACGATCATTGTTGTTTGCATGATCGCGAGCGTGCTGAGCTTGAGCCTCGTTGGCGGTCGCAGTTCCAAGCAGATCGCGGAGGGGCAACCGCTGCTGGCGTCCACGCAGGTCATGGGACCGCGATAATCGTTATCCTTAAAGGATAGGGCTGGCGCGGGGTGTTCGATCACCGTACTGTCGCTGTAAACGCGGATGGTGCGCAGGCGAAGGAATTCTGATGGACTACTTTACGATCGAAATCGATGGACAACCAGTCGCAAGCTTCCGCTCCGAGAACGCCGACGATGCCAAGTCCTTCTTCGAGGCTGAGGATTTCCGGGAGGATCTGACGGTCCTGCAATCTCAAGGCAAGCCGGTTTGGGACGGAGTTGCTCCGCTCAGCCTGCGCAAGGCAACCGCCGAAGAGGCGAGCGAAGTCGAGCACGCCTACGAGTTCGACGACGATCCGGAGCGCACCATCGATGACGAATTCGTCGTCTTCCTGGTTCCAATTTCCGACATGGGCGATGACGAAGGTGATGAGGACGACGACGTCTGAGCTGAGGCCTCGACGCGGTTCACTTCCGACAAGAAACTGATCGCCAGGAAAAGCGCGCGAGCGCCGCTTCTGCCCTGCTATCGCCCGATTTGCTCATACACTCTTTTCAAGCTCCTTCGTGAGCGCTCATCCGGCTTTGCCGTTCGGCACGCCAAAACAGCAGCATGAAGCCGCAAAACAGCAGGGGTTCGACCGCAAGGCCTACCCATCCCGTTTGTTTTGCCGTTTACTCGCAGCAAGCATGGATGACGACGAAAGGGCGACTGGGAATGGGCTGCGGGACCGGGGGCGGTCTGCATTGAATTGCAGGTAAGGGGATAGGCATGGAAGCGTTCTATATCGTCGTACTGGTGTCGACGACGCTCGTGCTCCTCGCCGCATTCTCCAGCCTGCTCGCGTTCCGCTTCGGCGCCCCCCTCCTCCTGCTCTTCCTGGCGATCGGATTGCTTGCCGGAACGGATGGCCTGGGCATCGAATTCACCAACAACTATCTCGCCTATATCCTCGGTTCCATCGCGCTCGCGATCATCTTGTTCGACTCCGGCTTTGGAACGCCAGTGCAGTCGTTCAAGCTCGCCGCCGTGCCCTCGCTGACACTTGCCTCGGTCGGTGTCCTGATAACGGCTGCATTGGTTGGCGTCGTCGCCATGTGGTTGCTGAACTTTACGTGGCTGGAAGGACTGCTGCTCGGCTCCATCGTTGCCTCTACCGACGCGGCGGCAGTCTTCTTCCTGCTGCGCATCGGCGGCATCAATATCCGCGACAAAGTGCGCTCGACCCTTGAAGTGGAATCCGGCTCCAACGACCCGATGGCGATCTTCCTGACCATTGCGCTCGTTGAGGTTCTTGCGAGCGGCGAACGGTATCACGGCATCAACATCGGCATGCTTGCCATGTTCGTGCAGCAGATGGGCCTCGGCGTCATCCTCGGCCTGCTCGGCGGCATGATGATCGTTTTGATCGTCAGCAGGCTGGAGACGGATCGCGGCCTGACACCGATCTTCGTGCTGGCCCTGGCGCTGCTGGTCTTTTCAGCGACAGGCGCGGTCGGCGGCAGCGGCTTCCTCGCCGTCTATGTTGCCGGCATCTACGCGGGCAGCCGCAAACTCCACGGTTATGCCGCCATCAAGCGCTTCCAGGACGGCATGACTTGGCTTGCACAGATCATTATGTTCCTCGTTCTCGGGCTCCTTGCAACACCGTCGCAGTTTCCGTCGATCGCCATTCCAGCGATACTGCTTGCCCTGTTCCTGATCTTCGTCGCGCGCCCGCTTGCCATCTGGTTGTCTCTGCTGCCCTTCGACTACACGCAGCAAGAGATTGGCTTTGTCGCATGGGTCGGCTTGCGTGGCGCAGTGTCGATCCTGCTTGCGATCATGCCCATCCTTGGCGGACTGGAGAATGGCCAGGTCTATTTCAATACCGCCTTCATCATCGTGCTCGTCTCGCTGCTCGTACAAGGATGGACGATCAAACCGGTTGCCAAGAAGCTCGGGCTCATCACCCCACCGCGGATGGGTGCCGTCGACAAGGTGGAAGTGGATCTACCGGGCGCGGCAAACCATGAGCTTCTCTCCTACCGCGTCGTCAAGGATAGCCCGGTCTTGCGCGGTGAGCGTATCCCGCGTTGGGCAACGCCCTCGCTCGTCATCCGAGATGGCAAGTCGATGCGCTATCAGTATGCCGGACGGCTGCGCGAAAACGATCTCGTCTATCTCTTCGTCGTTCCCTCCTATTCGCGGCTGCTCGACAAGCTCTTTGCCAGCCGAGTTCCCGTCGAGGAGGACGATGCGGATTTCTTCGGCGCCTTCGCACTTTCACCGGCTCGCCCCGCCGCAGATCTCGACGCCGCCTACGGCCCTGGACTGCTGAACGAATCCGAGAAGGGACTGACGATCGCCGAGTTGATGAAGCATCGTCTCGGTGGCAAGGCCGACTATGCCGACCGGGTGCGCCTCGGCTCCATTATCCTGATCGTCCGCGATCTCGACGACCAGGACCACATCACTTCGGTCGGCATGTCGCTCGAGGCTCTCGAGCCCGCCACCGCCCTGCCGATCTTCCTTAATCTGCATGACATCATCGACCGCGTCCGTGACCGCTTTAAAGGTCGCAAGAACCGTGAAGCAGCCGCCGCAGCGACGTCCGGCAAGGGTGATGAAAAGCGGCAATGACCGCCTTGCGTCTGCAGTCATCCTTGCTATGGTCCCCGCATCTTTTGGGCAATAACGAACGGACTTCTCCATGCCTTCCTTCAAGACCCTCGACGACCTCAACGACATTGCCGGCAAGCGCGTCCTCGTTCGCGTTGACCTGAACGTCCCGGTCAAAGACGGCAAAGTGACCGACACCACGCGCATCGAGCGTGTTGCCCCGACGATCCTGGAACTGTCGAAGAAGGGCGCCAAGGTCATCCTGCTCGCGCATTTCGGTCGCCCCAAGGATGGCCCGTCGCCGGATCTTTCGCTGTCCCTGATTGCGCCCTCCGTCGAGGAAGTCCTTGACCACTCGGTCTCGACCGCCGGCGACTGCATTGGTGCCGTGGCTAGCGACGCCGTTGCGGCGATGAAGAACGGCGATATCCTGCTCATGGAAAATACGCGCTTCCATAAGGGCGAAGAGAAGAACGACCCGGATTTCGTCAAGGCGCTAGCCGCGCAGGGAGACATCTACGTCAATGATGCCTTCTCCGCCGCCCACCGTGCGCACGCCTCGACGGAAGGCCTCGCCCATCATCTTCCCGCTCATGCCGGCCGCACCATGCAGGCTGAGCTCGAAGCACTTGAGACCGGCCTCGGCAATCCGGCCCGACCGGTCGTTGCCATCGTCGGCGGCGCTAAGGTCTCGACCAAGATTGATCTCTTGATGAACCTCGTAAAGAAGGTCGACGCGCTGGTAATCGGCGGCGGCATGGCAAATACCTTTATCGCCGCGCGTGGCACCAATGTCGGCAAGTCGCTCTGCGAGCACGACCTTGCCGACACCGCAAAGCAGATCATGATCGAAGCGGCCACGGCGGGCTGCGCCATCATTCTCCCCGAAGACGGCGTTGTTGCCCGCGAGTTCAAAGCAAACGCCGCCAACGAGACGGTCGCGATCGATGCGATCCCCAGCGACGCGATGGTGCTGGACGTCGGTCCGAAGTCGGTCGAGGCGATCAAGGCCTGGATCGAGCGCGCCAATACGCTCGTCTGGAACGGTCCGCTTGGCGCGTTCGAGATCGAACCGTTCGACAAGGCAACCGTCGCGGCAGCGAAGTTTGCGGCCGAGCGCACCAAGGCTGGCAAGCTTACCTCGGTCGCCGGTGGTGGTGATACGGTCTCCGCGCTGAACCATGCCGGCGTTGCCGATGATTTCAGCTATGTATCGACCGCGGGTGGTGCCTTCCTTGAATGGATGGAGGGGAAAGTCCTTCCGGGTGTCGCGGTCCTCAACAAGGCCAAATGATCCGAGCAGCCAAATTTAACAGATTTTACATGTAGATAGACCGTGGCGCTAAAGCGCCGCGGTCTTTTGCTCAAAGAGAGGACAAAAGCCCGAACTTTCAAACGATTAAAAAAAATTCAAACGTTTCAAAGAATTTTGCTGCCGTTTTCCCGACCATAAACTTCTGTTATCCGCGACCTATATTCACCGGTTGACGATTTTTCTTTGCTGTGGAGAGAACGATATGAGCGAACGTTTGGAAGACATTGCCGTGCGTATGGTAACAGGTGGCCGTGGGCTGCTTGCAGCGGATGAATCGACGAGCACAATCGGCAAGCGGTTCGATACGATTGGACTTGAATCGACAGAAACGAGCCGCCGTGACTACCGCGAGATGTTGTTCCGTACCGACGAGGCGATGCGTCAGTATATTTCCGGCGTCATTCTCTACGAAGAGACCCTCCACCAGAAAGCCACAGACGGCACGCCCTTCGTTGACATCATCCGCGCAGCAGACAGCATTCCGGGCATCAAGGTCGATATCGGCGCAAAACCGATGGCAGCCTATCCCGGCGAAACCATCACCGAAGGTTTGGACGGCCTCGCAGATCGCCTGGCGAAGTATTATGAAGCCGGCGCTCGCTTCGCCAAGTGGCGCGGCGTCATCGCAATTTCCTCCTCGCTGCCGACTTGGGGCTCCATGAAGGCCAATGCGCACGCGCTTGCCCGCTATGCCGCACTCTGCCAGCAGGCCAACATCGTTCCGATCGTCGAGCCGGAATGCCTGATGGATGGCAAGCCGGGCGACCACAACATCGACCGCTGCGCGGAGGTCACCGAATGGACGCTGCGCACCGTCTTCGAGGAACTGGCCGATGCCCGTGTCAGCCTCGAAGGCATGATCCTGAAGCCGAACATGGTCATCGACGGCAAGAACGCCCGCAAGGCGTCTGTCGCCGAAGTCGCCGAGCGTACCGTCGAAGTTCTGAAGCGCACCGTTCCCTCCGCCGTTCCCGGCATTGCCTTCCTCTCCGGCGGCCAGTCGACCGAAGAAGCGTCGGCGCATCTATCTGCGATCAACTCGGGCTACGACCTGCCCTGGGCTGTCACCTTCTCCTATGGCCGCGCCCTGCAGGATACGGCCCTCAAGGCCTGGGGTGGCAAAGCGGAGAATGTCGCCGCCGGACAACGTGCCTTCGCCCACCGCGCCGAGATGAACAGCCTCGCTGCCAAGGGCAGCTGGAAGAAGGACCTCGAACAGGCCGCTTAAGCCCTTCTCGGCTTACAAGACAAACAGAACCGGCCGCCCAAAGCGGCCGGTTTTTCTATTGTAACAGCGACAAGTTTCCAGCTTCTGCAGCCAGCCGTTCGCAAGTAAGGATCAAGGCATCAGCCCGTTCGGAGCCGCCATGAAAACCGTTGCCTTCACGACCGTCGATGTTTTCACCTCCACCCGTTTCGAAGGCAATCCGCTGGCTGTCATGAGTGACGCGCGTGGTTTGACCGATACCGACATGCAGAACATCGCCGCGGAGTTCGGCTATTCGGAAGTCACCTTCGTGCTGCCGCCGGAGGATCCCGACAATACCGCCCGTATCCGTATCTTCACGCCGACCATGGAGGTGCCCTTTGCGGGCCATCCGAACGTTGGTACCGCCTATGTGCTTGGGCGGCAGGGCGAGGTGTTCGGTCGGCCCACCGGAGACAAGCTGCGCTTCGAGGAGAAGGCGGGACTCGTCGAAGTTGTCCTCAAGCGGGACCGTGGCGAGGTGCTGTCCGCATCCATTCGCGCGCCGAGACCGCTTGCTGTCGGCGACACAATCTCGGGGCACACCGTTGCCCGCTGCATCGCCATCGAACCAGACGAAATCCGCGTGTCCACGCATGGACCTGTTGTCCTATCGGCTGGGCTGAGTTTCGTAGTCGCCGAACTCGCGGACCTTGCCGCCCTCGGCCGCGCCCGACCGAACCTTTCATATTTTCAGGATGCGGCAGGGTCGACCATTGAAGGCAACCACGACTTCTCGCTGTTCGTCTACGTCCGCTCGCAGGAAAACCCGTGGATGATCCGCGCACGGATGTTTGCGCCGCTCGACAACGTGCCGGAGGATCCGGCAACCGGCAGCGCCTCGGCAGCCTTGGGCGCCTACCTCGTTTCGCTGGAGCCGGATGCGACTATGAGCGTTTCGCTGACCATAGAGCAAGGCGTCGAAATGGGACGCCGCAGCCTCATCGGGATCGACGTGGTCAAGCAGGAGGGGACGGTCACCGACGTCACGATTTCCGGAAGCTGCGCGCCAGTCATGGGCGGCGAAATCGCGTATTAGACGAAGAGGTCGCGGCCGATCAGCGCCAGCGCCCAGATTGCGAAGGCGATCAGCGCGATCTTCCAGAAATCCATGCGCCGACGCAGCCCTGGGACACCCAGCGGCTTGATCAACTGGATCGCCATCGCCAGGATGAGCAGCAGGGCGATCAGCTTGGTCATGTCTTTATTTTTCCATCTCTTCTGATTGTCACAGGACCGACATTTTTTCGCGTCACGACTGCATTTATTCATGCCGTAAAGGCATTTGGGGGCACAATCAATCTTCTCGAGGCTGGGCGACACCCGTGTGTTGCCATATGTCCTTTGACATTCAACGCATAGAGTCTGGGTATATGAAAAGAAATCTGCTGTCCGTCGCCTCACTTCTTTTCGGGACGCTCTTTCTCTTCATGGGCAACGGCTTGCAGGGCATCCTGCTTCCAGTGCGTGGCAACCTGGAAGGTTACGCAACGACCACCCTTGGGCTGCTCGGCACCTCCTGGGCGGCCGGCTTCGTCATCGGCTGCCTCGTTGCCCCCAAACTGGTGCGCCGTGTCGGCCACGTTCGCGCCTTCTCCGGCTTCATTGCGATTATCGCGATCATCGCGCTGGTCAGCGGCATCATTATCCACCCGGTCTGGTGGGTGCTCTTGCGCGCCGTGACAGGCTTTGCGACCGCCGGCACGTCGATGATCATCGAGAGCTGGCTGAACGAGCGCGCCACCAACGAAAGCCGCGGCGCGATCTTCTCGCTTTATATATCCATCACGCTCTTCGGCGTCGTGGCCGGCCAGATGATGATTCCGCTGGAGGATGTACGCACGCCCGTGCTCTTCATGATCTGCGGCATCTTCTACTGCATCGCGATGCTTCCGACGACGCTCTCGACCGCGGCCTCCCCGCAGCCGCTGAAGGCCGTCAAGCTCGATCTGCCGGCCCTTTACCGCAACTCTCCCGTCTCTTGCCTTGGCATTCTCCTCGTCGGTATCGCCAACGGCGCCTACGGTACGCTGGGCGCCGTCTTTGGTGCTGGCGCTGGCCTCTCCGATACCAGCATCGCCATCATGATGAGCTCGACGATCTTCGCCGGCGCCGTGATGCAACTGCCGGCCGGCCGCCTCTCGGACCGTATCGACCGTCGCTACGTACTGGCGGCAATGTCGGCGATTGCCGCTGTCGCCGGCCTGCTGCTGGCGATCCTGCACCCCGACTCGCCCTACTTCATTATCGGTCTCGTCGTGCTTTATGGCGCCGTTGCCAACACGCTCTATCCGATCGCCGTTGCGCACGCGAACGACTTTGCCTCCGCAGAGGACTTCGTAAAAGTCTCCGGCGGGTTGCTGCTCCTTTACGGCATCGGCACGATCATCGGCCCGACCATTGGCGGGCCCGTGATGTCGATGATCAACCCGCATGCCCTCTTCCTAGTGACGGCGATCGCCCATGTGCTGATCACCGCCTATGCCATCATCCGCAGCCGCATGCGCGCCGCCGTTCCGGTCGGCGACCGCGACGCGTTTACGACTCTTTCGACTGCCACCTCACAAACGCTAACGCCCGAAAGCATGTCGCTTGCCGACCGCGGAACCGCCAAGACTCCCGAAACCGGCGATCCTGCCCTAAAATATAACTGAGGCAGACAAGGGAGGATTGAGATGAGCTTCATCGATGACGACCGGCCGCAGAAGAAGATTGCGCATGAGATCGGTGGCGATCTTTCCGCCGTCTCGGTCGACGAATTGAGATCGCGCATTGAGCTGCTCAAGGCCGAGATCGTGAGAATCGAAGCTGAGGTGGCCAGCAAGACCTCGACAAGATCAGCGGCCGAAAGCCTCTTCCGCTCCTGATCGGCGGTTGGCTAAAGCAGCAAATCATGTTGCCGGAAAGGACTAAACCGGGACAGGTTTAAGCCGCGATTAAGCTTTATAAGGTATTACTGTACTCATCCAGATCTTCTCTGGATCTCAGACAGTTTTCCATGCGGTGAATTGGTCTGATTTTTCTCCCTGTTTTACCTTGAGAGCCGCTTTTGCGGCTCTTCTTTTTTATTGCGTTGGGGACCATTTCCATGAAACTGTGGAAGTTAACCCTTTCTTAAGAAACGCCTTGCGCAATTCCGCTAAAGCTACCATCTTAAAAGCATAAAGAGCGGCCGGAGAACCTTTTGCCTTCGGTCGACGTTACCTGACCATAAGTAGATGCGTGCAACAGGGACTATTTAAATGTCAGAGCTTGGATTGAACACGATCAGTTTTGCAGGTCGCGCTGCCTCATCCTCGCAGTTCAAGACACTGTATTCGGAAGGCATGTCGCTGGTTGAAGAAACCGCCGCCTATCTCGATGGCCAGGGTCGCGCAGCCTCGAAGGTTCTGCCGCGCATGGCATCCGTTCTCTACGCCGCTGAATCGATGCGCCTCACCACCCGCCTGATGCAAATGGCGTCCTGGCTGCTGCTGCAGCGCGCCGTCAACAACGGCGAGATGTCGCGCGATCAGGTTTTGGCCGAGAAGAACAAGGTTCGCCTCGACGGTTTCAACGTCGATCGCAACGCGCCGGGCTGGGGCGACCTGCCGGAATCCTTCCGCGATCTGATCGAACGCTCGCTGCGCCTGCAGAACCGCGTCGCCCTGCTCGACCGCGAAATCTACCGTCCGGCCGAAGCCCCGATCGTTCCTGACAACCAGAATAGCGTCCAGGCTCAGCTTAGCTTGCTGCAGACGGCTTTCAGCAACAACTAAGCCGCCTCGATACCGCATTCATGAAACCGGCTGCGTCGTGCGCGGCCGGTTTTTCTTTTGCGCGCCATGAGCTTTCAGCCGCTACGTTTTACCCAGATGCTTTGGCCAGAATTCCTGATGGACGGCAGCAGCTTCGTCTTCGATGTTCGGGCCATCGACGACGACGATGCGCGCGCCGGTTTCCAATATTGCCCGGCTCGGAACGTTCAGGCCGATCCCGGCAATCTCACCAAGTCGCGTCTCGGAGCACGCAAACACCATGCGCCCGATCCCCGACCAGTAAATCGCCCCGGAACACATCGCACACGGCTCGGTGCTGGTGTAGAGCGTGCAATCCGTCAGGAAAGCAGCATCGTACTTCTGCGCAGCGAGCTTGATCAGGTTCAACTCGGCGTGGTTCGTCATGTCGCGGCCGGTGAATACGCTGTTTTCGGCGCACAGAATGACCGTCCCGTCCTTGACCAGCACTGAGCCAAACGGCTCGTCACCCCGTTCCATCGCAGATTTCGAAAGCGCGATCGCTTCTCTTAGAAACGGCTCGTGGTTTTCCATCCCAGTCCCCCTTCAAAGCTGGAGCTGGATGATCTTGTCTTGGATCGAACGGATTTCCAAGAGGCCGCAACGCGGGTCCAAGAAAGCAAACAGTCTCGCGGGCAGAAAGCACGCAACAAAAAACCCCGCCGGAAGCGGGGTTCTTTCAATTCCACCAAGCGGCAGCGATTAGAGGCCGAGGCCGCCGAAACGCTTGTTGAACTTGGAAACGCGGCCGCCGCGGTCCATGAGCTGCTGGTTGCCACCAGTCCATGCCGGATGCGACTTGGAGTCGATTTCGAGGTTCATGACTGCGCCTTCAGAACCCCAGGTCGAGCGGGTTTCGTATTCGGTGCCGTCGGTCATGACTACCTTGATCGTGTGATAGTCGGGATGGATATCTGCCTTCATAACAATCTTCCTGCCATGCAACGTCCAATTTGACGCATATTCGTTGCGACAAGAGGACCGATTGAATAAATGAAGCCGCAGACGCAAAGGCTACGGCTTCCCATTAGGATGGGCTGCCTATACATGAAGGCCGGCAGGATAACAAGAGCCATCAGCCGCGGATGAGCGGTGTTGTAGGGGATCGGAGACGAATTGGCATACGCGGGTCAAGCAGGGGAAAAGAAGTCGCGATCGCTGAAGCCGCTAGGCCGGCTGACGCCCTATGTCGTGCGCTATCGCGGCCTGGTCGCCGGCGCTCTCGCGTCGCTTGCGCTTGCGGCCGTGACCTCGCTCGCCCTGCCGCTCGCCGTCCGCCGCATGATCGATCACGGCTTCACGCAGGCCGATGGCAGCTTCATCAACAGCTATTTCCTCATGCTGATGATCATGGCGGTCGTGCTAGCCGTTGCGAGCGCCCTTCGCTATTACTTCGTCATCACGCTTGGCGAGCGCGTCGTCGCCGACCTTCGCCGCGACGTCTTCAGTCACGTGACGCGGCTGTCGCCGGCGTTCTTCGACGTCAACCAGTCGGGCGAGATCGTCTCGCGCCTGACGGCAGATACGACGCAGATCAAGTCGGCCGTCGGTGCAACAGCCTCTGTGGCCCTACGCAATCTCATCCTCTGTCTCGGCGCGATGGGCATGATGATCGTGACCTCTCCAAAGCTGTCCAGCCTGGTGATCGGTGCGATCCCGCTGATCGTCTTCCCGCTCGTCGGCTTCGGCCGCTCGGTGCGGAAACGCTCGCGTTTTGCCCAGGATACACTGGCCGATGCCTCCGCCTTCGCCAACGAGACCATCGCCGCCAGCCGCACCGTCCAGGCTTTTGGCGGAGAAAACGCTGCGGCGGACCGTTATGGATCGGCCGTCGAAACGGCCTATGCTGCCGCCCGTGCCGCGATCCGCTCGCGCGCCCTGCTGACGGGAATCGCCATCACCCTTATCTTCGGCAGCGTCGTCGCTGTTCTCTGGGTCGGAGCCCACAACGTTCTCGCGGGCACGCTCTCTGCGGGCACGCTCGGCCAGTTCCTTCTCTACGCCGTTATCGCCGCCGGCTCGCTCGGCGCTCTGTCGGAAGTCTGGGGCGAGCTTTCGCAGGCCGCGGGTGCGGCTGACCGGCTGACGGAACTGCTCGACGAGGTTTCCCCGATCGCGGCGCCAGCAGCGCCTGTTGCGCTGCCGGCTCCTGCGCTTGGCCGTGTGCAGTTCAGTGACGTGCACTTCGCCTATCCATCACGCCCCGAACGATCAGCGCTGCATGGCCTGAGCTTCGACGTAGCTCCCGGCGAAACCGTTGCGATTGTCGGCCCCTCCGGCGCCGGCAAAAGTACAGTCTTCTCGCTGCTGCTCCGTTTCTACGACCCGCAGCAGGGCGCGGTGAAGATCGACGGTATCGAAGCGACGAGCACCGATCCCGACGAACTGCGCAAACGCCTCGCGATCGTGCCGCAGGATGTCACCATTTTTGCGGCTTCGATTCACGACAACATCGCCTTCGGTCGTCCAGAGGCCACGCGCGAAGAGGTGCGTGCGGCAGCCATTGCTGCTCAGGCAGACGAATTCGTCGCCCGCCTGGAGAAGGGATATGACACGGAAGTCGGCGAGCGCGGTATCACGCTCTCCGGCGGTCAACGTCAGCGGATCGCGATCGCCCGTGCCATTCTGAAAGATGCACCAGTGCTCCTGCTCGACGAGGCGACGTCCGCGCTGGACGCCGAAAGCGAAACACTTGTGCAAAAGGCCCTCGATGGGCTCATGACCGGGCGCACGACGCTTGTCATTGCCCATCGCCTCGCCACCGTGCTGAAGGCTGACCGGATTCTCGTTATGGATCAGGGTCGTGTCGTCGAAGAGGGAACGCATCAGACCCTCATTCGAGATGGGGGCATCTACGCCAAGCTCGCCAAGCTGCAGTTCGAAACTGGCGCCGGCGACTTTCTTGCCGCCGTGAAGTGATCATCGAATTACACGTCCCTTCTCAGCGAGCAGCCTGCGACGGTTGCATCGGCGTGTAATCTTTGCGTGTATATTGACATAATACACGCAAAGATTACACTCGGTTTCATGGACAGATTCATGTCGCAGCGCTCTGAGGGAGGCTCTGGTGAATTTAATAAGCTTTGCCAATATGTTGGTTGTGCTCGTCGCCATCGCCGTGGTGATATCGATGCTGCTGTGCTACCGCTCGCTCCGGGAGGCCCACGATTGGTCGCTGACCGACGCCCTGTCTGAGGAAGTCGAGTTGACGAAAACTGACGCAGCCGGAACCCCCATCGACGCCGCTGGCATCCCTCTCGCCGCAGGGCAGCTCCCACTAACCGTCACGATGATGAAAGCGAGTTCGAGCCGTTTCATCGCCCTTGTCGGAACCGTCGCGATACTGATGCTATACGTCGGCTTCGGCCTTGCCTGTCTTTATCGCTTTGCCAGCGTCAACGAGATACCCGACATGACGAAGGCGGCAAATTTCTTCTATTCCGGCCTCGTGCTTTTCGCGCCATACCTGATTAACAAGTTCTCGTCGGTCTTCTCGATCTTCAAGCCGTGATACCAGCGATTTCCTTTGCAGGACCCGTCAGTCGCGTCGGTTGCAAAGCGCGCAAATATCCCGATGGAATAGTTGCGTTTTTTGTTCTACGCTGCGGCTGTAGATAGGACAACATCCTGATTCCGGGAGAAAAATCGATGTATAAGTTCGAAGTTTACAAGGACAAGGCTGGCGAGTTCCGTTTCCGTTTCAAAGCGCCGAACGGCGAATCCATGTTCGGCTCCGAAGGCTATAAGGCCAAGGCATCGGCGCTGAGCGCCATCGAATCCATCAAGAAGAATTCTCCCGGCGCAGAAGTCGTCGACACGACGAAGGCTGAGGCCTGACCCATCAGGCGGCGCTAAAAGCGCCGCCTCTACACTGCTCGTCCGGCGACCCTGCCGGAAAAGATGCAACCGCCGAGGAAAGTTCCCTCGAGCGCATTGTATCCGTGCATACCTCCACCACCAAAACCTGCTACTTCGCCCGCGGCATAAAGCCCTGGAATAGGATCGCCGCCATGGCCGATCACGCGCGCGGATAGATCCGTCTCCAGACCACCCAGCGACTTGCGTGTCAGGATGTGCAGTCGCACGGCAATGAGCGGCCCAGCCCGCGGGTCAAGCAGCGCGTGCGGCTTCGCCGTCCGCATCAGCTTGTCCCCCAGGTATCGTCGCGCACCGCGGATGGCGGTGACCTGGCCGTCCTTGGAAAAGGCATTGGCGATCTCCCGGTCACGCGCCTCGATCTGCGTCCTGAGGCGGCTCGCGTCCACACGCTTCTCGCCGGTCAGTCCGTTCATGCCATCAACAAGCGCTTTGAGCGTGTCGCGAACGATGAAATCCTCGCCCCTATCCATGAACGCCTGGACCGGCCCTGGCGGCTCCTTGCCCAACCGCTTGAGAAGCAGGCGAATGTCCTTACCCGTAATGTCAGGATTCTGCTCGGAACCAGAAAGGGCAAACTCCTTCTTGATGATCGCCTTGGTGAGGATGAACCAGCTGTAGTCATGCCCAGTCGCGCAGATGGCTTTGAGCGTCGCCAGCGTATCGAAGCCGGGCATGGCAGGCGCATCAAAGCGGTTCCCATTGGCATCACACCAGAAGGAGGACGGACCCGGCAGGATACGTATCCCGTGATTGCGCCAGATGGGATCCCAGTTCTTCAGCCCCTCCGTATAGTGCCACATCCGGTCCGAATTGATCTCGCGGCCACCTGCGCGTTCGGAGATCTCGATCATTCGACCATCCACATGGGCAGGCACGCCAGCGACCATATCGGCCGGGGGCCGCCCTAGTCTGTCTACCGGCCATCTCCTGCGCACCGCGTCGTGATTGCCCCCGATACCTCCTGATGTGACGATCGTCACATCGGCCCGAACCTCGAAGAGCCCCGAAAAAATGCGGTTCGTCTCCCGCCCTCGCACGGAGGCGTCGGACTGAAGGACGGTGCCGCGGGCGCCGCAGACAACGCCGTCCTGAACAAGGAGATCATCCACCTGATGCCGGAACAAAAGCGTCAAAAGACCCTTTGCTTCCGCTTCACGCACCCGACGGACAAATGGTGCAAGCACAGCAGGCCCGGTTCCCCACGTCACATGGAAGCGTGGCACGGAATTTCCGTGGCCATGCGCCAACCCGCCTCCCCGCTCGGCCCAGCCGACGACCGGGAACCAGCGCATGCCGTACTGATGAAGCCACGAACGCTTTTCGCTTGCGGCAAATTCGAGATAGGCTTCCGCCCAGCGGCGCGGCCAATAGTCTTCCGGTCGGTCAAACGACGCTGACCCCATCCAATCCTGGCGTGCCAAGCCAAGGCTGTCACGGATCCCCATCAGCCGCTGTTCCGGGCTGTCGACGAAAAACAATCCGCCCAACGACCAGAAGGCCTGCCCGCCGAGGCTTTGTTCGCCTTCCTGTTCAACGATGCAGACCTTCCGCCCGCGATCCGCCGCTTCCGCCGCCGCCACCAGGCCGGCAAGACCCGCGCCGATGACCAGCACATCGCATTCAATCAAAAGCATTCTCCCCCAAATCTCCGCGAGCCTACGCGGAGCCCCGCTTGGCGACAACGCCACTTTTTTGTCACCGAGATTTTTTTGGCCGGATGTCGAAATGGGCTGATGTCACGTCTCATTGTATCGGAACGGTCTTCCGCCGATCCCCGAACGTTGCAGCTTTTCAGTTTTGGTTCTTAGATGCCTGCACGCCGGTCAACGCAACGAATCTGGAGGAATGCCACATGCAATATGCGCTCATCGTTCGTGAATCATCGCGGGATTTTGCCCGCCGCACCGATCCCACCTATCGCGACGGCTGGATCGCCTACACGCAGGCTCTGATTCAGGCCGGCATCATGACCGGCGGCGCCGGGCTGACCGCACCCGAAACCGGCACGGTGGTGCGACGCAAGGGCGAGGACCACGATGTGCAGGACGGCCCCTATCCCGAAGGTAAGGAACAATTGGGTGGCTTCTATCTGATCGACGTTCCGGATTTCGACACGGCGCTCGAATGGGCGACCCGTGTTCCGGTCTCCGCAGAAGGCTCGGTCGAGGTGCGCCCTCGCCTTCAAATGTGAGGTGGGCATGACCGCCGAAGCCGAGCGCGCCGCCGAAAGGGTGGCGCGCCAATCCTATGGCAAGTTGGTTGCCTTTCTGGCGGCCCGCTCCCGTGATCTGTCGGCCGCCGAGGATGCGCTGTCGCAAGCGCTCGTCGATGCCCTGCGGGTCTGGCCGGAGCGCGGCATTCCCGACAGGCCGGAGGCGTGGCTGCTGGTCGCTGCGCGGCGCAATCTCATGCAGGGGGCGCGCCACCGAAGTGTCCAGGAAAATGCTCGCCCGACCATCGCCCTGGCCTTCGAGGAGGCGGAGGCGAGGATGAACGACGCTGCTGCCGATGCATTTCCGGACGACCGCCTGAAGCTGCTTTTCGTCTGCACCCATCCGCAAATCGAAAAGAGCATCCACACCCCGCTGATGCTGCAAGTCGTGCTAGGCATTGACGCAAAAGCCATCGCGCAGGCCTTCGTCATTTCTCCTGCTGCAATGGGGCAGAGGTTGGTCCGGGCCAAGGCGAACATTCGCGATATCGGCATTGGATTTGCGATACCCGATCGACGCTCGCTGCCCGAGCGTCTGTCCGCCGTGCTCTCTGCAATCTACGCCGCCTACGGGCTTGGTTGGGACGATCTCGATGGTGCCGATGGCGGTCGCAGTGCACTTTCCAGTGAAGCCATCTGGCTCTGCCGCGCGCTGCTTTCGATGCTTCCCGACGAACCGGAGGTTAACGGGTTGCTTGCCTTGATGCTGTATTGCGAAGGTCGGCGGGCCGCGCGGCGCAATGCCGAGGGTGACTACGTCGCACTGGAACAACAGTCGACGGAGCGCTGGAATGCGATCATGCTTGCCGAAGCTGACGCGCTGCTCCGCAAGGCAGGTGCGGTCAACCGCTTCGGTCCGTTCCAATGCATGGCCGCCATTCAGTCCGTACATACTGCGCGTCGTCTGACCGGCACGACGAATTGGGACGCTCTCCTAACCTTCTATGACGCCCTGCTGATGATGCAGCCAACGGTCGGCGCCCGCGTCAGCCGTGCTGCCGTCCTCAGCCGCACCAAAGGCGCCCAAGCCGGACTGGATTGCCTGGCCAGCATGGACGCAAAGGAAATCAAAGCCTATCAACCCTATTGGGCCGTTCGCGCGCATCTGCTGACGGAAGTCAGGAACTATCGGGAAGCGGAGACCGCCTATCTCTCGGCAATCGGCCTCAGCGACAGCCCCGCTGTGCGTGGCTTTCTCCTCGATCGCCTCGCGAACGTTCGAACGGGCGTCGCATAAACCTACTTTTCGGTCAGCTTCAGCTCGATACGACGGTTGGTGGCGCGCGCCTCCGGCGTATCGCCTGGCGTGATCGGCTGGAACTCGCCGAAACCGGCGGCGACAAGACGGTCGGCCGGCACGCCGCGGGAGATCAGGAACTTGACGACCGAGATCGCACGCGCGGACGACAGCTGCCAGTTGTCGCCATAACGACCGGTGCCGGCGAGCGGGACGTTGTCGGTATGCCCGTCGACACGCAGCACCCAGTTGATCTCGGGCGGGATTTCCTTGGCGACGTCGAGAAGCGCGGTCGCAAGCTTTTCCATCTCGACCTGCCCATCCGGATTGAGGTCCGCGCCGCCGGAAGGAAACAGTACTTCCGACTGGAAGACGAACCGGTCACCGACGATCCTGATGTTTTCGCGATCGGACAGAATTTCGCGCAGGCGCCCAAAGAAATCGGAGCGGTAGCGGTTGAGCTCCTGCACGCGTTGCGCGAGCGCGACGTTCAGGCGACGGCCAAGATCCGCGATCTTCGTCTGCGAGCTCTGGTCCTTCTGCTCGGAGGCCTGTAGCGCGGCTTCAATGGCGGCAATCTGGCTACGCAGGGCAGCAATCTGCTGGTTCAGCAACTCGACCTGGCTCATCGCCCGGTCGCTCATCTGCTTCTGTTCGTCGAGCTCTTTTGTCAGATTACCGACACGCGCTTCCGCAGCGCTCTGGCCGCCCGAGCCGGCATCAAGCAGCGCCTTCAACCGCGATCGCTCGCCTTCAGCCGACGACAGGGCCGCCTGCAGATTGGCGACACTGTCCTCAAGATCCTGATTGCTTCCCTTCTCCAGCGCCAGAAGCTGCGTCAACTCGTTGATCTGGCTGTTCAGACGGTTGAGAACCTCGTCCCGGCCGGAGATTTCACGACTCAGGATATACTGGCCGACCACAAAAACGGTCAGCACGAACATGATGGAGATCAGCAGCGTCGACAGTGCATCGACGAAACCTGGCCAATAGTCTATCGCGCGCTGAGGGCGACGATTGCGGGCGAGAGCCATGGGTTACTTGCCCTCGGTCTTTTCGGTTTGCGGCACGCGTTGAGAGCGTTCGTTCGAACCGTGCTTTTCTTGGGCGCCGATCCGCTCGGCTAGGCGATCGAGAGTGCGGCGCATCGCTTTCGTCTCGTCTTGCTGGGCCTCGATCCAGTCACGCAGCATTTGCTGCTCATTTCGCATGTTCTTGACCAAACCCTGAATGCCTTCGGCAAGGTTCGCCATTGCCGCAACCGACCTCTGCGTGCCGCCGCTGCCCTCTTCCGAGATCCTGCGCATATATTCGGAAAGCGCGCGAACGTCGTCCGGCGAGACTGCCGAGTTGGGACTGATCGCGGGCATGGCCACATCCGAGCCGACATCTGTCACCGACGAAAGCCAGTTCTCCAGTTCCATGTAGAAGCGGTTCTGCGCACGGCCTGCCTGCAGATCGAGGAAACCCAGGATGAGCGAGCCGGACAGACCAAGCAGCGAAGACGAGAACGCCTGGCCCATGCCGGAAAGCGGCATCGACAGCCCTTCCTTCAGTGCACCGAGAACATCGGTCGAACCATTCGAACCCGCGTCAAGCGTCTGAATGACCGAACTGATCGAGCCGATCGTACCGATAAGACCCCAAAAGGTGCCGAGCAGACCGAGGAACACCAGGAGGCCGATCAGATAGCGCGATACGTCGCGCGATTCATCGAGACGGTTGGCAATGGAATCGAGAATGGAGCGGAATGCCGCGGTCGAAATGCCTGCCGAAGCGCTGCGGTTGCCAATCAGAGTCCGCATCGGCGCGAGCAGCTTCGGGTTGCGGCCGACCTTGTCGGCGCTGCCCGCAGCACGGAATGAATTGAACCACCGCACTTCCGGCCTGAGCGACAGCACATGGCTGAAAACCAGGATGATGCCGACGGCCAAGACCCCGAGGATCAAACCGTTGAGGCCGGGATTGTGCATGAAGGCAGTCTGGGCTTGCCGGAATAGAATGGCGGCAATGAACCCGACGATGATCAGAAACAGCACCATCGTCCAAAGAAACGGCATCGGACTGGAAAGTTTATAGCTGTAATTGCCCGTGGTTTTTTCGGTCGAGCCGAACTCCGCCACATTCACATTTTCCATAGGTTCCGCAGCCTCCGGATTCATTTCAGCCGGAGACTAGAGCAACATTGCGCCGAATTGAAGTATGCGGGAACGAAAACCGTGTCTTTACAACAGCGATTTACCGTGCGGGAACCGGACGCTTGGCTACTTCAAGTAGTGCCTTCTGGATATATTCGTTGCCCGCGACAACCGAACCGGTTTCGAGAATGGACGAACCGCCATCCCAATCCGAGACATAGCCACCGGCTTCGCGGATAAGGAGGATGCCCGCCGCAATATCCCAGGCCGACAGCCCCGTTTCCCAGTAACCGTCGAAGCGACCCGCCGCCACGTAGGCAAGATCCAGCGACGCGGCGCCCATGCGGCGAATGCCGGCAACTTCACCCATCACGTGGCGAAGCTCAACGAGGAACTTGCCGTGATTGCCGCGACCGAGATGCGGGACACCGCAGGCAATGACGGAGTCCGAAAGCACGCGCCGAGCGCCGACGCGCAGCCGGCGATCGTTCAGGAAGGCGCCGCCGCCGCGCTCGGCGGTATAGAGTTCGTCCGTTGCCGGATTGAAGACGACGCCGGCGACGATCTCATTGTTGCGCTCGAGCGCGATTGAGACTGCAAACATTGGAATGCCGTGCAGGAAGTTGGTCGTGCCGTCGAGCGGATCGACGATCCAGCGATGCGCGCCGTCCGTGCCCTTGATCTCCTCGCTCTCCTCGCCGAGAAAGCCGTAGGTGGGGCGCGCCTTCAGAAGCTCGTCCTTGACGATCTTCTCCGCCTTGCGGTCGGCATTGGAGACGAAGTCACCCGGGCCCTTCACCGAAACCTGCAGGTTCTGTACTTCCCCGAAATCACGCCCCAGCGATTTGCCTGCCTTGATGGCAGCCTGAACCATGACATTGAGGAGAGCTGAACGAGCCATGTGAGCACTTTTCCTTGAGCGATAATACGGTACGCGCTGTCAGGGCGGGGTGGGTCCCTGATCGCCAGATAGGGCAGCGCTTATAAGATTGGCGGCCTCAAGACCACAAAATAGGGAAAATTTCAAGAGGAGACCGCCGCGCCGCCCATCACTCGCACAAATGACCGCAATAATATTCTGGACAGAACGATCTAGAATCGCTATTTGTACGCCATGGCAAGACACAAGGAATTCGAAAAGGACAAGGCTCTCGACGCCGCGATCGGCGTCTTCGCTCAGCATGGCTATGAGGGAAGCTCCACCGACGCGCTGCTGTCAGCGATGAAGATCAGCCGCCAGAGCATGTACGATACGTTCGGCGACAAGCGCAGCCTCTATCTGCAGGCTCTGAAACGCTACAATACCGCCAGCATTCAGCAGATCATCGCCGACATGCAGGACAGCGACCAGCCGCTTGACGCGCTGGAGGGCGCCCTCTTTGCCTTTGCATCGAGACCAACATCGGAGGCGTCGAAAGGCTGCCTTGGTGTCAGCGCGATTTGCGAGTTCGGCCGGACCGATACCGAGGTGTCGCTTCTGACCGACAGCGCCTCCACCGTGCTGGGCAAGGCAATCCATGCGCTCCTCCTGGACAGCCAGACGAAAGGACAGCTGTCCGCCGAAATTGACCCAGAGGCCGCCACCCAGTTCCTTGGTGCTACTCTCTCCGGTATGAAGGTCAGCGCCCGCAACGGTGCCAGCACCGAAACGCTGCGCGCCATCGCCGGTCTCGCTATCCGCAGCTTACGATAACAGATCAATCGAAGAAGGATGACTTCCCATGTTCGATTCTAGACTAAACAGTCCAATAAGGAGAAAAACAAGATGACCAAACCACTTGAAGGAAAAGTCGCAATCGTGACAGGCGGCTCGCGCGGCATCGGCGCGGCGATCGTGCGGAGACTGGCTGCGGATGGCGCCTCGGTCGCCTTCACCTTTGCCAACTCGAAAGACAAGGCCGAGGCGATCGTCAGTGAAATCGAGGCGAAGGGCGGCAGGGCATTTGCAATTCACGCCGACAGCGCGGACGCGGCGGCGGTGCAAAGGGCCATCGACACGGCCGTCGACCATTTCGGCACGCTCGACATTCTCGTGAACAATGCAGGAATTCTGTTGCTGAATAGCCTAGAAGATTTCCCGCTTGAGGACTTCGATCGTATGTTTGCAGTCAACGTCAGAGCGGTCTTTGCCGGCACGCAGGCGGCGGCAAAATACATGCAAACCGGCGGCCGCGTCATAAACATCGGTAGCGTGGTTGCCGAGCGCAGCGGCTTTCCGACATCCGCCGTTTACAGCATGACCAAAGGCGCTGTCGCCGCCATGACACGTGGCCTCGCACGCGATCTCGGTCCGCGAGGCATCACCGTCAACGCCATCCAGCCCGGCCCCACAGAAACCGACATGAATCCTGACCCGCATTCAAACGACATGTTGAAGGGCTTGATGGCACTCGGCCGCCTCGGGGAGGATCGAGAAATCGCAAGCTTCGTGGCTTACCTTGCAAGCCCGGAAGCTTCCTTCATCACCGGCGCCGGCCTGACAATCGACGGTGGCTATCTGGCCTGAGCAATGCCGGCGGCCCGGGCCGCGGGACGTTCAAAACTCGGCTGAGTGATCAGGACCTCACGGGCGATCTGGTCGAAGACCTCTTCGCAGACGCCCTTTTCTAAATTACTGGAACCGGCGGAACTTGTTGGCGGCATCGATGGCCGCCTTCTGCTGGTCTTCCTCGATGCCGAGGTAGAAATCTTCGAGGGCCGGGTCAGGCAGGCCGGCGCGACGCGATAGCACATACCATTTCGCGGCCTCGACCGGGTCCGGCTTGGTACCGAGGGCGTTGATGTAGAGGTGCGCCAGCTTGTTTTGAGCCACCACGTTGCCGCGATTGGCCGCAAGCCGCAACCATTGGAAACCCTTGACGAAATCGCGCGGCCCATTCTGACCGTTGACCAACCAGATGCCAAGATCGACCTGGGCGGTGTCGTAGCCCGCATGCGCAGCGCGCGCCATCCATTCGCGCGCCAGCTGCTTCTTTTCGTCCGGCAGGTCGGGCAGCGAGGCGTAAATCTCGGCCACCGCATACTGCGCGTCGGCGATGCCCTGTTCGGCAGCCCTCTCGTAGTACGGCAGCGCGAGCTTCAGTCCCTTGTCACCCGGATTGTCGGCCGTCAGGATCTGGCCCCAATTGAACTGTGCAGACGAATTTCCGGCGTCGGCCGCCTTGTGCATATATTCGTCGGCCTTGGCCTTGTCGCGTTTGACGAACCGCCCCTCGATCAGCATCAGCGAATACTTGAACATCGCCGCAGGGTCGCCGCCTTCCGCACCCTTGCTGTACCAGAAAGCCGCGTTCTTCATGTCGCGCTTGACACCCAGACCGTCCGCCAGGAGTTCACCCATCAGCGTTTGCGCGGCCGGATCGCCAAGCTGGGCGCGCGGCAGAGCTCTTTCCATCGCCGTCAGATAATAGCCACGCTGATAGGCTCCGTAGGCCTCGTCAACCTGTCCCTTATAGTCCTTTTCCGGCGGCAGATCGGGCAGCTTGGCGCCCATGCGGTCAAAGACCCCGACGCCGGTCGATGGACCAGTGCCGTCTGCCTGGGGCCGTCCTGTTTTCAGTGTCTCCGGGGCGGTCGAGAGCGGCCGCGTCACGACGTTGTCGACCGTCTGAGCGAAAACGCCATGCGTCAGCCCCGCCAGGATGACGACGGCAAAGGCAGCGGAAACGCGCAGGGAGCGGGACAGGATCGGCATGTGCGCGATATCAATCCTCAAACCGTGGCGCTTTTTCGTCCAAGAGCGCATTGACCTCGGCGACGATGATTGGTGCACGTCCGGCGTCGCCGAAAACCGCAAGCCGCAACGCCACGAACTCAGCCCCAGTCTCCGCCACCGCGAGCGCGGAAGCCGGATCCGTTCCACCCATCACGATGCAGGGGATCTCGATCATCGAAGCCCACCACTCACCGAGTGCGAGGTTCTTGGGATGCGCCTCCGGCTTGATGTCGCCGTCGAGCTTGCCGAAGAAGATATAATCCGGGCGTTTCTCGCCAATTTCCAGTGCATGATGGCGGTCGGCGGCATTGCCGCCGCCGACGATCAGCTTATCGGCATACTTGTCGATCGCCTCAGAAATTTCGCTGGCCGGACCGGTCAGATGCAGGCCATCCGCCTTGGTGCGCCCGACAACGCGGCTGTCGCCCGCAAGTAGCGCTGCAGCGCCCGCGTGCTGGATGATTGGAACCAGCTTTTCGGCATGCTTCTGAAACTCGCCATCGTTGAGAGCGTATTGCGGCACGATCACCGAGGCGACGTCACCGCCCTTCAAGGCATCGCCGACGACCTTTGCCTGCTCATCAGCATCGGCAAGGTCGGGAGCAATCAGAACTAGGCGGCAGCGGTTTTCCGGTTCGGTCATGAACTCTTTCCATTTACAGCGGAACAGGCCGTTTTGCGGCCGATCTGCACTCGTCCTGTGTGAGTAATTCCGTTAGACGGGGCTGGCAAGGGGAGGATTTTCAAAAGCATGCCGATGGACCTGTCATTTTATTACGCCGCCGTTCCCGCTGTCATTCTGGTTGGACTTGCAAAGGGCGGCATGGGCGATGCGCTGTCACTGATCGGACTACCCTTTCTCGCCCTCGTTGTCTCACCCGTTCAGGCGGCTGCAATCCTGCTTCCGATCCTCATTTTCATGGACATGATCTCACTCGTGATCTGGCGCAAGCACGGCGACTGGACAACGCTGAAGATCATGCTGCCGGGAGCGCTGTTCGGGATTGCTCTCGGCTGGGCAACCTCCGCCCTCGTGCCGGGCAATGTGCTTCGCGTCGTCATTGGCGTCGTCACTATCCTCTTTTGCCTGCGCTATTTCTGGAACAACTTTGGCCCCGCCGCCGGAAAGCACACACCACCCCACGGCCAGCGACCGCTGCTGGCGACGATCTGGGGAAGCCTCTCCGGCTATGGTAGTTTCGTCGCCCATGCCGGCGGCGCGCCGTTCCAGATCTATGCGCTGCCGCTGCAGATGCAACCCCGCGAATATACCGGCACGAGCGTCCGCTTCTTCGCGATCCTCAATGCCGTAAAGCTCATTCCGTACTTCGCGCTTGGCCAGCTCGACACGCAGAACCTCGCCACATCCGCCACGCTTCTGCCGTTTGCCCCGCTTGCGACGATTGCCGGCGCCTGGTGCGTGCGTCGTATGAAGCCGGCGATCTTCTATCCTTTCATGTATGCGATGGCTCTCGTTGCGGCGGTTTTGATCGCTAAGGAAGGCGCCGGTTTCTAACAATTTTGGGTTTCGTTGCGCCGCACAATTTCCTTGCCCGATTGCGCCGTTTGACGTAGCTTTCCGGCATGTCGAACACGGATCCCTTCACTGCGATAGCCGATCCCCACCGGCGCTTCCTGCTGGAAGAACTTCGACGTGCGCCGAAGACCGTGAACGAGCTTGCCGAGGGGCTTCCCATCAGCCGCCCTGCCGTCTCCCAGCACCTCAAGGCGCTGCTGGATTGCAATCTGGTTTCGGTCACCGCAGAGGGCACGCGACGCATCTACGCGGTCAACAATCGTGGTTTCGACAAGCTCAATCTCTGGCTCGATCAGTTCTGGGCCTGACAGCTCCCTCAAACGAAAAACGCCGGCTCGCGACTTTCCGTCGGAACCGGCGTATATTTGCCTGTCGAGCACGAACTCATCTAAACTTCTGATGAAATTGGACTTTTGCCTTCTCCGTTTAGGACCGCACTCGGTAATTCATGCATCGTTCTCAATGGAAAGATGATTTCAGGCGCTCAATCTCGTCCTTGATCCGCAATTTTCTGCGTTTGCACTCAGCAACTTCATTATCGTTTCGGGAGGGGGATATCATAAGCGTATGCAACTCCTCCTCGAGAGCAACATGCTTTTTCTGGAGTGACTCAAGATGAGCTTGAACAGTCATTTGACCCTTCCTTCCTCTTACCTCTCCCCGGCCAACACCGCCGGAGATCCAAGGCGTCAACCTTTTGACTGTGACATATTTTTGAAGGCTTGTCGAAGGTGAAAACAAGGAGAACACGTGGCAAAATCATGACGAACAGCCGCTAGCCGTTACCTCCATTTGGTGATAGGAGCTTGCGGAAATCATCGGCAAAACGGACGATGTCCGAAGACGGTTATGGGGAATGCATATGGCCGATCAGGAACAGGCAGAAATCAGGCTCATAGTGGCGCGACTGCGCCAGGAGCACGAAGATTACGATGCCGCGATCAATGCCATGATTGCCACCGGATGTGATGCATTGCGCGTCCAGCGTATGAAAAAGAAGAAACTGGTGATCAAAGACAAGCTGACGAAGCTCGAAGACCAGATCATCCCTGATATCATCGCCTGAGGGGAACGCCGTGACGATGACAGACAGACCGCCCGTTGCCATCATCATGGGAAGCCAATCCGATTGGGAGACCATGAAGAATGCTGCGGACACGCTTGAGGCGCTCGAAATTCCCTATGATGCGCGCATCATATCGGCCCATCGCACGCCGGATCGCCTGGTAAACTTCGCCAAGACCGCACGCGATGAGGGCTTCAAGGTGATTATCGCCGGCGCGGGCGGCGCAGCTCATCTGCCGGGCATGGCCGCAGCCATGACGCCGCTTCCCGTTTTCGGCGTCCCCGTTCAATCGAAGGCGCTGTCCGGTCAGGATAGTCTCCTCTCCATCGTCCAGATGCCGGGCGGAATTCCGGTCGGTACACTTGCCATCGGCAAGCCCGGAGCGATCAATGCAGCGCTTCTGGCTGCTGCAGTCTTGGCATTGTCGGACGAGGATATTGCCGAGCGGCTTGATGACTGGCGCGAGCGCCAGAGCGCGGCCGTTGCCGAATATCCGATGGACGACCTATGACTGTAAGAACAATCGGCATCATCGGTGGCGGTCAGCTTGGCCGAATGCTTGCCATGGCCGCAGCGCGACTGAACTTCCGCACCGTCGTCCTGGAACCGCAGCCCGACTGTCCGGCAGCGCAGGTCGCCAACGAACAGATTACCGCCGCCTACGATGATCCTGCCGCGCTCACCGAGCTTGCGACGGCGTGCGACGTCGTCACATACGAGTTCGAGAACGTCCCGGTTGCCGCGGCGGAAGCGCTTGCGAGCACGGTCCCGGTTTATCCACCGCCGAAGGCGCTCGAGGCTGCCCAGGATCGCCTGGTCGAAAAGCGCTTCATCAACGAATGTGGCATTCCGACGGCCGGCTTTCACGCCGTCGACAGTCAGGCCGACCTCGAGGCGGCGCTCAGCGGTTTCGGCGGCCGCGGCGTCCTCAAGACCCGTCGGCTTGGCTACGACGGCAAGGGGCAAAAGGTATTCCGCTCTGTGGCTGACACGCCGGATGGCGCCTTTGCCGCCCTCGGCGGCGTGCCACTCATTCTCGAGAGCTTCGTTTCTTTCGAGCGCGAGATCTCGATCATTGCAGCGCGTGCAACCGACGGCACTATCGTTTGCTACGATCCCGCCGAAAACGTTCACCGCGACGGCATCCTGCACACCTCAACGGTGCCGGCTTCCGTCCCGGCGACTGCGGCAGCCGACGCCCGCGAGGCGGCCGGAAAGATCCTGACGGCCCTCGGCTACGTCGGTGTTATCGGCATCGAATTCTTCGTGCTCGCGGACGGCAGCCTGATCGCCAATGAAATGGCCCCTCGCGTTCACAACTCCGGTCATTGGACGGAAGCCGCCTGCGTCATCTCGCAGTTCGAGCAGCATATCCGGGCGGTTGCCGGCCTGCCGCTAGGCAATGCCGACCGCCACTCGGACTGCGTGATGCAGAACCTGATCGGCGACGATATTCTGGCGCTCCCGGACTGGCTGCGGCGGGCGGATACGCTTGTTCATCTCTACGGCAAGACGGAATCGCGTCCTGGCCGCAAGATGGGGCACGTCACGACGTTGACCGCGAAATTGCCGGTTTTCCCCTGACAAAAGCCGCTTCGGCCATGGGAAAAACACGGTCACGTGGTTGACACGGGGAAGTCGTCGGGTTATCTGCACGCCCAACCTGAAGAGCGCGCCCTGAGCGCGCTTTTGAATGTAATAGATACGGGCGAATGTGAATTCCCCCTCAAACATCGCGGATCAAAACAATGAAGATCAAGAATTCGCTCAAGTCGCTCAAGGCTCGTCACCGTGACAACCGCCTGGTTCGCCGCAAGGGCCGCATCTACATCATCAACAAGCTGAACCCGCGCTACAAGGCTCGCCAGGGCTGATTTAGCGCGCCTGGACGGTTCGTGGCATTT
Organism: Rhizobium sp. BK181; assembly: GCF_014193305.1. NCBI lineage: Bacteria > Pseudomonadati > Pseudomonadota > Alphaproteobacteria > Hyphomicrobiales > Rhizobiaceae > Rhizobium > Rhizobium sp. BK181. Next base: position 107,523 of record NZ_JACHZA010000005.1, read on the forward strand.
GCCCGCGACTGCCCGGGGATTGCCTCGGCAATCAAATCAAATTGCTTTGATCTTCAGCGATGGCGGGCTACTATGCCCGCCATGCGCTTTTTTGCTATGACGTGCGCGGCGCTGCCGCTATCCCTTGTTCTGCTCGCTCCCGTTGTTCCTGCCGCCGCCGCGGAAAAGGAAGTTATTGTCGAGCAACCGGACGCAAACCTTACACCCAGGCAGCATCTGGATCAGCTCTATGCACAGCTGAAGCGGGAACGCGATCCGGACAAGGCGAGCGGCATCGCCAATGAAATCCGTACCGAATGGAACGACTCCGGCAGTGCGACCGTCAACCTCCTGATGCAATGGGCCGACAAGGCGATCGAGGAGAAGCGTACTGCCGCCGCCCTCGATTTCCTCGACCAGGCGATCGCCCTCAAGCCAGATTACGCCGAAAGCTGGAATCGCCGCGCGACCCTCAACTATGCCAATGACAGCTATCGCAAGTCGATGTCTGACATCGAGCATGTGCTCGACCTCGAGCCACGCCACTTCGGCGCGCTTTCCGGCATGGCCGCCATTCTCACCGAAACCGGCAACGACCAGTTGGCCCTGAAAGCCTGGGAACGTTTCCTGGAGATCTATCCAGCCAATCGAAGCGCCCAGGAGCAGATGAATACGCTCTCTGAAAAGCTGGCCGGCAGCCGCACCTGATCTTGACGCCAGCGCCAGCAGCCCAATCTTACGCGTCGGTTACGTGATCTCAGCAGATATTGCCATGCTTGCCGAAGCTTCCGTTTTCATTGCCTCTGTTGCCGCCGCTCTTGGCTACTCCGCCTACAAGGAACGGCGGTTCGAGGCCGATTGTCCGAACATCGGCCAACTGACGGATATCGGCGGATATCGGCTGAATGCCTTTCACGTCCCTCGCCCCAAAACTGCCGATCTGCCGCCGCTCGTGTTCATCCACGGTGCGGCCGGAAATCTGCTTGACCAAGTCGGTGCCTTCCTGCAGCCGTTGGAGGGCCGCGCGGAAATGCTGTTCGTCGACCGCCCGGGTCATGGATATTCGGAGCGCGGCGGTTCAGAGAATGCCCTGCCCTCGGGGCAGGCGGACGCGATCGCGAAACTGATGAAAAAACGAGGCATCAAGCGGGCCATTATCGTCGGTCATTCCTTCGGCGGCGCCATTGCCGCCGCTTTCGGCGTCCGCCACCCCGAGATGACCGAGGGCCTGCTCTTCCTCGCTCCAGCGACGCATCCCTGGCCTGGCGGACTGGACTGGTACTATAATGTCGCGGTGATGCCCGTGCTTGGCTGGCTCTTCAACCACACAATCGTCGTGCCGCTCGGCCTGCGGCGCCTCGAACAAGCGACATTGAATGTCTTCCGGCCCAATCCACGCCCGGATGATTACATCGCAAAGACGGGACCGACCCTGGTGCTACGCCCAACTGCCTTCTACAACAACGCCGTCGATTGCATGCGCCTCCTGCCTTATCTCAAGGCCCATTCTCCGCAGTACGCCAATATCACCGCGCCAACCGTCATCGTCACCGGTGACAGCGACGGCATCGTTTGGGAACACCTTCATTCGCAGGGCCTGGCCCGTGATATCGCCGGCTCCGAGCTGGTTAGAATCCGCGGCCTCGGCCATAAGCCGGACTACGTGGTCACCGATGTCGCCGTTGCCGCCATGGAGAAGATCGGCGGCGCTGCTCGCGACCTGCAGGCCCTCGCGCGCCAGGCAGAACGTCGCCTGATCGTTGAAGAACCTGCACAACCGGCGGACACCGTTGCGCCTTTCGGCCACCCGGCGGGGCTGACGCCGCCGGTAACAACGGGAAACTGATAAACAGCACGTTCTAATGTACCAACCTCGGCGGTTGCCCACATTGCCGAGCGCTGGCTGCGTCCCATATCCATTGCACTATCATGCTTTGAGGGAAGTCATGGATCACCCCTATTTTCGGATATCTGCCGTCGTCGCGGCGCTCTCATTTGTTCTCGCGCCATCGGCGTTCGCCGCTTCACCGGCGCCGGTCGAGGCCGAGCACGGTATGGTCGTAACCGCCCAGCACCTGGCGACCGATGTCGGCGTCGATGTGCTGAAGAATGGCGGCAATGCCGTCGACGCCGCGGTCGCCGTCGGCTACGCGCTCGCCGTCGTCTATCCGACGGCCGGCAATCTCGGTGGCGGCGGCTTCATGACAATCCGGCTGAAGGACGGCAAGACGACATTCCTCGATTTCCGCGAGCGCGCGCCATTGGCAGCCACCAAGACCATGTATCTTGACGGCAAGGGCGATATCGTTCCCCGTGCCAGCCTTGACGGCTATCTGGCCGTCGGCGTGCCAGGATCCGTAAAGGGCTTCGAGATGGCCCGCGAGAAGTACGGCACCAAGTCGCGGCAGGATCTGTTGGCGCCCGCCATCCGCTACGCCAAGGAAGGCTTCACGCTGGAACAGGGCGACGTCGCCAGCATTGGCGGTAGCGCGAAGCGGCTCGCCAAGGACGAGGCCGCGGCAAAGATCTTTCTGAAAGCGGAGGGCAAACCGTACGCCGTCGGCGAGAAGCTTGTGCAACCCGACCTTGCCGCCGTTCTATCCAGCATCGCTGACACAGGACCCGACGCTTTCTACAAGGGCATGCCGGCAGAGGCGATCGTCAAGGCGAGCCAGGCGAAGGGAGGCATACTCGCCAAGGAGGATTTCGAGCAGTACGCGGTACGTGAGCTGAAGCCGATCGAATGCAATTACCGCGGCTACGACATTATCTCCTCGCCGCCCCCCTCCTCGGGCGGCGTCATCATCTGCGAAATCCTCAACGTTCTGGAAGACTATCCTCTTTCCTTCCTCGGCTACGGCTCAGCCGAGACGGTGCACCTGATGGTCGAGGCGATGCGCTATGCCTATGCCGATCGCAACGCCGCTCTTGGCGACCCCGATTTCGTCGACAACCCCGTCTCGACAATGCTCGACAAGGGTTACGCCAAGGCGATCCGCGCGAAGATCGATCCTTACAAGTCGGGCACCTCGGCCAACCTGAAGCCCCTAGGCGTCAAGGAAAGCGTCGAGACCACGCATTATTCGATTATCGACGACGAAGGAAACGCCGTCGCCGTCACCTATACGCTGAACGGCAACTTCGGCGCTGCCGTCGTTGCCCCCGGTACCGGCGTTCTGCTCAACAATGAAATGGACGATTTTACTTCGAAGCCCGGCGTTCCCAATCTCTACGGGCTCATCCAAGGCGAGGCCAATGCGATCGCACCGAAGAAGACGCCGCTTTCCTCTATGAGCCCGACGATCGTGACCAAGGACGGCAAACCCTTCATGGTCATCGGCAGCCCCGGTGGCTCGCGCATTATCACCATCACGCTAGAGGCCATCCTCAACGTGATCGATTTCGGCATGGACATCAGTCAGGCGGTCAACGCCCCGCGCATTCACCACCAATGGCAACCGGACAAGATCTACTTCGAGCCCTACACCTTGTCGCCCGATACGATCCGGGCATTGATCGCCATGGGGCACACGCTGGACGATGGCAGCGGCCCGCCACAATGGGGACAGGCCGCTGGCATCCTGGTCGGCGGCAAGAGCCTTGCCGATATCGCGAAGGGCGGCGGAGCACGCTATTACGGCGCGATGGACAGCCGCGCCGCCGAAGGTTCCGCCAGCGGATACTGATCACCGGATACGCGCGTGGACATAGTCGCCCTTGATGCTCACCCGCGGCCGGGCGCCGGGTACGCTCGGTTGCAGGCTATCGACATAGGAAGCCTTGGCGATCACCGAGTAGTCCAGCGGCACGCCGCTTCCGAAGGTGAGGTCCGTCTGCAGCGATTGCGCGGTGATGCTGACGGTCTCGTCCTGCCGGATGCTGTCGTACCGCAGATGCGCACGCACCGCCGTCCCGAGAATGTCCATCCCGGCCGCGTGCCCGTCAAAGGCGATGTCAGCAGCCTTACTTGTTATCACGACATTGGCGAAATCGCCATCCAGTTCTGCTTTCAGCGCCTGCTGGTCGATGCGCACGGTGGCGCCAGGCGCGACGTTCGCCGAAATCTCCGGCGTGCAATCGGACAAATCCGCCCACCCTGTCTGCAGCACCTCGATTTTCAGGACCGTTCCCTCGATGCGCATCGCGCTTCGATCGCGGCAACCATTGAAAAACCAGCTGGAGTAAAAGCTTGAGAACCAGCCGTTGCGCCGCGCGCTTGCATTCGCCCTATAGGGCCCTGCACCGTCAGCGGTTAGCCTGACCTCACTTGCCTCACCGCTGATGACGACGGATCGGACGGCCGAGATGTCGAGCGTTTCTCCCGCCATGCGCGGTTCGGCAAACGCAGAGGCAAGCGTCAGAAGGAATGCGGGGATGAAAAGGATCAGTGTCATCGGTTTCTCCTTGAAGCGCCGGCCGGCGGCTGGCGATTGCATGCAAGGTGAAGACGGGGACGCGATCTTGAGACCTCGATCGTGATCCGGGTCGCCCGCGATTGCGATCAAGGTCATAGTCGTGCAGTTATTAAACGCGTCTCATCGAGCCCAACCACCATGATCTTCGTCCCGCTTCCTTTTGTCGTCGCTCTCCTTCTCGTCATCCTGCTCGTGCGGATGGTCAGGCAGAACGACTGGGCCGAACAGGCAAAGCGCCCATTCCTGCTCCTGATCGGTGCCTACACGCTGCAATCGATCATCATCGGGATCCGCTGGGGGTACGACGTGCTCGACATCCTGCCGGTCCAGCCCGTCGTCGCGGCGATGATCGCGGCGCTCGCCTGGATCAGCTTTCGCAACCTTGCCGCGGAACACCAGACATCGCTCCTCCGCTTCTGGCCGCATATCCTGCCGAGCCTCTTGATCGTCGCGCTTCTGATCTTCTGGCGCGACCCGGTCGGCCCAGCCGTGACGGCGACCTTCCTCGGCTACGGCGCCGCCCTCCTCTGGCTCGCCCGCAGCGGACCGGATGCCCTCGTCTCCTCACGGCTTGATGGCGCTCTTCTGTCTTATCGCTCGTTGGTGATCACCGGCCTGGCACTGATCGCCTCGTCAATCGCCGATATCGCGATCAGCCTTGACCTCCAACAGAGCGGCGGCATCCATTCAGGGGCAATCGTCGCGGTCGGCAATGTCATTACGCTTCTGATCCTCGGCACGGCAGCGTCGATTGCGAGCGGCAGCCAGTCGCTCGCAGCACAGCCCGCGGAAGCCGCCGCTCCACCCGCCCCGAGTGAGGAAGACGATGCCATTGCCCGTGCGTTGGAAAGCCTGATGCAGTCCCGGCAGATCTATCGTGATGCGGACCTCAATCTCGGTCGCATCGCACGCAAGCTGAACCTGCCGGCCCGTCGCGTTTCGATGGCCGTCAACCGCGTCCACGGCATGAGCGTCTCGCAATATGTGAATGATTATCGCATCCGCGCCGCCTGTGATGCGCTCAAGAATACCGATGAACCCGTCACACGGCTGATGTTCGATTGCGGCTTCATCAGCAAATCGAATTTCAATCGCGAGTTTTTGCGCGTTGCCGGCACCAACCCGACAGAGTTCCGCAGACACGGCAACCACAAGCCCGAAGCAAGCGATACACGGCCAACGCTTTTCGTGTCACGGTGACAAAGTCGTCGTTCACATCAAGCGCGTGCCACCCTATGCAAGGGCGTACCGTCATTCGAAAGAGTCTCCATGGCCAGCATTGAAATGATCGTTGCCGCCCGCGCCCGCCTGCGCGGACATGCGCGCCGCACGCCGCTGCTTTCTTCTCCCTTTATCGATGAGCTTGCCGGACGGCGGGTATTGGTGAAGGCCGAGTGCTTGCAGCACACCGGCTCCTTCAAATTCCGTGGCGGCTGGTCCGCCGTCTCCGCGCTCGATCCTGCCGTTCGCAGCCGCGGCGTCATCGCCTTTTCCTCAGGCAATCACGCGCAGGGCGTGGCGCTCGCCGCCAAGCTGCATGGCGTGCCGTCCGTCATCATCATGCCGTCGGACGCGCCAAAACTGAAGATCGCCAACACGCGTGCGCTCGGCGCCGAAGTCGTGCTCTACGATCGCGCGACACAGGATCGCGACGCCATTGGCGCTGAACTCTCTGCTGCGCGCGGACTGACGCTGATCAAGCCTTTCGACGAACCGCAGGTGATCGCCGGACAGGGTACGACAGGTCTCGAAATTGCCGAACAGGCAGACGAGGAAGGCATCAGCTCGGCCGAGGTATTGGTCCCCTGCGGCGGCGGCGGCCTTTCCTCGGGGATAGCGCTTGCGCTCGAAGCCAGTGCGCCTGCGTTCCGAGTTCGCCCCTGCGAGCCAGACGGCTTCAACGACTTCACGCGGTCGCTGGCATCAGGCAAGATCGAGCGCAACGCCACCATGACCGGCTCGATCTGCGACGCCATCATCACGCCGCAGCCAGGCAACATCACCTTTCCGATATTGCAGCGCCTCGCCGGCGCCGGCATCGTCGTGACGGACGAGGAGGCGCTCCGCGCCATGGCCCTTGCCTTTGTCCGGCTCAAGATCGTCGTCGAGCCCGGTGGGGCGGTGGCGCTTGCCGCAGCGCTCTTCCATGGCGATGAGCTGGAAGACGACAACGTCGTCGTCGTTACCTCGGGAGGCAATGTCGACGCCGATATCTTCGCCGAGGCATTGGCCCGGCACGGATAAAGGCAGGCGAAAGCCTGCCTCCAACCTCGCTTAGGCGGCCTTATAGCGTGCCGCAGGTGCCGAGCGTGACAGGTGCGGCATCAATGCCTGACGCGCACCCTCGTAGGCCGTCAGCAGCCCTCCATCTTCAAGAGCCGGGATCGTCGCGAGCTCACCTTGATCGAAACCGACAAGGGCGGCATCCACCATATCTTCCGCCGACATGACGATTTCGGTCGGCAGGTGCTCGACCGGCGTGCCGGCAATGCCCCAGAACTCGGTTGCGGTCGCGCCGGGGAGGACTGCCTGGACACGGATGTTCTTGTCGGATAGTTCGTGTTTCAGCGACTGGCTAAAGGCAAGAACGAAAGCCTTGGTCGCTCCATAGACGCCATTCAGGACTTCAGGTGCGATCGCGACGATCGATGCGATGTTGATGATCGCGCCGCCGCCGCGGGCCACAAACCCCGGCACGGCCGCGTAGGTAAGTCGCATCAAAGCCGTGACGTTGAGATCGACCATCGCCTGCATCTTGTCAACGTCCGAGGCCAGCAGCGGCGCGGTGCCACCGAAGCCGGCATTGTTGACGAGAAGCGTGATGCTGCGGTCCGTCTTCAGCACGCCCTCGATGCGTGCCAGATCGGCCTGGTTACCGAGATCGGCGGCCAGCGTCTCGACCGTCCTGCCCGTTTCGGCGGTCAATTTCGTCGCAAGCTCAGCCAGACGATCGGCGTTGCGAGCAACAAGAATGAGGTCGTAGCCTCGCTTGGCGAGCCGGTGAGCGTAGATGGCACCGATACCCGATGACGCTCCGGTGACGAGCGCGGTCCCTTTGTGCTGTTCTGTCATGGTCTTTCTCCGAGTTGAGCAACAGCGGCTGCTGTTCGCTTGAAGGAGTCATACGCTCGATTGCCAATGTCTTGAATGTCATATAAGCCTCCTTTTAGGACAAATGGAGTTTCAGCCATGCAGCGCATCGCCGTCCTTCTCTTCCCAGGCTTCCAGATGATGAGCCTTGCCGCGATCTCGGCATTCGAGTTCACCAACCTCGAACTCGACGAACAGGTCTACGACATCTCCTACCTCTCGGAGTTCGGAGGCTCGGTGCCCGGCTCGTTCGGGATGACCGTTGAGACGAAGCGCTTCGGCGATCCCGCCTTCGACACGCTATTGGTTTCGGGCGCCGTCGGAATCCAACTTCCGACCCCGCGCGAAAGCGAGTTCATCCGCAGCGCGCTTGCCGCCTCCCGTCGTGTCGCCTCGATCTGTACGGGCGCCTTTCTGCTTGCGGACGCAGGCATCCTGGATGGCCGCCGCGCCACGACGCATTGGCTGCTCGCCCGCGAACTGCAATCGCGCTACCCAAAGATCAAGATCGAGGAGGATCGCATCTTCATCATCGATGGCTCGGTCTGGAGCTCGGCGGGCATGACGGCCGGGGTCGACCTGGCGCTTGCCATGATCGAGAAAGATCATGGCGCCGATGTCGCCCGTGCGGTCGCCCGCAAGCTCGTCGTCTACCATCGCCGCGCCGGCGGCCAGTCGCAGTTCTCGGCACTATTGGAACTAGAGCCCAAATCGGACCGCATCCAGAAGGCCCTTGCCCACGCGCGTGGCAATCTGAAGAACACGCTGTCCGTCGAGGAACTGGCGGAAGCAGCCGCGCTCAGCCCGCGACAATTCAGCCGGACGTTTCGCGCGGAAACTGGGCAGTCGCCGGCCAAGGCCGTGGAGAATCTGCGCCTCGAGGCGGCTCGCCTGATGATGGAACAGGGCCGGCATCCGATCGACGTCGTTGCCGCGGAAACGGGCTTCGCCGATCGCGAAAGGATGCGCCGCGCCTTCCTGCGTGCCTTCGGCCAGCCGCCGCAGGCGATCCGCCGAAACGCCCAGCGCGAATATCAGGCATAGGCTCTCGCTGCCGGCTGGATGGCCGATGGCACCGCATCGGCTACAGCCTCGCTGACCGCTTGCAGCATGATGGACGCCAGCCGCGCCGTCGCCGGCCCGGGCTCCGCTTCGGCACGATGCAGCACGAGACCGAGCGAGGGAAGCTCAGGCAGGCTGGCGGCGGCGTCGACAAGCGGCTTCACCTTTCGCGGCAGGCCGATCGGCGTGCGGATGCTAATACCAAGCCCGGCAGCCGTCGCCGCCCACAATCCCCCAAGGCTCGGACTAACGAAGGCAAGTCGCCAGGGAATGCCTGCCGTATCGAGCGCCTTGGTCGCCGCGGTGCGCAACAGGCACGGAGCCTCGAGTGAGGCGAGCGGCACCGGCTCGCCGCTATCGAGCTTCCAGTCGACTTCCCCTTCCGTCGGTCCGATCCAGCGCATCGGCACCTCGGCGATCTTCTCGCAATGCGGTGTCAGCGTGCCATCGCTCCATGCCAGCGCCAGATCGAGCTTGCCCGATGTGACGCGCTCGATCAGCTCGACATTGCGTACCACCCGCGCCTCGATGCGGACCTTCGGGTGCGCGCGCGCAAAACGGCCGAGCACGTCGGGCAAAAGGGTTTCGCCGAAATCCTCCTGCAATCCGAGCCTGACCCAACCCTCGAGTTCGATGCGCTGCACCGCCGCGGCCGCCTCGTCGTTGAGTTCCAGCAGGCGACGCGCATAGGCCAGCATCGTCTCGCCGGCATCGGTGAGCGCAAGACCACGTCCCGCCCTGCGGAAGATCGGCGTGCCGGCCTGCTCCTCCAGCTTCTTCAACTGGGCGCTGACGGCTGAAGTCGAGCGACCGAGCCGGTCGGCTGCCCGCGCGAAATTTCCGAGCTCCATTCCGGTCGCGAAGGTCCTGAGCACATCGAGATCGAAGATCGTCCGTCGCATCGCAATAATCCCGTTTTTATGGATCATAAGTTCATTTAATTCTGCTTTTCTGCATTATCGTGACGTGCGATGTTCCTCCTGTCAAGAATTCACTCAGAGGAGGCAGTCATGCCTTTTGTTCGTATCTCTCTCCTGCGCGGCAAGTCGCCGGACTATCTTCGCGCCGTTTCTGACAGCATCCATCAGGCCATGGTCGAGACATTCAATGTCCCGCCTACCGACCGTTTCCAGGTCATTCACCAGCATGAACCGGGCGAACTGATCTTCGACCCGAACTATCTCGCCGGACCGCGTTCCGACGACTTCGTGCTTTTCGCCATCACCGCCGGCAAGCCGCGCTCGACCGAAACGCGACAGGCCTTCTTCAAGCGCGCCGCCGAACTTCTCGCGATATCGCCGGGCATCCGGCCGGAAGACATCATGATCGTCGTCACCACCACATCGCCGGATGAATGGTCTTTCGGCGATGGAAAGGCGCAGATGATCGCGTCTGGCTGGGAAGCCCGCGCCTTCGGGAGCGCCGCATGATGGGCAACCCTGAACGCATGACGGTTCGGCGTCCGGGCAACGCCGTCCGCTCGCCCGCCGATATTGCCACCGCGCCCTTCTGGGTCGAGATGCTGCTGGAAGGCACGGCAGATGGCGAAAACACCGCAATGCGAGCAAGCCTCGATCCCGGTACGATCACGCGCTGGCACACGCATCCGCGCGGGCAGCTGCTCTATGTTCTGTCGGGCAAGGGCCTGGCGCGACGCGAAGGCGGGGCGGTGGAGGAACTGCGTGCCGGAGATGCCGTCTTGTTCGCCGCCGGTGAGAAGCACTGGCATGGTGCGACGGCTGACGGCCCCTTCAGCTACATCAGTATCCAGGCAACCGAGGCCGGCCGTATCGTCGACTGGCTGGAGCCGGTGGAGGTTCTCTCATGATGGCGATGCAATACAGCTTCACCCTGCCGGCCGATTACGACATGTCGATTATCGACCGCCGCGTCCGCGACAAGGGGCCGATGCTGGACGGCTTTCCCGGTCTCGGCTTCAAGGCCTATCTCAGCGCCCGCAAGGGTGAGTTCGGATCCGGCGAAAACCTCTACGCACCCTTCTATCTCTGGCAGCAGCCGGAGCGCGCCAGCGATTTCCTCACCGGCCCCGGCTTCGAAGCACTGACGCAATCCTTCGGCTGGCCCCGGGTGAAGACCTGGATTGTCTGGCACGCGGAAACCATGCCTGCGGTGACAGAGGCCAAGTTCGCCACCGAGGAAACGATCGCCATCGAGCCCTACTCCTCGCTTGCTGAAATCAGAGATGAGGAAATCGGACGCGCGCAAAGACAAGCGCCGCAGGCTGACGTCGTCGCCTCGGTCTCGGCCTTCGAGCCGACAAGCTGGACGGCCGTGCGCTTCAGCCTGCATCGCTCGGCCCCGTTGATCGCGGGCGCCGGCCAGATCTATCGCGTCGGGCACGTATCTCTGCCCTAGGGCGTCAGGTCGTTGCCCGGCGGTACAGCGCAAGCGACCCCGCCAGCGCCAGCATCGCCCCGCCGCAGGCGCGCTCCAGCCAGATTGCGCCCGCCGTCTTCAGCAGCCGGACGGCCTGCGAACCAAAGACCGCGTAACCGAGCATGATCAGAAAATCCAGCGACGCAAAGACCACCGCCAGAACGGTGTACTGGGTCGCCTGGGGCAGCGCCGGATTGATGAACTGCGGCAGGAACGCCGAAAAGAAAAGGTAACCCTTGGGGTTGGTGACGGCGACCATGAAGCTCTTGAGGCCGATCGAAAAGGCGTTTCCGCCGGTCATCTCGTTTTCAGGCTTCAGCGCCGCGTTGAAGCCGCCCTTGGTGCGCAGCATCATGATCCCGAGAAAGGCGAGATAGGCAGCGCCTACATATTTCAGCATCGAGAACCAGAACTCCGACGCCGCGAGCAGCGCACCGAGACCGATCGCCACGGCACCGAGGAGCACGAAGTCGGACAGCACCGCGCCGATCATGCCCGGGATCGCCCGGCGAACGCCGTAGCGAGAGCCGTTGGTCATCGCCAGAAGCACTGTCGGCCCGGGCGTTGCAATCGCGACGAAGGAGACGGCTACGAATGCGAGAAGTGTAACAATGTGCATGATGCCCTCCCGAACATGGAGGCCGACCCTTGCATGTGCGCCCGCCAGCCGCAAGATACCCATGGTTCAGGACAGCAAAAAGCCCGCCGCCTGTTAAGGCAGCGGGCTCTGATGAATGGCGGCTAATGCGCCTTAGATGCCGCTCTGGCCGTCGGAGCCGATATAGGCGATGCGCAGCATGTTGGTGGCGCCAGGCGTTCCGAGCGGTACGCCGGCCGAGATGATGATGCGGTCACCCGGCTTGCCGAAGCCTTCGTCGGCAACGATGCGGCACGCACGGTTGACCATGTCGTCGAGGTCGGTTGCGTCATGCGTGACGACGCAGTGCAGGCCCCAGACGATGGCGAGACGGCGCGCCGTCTGAATGACCGGCGACAGCGCCAGGATCGGCACCTGCGGACGCTCGCGCGAGGCGCGCAGACCCGTCGTGCCCGACGAGGTGTAACAGACGATAGCGGACAGGCGGAGCGTTTCGGCTATCTGACGAGCAGCCAGCGAGATCGCGTCAGCGCCGGTTGCTTCCGGTTGCGCGCGCTGCGCGTAGATGATGCCAGGATAGTGCGGCTCGCGCTCGATGGTGCTGGCGATCGAGGCCATCGTCGAGACGGCTTCCACCGGATAGTCGCCGGACGCGGATTCGGCCGACAGCATGACAGCGTCAGCGCCTTCGAAGACGGCGGTGGCGACGTCCGACACTTCGGCACGGGTCGGGACCGGTGCGGTGATCATCGATTCCAGCATCTGCGTGGCGACGATCACTGGCTTGCCCGAACGGCGGCAGGCACGGATCAACTGCTTCTGGATACCAGGAACGGATTCGAGCGGCATTTCGACGCCGAGGTCACCACGGGCGACCATGAGCGCGTCGGAGAGCTCGATGATTTCCTCGATGCGCTCGATCGCCTGCGGCTTTTCGATCTTCGACATGATGCCGACGCGACCGCGCGCGATCTTGCGCACCTCGGCCAGATCTTCCGGGCGCTGCACGAAGGAGAGCGCAACCCAGTCGACGTCATCGGTTTCGAGAACGGCTGCGAGGTCGGTACGGTCCTTATCGGTCAGAACGCCGACGGTCAGCAGCGTGTCGGGAAGGCTGACACCCTTGCGGTCGGAAATCTTCGTTCCAGAGATAACCGTGGTGACGATGCTCTTGCCGTCGCACTTTTCAGCGCGCAGGGCGAGCTTGCCGTCGTCGATCAGCAGGCGGTGGCCGGGCTGTACCGATTCCAGGATTTCCGGATGCGGCAGGAATACGCGGGTCGCGTCGCCGGGAACATCCTTGTTGTCGAGCGTAAAAGTGTCGCCCGGCTTCAGATCGACCTTGCCTTCAGCAAACTTTCCGACGCGCAGCTTCGGGCCCTGCAGGTCGGCGAGAATGCCGATCGGGCGGCCGGAGCGGGCTTCGACGGCGCGGATACGCTTGATCAGCATGCGCATCACGTCATGGCTGGCGTGGCTCATGTTGATACGGAAGACATCGGCACCTGCCTGGTGCAGCTTCTCGATCATCGATTCCTCGGACGAGGCGGGTCCAAGGGTGGCGAGGATTTTAACTTTGCGGTTGCGCTTCATCAATTCGGGCTTTCTTGCGTGCCGGGGGTATCGGAAAGTTGAACCATCCAGCTGCCCTGGCGGCCCGTGTCATATTCCTTGAACCCCATCTTCTGATAGCCACGGGCGTAGCAATCATTGACACCCGTGATCTTGAACTCGTTTTCCGCCACGCACATCTGCACGTCACCCGTCCATCGGCCTCCCCGGGCAGCGTCTTCGGCGTAGAGATAATAGTATCGGGACTGCAGCTCTCCCTCGATCAGCGTCGCGCAGGTCGTTGCCGGCACTTGCCACCAGCCTTCCGTCATCCAGCCATCCTTGGCTCGATACCCAATCGCCACGCCCACCAGATTCTGCGTTCCGTTGCACACGCGGAAATCGGCACGAGCCGCATCAGCAATAAAAAACGGCGAGAAAGCCGCAAGAACAAACAGTGCAAAACGGGCAAGCGGCCCGAAACGCATAAGGAAACTTGGCGCGGTCTGAATCAACACGACTTCCAATGGGCTCCCGACTATTTTGTTTTAGGTGTGCCTTCTTGCGCTGCCTCCCGGCGAATGTCAACGCAATGCTAATCGATTATATTCTGGATGGCCGACTGTACTTGGACCACGCCATCGCCTTTGCTCGCCAGCACGCTTGAACGCGCCCGCGGCCCGTGCGATCAGAGGCTGCCCCGTAACCACGATCGGCCATTTCCCTCATGAGCTCTTTCAAATCATTTGAACTACTAGCCGGCGATCATGACAAAGGCTTGGTGCTGCTCGGCGATCATGCAATGAACCGGCTACCGGAGCGCTACGGCAGGCTGGGCCTGCCGGACAGCGCGTTCGAGCGACACATCGCCTATGACATCGGCATCGAGGGGTTGGTCCGCAAACTCGCCGCGATGCTCGATGTACCGGCTGTCCTGGGCGGCTTTTCACGATTGCTGATCGACCCGAATCGGGGCGAGGACGACCCAACGCTGATCATGAAGATTTCGGACGGCGCCGTCGTTCCCGGCAATCATCCGATTACCGCCGAAGAGTGGAATTATCGGATCGAGACGTTCCACAGGCCCTATCACAACGCCGTCAGCGAAACGATCGACAAGGTCGCGAACGAGAGCGGCAAAGCGCCGCTCGTCCTATCCCTCCACTCTTACACGCCGTTCTGGAAAGCCTTCCCCCGCCCTTGGCATGCAGCGGTTTTGTGGGACAACGACCATCGTGCCGTCGCGCCTCTGCTTGACATGCTGCGCAGCGATCCCGATCTCGTGGTCGGAGACAATGAGCCGTATGATGGCGCGCTGAAGGGCGACACGATGTATCGGCATTGTATGCTGACCGGCATCCCGCACGTTTTGCTCGAGGTGCGCCAGGATCTGATCGGCGACGAAGCGGGTATTACGGCATGGGCCCGGCGTCTGGCGCCGATCTTTGAGACAATGAACGCCGATCCGGCATTGCACGAGTATAATGTGCATGTGTCGCGCACCGGACCGTACGAATGAAGGAGACCCAGATGGCCGCGCTGAGCAAACAACAGCAGACCGAATTCGAGGCTGCGGCTTTTCGTCGCCTCGTGGAGCATTTGCGTGAACGTGGCGACGTCCAGAACATCGACCTGATGAATCTCGCCGGGTTCTGCCGCAATTGCCTTTCGAACTGGTATCGCGAGGCGGCTGAGGCGGACGGGGTTCCACTCTCGAAAGACGAATCGCGCGAAATCGTCTACGGCATGCCGTACGAGGATTGGAAAAACCTCCACCAGAACGAGGCCTCGGCGGAGCAAAAAACCGCATTCGAGCTGAACAAGCCGCACAAATAATTCCCTCGCGTCTCGAATCGACTTGACCCCGGGCACGCTTCGCGGCAGTCAACGCCATCCGAATTTCACACCCCCAATCAGGAGAACACGATGTCTGATGCTCATGGCGTCGCCCGCGATCAGCTTCGCGCCTTTGTGGAGCGCATTGAACGCCTGGAAGAAGAAAAGAAGACCATCGCCGACGACATCAAGGACGTCTACGGCGAAGCCAAGGGCATGGGCTTCGATACCAAGATCCTCAAAAAGGTCGTTGCGCTTCGCAAGAAGGACGAGCAGGAGCGTATGGAAGAAGACGCGATCCTCGACACCTACCTGCATGCGCTCGGCATGATCGAGGCCCCGCCGGAAGGCTGATTTTTCAGAGCAATGCCTTTAAAGCCGCCGACCCGATCGGCGGCTTTTTTGTGCGGACTCACGCTCGAACAGAGCTTATTTTCCGGCTTCCTCGGCGGCTTTCTCGATCACGTCGGCGACCTTCTTCGGCTGTGACGCGAAGACGGCATGACTGGCCTTGATCTCGGTCACCGCGCTTCCGGCGCGCTTTGCCATTGTCCGCTCAAGTTCGGGGTTGATGGCACGGTCCTCGGTCGCCACGACTGACCAGCTCTTCTTTGATCGCCAGGCTGGATCGTCGACTTTAGCGCCAAAGACCTCTTTGGCTGCAAAGACCTGCGACTTGGCGAGAAAGGCAGCGTCTGCCTTTGGCACATCGGCGGCGAAATCGGCGTGAAAGGCGCTTGGGTCCAGATAGAGGTACTTGGCGTCCTTGGTTTCCCTGATGCTGTTTGAAGCCGGCGGCTTGGAGCCGGCAAGCGTGGCTACATTTTCGCCCTTGTCAGGCTGGAAGGCCGCTACGTAAACAAGTCCCTCGACGTGCGGATCATTCCCCGCTTCCGTGATGACCATGCCGCCGTAGCTGTGACCGACCAGCAGTGTAGGTCCGTCCTGCAGGTCCAGAACGCGTTTCGTTGCCGCAACATCGTCGGCGAGCGATGATAGAGGCTCTTGCACGACGGTCACATGAAAGCCGCGCCGCTCCAGGATTTCCGTTGCCTTGCGCCAACTGGACCCGTCGGCGAAGGCGCCGTGAACGATGACGATATTCTTGATCTCGGCGGATTGGGCGGCGAAAGCGATGACACTGGTGGCGAAGGCAAATGCGAAAGTGGAAATGATACGGCGGTTCATGCGGTCGCTCCTTTTGCGTTTATGACGCACCCGGCCGGAAAACATTGGGAGGCATCGACCGAGGGCGTACGCAATCTGGTCGTGGGACGTATTGTCGATATTTCAGATTTCGGACCAAATGTATGACAAAGTAGCGAGAGGTATTTGCGGCTCGGCCCAATCCTCGTTCGGACGATACGGTGCGCCAGCGCTGGCGCACATCCGCTCGCTGATTACCAATCGGAGATCTGCAGGCTCTCCGGGTATCATTCAGGCCGCGATGCGCGGCTTCTGTTCCGGCAGCATATGGGCCATGGCGCTGAGCAAGTCCGTTTGCGAGATCAACCCGAGCACGTAACCGCCGGCATCCACGATGACGACGGCGTGGGTGCGCCCATCGGTCAAGTCAGGCAGCAAGCTGATAGCCGGTGCATCCGGGGAAGCGGTCGCGGCTGTCGCAATGTGATCGGAAAGCCGCTCGGCCTGCACCAGTTCCCGCAGCCCGACCGTGCCGATCAAACGCCCGCTTCCATCCTTCACGGGCAATGTGCGAACGTTGTGCTTCAGAAGCAGTGCGCGCGCTTTCTCCGCCGTGGCGTTCTCATCGACCGCGATCACATCGCGCGACATGATGTCGGCGCAGCTGACGGTGCCGTGCGAACGAACGGCCGCCTCAACCTCAACCTGCCGCAGCAGGCGGCTGAGGTCACCGCGGTCGATATCGAAGGTTTCCTCGAACTTCGCCAATGCCGCATCGACGTCCTCTTCGCGGAAACCGATCCGCACAGCGGACGGCGGATCGATCGTCTGATGCGTATTGACCGGCGCCGGGGTGGCGAGGTGCGGATAGTTTCGCCGCCCGAGCTTGTGAAAGAGAATGCCGAGCGCGACCAGGATGCAGGAATTCAGTGCCACCGGCACGAAGGGAAAAAGCAGGCCCCAGCTTGCCACCGCAGGACCACCGAGCACAGCAGTCAGCGCCGCGGCGCCGCCGGGTGGATGCAGACAGCGGGTAAACGACATGGCGGCGATGGCCAGCGATACGCCAACGCCGATCGCAATGATCGGCTCATGGATGAAGTGCGCGGCGAGGATGCCCATCATCGCGGAGATCGTGTTGCCGCCGATGATCGACCACGGCTGCGCGAGCGGACTCGCCGGTACGGCGAAAAGCAGCACTGCCGAAGCACCCATCGGCGCAACGATCATCGGCAAGTGCGCACCTTGCCCGAAAAAGTAGCCGCAAACCATACCCGTCAGTGCGATCGCGATCAGCGCGCCAAGGCTGGCAAGCATGCGCTCGCGCAATGTTGCGCCGGCCAGGATCGGCGAGAACAGACGGCGACTGAAGCGATGGGCTGGGTCGACCTTGGGATTGCTGGAATTTGACATGACGAACCGACAGTTTGTGAAACGAAGTGTCTTGGGGAGAAGCAGCGCGTCCGGGTCAGGCGCTTGAAAGTGAATGGCCGCCTTTGCCTCGCGAGGCAATCAGGACATCGTAAAAGGCTTCGAACGAGTCCGACCGGTCGCCTTTGCGGCGGACGAGAAAGGTCTCGACCGTGCCGATCTCGCGGGTGACGATATCACCGGGCCATCGCAGGAGATCGAACACGGAGCGCGGCATCACCCCAAAGGCATTGCCGGCGACAATGCTCGCCAGGATCGCATGATAGGAGCCGAGTTCGAGGGTGTGCAGCGAGGCAGCACCTTCAGCCCACTCCTCGGCCATCCGCCGATAGGTACAGCCTGGCTCCATGACGGCAAGTGTGTCGAGGCGAAGGTTCCTTGCATCCTTGACGTCAGGATGCTTCGGCGGCAGGACGAGGATCAGCTCCTCGACATAGATCCGTCGCGCATCGAACCCGCCGAGGTCGAGATCGGCATAGCGCGCCCCGTCGAGCGCAGCCTCGGGCGGTCTTGCGACCAATGCGCAATCCAGTTCTTGGGCTAGCACGCTCTGCATGAGCTCCCGTGTCGCCCCCATCGTCAATTGCAATGAGACGTCCGGCCACAGCGATCCGAAACGCCTGATGACATCAGGGAGCCTGCTCGCGGCCGTGCTTTCCATCGTTCCGATACGCAGCGCGCCCGAGGCAGCGAGCGGCCGCACGGCCTGCTTTGCTTCTTCGGCCAAGTCAGCAAGACGCGTCGCGTAGGAGAGAAAGATCGTGCCTTCACGCGTCAGCGACATCTTCTTGCCATCGCGCGAGAACAGCGCCACCCCGAGATCCTCTTCGAGCTGCTGGATGCGCGTCGTGACATTCGACGGTACCCGGCCTATCGCCGCCGCGGCCTTCGTGACGCTGCAGGTCGATGCGACCGCCTGAAAGATTTCGATTGAGGACAGATCCATATTTTCACTTACAGCGAATATCGGAGGCGCTTTATTCTCGATCTGGAAATGAAAATCAACCCGAGCTCTTGTTTAAACCGCGCCTCGCCGCGCGACTTTCCGTCACATCCAAGAAACGAAAGAGCCGCCGGATCGCTCCGGCGGCTCTTTCGAAATTCCTTGTGGAACCATCAGTTCGATACGAACTTCCGCACTTCCATGAAGTTGACTGCACTACCGCTGAAGCGGCCAGGATCAATGGACGCCGTCTTGGTAAAGCCTTCAGCATAGACTGCAGTCGGCTGGGCGCGAAGTGTCTGGCTGACGAAACGCGGCGCCTTCACCGGCTTGGTGACCATCTCCATCCGGGAGTTGGTGAGCGCCCACTGCGAGATGATCTTCTGCGTCAGCTTCGGTTCGGTCCGAACGGTAGCCCGGCTGGCGTCGGCCTCCGCGGCCTCATGCTTTGTCGGGCGGCCACCCTTGGTCGGCAGACCCTGAGCTACACCGCTAGCATCGGATGACTTCGGCGCATCGAAGCCATCGCCAAAGCTTGCTGATTTCGTAGCCGGCGCGAGTGCAGCGAGCTGCAACGGAGCCTTTTCGCTTGGAACCTTTTGCGGTATCGCCGCGTTAATAGCCTGCTCGACGCTCGTGACCGGCGGCTGGTTGGACGCGACCTGACGGTCGCCATCACCATTCTGCTGGTCAAGGGCATCGGCAACGGCCGGAGAAAGCGTATCTTCCTGGTCTGCCACATCGTCGTCGGCTTCAGCATCGGCATCCGCCGCAGCCAGAAGTTTTTCGGCAAGCGCCGGTCGTTCACCCGGCGTTGGAACCGCTGCGAGATTCCCCGTCATCGCAGACGGATCGGCCGAAGCGACTTCCGCATCGCCTGGAGAGCGGCGCGGTCCGAGCAGAGATGGAACCGGTACGCTGTAGGCGCTCAGATCCGCAAACTGCTGCTGACCTTGCTCGGTCACAGCAGAAAGGGCCTGTTGCGCTGCATTTCCGGACTGTGGAGCAACGAGGGCGCTGGCGACTTCGCTACCGCCCGGCTGATTGGCGAACGCCGGACGCACCTGCGGAACCGGCGCATTGACACTTGCGACTTCAGTAGCCTGCGCGGGCGCCTGCTCGCCGGGGTCGGCGGCGTTCGGCATATTGGATGCCGGCGGCGACGCCTTGGCGACCGCCACTGCTGCGCTGCTATCATCATCGGAACTGTCTTCGGCTTCGTCCGCGCCGCCGCCAAATAGGGCGGCAAACAGTGTCTTATGCTTGGGCTGATCGCCTGACGACGAGCCCGAATAGGCGCCGGAGCTGGCCATCTGCACCTGCGTCGAGCTCACGCGACGCTTGTAGTCGGCGACGGCCTGCTCGTAACCCGGCAGCGGACGGCCATCCGCGGGAATATGCATGGTGTTGCCGTTCGGGAAGAGCCGAACCAGTTCCTCGCGGCTCATGCGTGGCCAGGCGCGAACACCGCCGACGTCCATATGAACGAAGGGGGAGCCGGATTTCGGATAGAATCCAACGCCGCCGACCTGCATTTTCATGCCGATTCCGCGCAAAGTGGCCAATTTGACGTCAGGAATGAAGAAATCCATCGCCTTGCCGAGCATGTGCTGGCTCTTCTCGGCGACGCCGGAATTGCGGGAACGACCCTTCAGCATGGCATTGGTGGCAGGCGAGCGGAAGCCGCAGACGACGTTGATGTAGTCGCGCGAGCCGCTCTGCCGGTAGACTTCCCAGATGAGATCGAAAAGGCGCGGGTCCATCCTCGTCGGTTGGTTCTTGCGCCAATCGCGAAGGAAGCGGTTCAGCTGCTCGAGACCCTTCGGGTCGTACCGGCCGTTGCGCTTGTAAGTGATGACGGCCTTTTCGCCGGTGTGAATGAAATAGAGTTTGAGGCTACGCGTTTCGCCGGCCGCTTCGGAAGGCGAGCTGACCAGAACCGGCGACGAAACAGCGAGTGCGAGAAGGGCGGCCATAGCCGTCCTAAACACCTTTCCGCAAAGGTCCGTGTACCTATTGCGCCAGCTCAAGCGCGAAGGTCTCGTATTCCCATTCAGATCCGGCAAACTCAATCCCCGTCAGACAGCCGATAGTCCCTCTTTGACACCGTTGGCTGTTAAATGCGGTCACACGATGGCAAAAATGCCACACGTGATCAACCTTTTCCTTACATAATGAACAGGCCACTAACAAGTGGTTTATGATTGGTAACAAAAGATGATTGCCGGAGAGTTAATTTAGGCGATTATGCGGCGTCCTTCTGCGGATTGTCCGGATCTATGCCGTAATCCTTGAGTTTTCGGTACAATGTGGATCGTCCGATGCCCAATTTTCGAGCCACTTGACTCATCTGCCCTCGGTAGAATTTAAGGGCGAATCGGATCAATTCCTCTTCCACATCCGCAAGCTTTCGCACTTCCCCGGCCGGGTTTGTGCTGGCAATCGCGTTATCGGGCGCCTCCGTGATTCGTGCGACGGCCTCTTCGACGCTGGCCTGATGGGCCGGATAGGTGGCGGCCGAGGCGTCACTTTGGCGGTCGAGGCGCGCGTTATCGGCGACGAGCGCCAGATGATCGACGACATCGTATTCCGGTAGCTGGGCGGCAATCTGCGGGAAGTCCGCTTCGCTCAGTTCGCCGCCCTCGGCAAGGACGACCGCACGGAAAATCGCATTCTCGAGCTGACGAATGTTACCCGGCCAGTCATAGGCAGTGAGCAGGGCCAGCGCGCCGGCGCTCACCGACATGCGGTGACCGCCCTTCTGCTCGCTCGAGAAGCGCTCGGTGAAGACGCGCACGAGATGCGGGATATCTTCCTTGCGCTTGCGAAGTGCTGGAATGGTGATCGGGAAAACGTTAAGTCGATAGTACAGATCTTCACGGAAATGCCCGTTCTTGACCTCTTCGATCAGATCCTTGTTGGTCGCCGAGATCAGCCGGACATTGACCTTGTGCGCCGTGCGCGCACCAACGGTCTCGATCTCTCCCTGCTGCACGGCGCGTAGCAGCTTGACCTGCACATCGAGCGGCAGGTCGCCGATTTCGTCGAGGAAGATGGTGCCGCCATCGGCCTCCATGAACTTGCCGATGTGCTTTTCGGTGGCACCGGTGAAGGCACCCTTCTCGTGGCCGAAGAGAATGCTTTCGACCAGATTGTGCGGAATGGCGCCGCAATTGACCGTGACGAACGGCTTGCCGGAGCGGTCGCTGCCGGACTGGATCGCACGAGCAACCAGCTCCTTGCCTACACCGGACTCGCCTTCAAGCACGACCGGAATGTTCGATTGCGCTGCGCGCTGCGCCAGATCGATGACGCGGAGCATCGCCGGGCTTGCCGAAACGATGTCGTCGAAGCCGACCGCGCCGGACCGGGAGCGCCGGCCGGCCCGTGCCTTGACCTCGCGCTGATCGAGCTTCAGTGCGTTGGAGATCGAATTGGCAATCCTCTCCGGAGAGACCGGCTTGACGACGAAATCGAAGGCGCCGGCGCGCATTGCCTGCACCACGGTCTCGATACCGCCCTGCCCTGTCTGGACAATGACAGGCACATGCGTGCCGAATTCGTGCAGTGCCTCGAGGAATTCGAGGCCCGTCATCTCCGGCATCATCAGGTCGAGAACGATGACATTATAGAGGCCGCTGCCTCTCTTCACCATCTCCAGCCCGATCCGGCCGTTTTCCGCCTGATGGACGACGTGGCCGTGACGCTCTATCGCGTTCTTGAGCAGTCGACGCTGGATCGGGTCGTCCTCGACGACGAGTATCTGCGCTGCACCCTTGAGCTCATGGTAACCGGTCATTGCTGCCTCACTTCATGCGAAACCTGGAGGCACTCTCGCAGAAAGGCTTGAACATCCAGTTTTGAGAAACAATTGCATTTTAACGTTTGTGACGAGGCCGAATCCGACCCGAAACGGAGCTTGTGGGCAGGCGAAAGCCCCTTGATGCCAAGCCTTTAGCGGCATAGACAGTCAAGCCTGTCGCAAATGAGGAAGAGGACCCCGATGATGAAAAACATGCTCTCCGGCACCACCATTAAGTTTTCGGCAAGTTCTGCTGCCTCCGCGACCGACGCCGCTCTCGGCGAGCTGCCGACCTGGAAGCTGCAGGATCTCTACCCCTCCGCAACGTCCACCGCCTTCACCGGCGACATGGAAAAAGCCGGCAAGCAGGCAATCGCCTTCGAGGAGAAGTGGAAGGGCAAGCTTGCCGCCGCCGCGACCAAAAAAGGTGCCGAGGGTATCGGCCAGGCACTGAAGGAATATGAGGCGCTGGACGACATCATCGGACGCCTCGGCTCCTTTGCCGGCCTCACCTATTTCTCCGACACGTCGAACCCGGTGAACGGCAAGCTCTATGGCGACGCCCAGGCGAAGATCACCGAGTTCTCCAGCCACCTCCTGTTTTTCGCGCTCGAGCTTAACCGCATCGACGACGCGGTGATCGATACCTGCATGGCAAACGACCCGGATGCAGGCCACTATCGCCCCTGGCTCGTCGATCTGCGCAAGGACAAGCCCTACCAGCTGGAAGACAAGCTGGAACAGCTGTTCCTGGAAAAGTCGATGACCTCGGCCGCAGCCTTCAACCGCCTGTTCGACGAGACGATGGCCGAACTGCGGTTCGACGTCGACGGCGAGAAGCTGCCGCTCGAAGTCACGCTTAACATGCTGCAGGAAAAGGATCCGGAGATCCGCCACAAGGGCGCGATGGCGCTGGCGCAGACCTTCAAGGAAAACCTGCGCATCTTTACGCTGATCACCAACACGCTCGCCAAGGACAAGGATATCTCCGACCGCTGGCGCGGCTTCGAGGACATTGCCGACAGCAGGCACCTTGCCAACCGCGTCGAGCGCGAAGTCGTCGATGCGCTGGCGGCTGCCGTCAAGGAAGCCTATCCCCGCCTCTCGCACCGCTACTACAAGATGAAGGCGAAATGGCTCGGCATGGACCAGATGAATTTCTGGGACCGCAACGCGCCGCTGCCGGAAACCTCCAGTGCCGTCATCCCCTGGAACGAGGCGAAGGACACGGTTCTATCCGCCTATGGCGACTTCGCGCCCGAGATGGCGGCGATCGCCAAGCGCTTCTTCGACGAGCAGTGGATCGACGCTCCCGTTCGTCCCGGCAAGGCACCGGGTGCGTTCGCCCATCCGACCGTTCCGTCAGCGCACCCGTATGTGCTCGTCAACTATCTCGGTAAGCCGCGCGACGTTATGACCCTCGCCCACGAGCTCGGCCACGGCGTACACCAGGTTCTGGCCGGCGCCCAGGGCGCGCTGATGTGCCAGACGCCGCTGACGCTCGCCGAAACGGCCTCCGTCTTCGGTGAAATGCTGACCTTCCGCGCCCTCCTCGACAAGACAAAGGACAAGCGCGAGCGCAAGGCGATGCTCGCGCAGAAGGTCGAGGACATGATCAACACGGTCGTGCGCCAGATCGCCTTCTATGAATTCGAGCGCAAGGTCCACACAGCCCGAAAGGCCGGCGAACTGACATCGGACGATATCGGCGAACTCTGGCTCTCCGTGCAGTCGGAAAGCCTCGGGCCGGCGATCAAGATCTCGGAAGGCTACGAGACCTACTGGGCCTATATCCCGCACTTCATCCACTCGCCCTTCTACGTCTACGCCTATGCCTTCGGTGATTGCCTGGTGAACTCGCTCTATGCCGTCTACCAGAAGGCCGACAAGGGCTTCCAGGCGAAGTACTTCGAGCTCCTGAAGGCCGGCGGCACCAAGCATCATTCCGAACTCCTGAAGCCGTTCGGCCTTGATGCCACGGATCCGTCGTTCTGGAGCAAGGGGTTGTCGATGATCGAAGGGCTGATCGACGAATTGGAAGCGCTTGATAAGAGCGCATGAGCTCTCGATCCAAAGGCAGGCATGACCAAGGCTGAACGCTACGTTCTGTTCCGGGATGACACGACCGGGCAAGTGATGCTCTTTTCCGATCCCTCGGAGATCATCATTGCCCGGACGCGCGCCGAGTTCCTTGCCGGCCTTGCCCATATGGAAGAAGCAAAGGCCGCCGGCAAATGGCTGGCGGGCTACATGGCCTATGAAGCTGGCTATATCTTCGAGGAAAAGCTGGAAGCGTTTCTGCCGGAAGGCCGGGAGACACCGCTGCTGGCCTTCGGCATCTTCGATGCACCTGAAACGGATACCCACCCGCTTTGCCAGCCGAAACAGCGCACAGAGAATGGTGAGTTCCTCAGCGACCCCAAGGCCGGTTGGGATTTTGCTACATATAAAGAGCGTTTCGACCGTCTGCATTGGCACTTGCGCCAGGGCGACTGCTACCAGGCAAACCTCACCATGCCGATCACCACCCGCTGGGACGGCGATCCGCGCGCGGCCTTCTGGTCGCTGATTTCAAGGCAGCCGGTCAAATATGGCGCGCTCGTCGATCTCGGCGGGCCCGTCCTGCTTTCGCGCTCGCCCGAGCTCTTCTTCCGCACCGACGAGGAAGGCTGGATCGAAACGCATCCGATGAAGGGAACGGCAAAACGTGGAGCCGATGACGCCGAGGACGCGGCGATCATCGCCGCCATGCGCGAGGACATCAAAACCCAGGCCGAAAATCGGATGATCGTCGACCTGCTGCGCAACGACATATCGCGTATCACGGAGGTCGGTACATTGGATGTCCCGAAGCTCTTCGACATCGAGACTTACCCGACCGTGCACCAGATGGTCAGCCACGTGCAGGCGAAACTCCTCTCGGATCTGACCATTCGCGATATCTTCTCCGCCCTCTTTCCCTGCGGATCGATCACCGGTGCGCCAAAACTCAGCGCCATGCAGATCCTGCACGCGCTGGAAGACACGCCGCGCGACGCCTATTGCGGCGCGATCGGCATGATTGCTCCATCAGGCGCCATGCGCTTTTCCGTCGCGATCCGCACCGTCAGCCTGTTTTCCGGCGGCAAGGCGATCTTCAACGTCGGTGGCGGCATCGTCTTCGATTCCACCGCCGACGCCGAGTACGAGGAATGCCTGCTGAAGGCGCGGTTTGCCATCGGCGATCAGGAGATCGCGCGATGAACGACTTCTCCCTGATCGAAACTCTGCGCTGGGAGCCCGAAGTCGGTTTCGTCAGGCTGCGCCTGCATCTTGCCCGCCTCTCCCGCTCCGCCCGCCGGATAGGCTTTCCCGATCCAACAGACGCTGCCGCGAAACTGGAAGAGGCCGTTGTCGGCGCCACAACGGCCCTGCGAATGCGGTTGACGTTTGACCGGTTGGGCGAAATCGAGGTCACCGCGGCTCCCTTCGCGCCGATGCCTGAGGGCACCATATGGAAGGTCCGAATTGCCAAAACCCGTCTCGATTCCGCCGATAAACTGCTGCGAATGAAGACGACACGGCGCGGCGTTTACGAGACTGCTCGCGCAGAATATCCGATGTCCGAAGCCGACGAAGTTCTGCTACTGAACGAGCGCGGCGAGGTCTGCGAAGGTACGATCACCTCGGTCTTCCTCGACGACGGCTCGGGCACGCTGCGCACGCCGCCGATCTCCTGCGGCCTGCTATCAGGCGTCTTGCGCACGGAACTGATTTGCCAACGCAAGGCCCGCGTTGGACGGATCTCCGTAGACGATCTGACGGCCGGAAAGCTCTACATGGGCAATTCGTTGCGCGGACTGATCCCCGCCCAGATCGTCGGCTAGGCCACGATCTTCAGCCGGTCCCTGCCGCTTTGCTTGGCGATATACAAGGCTTCGTCTGCCCGGGCATAGACCTCACGTGCCGTCTCGCCGGATCGCAACTCGGCCAATCCCGCCGAGCAGGTATAAGAGAAGGACGGTGCGGCCGGGATCGGACGGGCTACGCGTACCATTGCGATGATGCGCTCGATGATCAGCTCGGCCTGCGCCAGGGTCGTATCCGGCAGGATCAGCATGAACTCCTCACCGCCGATCCGCCCGAAGCTGTCACGCCGGCGGATGACCGGCTGCACGCGACGCGAAAAATCAATCAGCACGTCATCGCCGAACTGATGACCGTAGACGTCGTTGATGCGTTTGAAGAAGTCGAGATCGATGATGCAGATGCAGCCGGCAATACCGGGATTGGTGGAGTCTTGCCGCGCGATCAGGCTTTCCAGCGCCGCCATCATGAAGCGGCGGTTGGAGATGCTGGTGAGTTCATCCGTCTGCGAGGCCCGCAGCGCAAAATCACGATCCTGTCGCACATCGCGCTCGCTCTGCTTCAGATGCGTGATGTCGCTGGCGATGCAAAGCATCCAGCCATCTTTCTGCACTGTCTCCGTCATCCAGAACCAGCGCCCATCGACGACATCGGTTTCGAAAGCCCTGAACGGCAACTTGCCGCGGCGCGATTGCGCGGAAACGAGCCACACCTCGAAATCAGCGGTGCGAATGATTGTCCCCTTGCCGGCGCGCGTATTGCGCCGCATCAGCTCTGACCACAAGGGTGTTTCGTCGGGTTCGATGGCGAAGGTCGAACGAAAGGCCGGATTTGCATAGCGCAGCCGGTCTTCCTGATCGTAAAGAGCGATCAGGACGGCGCTGTCTTCCTGCAACTCGGCAAGCCGCTCCGATATCTGGTTCATCCGATTGTTCCGGGCGTGCTGACATTAACGGTTCGCACTCTGGAGCAGAATTCTAAAAAGAATATGGATGGCTCCACGGCAATTGAATATTCACATACGTCGGAACGCAACGCCCTGAAAGGAAATTCTGCGATGTTCATCCTCGCCCTGACTTACGTGAAGCCGAACGAGGAAGCCGACAAGCACATGGAGCCGCATATGGCCTGGGTCAGGGAAGGCTATGCACGGGGCTGGTTTCTCGCCTCCGGCCGCAAGGTGCCGCGCACCGGCGGCGTCGTCCTTGCCGTCGGTCAGCGCGCCGAAATCGAAGCCTATGTCGCCGAGGACCCGTTCACGGTGCATGGCATCGCCGAATACGAAATCACTGAGGTAGCCATCACGACCACGACCGAAGGGCTGGATATCCTGAAGAGCTGAACAACCACAACAGGGACGGCATGAGCGACCTCGCCGAGCATCTTCAATCTCTGGAACAACGGCTATTTGAGCCGGGAGTCCGCGCCTCGGTGACAGCGCTTGAGTCTCTGCTCTCGCCTGAATTCAGGGAAATCGGCGCATCCGGTCGCCTCTATGGATACAGGGACATCGTCGCCGGCCTGCTAGCGGAGCCCCCCGATGGGACGACACGCACATTGACGGATTTCGAGCTGCTATTGCTCGCTTCCGACCTGGCGCTCGTCACCTACCGGGCGATGCGGACCGTCCCGGCTGGCCCGCCGGTCAGCTCGCTGCGCAGCTCCATCTGGCGGCATGACGCCGATGGCCAGTGGCGCATGGTCTTCCATCAGGGGACGTTGACCGGATAGAGTGCGGTCATGACGCTTCCGATCTACACGCCCTATGACGGTTCCGCCCGCCCATTCACCATCGGTTTGATGCCGCTCGATCTCGCTCGCTGGATCGAACCGGACGGCGATTGGGGGCGCTATGTCGGCGAAAAGCGAAGGCTCCTCGACGCCCATCGCGATGAGGTCTTCGTGGCCGAGGACGGAACCGAAGAGGCACAACAAGAGGCATACGATCTCCTCCAGGCTCACCTTGCCGAGCGCCATCCCGGGCTTTCGGACGACGCGGCCGACTGCAAGACCCCACCCCTGCTGCGCGCCGGGCTGCTGGTGCAAGACGATCTCGTCCTAATGCGCCGCAAGGAGGACGGCTGGCGTCTCGTCACCGGCTTCGTCGCCTTTCCCTCCTCCTGGTCGCTGCAGGAGAAGTTCGGTCGCCCGATGCAGGCGATCCACGCCGACGTACCCGGTTTTGGCGAAGGCACCCGCAACGCGGCGCTCATCACCCGCATCTTTGATAACCTCCAGGTTTCACAGCCGGTGGAAAGGCTGAACTGGTCGGTCAATATCACGGACGATCTCTTCCTGCCTGTTTCGAAGCACCGCCGCCCGCCCTCTGCCGACGCCTTTACCCTCGCCGAGCGTTTTGCCCGAGTTGAGCGCCAGACGCTGCGCAAGCTGCCGAAGTCCGGCGACATCCTCTTCACCATCCGTGTCTACGTCGATCCGATCGCCGCAATCGCCCATCACCCCAACGCCGGCAGACTCGCTGCAAGCTTCGCCGAGCAACTGGAAGCGCTCGATGAGCAGCAAGCCGCCTACAAGGGCCTCACCCTGCAAAAAGCGGAACTCGCGGCCAAGCTTCGGGCGCTAGCCGATGCCCTCTCGCCCGTCTGATATTTGCGTTCCGGGACCAACACTCTTTATTGTGACGCGGTTTTATGGTTAGAGCCGATAATCTCGCATTATCTGCGCATTTTCAGATAAATTCTTAGAGGCTATCGCCTTCGTCGCCTTCCACAGGAGAAAAGAAAGAATGACGGAACACAACCACCCGGTATATGCCGAAATTACCGGCCCGATCGTCATGATCGGCTTTGGCTCCATCGGCCGTGGCACCCTGCCGCTGATCGAGCGCCACTTCAAATTCGACAAGAGCCGGATGGTTGTCATCGACCCGCGCGACGACGCAGATCACACCGAAATCATGGCAAAGCACGGCGTGAAGCACATCAAGGCGCATGTCACGAAGGACAACTACAAGGAGTTGCTGAAGCCGCTTCTGACTGAAGGTGGTGGCCAGGGCTTCTGTGTCAATCTTTCCGTCGACACCGGGTCGGTCGACCTGATGAAGCTCTGCCGCAAGCTCGGCGCCCTCTATATCGACACCGTCATCGAGCCGTGGCTGGGCTTCTATTTCGACAAGAGCATGAAGAATGCCGACCGCACCAACTATGCTCTGCGCGAAACCCTTCGCAAGGAAAAGACCAAGAACCCGGGCGGCCCGACGGCCGTCTCCACCTGCGGTGCAAACCCGGGCATGGTCTCGTGGTTCGTCAAGCAGGCGCTCGTCAACCTCGCCAACGACATCGGCCTGAAGTTCGAAGAGCCGGATCAGCATGACCGCGAAGGCTGGGCCAAGCTGATGAAGAAGGTAGGCGTCAAGGGCATCCATATTGCCGAGCGCGACACGCAGCGCACCAAGCATCCGAAGCCGCTCAACGTCTTCTGGAACACCTGGTCCGTCGAAGGCTTCATCTCCGAAGGGCTGCAGCCGGCGGAACTCGGCTGGGGCACCCACGAAAACTGGATGCCGAAGAACGGCAAGAAGCACAAGAAGGGCTGCAAGGCTGCGATCTACCTCGAGCAGCCCGGTGCCAACACCCGCGTCCGCACCTGGTGCCCGACGCCAGGCCCGCAGTACGGCTTCCTCGTAACACACAACGAGGCGATCTCGATCGCCGACTTCTTCACCGTTCGCGACAAGGACGGCGAAGTCACATTCCGCCCAACCTGCCACTACGCCTATCATCCGGCGAACGATGCGGTTCTCTCTATGCATGAGATGTTCGGCAACGGCGGCAACCCGCAGCCGGTTCACCACGTTCTCGACGAGGACGAGCTGGAGGACGGCATCGACGAACTCGGCGTCCTGCTCTATGGCCACGAAAAGAACGCCTACTGGTACGGTTCGCGCCTGTCGCTGGAAGAAACCCGCCGCATCGCGCCTTACCAGAACGCGACGGGCATGCAGGTGACCTCCGCCGTTCTCGCCGGGATGGTCTGGGCACTCGAAAACCCCGGTGCCGGCATCGTCGAAGCCGACGAAGTCGATTACAAGCGATGCCTCGAGGTGCAGAGCCAGTACCTCGGCCCGGTCGAAGGTCACTACACCGACTGGACTCCGCTCGACGGTCGTCCAGGTCTCTTCCCGGAAGACATCGACACCAAGGATCCCTGGCAGTTCAAGAATATCCTCGTTCGCTGATCTCAGACGAACCCGCGTTCGAAGATGCCCGCCGCAAGGCGGGCATTTTTGTAACGCCTGCTGTATAAATGCCGTCTGGAGAGCGTGAAGCCTTGCCTTCCCCGGCGGCCCGCGCCATGTGTCTCACAACCACACGGATAGTTCTCGTTCCGAATCCCCGGGAGAAGCTCATGAAAATCAGACCCCTCCTTGTCCTTCTCGGCGCCGCCGCAGCCCTGACTGCTTGCAATACGTCGTCGCCACGCCCGGTGCCGGTCGCAGCAACCCCGGCTCAAACAGGCGTTGAGGGTGCATGGTCGGATCCGAACGGCATCATCTCCACATTCCAGGCCGGAACCTTCACCACTCGCACGACCGACAGCAACCAGCTTCTCGCCTCGGGAACCTATGTGAACACCTCCCCGTCGCTGGTCGAGATCAACATGACCTCACTGGTGCGCAAGACGCAGTCCAAGGTCAACTGCGCTCTGGTGAGCCAGAACCAGCTCAACTGCACGTCGGATGCCGGCTCCCAATTCACGCTCGCGCGCCGCATGTAGAGCTGTAAAGTTCGATTTGCGTTGGACTAAATGGCTCTGGTCTGCCAAAAGGCCCGAGGACGCGACCGCCGTTATTTATAGAACGGGGTCGGGCGACCGATTGACGTCACGTTGCTGCCGCGAGATCACGCTGGCCGTCCTCAAATTCTCAACAAGCCGGTTTCACAGGATGACTGCTTTCGCAGCCTGAGCAGATTTTCGTCGTTCCAAAAAGGAAAGCAGCTCTAAGATTTGTTGAAAGCAGCCTCTCGCGAGGTTTTTCGTTTACCGCCCTTGGAATGCGCTGCTTCTGTTACAGCTTTTTCTCTTGCCGCCGCTAAGGGCTTGATGGAAACATCGATCGTGCAGGGACGGCGGAGCGCAGGGGTCAAAGGCTTCGCCCCAAAAATCAGGAGAGCAGGATGACGAAATCATTTCAATTCGGTCTGCTGACCGCGTCGATGTTGGCGCTGTCGAGCGGTGCCGCCTTTGCCGATTACGAACTCAATATTCTTCACATCAACGATTTCCATTCGCGCATCGAGTCGATCAACAAGTTCGATTCCACCTGCTCTGCCGAGGAGGAAGGCAAGAAGGAATGCTTCGGTGGCGCCGCCCGCCTGAAGACCGCGATCGACCAGCGCCGAAACGACCTCAACGGCAAGAACGTGCTGCTGCTGAACGCTGGCGACAATTTCCAGGGTTCGCTTTTCTACACGACCTACAAGGGTGCCGCCGAAGCCGAAGTGCTGAACGACATGAAGTTCGACGTGATGACCGTCGGCAACCATGAGTTCGACGACAGCGAGGATGGTTTGGCAACCTTCCTCGACAAGGTGAAATTCCCTGTCATTTCAGCCAACGTGCTGGCCGGTGACGGCTCCAAGCTCGGCGACCGCATCAAGCCCTCGCTGGTGCTCGATGTCGGCGGCCAGAAGATCGGGATCGTCGGCGCCGTGACCAACGACACGGAAGAACTCTCCTCCCCCGGCCCGAAGGTGATGATCGCCGACGACGTGCAGACCATCACGGCAGCCGTCGAAGACCTGAAGAAGCAGGGCGTCAACAAGATCATCGCGTTGACCCATGTCGGCTATCCGCGCGACCTCGCGGCCATCGCCAAGATTCCCGATGTCGATGTTGTCGTCGGTGGCCATTCGCACAGCCTGCTGTCCAATACCGACCCGAAGGCGGAAGGCCCCTACCCGACGATGGTCGACAATCCCGGCGGCTACAAAGTGCCGGTGGTTCAGGCCGCGTCCTACAGCAAGTATCTCGGCGATCTGGTCGTCACCTTCGATGACAATGGCGTCGTCAAGGGCGCCAAGGGCGATCCGATCCTGATCGATTCCTCGTTCACCCCTGATCCGACGCTCACCGCCCGGATCGCGGAACTCGCCAAGCCGATCGAGGAGCTGCGCAAGAAGGTCATCGGCTCCAGCGAAGCCCCGATCCAGGGCGACCGCACTGTCTGCCGTGTCGAGGAATGCTCGATGGGCAACCTCGTGGCCGATGCCATGCTCGACCGCGGCAAGAGCCAGGGCATGACCATCGCCATCCAGAATGGCGGCGGCCTGCGCGCATCGATCGATGCGGGCGACGTCACTCAGGGCGAAGTCATCACCGTTCTGCCGTTCCAGAATACGTTGGCGACCTTCCAGCTGACGGGCGCCGATATTCGCAAGGCATTGGAAAACGGCCTCGGCAAGATCGAAGAGGGCGCCGGCCGCTTCCCGCAGGTATCGGGCCTGAAATACACCTTCGACAAAACGAAACCATCAGGCAGCCGCCTCGTTTCGGTTGAGGTCAAGGACGGCGACGCTTTCGTACCGCTCGACGATCAGAAGACCTACGGCGTTGTCACCAACAACTTCATGCGCGCTGGTGGCGACGGCTACTCGATCTTCGAGACGGCAGGCAAGAACGCCTACGACTTCGGACCCGACCTTGCCGACGTGACGGCCGAATACCTGGCAGCGCACTCGCCCTACAAGCCCTACACCGACGGGCGTGTAACCGAAGTCGCAGCCTCCGGCACGCAAGCGCCGGCCGCAACGGAACCCGCGCCCGCCTCTCCGGCAGCCCCGGCAGCGCCCCCCGCCGAAGCTCCGGCAGCACTTGCTCCCAACACGCCGACCAATCACGTGATCGCGGCCGGCGACACGCTCTGGGATCTCGCCAAGCAGTTCTACGGCGAGGGGGCGCTCTGGCAGAAGATCTCCGAAGCCAACGGCAAGCCGGCGCCGCGACATCTGGCGATCGGCAAGGAACTGCAGATTCCGTCGAAGTAAGACGATTTGTCTCGATCCGACGAGCCGGTCCGGGGGTTTCCCGAGCCGGCTTTTGTTCTATAGGGTGAACCATCGTGACCCGGCTGCGTATGAGCCGGGCAGACAAGATACCGGGGCTCACATGACGACTGTTGATACTGCACGCCGCCCGGCGGATCACCCGCCCGTGAAATCAGGCAAGGTGGGCGTCCTGCTCGTCAATCTCGGCACGCCCGATGGCACCGACTACACCTCGATGCGCCGTTACCTCCGGGAGTTCCTGACCGACAAGCGCGTCATCGAATGGTCGCCCTGGAAATGGTACCCGATCCTGTTCGGCATCGTCCTCAACACGCGCCCGCAGAAGGTGGGCAAGGCCTATGAGACAATCTGGAACAACGACAGGAACGAAAGCTACCTGCGCACCTACACGCGCAACCAGTCCGACCTCATGGCCGAGCGCCTGCAGGACCTGCCTGACGTCAAGGTCGATTGGGCGATGCGCTACGGCACGCCCTCGATTCCCTCGCGCATCCAGGCGCTGAAGGATGAAGGCTGCGACCGCATCGTGCTCTTCCCGCTCTATCCGCAATATGCCGCCGCAACGACGGCGACCGTCAACGACAAGGCCTTCCAGCATCTGCTCAAGATGCGCTGGCAGCCGGCGCTGCGCACCGTCCCCGACTATCATGACGACGAGACCTACATCGACGCGCTTGCCAATTCGGTGACGAACCACCTGGCGACGCTCGACTGGCAGCCGGACATGGTGGTCGCTTCCTTCCACGGCATTCCGATGTCCTACTTCAAGCTTGGCGATCCCTACTATTGCCAGTGCCAGAAGACCGGTCGCCTGTTGCGCGAACGGCTGGGACTTCCCGAAGACAAGTTCATGGTGACTTTCCAGTCCCGCTTCGGGCCGGAAGAGTGGCTGCAGCCCTACACCGACAAGACCGTCGAGAAGCTCGCACAGGACGGCGTCAAGAAGATCGCCGTCCTCAACCCCGGCTTCGTTTCCGACTGCCTGGAAACCTTGGAAGAAATCGCCGAGCAGGCCGCCCATTCCTTCCACGAGAACGGCGGCGAGAAGTTCGCGCACATCCCCTGCCTCAACGACAGCGAGGACGGCATGCGGGTGCTGGAAAAGGTCGTCCGCCGCGAACTACTCGGCTGGGTCTGATCAGACGCCGCGCTTGTTGCCCCACAGCAGCACATGCAGCTGGGGCAGCACGCGGGCCTCGAACCACCGGTCCTCGGCCACCTTGTCGACCAGCCACAGCATCCTGTCCATGATGCCGTCGATATCGACGCGCGCGTCGTCGTCATCCGGCGGCGGTGGCGTATGGTTCCCTGGCTGCAGATAGACGGAGAGATCTGGATAACGCGCCGCCGCTTCTCGCGCATAGGCATAGTCGCGATCGTCGAAAACGACGATCTTCAGCGCGATCTCGGGTCCTTTGCCAGCCAAGCGAAGACAGTCCTCGAACGCATCCCAATCCGTCGCCATACCGCTCGACGGCGGCTTCGGGCTCAGCACCAGCACATCGAGGTCGGCAAACCAATCCTTGGCGACGCTGCCCTGCGTCTCCAGCGCGAACTTGTAGCCTTGCGCGTGCCCATGCACGATGAGACCGCCAAGCGGCTGGATCGCCGGGTTGCCACCCGAAAGCGAGACCATCAGCGGCTTGCCGCCGGAGAGCCGCATCACCTCAGCCCATATGCCATCAACAGTCATCGGCAGCCATTGATCGCGATACTCGCTATCGACAGCATGGAGGCTGTCGCACCACGAACAGCGGTAATCGCAGCCACCGGTGCGGACGAAGACGGTCGGCAGGCCGATCAGCACGCCCTCTCCCTGGATCGTCGGCCCGAAGATCTCGCTGACGCGGATCTGCGCCTCGCGAACCCCGCTCATGGCCGGTATTCCGCCCAGGTCTTCGGCGTCTCGCTGACACGCACGGCCGAGGTCTCCGGCAGCCGCTCCTTGCACCAGTCGTAGAAGTGCTTGGCAAGATACTCCGAGGTTACGCGATCATGGCCAAACACCTCGTTCAGGTGCCGATGGTCGAAGCGTTCATCGATGTAGCGCTTCAAAGGCGAAAGCTCATGATAGTCGCGCACGAAGCCGTTCTCGTCGAGCTCGGCGGCGGCAAGTTCCACCACGACGATGTAATTGTGCCCATGCAGCCGCGCACACTGGTGATCGGCAGGCAGATGCGTCAGCTGGTGAGAAGCGGAGAAGTGGAATTCCTTGGTGATGCGAAACATCACTTCACCTCCCTGGCCGAATAGCCAGACGTTGCGGCTTCCCAAAAATCCGGATCCTCGTATTCCGTCGGATCGGCGATGCCGGCCAGGTGGAAAGCCTCGCGCCGCTCGACGCAGGTGCCGCAGCGTCCGCAATGGCGCGTGCCGCCCTTGTAGCAGGACCACGTCTCGGCAAACGGCGTCCCATGTTTCGCACCGTCGGTGACGATATCGGCCTTCGATATGTTAACGTAGGGAGCGAACAGCGAAACGCTGGCATAGCCATCGAGCGCCTGGTTCTGCATCTCCTGGAAGGCATCGATGAAGCCTGGGCGACAATCGGGATAGATGAAATGGTCGCCGCCATGCACCGCGACAGCAACGGCATCCGCCTTCTGGGCCGCCGCGAGGCCGAAAGCGATCGCCAGCATGATGGCGTTGCGGTTCGGCACCACGGTCGTCTTCATCGTCTCCTCGGCATAGTGCCCGTCTGGCACGTCAACGTCGTCGGTCAACGCCGATCCCGTCAGGTGCCGACCGATGGTCCGGATATCGATGATCTGATGCGGCACGCCGAGCCGCTTGGCGCAGGCCGTGGCGAAGTCCAGCTCCTTGCGGTGGCGCTGTCCGTAGTCGAACGAAAGCAGGCTGATAAGCTGATGCTCCGCTGCGACCCTATGGGCAAGCGAAATGGAGTCCAATCCGCCGGAGCAGATGACGATAGTCTTCATGATGAGGATCCCTTGTTTTGACCGGGTGGGCTGCGACCGGTATTTCCTGCGGGTCTTCTAGGCCAAAGCGGCCCCGTTGTGAATAGCCAGCAGACTCCCCATATCGAATCCGTCAGTAAATGCCGTTGCCGGCCCAAGGATACTGGCGTTTGAGGTCGGCTCGTTTAAGGTTGCGTCAGTCGATTCTATCGCGGGGGAGTTTTATGGTTCTGGGCGGCTTCGATATCGTCGTCATTGCACTGGTAGTCTTTGTCATTCTCGTGCTGTTTGCCGGGATCAAGACAGTACCGCAGGGCTACCGCTACACGATCGAGCGCTTCGGTCGTTACACCCGAACCCTCGAGCCGGGCCTCAATCTGATCACCCCATTCATCGAGCGCGTGGGCGCCCGCATGAACGTCATGGAGCAGGTTCTCAATGTGCCGACGCAAGAGGTCATCACCAAGGACAACGCCTCCATCTCAACCGACGCTGTCGCCTTCTTCCAGGTTCTCAACGCTGCCGAGGCGGCCTATCAGGTCGCGCACCTCGAGAATGCCATTCTGAACCTGACGATGACCAACATCCGCACGGTCATGGGTTCCATGGATCTCGACGAGTTGCTGTCGAACCGTGACGCAATCAACGACCGGCTGTTGCGCGTCGTCGACGATGCGGTGCAGCCGTGGGGCATCAAGGTGACGCGCGTCGAGATCAAGGACATCCAGCCGCCGCGCGACCTCGTCGACGCCATGGCGCGGCAGATGAAGGCCGAACGCGAGAAACGTGCTCAGGTGCTCGAAGCGGAAGGTTCCCGCAACTCCCAGATCCTGCGGGCCGAGGGCGCCAAGCAGTCCGCCATTTTGCAGGCCGAGGGCCAGCGCGAAGCAGCCTTCCGCAACGCCGAGGCGCGAGAGCGTCTGGCCGAGGCTGAAGCCAAGGCAACGAAGATGGTGTCCGAAGCAATTGCATCGGGCAACGTTCAGGCAATCAACTACTTCGTAGCTCAGAAATACACCGAAGCGCTGGCGTCGATCGGCACCGCCGGCAATTCCAAGGTCGTGCTGATGCCGATGGAGGCGTCTTCCCTTATCGGATCGCTTGGCGGTATCGGCGCGATTGCCAAGGAGGTCTTCGGCGATAACCCGACCCCGCCTGCGCCGCGCCCGCAGTCAGCGCCGCGTACTGCTCCGGCCGTCAACCCTTTCAACCCGCCAACGGAGCGTTGAGCCATGATCGCCGCCCTTGTCGCGGAACTCGGACCCTGGAGTTGGTGGATCGCCGGCCTGATCCTGTTGGCCGCAGAATTGGTCGCGCCGGGCTTCTTCCTCATCTGGATCGGCCTTGCCGCCTTGATCGTCGGCATTCTGTCGCTGCTGTTCTGGGATAACAGCTTCTGGTTCTGGCAGGTTCAGGCCATCCTGTTTGCGCTGCTTGCCGTCGCGACAACTTTCATCGGCCGAAAGCTGACCCTGCAGCATGGCGAGACCGACCAGCCTTTCCTCAATCAGCGGGCAGAAAGCCTCGTCGGGCGCACGGCGACTTTGGCAGAGCCAATTCGCGAGGGGCGCGGACGCATTCGCCTTGACGATACGGTCTGGCGCGTCAGCGGCCCCGATCTGCCAGTCGGCACCAGGGTAAAGGTCGTGGCGAGCAGCGGCCGCGATCTGACCGTGGAGCCGGCCTGATCAGGCCACGCCGATCCGCAGCAGATCGTGGAAGTGCACGAGCCCGATCGGGCGATTGTCATCATCGACGACGATCAGCGCACCGATGCTGTGCTGGTTCAGCATTGCAAGAGCAGCCGTCGCCAGCACGGTCGCCTTCACTGTCTTCGGCGTCCGCGTCATGATGTCGTCGACCACCAGTTCGGAGAGGTTGCGCGTTAGATTACGCGCCAGATCGCCTTCCGTGATGATGCCGCAAAGGCGCTCGTTTTCGTCGAGAATGCCTACGCAGCCGAAATGCTTGCGAGACAAGGTCGAGATCGCCACCGGCACCGGCGTTCCCCTCGCCACCAGCGGGACACGATCGCCCGTGTGCATGATATCAGCGACATGGCTGAGGCTCGCGCCGAGTTTTCCGCCCGGATGGAACACATGGAAATCGCGCGCCGTGAAGCCCCGTGCCTCGAGCAATGCAATGGCAAGCGCATCACCCATGGCAAGCTGCATCAGCGTCGACGTCGTCGGCGCAAGTCCATGCGGACAGGCTTCCTCTTCGTTCGGCATCAAAAGAATGATGTCCGAGGCGGCGGCGAGCGACGATTTCTCAGAGCAAGTGACCGCAATCAGCGGAATCGAAAACCGGCGCGTATAGGCGATGATGCTGCGAAGCTCAGCGCTCTCTCCGCCCTTGGAGAGGGCAAGCACGACATCAGTCGTGCCGATCATGCCGAGATCGCCGTGATTGGCCTCTGCAGCGTGGACGAAGAACGCGGGCGTGCCTGTTGACGCCAGCGTCGCAGCGATCTTCACACCGATATGGCCGCTTTTGCCGACGCCGGTAACGATGACACGACCGGCGATCCCGGTGATCGTCTCGACTGCGCGCATGAAGGAGTCCGCAAGAGCATCGTCAAATGCGCGCTCCAATGCTTCAAGCGCCCGCCTCTCGGTATCGATCGTCCGTCTGGCGGACTCCAGGACACCGTTTTCAATGACATTTATCGCTCTTTTGGTCATGGCACTGCGTTAGCGGTTTTCACCGGCTGAGTCCATTGGCTGATCCGCAGGGCATACCGGCGCAACGAATGGTTAACCACAAGCCTTTACGTTCGGGTAACGCTTCGAAGCATGCCAGGATAGACATGGGCCATTGGAAGGATACGAGCAGTCACACGCCGCTCCGCGCGGCGGGCTTTGCCGTATCCATAGCTCTGACTGTTGGCGCCGTCTCCGCGTCTCAACCCGCATTTGCCCAGTCGACGCCGGTCTCCAACAGCGCGATACGCTCGTCCAATGCACCGGTTACCAAGGCGGCGGAAGATGAAAGCGATATCCCTGAAGGACCGACCGCCATCCCGGCGGTAGCCGAAAGTCCGACGTCAGGAGCAAACGCCGCCCCCATTGCAGCTGGCGATCAGAAGCCGAGCGATGAAACCACCGGCGCAATTCTCGACGAGGACATGATACGCCTGAACACGCGCGAGGCGCCGCTCGACGAGCGGCTGCCAAGCCGCAAACCGGAACCCAACCCGGCAACCGAGGAAACGCCCGGCATCCACATCGGCACCTTCGTGCTGCGTCCGACCGTTACCCAGAGCATCAACACCGAGACCCAGAAAGACGCCGGCACCAAGCAGACGCGTGCGTTTCTCGAAACAGACATGCACGCGACGCTGACTTCGGACTGGGCGTTGCATCAGCTTTTGGTGACCACCGACGGCGCTTGGCAAAAGAACGTCAGCGGCGAAGGCGAGGAGCAGCCGGATTTCAGGATCAACGGTGATCTGCGCCTCGACCTTCCGCAGGACACGACAGCCCACATAATCGGTGGCTACCATTTCTACCGCGAAGACACAGATGATCCGAATGCCCTGCAGAACGCCGACAAGCAATCCGATGTCCAGGAATTCAGCACCGGCGCCTCGATCGAGCGCGACTTCGGCATTCTGCGTGGCAGCACCGGCATCGATCTGGTCCGCACGATTTACTCCGACGCCACCTTGGCGGACGGCACCACGGTTTCCCTCAGCGATCGCAACGAGACCAACGGCACGATCCGCGGCCGCATCGGCTATGAGCTGTCCCCGGCCTTGATCCCGTTTGTCGAGGCCAATGTCGGCAAGACGGTCTATGACCAGAGTGTTGACTCCGCCGGCTTCCGCCGTTCGGGGGACAGCTATGGCGCCAAGGTCGGTGTCGAACTCGACATGGGCGAAAAACTTCGCGGCGAGGTTGGAATCGGCTATGAGACTGCGACCTTCGACGACGACCGCCTCTCGGACATCGACACAGCCGTTGTGGACGCACAACTGCTGTGGTCGCCGCTGAGGGGTACCGACGTTAACATCGGCCTGCTGACCAGCATCAACCCGTCGACGACCGCCGGAGAATCCGGCTACATATCCCATGCCTTGACGACGGGCGTCACGCATCAGTTGCGAGACAATCTGACGGGCACCGTGCTTGGCGGCATTACCTATCGCGACTATCCTTCGGACAGCCCGACCAGTGATGAAACTGTCTACACCACGAGTGCCGGCCTGACCTGGAACATCAACCGATATCTCGATCTGACCAGCACCATCGGCTACGAGCTGACGTCACGCAAGACGAGCAGCGACTCCGAGCAGTGGCGGGCCGGCGTCGGCCTCAAACTCAAGCGCTGAAACGAAATCCGCCTCCAAGTGGGAGGCTTGGAGGCGGATCCAGTTCGTTCAGTCGGCGGCCTGCTTCAGAGGCCCTTCAGCAGTTCCTTGAAGCCGCTTTCGACCGTCGGGCGAATATCCGCGCGTTCCAGCGCGAAGGCCACGTTCGCCAGGATGAAGCCGTCCTTGGCGCCGCAGTCGTAAGTCGTGCCGCGGAAGTGATAGCCCGCGAAGGTCTGATCCTTGAGGAGCTTCAACATGCCATCGGTCAGCTGGATTTCGTTGCCGGCGCCGCGTTCCTGGGTTTCCAGGATCTTGAACACCTCAGGCTGCAGGATGTAGCGACCGTTGATGAAGTAGTTCGACGGAGCGGTGCCCTTGGCCGGCTTCTCGACCATGCTGGTGATGCGGAAGCCCTCGCCGACCGCGTCGCCGACACCGACGATACCGTACTTGTGAGCCTGATCGGGGGCGCACTCCTCGACGGCGATGATGTTGCCGCCGCTCTGGGCATAAAGATCGATCATGCCCTTCATGCAGCCCTTGCCTTCGCTCTTCATGATCATGTCGGGCAATAGCAGCGCGAACGGCTCGTTGCCGACGATCTCGCGG
Source organism: Rhizobium sp. BK181 (assembly GCF_014193305.1). Classification (NCBI taxonomy): domain Bacteria; kingdom Pseudomonadati; phylum Pseudomonadota; class Alphaproteobacteria; order Hyphomicrobiales; family Rhizobiaceae; genus Rhizobium; species Rhizobium sp. BK181. The sequence goes on from NZ_JACHZA010000005.1 coordinate 148,489, forward strand.
GCGCACCAGACGGCGTGGCCGAGACCAAGCGGCTCCTGCTGGCGGGTGAAGCTGACCGTACCAGCCTTGGGAAGCTGGCCGGCAAGCAGCGTCATTTCCGCCTGCTTGCTGCGCTCGCGCAGGGTCTGCTCGAGCTCGAAGTGGATATCGAAGTAATCTTCGATGATGTGCTTGTTACGGCCGGTGACGAAAACGAAATGCTCGATGCCCGCTTCCAGTGCTTCGTCGACCACATACTGAATGATCGGTTTGTCGACGACAGTCAGCATTTCCTTCGGCACGGCTTTCGTGGCCGGGAGAAAGCGAGTCCCGAGACCCGCAACCGGAAATACAGCTTTGCGAACTTTTTTATGCTCTGCCACACAATCCTCCTGCGATGATTTCATCGCTTGAAATAAAAGGCAATTTTGATTGGACTAGATGAGATTTGCTACGGTTTTGCAAATGGTGACTGCGTTCCTAGGTCATGGTAAAGAATTTGTTGACTTCGTTCAGGTAGTCTCAGGCCTGAGCGGAACCTCGCGCTCTGCTGTGCCTGAAACGAAAGGACGGATGACCGCCGATGACTCAAAATCACAGAAACTCCCTTCGTGGTCTTGCTCTAGCACTCATCGTGACCGCGTCCGCCGGTCTGGCTCCGCTCAACGCGAAAGCCGATCAGCGGTTCCAGAAGTGGATCGCGGACTTCTATCAAACAGCCGCTCAAAATGGCATCAGCAAGGCAACCTATCGCAAAGCCTTCGCAGGCGTCAGCGATCCGGACCCGACGGTCCTTGAAAAGGCGGCCTATCAGCCTGAATTCACGACGAAAATCTGGGACTATGTTGATTCCCGTGTAAATCCGTACACGGTTCAGATCGGTCGTCAGATGGCGGTCAAATACGCCTCGACACTGAATTCAGTTCAGCGCCAGTTCGGCGTCGACAAGACGATTCTCCTCGCAATTTGGTCGATGGAGTCCAACTATGGTGCGGTTCTCGACAAGGATGACCGCCTGCACTACGTGCCGCGGGCGCTCGCGACGCTCGCCTACGCCGACGAACGGCGGGCGAAATTCGCCAAGAAGCAGCTGATTGCAGCGCTGAAGATTCTGCAGAACGGCGATATCTCGCCGGATGGCATGACCGGTTCCTGGGCGGGTGCGATGGGCCACACCCAGTTCATTCCGACGAGCTACCTGCTATACGCGGTCGATGCCGACGGTAACGGTCACCGCGATATCTGGAACTCCGTGCCGGATGCCCTGGCGACATCTGCCAACCTGCTGAGGAAGAACGGCTGGGACGCGGGCAAGACCTGGGGATATGAGGTCGTAGTACCCCCCGCTGCACGCAAGCAGGCTGGGAAGACCCATACGCTGGCACAGTGGGCCTCCCTTGGCCTGACCCGCCCGAACGGCAAGAGCTTCCGTGACGGCGGCAGCAACGCCGTGCTAAAAATGCCTGCCGGACCAAACGGCCCAGGCTTCCTGATGACAGCCAACTTCTTCACCATCAAGAACTATAACGCCTCGGACAGCTACGCCATCGCGGTTGGACTGCTGGCTGATGAGATAGCCGGCTACGGTGGCATGAAACAGCCCTGGCCGCGACCGGACGGTACGCTTGATATGAAGCAAAAGTTCGAATTGCAGACGCGCCTGAAGACGCTCGGCTATTACGACGGCGAGGTCGACGGGAACTTCGGCAGCGGATCCAAGGCCGCAATCGCGGCGGTCCAGGCACGCATGGGAATGCAGCAGGATGGCGAGCCATCGCTGCCGCTGCTCAACGCGCTTCGCAAGTAGACGGAATAATCAGCAACATGCATTTTGGGGTGTGGACGCGAGTTCCCGCTCCATGCCAGAATACCGGCAGATGCGAGGCTGCTGATTATGCGTAAACGAGCAAACCGGGTAACGCTCCGCTGGGGTGCGATCGGCACCGCGACGCTGGTGGTTTTCTTCAGCGCTCTCCCGGTGCAGGTCGCCGACGCCCAGGAGCGCTATTACTATCGCCGCTCGATTCTCGATTTCTTCCTCGGTCGCCGCTACATCCAGGAGTATCCGCCGCAGCAGGCGCCGTCTCAGAACGCGCCACAGCGACAGCCTGCGCCGAGGAAGAAGGCCGCAGCGCCGAAAGCGGCTGCAGCTCCCCGTCCCGCCGCTCCCGCCGTCGTTGAGGAAAAGGTCGTCGAGAAGCTTGCCAATGCCCAGAAGATTCTCGTCGTCGGCGATTTTCTTGCTGGCGGTCTCGGCGTCGGCATGGACGCCGCTTTCAAGGATTCGCCCGGCGTCGTCGTCGAGACACACAGCAACGTCGCCTCCGGTCTGGTCCGAGACGACTACTATGACTGGCCGCAACAGCTGACAAAGCTCATGGACGAGGCAAAGCCCGCCATGGTCATCGTCATGCTCGGCGCGAATGACCGTCAGCAGATGGTGACGGATATCGGCAAGGAGAAGTTCAGGACCGATGGTTGGTATGCCGAATATCAGCGGCGCGTCGTAGCCTTCGGCCAGCAGGTCACCAGCCGCAAGATCCCGTTGCTCTGGGTCGGCCTGCCGGCCTTCGATTCGCCGGCGATGACCGCCGATGCCGTGCAGCTGAACCAGCTGTTCCGCAAGCAGATGGAGGGGGTCGGCGGCGAGTTTGTCGATATCTGGGACGGTTTCGTCAGCGAAGGCGGCGAGTTTATCGTCACCGGGTCCGACATCAATGGCCAGCAGGTGCGACTGCGCACTTCGGACGGTATCAACCTCACCGAGGCCGGCCGGCGCAAGCTTGCCTTCTATGTCGAGAAGCCTGTGCGCCGCATTCTCGGGGTGCAGGCAAGCCCGGACCTCGTTCGCCTTGACACAGGCAACGCACCGGCGATCGACGCCGTGGCAATGCCCGGCCGCACCGAACCGATCAGCCTCTCCGACCCCAACCTGGACGGCGGCGCGGAACTTCTTGGCGGCAGAGCCTTCCCGGTCAGCGCCACCAAGTCACCACGCGATCTACTGGTTCAGGACGGCGAGATGGCGGCTCCCCCCGCGGGCCGCGTTGATGACTACCGCATGGCACCAATGAAGCCCACGGCTCAGGTCACCATCAAATAGTCCGGACGCCTGACGCAGCTCAACTGCAGCGGAAGCGCCGGCTGAATCCGGTCCGGATGCGACGAAAAAGGGCCGCTCAAAGCGGCCCTAAATCCAACCATCAACTATGTAGCTTACCGCGGCAGAACCGTCGAACCCATCAGCGCTTCGTCGATGGAGCGCGCGGCCTGGCGGCCCTCGCGGATCGCCCAGACCACCAGCGACTGGCCGCGGCGCACGTCGCCCGCCGTCCAGAACTTGTCAACCGAGGTCTTGTAGTCCTTATCGTTGGCAACGACGTTGGTCGAGCCGCGGCGGTCGGTGTTGAGCGTGAGCTTGCCGTCGAGCTCCTTCAGCACGCTGTCCTTGAATGGGCCGCTGAAACCGATCGCGATGAAGGCGAGATCGGCCTTGATGATGAACTCCGTGCCGGCGATCGGCTTGCGGCGCTCATCAACTTCGCAGCACTTGACGCCGGTCAGGACGCCGTCTTCGCCGACGAACTCGAGCGTCGCGACCTGGAACTCCCGGATCGCGCCTTCGGCCTGCGAGGACGAGGTGCGCATCTTGGTCGCCCAGAACGGCCAGACAGCGAGCTTGTCTTCCTTCTCCGGCGGCTGCGGGCGGATGTCGAGCTGCGTGACCTTCACTGCGCCCTGACGGAACGCCGTGCCGACGCAGTCCGACGCGGTATCGCCGCCGCCGACGACGACGACATGCTTGGCGCCTGCCAGGATCGGATCGGACGCCCAGCCGACGCTGTCGATGTTTTCGCGGCCGACGCGCTTGTTCTGCTGTACGAGGTACGGCATCGCATCGTGGACACCGGAAAACTCGATGCCGGGAATGCCCGCTTCGCGCGGCGTTTCCGAACCACCGCAATAGAGCACCGCGTCGTAGTCGGCGAGCAGCTGCTCGACCTTCACGTCGACGCCGACATTGACGCCACAGTGGAAGGTGACGCCCTCGCCCTTCATCTGCTCGACACGGCGATCGATGAAGTTCTTCTCCATCTTGAAGTCGGGGATACCGTAGCGCAGCAGGCCGCCGGGCTTCGATTCGCGCTCGTAGAGGTGAACCTCGTGACCTGCACGACCGAGCTGCTGTGCAGCCGCCATGCCGGCAGGGCCGGAACCAATGATCGCAACCTTCTTGCCGGTGTGAATCGTGGCCGGCTGCGGCCGGATGAAGCCGAGCTCGTAGGCCTTGTCAGCGATCGCCTGTTCGACGGTCTTGATCGCAACCGGCGTGTCTTCGAGGTTCAGGGTGCAGGCTTCCTCGCAGGGCGCCGGGCAGACGCGGCCGGTGAACTCCGGGAAGTTGTTCGTGGAATGCAGGTTCTGGATCGCCGCTTCCCAGTTGTTGTTGTAGACGAGATCGTTCCAATCAGGAATCTGGTTATGCACCGGACAACCGGTCGGACCGTGGCAATACGGGATGCCACAGTCCATGCAGCGCGCGGCCTGTTTCTGTACTTCCTGGTCCGACATCGGGATCGTGAATTCGCGGAAATGCCGAATGCGATCCGACGCAGGCTGATACTTCGCCACCTGCCGGTCGATTTCCAGAAACCCTGTGACCTTACCCATATTTTCGTCCCTCATCATCTCAAAGCCCAAGACCCAGAGGTCCCCAGTACCAGTAGGCGAGTCCCATGACCGCACCCAGGGCTATAAATTCCGTTTTCAGGTCACCGCTGAGGTATGAAGTCCCGGCGAAAACTGCGACGGCGAGGCACAGAGATATAAAGAGGTGGAATAGTGACCATCGATTTTTCATCAGCGTCCTTTCCGGTATCTCTGTGCCCCTCGTCTGAGCAGCTGTAGACCTAGCGATTCAAGAGCATTACTCCGCCGCAATTCCCATGCGGGCGCGTTCCATCTCTTCCAGGGCACGGCGGTACTCGACCGGCATGACCTTGCGGAACTTCGGACGGTAGTCGGCCCAGTTGTCCAGGATCTGCATGGCGCGGGTGGAGCCCGTGTAGTGCAGATGGTTGGAGATCAGCTGGTAGAGCCGCTCCTCGTCGTGGCGCGTCATGTCACCGGAGACGTCGACGCGTCCCTTGTGCATGAGGTCGCCGCCGTGATGATGCAGCTTCTCGAGCATGTCGTCTTCCTCCGGCACCGGCTCGAGCTCGACCATCGCCATGTTGCAGCGCTTGGCGAAATCGCCGGCCTCATCGAGCACGTAGGCAACGCCACCGGACATGCCGGCCGCGAAGTTACGACCCGTTTGGCCGAGAACGACAACGACACCGCCCGTCATGTATTCGCAGCCGTGGTCGCCCACGCCTTCGACGATGGCGATCGCACCCGAGTTGCGGACCGCGAAGCGCTCGCCCGCGACACCGCGGAAGTAGCACTCACCCTCGGTCGCACCGTAGAGAACGGTGTTGCCGACGATGATCGACTCTTCGGCCACGATCTTCGAATTCTCCGGAGGACGCACGATGATCTTGCCGCCCGAAAGGCCCTTGCCGACATAGTCGTTGCCATCACCGATCAGGTTGAAGGTGATGCCGCGTGCCAGGAAGGCGCCGAACGACTGGCCGGCCGTGCCTTTGAGCGTCACGTTGATCGTATCGTCCTTGAGGCCACGGTGGTTATAGCGCTTGGCAACTTCACCCGACAGCATCGCGCCCGCCGAACGGTCGACGTTCTTGATATCGGCCTCGAAGGATACAGGCGTCTTCGAAGCAAGTGCCGGCTCGGCTTCCGCGATCAGCTTGCGATCGAGAATGTCGTCGATCGGGTGCTTCTGGCGCGTCGTCCAGTAGGTGGCTTCCTTCGGCGCTTCGACCTTGTGGAAGATGCGGCTGAAGTCGAGACCCTTGGACTTCCAGTGCGCCAGCATCTCGTCCTTCTCGAGCAGCTCCGAAGCACCGATGATGTCATCGAGCCTGGTGAAGCCGAGCGAGGCGAGGATCTCGCGCACTTCGTTGGCGACGAAGAAGAAGTAGTTGACGACGTGCTCCGGCGTGCCCTTGAAGCGCTTGCGCAGAACCGGATCCTGCGTGGCAACGCCGACAGGACAGGTGTTCAGGTGGCACTTGCGCATCATGATGCAGCCGGCGGCGATCAGTGGCGCGGTCGCGAAGCCGAACTCGTCGGCACCGAGAAGCGCACCGATGATGACGTCGCGGCCGGTCTTCAGGCCACCATCGACCTGTAGCGCGATGCGCGAACGCAGGCCATTAAGCACCAGCGTCTGCTGCGTCTCGGCAAGGCCGATTTCCCACGGAGAACCCGCGTGCTTCAGCGAGGTCAGCGGCGATGCGCCGGTGCCGCCGTCGAAACCGGAGACCGTGATGTGGTCGGCGCGCGCCTTGGCAACGCCGGCGGCAACCGTACCGACGCCGACTTCCGAGACGAGCTTGACCGACACGTCGGACGTCGGGTTGACGTTCTTCAGGTCGTAGATCAGCTGCGCCAGATCTTCGATCGAGTAGATGTCGTGGTGCGGCGGCGGCGAGATCAGGCCGACACCCGGCGTCGAGTGACGGGTCTTGGCAACCGTTGCATCGACCTTGTGGCCGGGCAGTTGGCCGCCTTCGCCGGGCTTGGCGCCCTGCGCGACCTTGATCTGCAGCATATCGGCGTTGACGAGATACTCGGTCGTCACACCGAAGCGTCCCGATGCGATCTGCTTGATCGCCGAGCGTTCCGGGTTGGACGAACCGTCTGGCAGCGGCATGTAGCGGTCGCTTTCTTCGCCGCCCTCGCCGGTGTTGGACTTGCCGCCGATCTTGTTCATCGCGATCGCCAGGGTCGTATGCGCCTCGCGGCTGATCGAGCCGAAGGACATGGCGCCGGTCGAGAAGCGCTTGACGATCTCGGCGGCAGGCTCCACGTCGTCGACCGAAACCGGCTTGCGGCCCAGCTGATCGGCGCTCTTGATGTTGAAGAGGCCACGGATCGTGTTCATGCGCAGCGCCGAGGTGTTCACCATCTCGGCGAACTCGCGGTAGCGGTCCTCAGCATTGCCGCGAACGGCGTGCTGCAGCGTGGCCACCGCATCCGGCGTCCAGGCATGGCTTTCGCCGCGCATGCGGTAGGCATACTCACCACCGATATCGAGCGTGGTCGCCAGCAGCGGGTCCTTGCCGAAGGCAGAGTTGTGACGGGCAACGGTCTCTTCGGCGATCGCCTTGAGATCGACGCCTTCGATCATCGTCGCAGTGCCGAAGAAATACTTGTCGACCAGTTCCTGCTGCAGGCCGATCGCATCGAAGATCTGGCCGCCGCAATAGGATTGATAGGTCGAGATGCCCATCTTCGACATGACCTTGAGGATGCCCTTACCGACCGCCTTGATGTAGCGATAGACGACTTCAGACGCGTCCACTTCCTTCGGGAACTCGCCCTTTGCATGCATATCGAGCAGCGTGTCGAAGGCAAGGTAAGGGTTGATCGCTTCGGCGCCATAGCCCGCGAGCAGGCAGAAGTGATGCACTTCGCGCGGCTCGCCGGTCTCGACGACGAGCCCGACCGAGGTGCGCAGGCCCTTGCGGATCAGGTGATGGTGGACGGCTGCGGTCGCGAGCAGCGCCGGGATCGCGATACGATCAGGCCCGATCTGGCGGTCGGAGAGAACGATGATGTTGTAGCCGCCCTTGACCGCCGCTTCCGCGCGCTCGCAGAGGCGATCGAGCATCTCCGGCATGCCTTCGGCGCCACGCTCGACGTCGTAGGTGAAGTCGAGCGTCTTGGTGTCGAAGCGGTCTTCCGTGTGACCGATCGAGCGGATCTTTTCGAGATCGCCGTTGGTCAGGATCGGTTGACGCACTTCCAGGCGCTTGGCGTTCGCCATGCCGGTGTGGTCGAGAATGTTCGGACGCGGACCGATGAACGAAACGAGGCTCATGACGAGCTCTTCGCGAATCGGGTCGATCGGCGGGTTGGTGACCTGCGCGAAGTTCTGCTTGAAGTAGGTGTAGAGCAGCTTCGACTTTTCGGACATCGCCGAGATCGGCGTATCCGTGCCCATCGAGCCGACAGCTTCCTGTCCTGTCGTCGCCATCGGCGACATCAGGATCTTGGTGTCTTCGGTGGTGTAGCCGAAAGCCTGCTGGCGGTTGAGCAGCGACACGTCGCGGCGCAGCGCGCGCGGCTCCACCGGCTTCAGCTCTTCCAGGATCAACTGCGTGCGATCGAGCCACTGTCCATACGGATGCTTGGTCGCAAGCTCGGTCTTCAACTCCTCGTCGGAGATGATCTTGCCCTTTTCCATGTCGATCAGCAGCATCTTGCCCGGCTGCAGGCGCCACTTCTTGACGATGTCCTCTTCGGCCACCGGCAGCGTGCCGGCTTCCGACGCGAGGATGACGCGATCATCAGATGTGACGAGATAGCGGGCCGGACGCAAGCCGTTGCGGTCAAGCGTCGCGCCGATCTGCTTGCCGTCGGTGAATGCGACAGCCGCCGGGCCGTCCCACGGCTCCATCAGGGCAGCGTGATATTCGTAGAACGCCTTGCGCTCCTTCGACATCGACTGGTTGCCGGCCCAGGCTTCCGGGATCAACATCATCACGGCATGCGCCATGGAATAGCCGCCGCGCACGAGGAACTCGAGCGCGTTGTCGAAGCAGGCCGTGTCCGATTGGCCTTCATAGGAGATCGGCCAAAGCTTGGAGATGTCGTCGCCGAAGAGCGGCGAGGAAACCGATGCCTGGCGCGCCGCCATCCAGTTGACGTTGGAGCGCAGCGTGTTGATTTCGCCGTTGTGGGCGACCATGCGATAAGGATGCGCCAACTTCCAAGACGGGAAGGTGTTGGTCGAGAAGCGCTGATGCACGAGGGCGACCGCGCTCTCGAACCGCGGGTCCGACAGGTCCTTGTAGTAAGCGCCGACCTGGTAGGCCAGGAACATGCCCTTGTAGACAATCGTCGCTGACGACAGCGACACCGGGTAGAAGTGGCTCTCCTCACCGTCGAATTCGTCGTAGATGCGGTTGGAAATCACCTTGCGCAGCGTAAACAGGCGGCGTTCGAATTCATCGGTGGTCGCGGCATCGTCGCCGGCGCCGATGAATATCTGACAGTGATGCGGTTCGGTAGCGGCGATATCGGGCGCCTTCGACAGCGACGTGTTGTCGACGGGCACGTCGCGGAAGCCGATGAGAACCTGGCCCTCTTCGGAGATGACGTCCTGCATCACCTTCTTGAAATGCGCGATCTGCTTTTCGTCGCGCGGCATGAAGATATGACCGACGCCATACTCACCCGCCTTTGGAAGGGTAATGCCCTGCTTGGCCATTTCCTCGCGGAAGAAGCGGTCTGGGATCTGGACGAGAATACCGGCGCCATCGCCCATCAGCGGATCGGCGCCGACAGCACCACGGTGCGTCAGGTTCTCGAGAATGAAGAGACCGTCCTTGACGATCTGGTGCGACTTCTGACCCTTCATGTGGGCGACAAAGCCGACGCCGCAGGCATCGTGCTCGTTGCGCGGATCGTAGAGGCCCTGTTTTCGCGGCAAACCGGAGGCGAATTTACGCGCATTGGCCGTCGCGCGCGTCGTTGCTGCTGCGAACTGGTCAAAACCCGTGGATGGCGTCTTCGTCATCTTTCCCTCCTGTCAGAGCCCGCGGGGGCTGCGGCGGCTCTTTGCCCCGCACCGTCCCTGATCCTAGGTTCGGCGCGTGACAGCGCTGTTGCATTAATCGAAGATCCGGTCGCCGGCGGCAGGCTCTCCAGGGAAAGCAGCCGTTGCGCTCCTGCGCCTGCCATTCCGCCTCCGCACACGGGCATTCGCCCGTATTTTGGAGAACTATAGCGTGAAACCCTACAAGTGTAAGGTTTTTTGGCATCTCCTCGGCCATCGCGGCCAAATAGGACAGCAACCCTGTCCTAATTCACTCGATCTATGCCAGAAACATATGGTCCATGCAAGACGGTAAAATCAAAAAATCGGCGCCTCGCGACCGAATATTGCCAGCAGAATCGTTTTTTGCGATAGAAAATTACGCTACTCAGCATCATTTTGTTTATTGATTGCTGAAGTCAATTTTTGTGATGGATTCCGCGCCGGCCCTTTGACCAGCCGACATGTTGGCGTAATGTCGCCGCCCGAACCTGATCTCCCACCACATCCCAAGCGGTCCCCATCCATGTATTTTGCATCCGACAACTGGGCAGGCGCCCATCGATCCATCGCCGAACGTCTGCTCAGGGAGTCCGACGGCTTTGCCGCAGCCTATGGCGCAAGTGATCTCGACCGCCGTGTCGAGCGCCGCTTTGCGGAAGTCTTCGAACGCGACGTTGCAGTGCTTTTCGTTGGCACCGGCACGGCAGCGAACTCGCTTTCGCTCGCGAGCGTTCAACGGCCAGGCGGCATCACCTTCTGTCATTCCGAGGCGCATGTGATTGCCGACGAATGCGGCGCCCCCGACTTCTTCAGCGGCGCCCGTCTGCTTGGCGTTCCAGGCGCCGAGGGAAAGATCGACCCGGAAAAGCTCAAGGAGAAGATCGCAGCCTTCCCACAGACGGCCGTGCAACACGGCCGGGCAACGGCGATTACGATCACCCAGGCAACCGAGGCCGGTACCGTCTATTCCCTCGCCGAAATCGATGAGATCGCCGAGATCGCCCAGAAAGACAAGCTGCCTCTCCATATGGACGGCGCACGCTTTGCCAATGCCCTCGTCTCCCTCGGCGTCAGCCCGGCGGAGATGACGTGGAAGCGCGGCATAGACATGCTCTCCTTCGGCGCCACGAAGAATGGATGCTGGTGCGCGGAAGCGATCGTGTTCTTCAATCCGGAGAAAGCGAGGGAAATGCCGTTCATCCGCAAGCGCGCCGCCCAGCTGTTCTCGAAGTCCCGCTTCATCGCGGCCCAGTTCGATGCCTATTTCGAGAACGATCTCTGGCTCGATCTGGCTCGCCATGCAAACGGCATGTCCGATCGCCTGCGCGCCGGCATCACGGCAAGCAACGGGTCACGGCTTGCCTGGCCGACCTCGGCCAACGAAGTCTTTGCCATCATTCCGAAAAGCGCTGCGAAACGGGCAGAGGAAAAAGGCGCGAAGTTCTATGCATGGCCGGTTCCGCCGGCGACACCCCAGCTAGTCGGCCCGGATCAAACCCTGATCCGGCTCGTCACCAGCTTCGCGACTGAAGAGGCGGACGTCGACGGCTTCCTTGGCTGCCTTGCAGGCTGAATTCCCGGACTCAATTCTGATGGCCCGTCACGGCGGATTGCGGCTTGCCGCTATCCGTCGTTTTCGCGTCGTGTCCCGCCACGACAATCAGCATCACACAGGCAACCAGCCCGGATACGAAGAGTACGCCATACGTCATCGGTCCGTTCTCCTTGCCCCGAAGATCGACCATGGGAATTGGGAGACTAGGCGCCGAACCTGACCAGATGACTAAGCTACAGGGTTGAGAGCGCCTTAAAATGGTAAGCAGCCCATTAACTTTTATGCGGGAGTACGATCGAAACTTGCGCCCTTCAGATCGCCCTGGCGTGTGCGGTACTGAATATCGGCCCACTGGCTGCCACGCCAAAACCGCGCTATCTCGGACTGCGCCCTGATACCGGAAAGCGAGAAATACCGATGAAGATCCGTCCTGAACAGCCTAGCGACATTGTGGCGATCCGCCAGCTGACCAAAGTGGCCTTCGCGCAGATCGAGTACAGCAGTCAAACAGAAGCCGAGATCGTTGACGCACTCCGCAAAGCGAACGCTTTGACAATCTCGCTCGTCGCTGTCGAAGACGCTGCCGTCATCGGACATGTCGCCTTCTCGCCCGTTACGATCGATGATGAAGACATGGGCTGGTATGGACTTGGGCCGGTTTCGGTGATGCCCGACCGCCAGGGCGAGGGCATTGGCGGAAAGCTCATTCGCGACGGCCTGGCGCGGCTCACAGATATCGGCGCCAAGGGTTGCGTCGTTCTCGGCGATCCCGGCTACTACACCCGCTTCGGCTTTCAGAATGACGCCAACCTGATCTTTGAGGCGGCTCCGCCCGAATATTTCATGCGCTTAGTGTTCGACGGCCCCACGCCCGCAGGTAAAGTCAGCTACCACGACGGTTTCAACGCCACGTGACGGGGCGCTGATCTCGCTAGACAGGTCGTGAAACCGGCTTCCAACGGTTTGTTCGGCAGCCAACCGGCTTCTTTCTGTCATGCGTTGGTGCGAAGACTACGCACCTTGCCGAGAATATCGTCCGATAGCGCTGACACCAGTGCCTGGTCCGCTCCTTTGCGCGGCACCAGCACGAACTCTACATCCTCAAGCATGGGCAGCCTGCCTTTGCCGATTTCCTTCAACCCGGACGGCGCCATGCTTCGCGGCTGTACCAGCACCCCCATGCCCGCCCGCGCCGCCGCAGTCAGGCCGCTCAGGCTGCCGCAGGTGCAGACGATGCGCCAGGCGGTTTGGGTGCGGCCCAGCGCCTCGAGCGCAATGCTGCGCGTCACGCTCGGCGGCGGGAAGGCGATCAATGGCAGCGGCCCGGCGCCCAACACGTGCTCCGGATCACGCGCCAGCCAGACGAGCGGCTCGCGGTAGACCAGACGCCCGTGGGCGTCGCCCAGCCGGCGCTTCGCCAACACCAGGTCGATCTCGCCATTGTCCTGCATCTCGTAGAGTGTACCGGAGAGCGCCACCGTCAACTCCAGATCGACTGAGGGGTGCGAACGCACGAAATCCTCGAGTACGGCCGGAAGCTGACTGGTCACGAAATCTTCCGACACACCGAGCCGAAGATTCCCGCGCAGCTTCTGCCCTCTGAATTGGGAGTGGACCTGTGCCTCGATCGCCAGCATCGCCCGGGCATGGCTAAGCAGCGCCTCGCCGTCGGTGGTCAACAGGACCTTATGGGTGTCACGCGCCAGCAGACGCCGGCCCACGGCGCTTTCGAGCCGCTGGATATGCTGGCTGACCGTCGACTGTCCGAGGCCAAGCCGCTCCGCGGCAAGCGTGAAGCTTCCCATCTGTTCGACGGCAACAAAACTACGCAGTTGCGTAAGATCCAGCATGTTAATCCAGAAACACGATAACTGTTATTCGTTGCATCCTGTATCATAATGGAAGAAAGACAGATGATCCACTGCTCACGAAGAGTATTCGTCATGCGCCGCTTTCTGCCCGATAGCTTCACAACCCTATTGGTTTGCACGGTCGTCCTTGCCTCGCTGTTACCGGCGAGAGGGGCCTTCGCCGGCTACTTCGGGATCGCGACGAACCTGGCCATCGCCCTCCTCTTCTTCCTGCATGGTGCCCGCCTCTCCCGCGATGTGGTGATCGCCGGTCTTCTGCACTGGCGGCTCCACCTCGTTATCCTGCTGACGACGTTCGGCCTCTTCCCGATCCTTGGCCTCGGTCTCGGTTTCGTGCCTGATTGGATCTTGCCGAAGCCGCTCTACCTCGGGCTCCTGTACCTCAGCGTCCTGCCATCGACGGTGCAATCCTCGATCGCCTTCACCTCTATGGCTGGCGGCAATGTCCCGGCCGCTATTTGCTCGGCCTCGGCATCGAACATCTTTGGCATGTTCCTGACGCCGCTGCTGGTCGGCCTGCTGTTTTCCGTCGGCGGCCATGGCGGCTTCTCCTGGGATGCGCTGCAGCAGATCCTCTTGCAGCTGTTGCTGCCCTTCGTCGTCGGCCAGGTGCTGGAGCCTTGGATCGGCGGCTGGATCCGCGCAAAGAAGAAGCTGTTGATGCCTGTCGACCGGGGCTCGATCCTGATGGTCGTCTATCTCGCCTTCAGCACGGCCGTCGTCGAGGGATTGTGGCACACCTTCTCGATCGGCGACATCGCGGCGGTTATCGTCGCCGACACCGCTCTGCTCGCCTTCGTGCTCTGTTTCACCATGTACGGGAGCCGTTTGCTGGGCTTCAACAAGGCCGACGAGATCACCATCACCTTCTGCGGCTCGAAAAAGAGCCTCGCCAGCGGCGCGCCGATGGCGAGCGTGATCTTCGCCGGTCAATCGATCGGCGCGATCGTGCTGCCGCTGATGCTGTTCCACCAGATACAGCTGATGGTCTGCGCCGTGATCGCGCAGAAATATGCGGCAAAGGCCGCGCACCGGATCACCGAAGAAGAAGCCGAAGAAGCAGCAAGCCCCGCCTGACGTTGGCCAATAAAAAAGCGGCGCTCGGATGAGCGCCGCCTGCAGGATTGGTCTTGGGAGGACCGATTATTTGGCGACCTGCGCCTCGATGGCCTTCGGCGCGCTCACCGGCTCAGCCGCAATCGCGATCTTGCGCGGCTTCATGGCTTCCGGAATGCTGCGAAGCAGGTCGATGTGGAGCAGACCGTTCTTCAGCGAAGCGGCAGTGACCTCGACGTGGTCGGCAAGCTGGAAGCGGCGCTCGAAGGCGCGCTTGGCGATGCCACGATAAAGGAACTCGCTACCTTCAGCCTTTTCTTCGCTCTTCTCGCCCTTGACGGTCAGAGCGTGGGCCTGCGACTCGATGGAAATTTCGGTCTCGTCGAAACCGGCAACGGCCATGGTAATGCGGTAAGTGTTTTCGCCGGTACGCTCGATGTTGTAGGGCGGATAGGTCTGGCCCTGGTCAGGCTGACCGAGGCTGTCGAGCATGGTGAAGAGGCGGTCGAAACCGACGGTGGAACGATAAAGGGGAGAGAAGTCTACGTGACGCATGGTGTCCTCCTGAGGAAGCGACGTGTTTGCGATAATTGCCCCTGAAACCCCTTGTTCGGCAGCTTCGGGACGGTTTAGCAGGCCCGTTTGGCGCCTGCAGAAATGATGTGGGGATGGTTTTTGTGGAGTTCAAGCCCCTCGCCTGAAGAGCGAACTTACCTTGCGTGAACGGCATATGAACATGCAGTTCGGAAGCCGTTCATGACAGGAGGAATAGCAATAGTGCCATCGGGTGACACTGGCCCGATGGCTGGAGTGTATCGTCCCTTCGTCTTCAGCCCGATCTCCGGCCGGCATCGCGGAACCCTCAAGTTTCGCATGCCGGTCTTTTTTGCGGTCTAACTCGAAGACGAGGAAGCTTGCAGCCTGTCAGACCGATAGCTCTTTGGCTCGCGTATTGATCGCCTCGCAGGCGTCCCCGAACGGATCGCACATCGGCACTAGAGGCGAAGCGCCAAGCTGAAGAAGCGCCTTCAGATGCTTCCAACCACCTTCCTCGCCCACCACGGGCGCGTAGGATGTCATCACGGTGCGCTCCTCGGCATAGAGGCGCTTGTACTCCGCAAAATTGGAGAAGTTCTCGTAATTGCTCTCCGACGGATGGAAGGTCTCGGCCGAAGCACCTTCGGCAAGAATGACCTCGTGGGTACTGAGCAGGACAGCATAATACTCGATCGAGGTGTCATCGGCAGGAACGATCGGCGCGATTGTCGTGCCGTTGACGAGATCCCTCACGCGGATCAGCACGCCATTCAGAAACAGCGCATGGCCTGGCGACAGGTAGAGATCGGAATGTGGTGTGCGGCTATCCAGCGCGTGGCGGGAAACGCGGATCGGCACGACGCCTTCATGCCAGCGCGCACCGCTCTTCTTGAAGACCTGGCGGCCGACCCATTTGACCGGGCGGGCGCTCCCGTCCGGAAGGGCAACGTTATCGCCGACGCGCAGATCCTCGACAGGCTTTTCGCCGCAATCAGTGAGGATCGCCGTCCCACGCAGGAAGCACTGTGCTCCGCCGCCACCGCCGCCTCCACCGGAGCCTCCCTGTCCGCCGGAGCCATTCCCGCCTCCACCAGAGTGACCACGCCCCCAGCGCCGCCCCATTGCACTCGCGGGAGACTTGGAAGCTGCCGTCGCCAAAGCCGCAACACCAGCGAGCCGCGCACCGGCGGCAGCGGCAACACCTAGAAAATGTCTGCGCGCGGTATTGCGTGGCAGCTTCGGATCTTCCGTGGATGACATGCGGGCGTCCTTTTGAAAAGAGTAATACCCGCCTATGTTACAATAAGTTGCATTGCATTGAACTTCGCAGAATAGAGCTAGGCCCTACCGAAAAGGGAGTAGGCAAGGCATAATGGCAGCGAAGGATGTTGCAAAAAACTGAATCGTTCAGCCTGGAAAAGGCCCGGTGTATAGGTGCATTTTTCTTTGATTTGACAGGGCAATCGCCTATCCGCTTTACTCGACAGGCAAATCCGCGAAGGACACGATTGGTCGACCATGGAACAGGTCCTTTTTTCGACCCCCGAAAACCCGGCACCCGAAAACCGCACCGAAGGCTACTTCGAAACCCATGACGGCCTTCGGCTGCGCTATGCCGTTTTTCGCTCCAATGCAGCAGTGGCGAAAGGCACCGTCGTCCTTCTCCAGGGCCGAAACGAATTTATCGAGAAGTATTTCGAAACCATCCGCGACCTGACAGCCCAGGGCCTTTGGGTCGCAACCTTCGATCTGCGCGGTCAGGGTGGCTCCGACCGGGTGCTGAAGAAGGGTCCGTACGGCCATGTCCGCCGCTTCATCGACTACGAACACGACCTCGATACGTTCCTCGAGAAGATCGTCCTGCCGGATACTCGTCTGCCGTTCTTCATCCTGGCGCATTCGACCGGAGCGCTGATTGCGCTATCCGCCGCGCCCTACCTCTCGACGCGCATCGAGCGGATGGTGCTGACTGCACCCTTCATCGGCCTCTCCGGCCAAGCAGCATCGGAAGGTACCATCCGCGCGCTTTCCGGGTTTGCCTGTTCGCTCGGGCTCGGCAACTTTCCGCTTGCACGCAAGCTCAAGGAACTGCCGTTCCGCGACAATCCCCTCACCTCGGATGAAGCTCGCTTCGAGCGCAACGTTGCCGTGGCTACAGCTCATCCGGAATTGACGCTGGGGCCGCCGACTGCGCGCTGGCTGCACGACTCCTTCCGGACGATTGACCGCGTCACGTCTCCGAGCCATCTGTTCTCGATCACCATTCCGACGGTGGTCATCGCGCCGACGCGCGATGCCATCGTTCCCTACATCGCGCAGGAGCGCATCTCACGCTATTTTCGCGCTGCGCAGTTCGTGCCGATCAACGGCGCGCGGCATGAGGTGCTGCAGGAGCGCGATGTCTACCGCCAGGCCGCCCTTGCGGCTTTCCACGCTTTCATTCCCGGCAGCGACGCGGAAGCCGTCGAGGAAGTCGAAGGGTTCGGTACGTAGCCCGGTCTCAATCCGCGAGACCGCGACAAATCCCGATCGATCTACCGTCCGAGGATTGCTATCGCCTCTTCGTAGACGGCGCGGCTGCCGGCGGCGATAATCGAGCCGCCATTTTCCGGACGCCCGCCATCCCAGGTCGTGATGATCCCGCCGGCGTTCTCGATGACCGGAATGATGCCGCCGACATCGTAAGGCTTCAGGCTGTTTTCAATCACCAGATCGACGTGACCCGCGGCAAGCAGCGCATAGGCATAGCAATCTGTACCATATCGGAAGAGCCTCACCTGGCTCTCGATCTCCCGATATTTCTCCATCTCTGCGCCTGCGAAGAGATGCGGCGAGGTGGTGAAAAGAATGGCGTTCCCCAAAGTGCCGCAATCACGAACCTGCAGTCGGCGCTCTCCCTCCGGACCGCTGTAGATGGAACCGTTCGCATCGGCGAAGTAGCGCTCGCCGGTAAACGGCTGCTCGATCATGCCCATGACCGCACGACCGTTTCTCTGCAATCCGATCAGCGTGCCCCAGACGGGCACGCCTGATATAAAGGCGCGCGTGCCATCGATCGGATCGATAACCCAGACATACTCACGGTCGAGACCGACATTGCCGTGCTCCTCGCCGAGAATGCCGTGATCGGGAAAGTGCTCCTCGATCAGCGCGCGAATGGCGACTTCCGCCGCCCTGTCGCCCTCGGTGACCGGATCGAAGCCGCTCGACAGCTTGTTGGTGACGTCGAGGCCAGAACGGAAACGCGGCAGCGTTTCGGCCTTGGCGGCTTCGGCCAGACGATTGAAGAACGAACGGTCAGGCAACATGGCGAAATCCATCTGTGGCGCGCGAATGGCGCTTTTCATAGCGGAATTGCAGCGAGTTGCAAACGAGAGCGGCAGCCTTTAGCCGGCTGCACAATAATTTTGCACTGCAAAATTTTGATTGACAATTGTGCACCGCAATAGTAGCGTTTGCTCACAGTCTTCTGACTGTAAATGCCCTCCTTGGGTGTTTCCTCCCTAGACTTGGACCGCCGCGAGGCGGTCTTTTTTTGGCAATCCGGAAGGCTTACTCGGCAGCGAGCGCGGAGTCGGTCGCGAACTGTGCCACGTAGACCGCCATCTGCCGCATGAAGGCGGTGATTGCGCCCGCAACCAGGGCAAAATCGGCACGCTTCTCCAGCGTGATTTCGTCGACATAGATCGACCGGTTCACTTCGATCTGCAGTGCATGCAGCCCACGCGACGGGCGACCGTAATGTTCGGTGATGAAGCCGCCGGCATAAGGTTTGTTGCGGATCGCGGTGAAGCCCATTTCTTCGAATATCGCGACAGCGGCACGCGACAGGTCCGCGGAGGCGCTGGTGCCGTAGCGATCGCCGATGATGAAATCCGGCCGCGCATTGCTGCCGGCAACACGGACATTGCCCGGCATCGAGTGGCAATCGATCAGCACGCCGAAGCCGAACTGAACATGCGTGCGGGCGATCAGCCGTCGCAGCGCCGCATGATAAGGCTTGTAGACGGCCTCAATGCGGTCCAGCCCCTCCTGCACCGACAGCCGGCGAGTATAGATTTCCATGTTCTCGGCAACGATGCGCGGAATGGTGCCGAGCCCGCCCGCAACCCGCAGCGAATTGATGTTCGCATAGGGCGGCAGCAGCCCGTCGAACATGCGCGGATCGAGCTCGTAGGGCTCGCGGTTCACGTCGAGGTAGGCGCGGGGAAAATTGGCAAGCAGAAGCGGCGCACCGAGGGCGCTCGCATCCGCGAACAACTCGTCGACGTAATGATCCTCGGAGCGGCGTATGGAAACGCCCTCGAGCCGAGACTGAGCGATGAATTCCGGAGGATAGATGCGGCCGCTATGCGGCGAGTTGTAGACGAATGGAATGGTGTGCGACAAAGGCTCCCGGACCTCGAAAAGTGCGTATTCGGGGATTTCGTGCACCCTTTTTCCCTCTTTACCATGCCTGCCGATCGCTGCTTTGCTTATGTTGCCAGTTGCCGCACGGCAAGTCCATACTATCTCATGGGGATGACGGCCCGGACAGCCTCTTCACTGGTTGTTTACTGGCCGAATTCTAGTGTAATTGGCTGGAGCCCCACGCATAAATTACTGATTAGCGGTCTGGATAATGACTCAGAAGATACTTCTTGCAGAAGACGACAACGACATGCGCCGCTTCCTTGTGAAGGCGCTTGAAAAGGCAGGCTACAAGGTCCTCTCCTACGACAACGGCGCCAGCGCCTATGACAGGCTTCGCGAAGAACCCTTCTCGCTGCTCCTGACCGATATCGTCATGCCTGAGATGGACGGAATCGAACTGGCGCGCCGCGCGACCGAACTCGATCCGGACCTGAAGGTGATGTTCATCACTGGATTCGCGGCCGTGGCATTGAACCCTGATTCGAAGGCACCGAAGGATGCGAAGGTCCTTTCCAAGCCTTTTCACCTCCGCGACCTCGTCGAGGAAGTGAACAAAATGCTTGCCGCCTAAGGCTTCCGGCAGCGCGTGTCACAAAACCGAAAAAAGTCTATTGACGACAAAAACGGTTTGTGGTCTATGCGCCGCCATCGGATGGGCGTGTAGCTCAGCGGGAGAGCACTACGTTGACATCGTAGGGGTCACAGGTTCAATCCCTGTCACGCCCACCATTCGAATTCAAAGGCTTAGCGAGAAATCGCTAGGCCTTTTTAGTGAGCAGCTAGCAAGCAAAGCACGGGGAAGAGGCGCGAACTGATCAGCCCCACCTTGGAGCGCGATCTAAGCATCCCATGCTTTATCCCAAGCATGTCTTCCCCACGATCTTGTTTGACAACTCCCCATTCCGCGAAGAATCCGTAGCAGTGCCGTCGACGACGTTTGCCTCGTCAAAGGACCCGCCTGCTACCAATCACAGTTTCGATGAGTTGGCTTGCGAGGTGAGAGTGTACGTCAAACGGCGGACCGGGGTCGTTAAATCCCCGACCCGTCGAGTTCCTGGTCGTCGTCGCCTTCCCATGGAGTAGGCGTGGAGGCTCGGCTCACCGATGGCATCGGCATCCAGCACTTCAACTCCGGCTCGGCATATTCAACGACGCGACCGGGGGAGGAATCGGAGGCACGCCAGCCGTCAGCACCGAACTGATCGCCATTCGACCAGTAGACGAGGTCAACTTCCGCCGGCCCCTGTTCGGATGGGCGGACCGTGACGAGGATCCGACTGCCGTCTTTCGGCGCGCTTGCCATGTGGCGCCACCGGTCTGGCTCGTCCATCGTTTTTCCTCCCGCCTTGCTGTTGTCGAAGTGTCTCCTCGCCGTCGAAAGCGGTCAACCCAAACTTTGCACAACCCAACGACTTTCGATTGCTTGCCCGATCCAGCATTCCCAGTCGAAGGCATGGTCCACGTCGTCGCCATGTACCCTACTCTTGCTGCTCTCGCCGGGGCCAAGCTCGACCATACGCAACCACTCGACACCTATGGCCGACAACCAGCGAGGGTCGACCGATTGCGGGTGCAGTGCGTGACGGCGATTGGAAACTGGTGCGGAAGGCATCGCTGCCTCCAAGCGTCGAATTGTTTGATCTTTCCAAGGATAAATCCGAAACCACCAATCTTGCCGATGGCAATGCTGACCTGCAGGGCCGGGTAACGGCGCTTGCTGTTGAAATGAGACGCGCCCTTCTCGTCATGGAAGCGGTGCGCCTGACGTTCTTCGTGTCACCCGTCACACCGGATCCATCCGTTCTGTTCAATCTTGGGGACTGATGACCGACCATTCCATCCGATGGAATGCGGTAAACCGTTGGAGATGCTTGGCGGGCCTATTGGGTCAGAAAGGGCGGTGGCTTGTTGGCGTAGTATTTGGCCGCCTGCTCGATCTCTTCCGCGCTCATTGCGCGAGCGACGTTGCGCATCTGCTTGCTGATGTCGTTCTGCCTGGATCCGGACACGAACGCCTCAAGCTGCGTTTTGAGATAGAGATCGGACTGCCCCTCCAGCCATGGGCTGCCAAGTTTGTTCTCGATATTGCCGTGGCATGATCCGCACGGAGCAATGCCACGCAGCGGAGCGCCGCTTTCGACAATTCTCGGCACCTCCATGCTTTCCGGTGGATGGAACCCCGGTAGTCTCGGCAGGTAGGCGTAGTAGGCGGCCAGATCCTGCATGTCCTGTTCCGACAATTTCAGGGCGAAAGGAGTCATTACGGCGTTGACGCGCACGCCATCCTTGAAATCGCGGAGCTGTTTATAGACCACACTTGCGTACTGCCCGGCGAGATTGGGCGAGTCGGCGCGGCTGACACCCGTCGGTCCATGACAAATGGCACATTGTTGCGCCAAGGTTGCGCCTCGACCGATCGCCTCCTCGTCGCGCTTGTGAGACACCGCAGTCGCAAGTTTTACCAATGATGTCTTATAGTCTGCGGTTACAACCTCGCCCGGATCCCGTTGCCGCGGTAGGCCTGCAGCCCGGCAAATCGAGTCCCAAATACCGGCGACCTGGGCCCCGGCCTCCCATCGGGGCAGCAACACAAAGCCAAGGACTGCGGACACTAGGAAGATTGCGGCCGTGATGGCAACACTAGTGGTTGTCCAGCGGTCCCGCGATGTCGTGACCTTGCGGCTATCTCCCATCAGCGTTCTCCAACGTAGACTGCCGGAACCGATGTATCGTTGCGAACGGCCAGTTGAAGGATCGGATAGCCGTAATTCGTAACGGTCAGTCCGACCATTAATGCAATCCAGATCCCATGGCTGTTCAAGGCCGCGAGCACACGGACCGGCGGATGGACGGCTACGGCGAAGCGGTATTCCTCGATTTTGTCAGGTGCCCCCAGCTGCGACCTCACCAGGACGACGATGAACAGGATACCCGACGCCACGAGGATGAAGCCACCGAATGCCGACAGCACGACAGAAATGGCGTCGATAGCGAGCGCTGGATCGGAGTAATCGAAATACGACATTCTGCGGGGCATGCCAAGGATTCCGACCCAATGCCAAGGAAAGGTCGTGACGATCATTCCGATGAACCAAAGCCAAAGCTGCAGGCGGACAAGGTGCAGGCTCGCGAGAGGCCGGCCCGTGAGGTGGGGCCAGAAATCATAAGCGATCGCAAAATACATGATCACGATCGCGCCGCCGAAGATGAGGTGAAAATGCCCGGTGATCCACTGCGTGTTGTGTATCGAGGTGTTGAGCTGGTAGCTCATGTTGATGAGACCACCTGCTCCGCCGAACCCGAGCATGATGAACGAAAAGGCCATCGCGAGCATGATAGGATTTCGCCACGGCAGCGCCTTGATCCAGCCGAACGCCCCCTTCCCTCCTCGCAGCCTTGCGGCGATCTCGATCGATGCGCAAATCGTAAAGACCGTGAGAAGCGTCGGAAGCGCGACAAGCGCCGTGAACGCCGAATGGATGAACTTGAAGCCGGCGCCGACCTGCGGATCCTCGAACGCATGATGGATGCCGATCGGCATCGCCACGATAAGAAACAGAATGAAGGAGACCCTCGCCATTGTATCGCTGTAGATGCGTCCGCCAATGGAGCGCGGCACGATCGTATAGTAGGCGATGTAGGTGGGCATCAGCCAGAAATAGACGATCGCATGCAGCGTCCACGAGAAGAAGACACGCGCAAGCCCTGCATCGATGGTGGATCTAAGGCCGAGCGCGACAGGAATGATCTGCAGCAGAAGTTCGAGCGCCGCGCCGACAGCGGTCCAGGCCCAGAGATACGATCCCGCGACGTTCGCAAACATGGCCAGCGGCACCGGCTTTGCCGGATTCGCCCGCTTCCATATCCTGAGGTTGACGGACATCAGGGCAACCCAGAACCAGGAACCCACCACGACCATCACCACGCCGATATAATAAAACGGGTTGCCGATTAGCGGAGGATAGAAGGTATAGAGGACCGAAGCCTGACCGAGTGCCACCGGGATCATCGCGACGACAGCACCGACGGCGATCAGCCAAAAACCTGCCCAAGCCCACCGCCCTCCGACGAGTTGCTGCTGGAGCGCGGCTTCACTGATCGCATATCCGAAGCCCATGGCAACGAGCGTCGGAAAGACATAACCCATGACGGTGCCATGCGCAGTCAACGACCGGTAGTACCATTCCGGATTGCTGATCCACGGGGAAAGCGGGCTGCGGATATACATCTGCCATGCGCCGAGCACCAGCGCGAGCGCGAATACCGCGAATGCCAGCCAGAAATGTGCGAGGATCAATTTCCGGTTATGGAGCACAGGAAAGCCTCCTCTTGTCCCCCATCTGTGAAAGGAACTGCTCTTTCGTGACAACCTGGACCTTGCCCCACATGCCCTCATGGCCAACGCTGCAGAATTCCTGGCAAGGCATCAGATGCTCGCCGGGCGCGTCAAACGTCGCCTTCTGAACCGACACGTAGCCCGGGACCAGCATCGTGTTGATATTGGTGCCTTGGACGAGGAAGCCATGGACGACATCGGCGCTTGTCGCGCGGAAGGTAATCGGCGTTTCCGCGGGAACGAGAATGCAGGGCGGCGAGAAAGAATACTGCTGCCCGATCGCTCGCACCGTCACCGTGCCATCGCCCTCGACGGCGCTCCCGAGGTTGGATTCGATAAATTCTCCGGCCAAGTGAATGCTGGTCGGGTCGATCGTTTCAACGGTTGCCTGCGGCATCGTCGCCTGATGGATGCCCGCAAATGCGGCCATCCCGGCCAAAAAGACGATTATGAGGACCGACACCGATGCCCATCGACGCTCGACCCGTTCAGCGACGCCGGCGGAGGGATTGTGACCGTTGGCCATCAGCCGCTCCTCGGTATGAAAACAAACAGATAGAAGAGCACCCAGATCAGCACCACGATAGCGGTCGCGATACCCGCAAGTGCAATGGCTCCGCTCGGTCCCTCTGACACGATGCGCTCGACCGTGGCATCATCTGGACCAGCGTTTGGTTCTTCCGAATTGATCATCGCGTCCTCACTGAAGTGGAGCCGATCGAAGCTTGTTTGCCTCCGCCGCATTGACGGGCGTCCCTCGGTTGCCCCAGGCGGTCCTGATGTAGGAAACCACTGCGGCGACCTCGTCGTCCGACAGACTGACCGCAAACGGCGGCATTCCATGCGGCATCGGATTCTTGTAGGTCGCGGGTGGGTACCCACCGTTCAACACCATCCGCACAGCGTTTACGGAGGATTCCATCTGGATCGACTGGTTCCCGGCGAGCGGCGGATAATGCGGCGGCCTGCCCTCGCCTTCCGCGCCGTGGCAGCTGGCGCACTGCTTGTCGTAGACGGTCTTCCCCAGGCTTCGAAGCAGACTGGCTTCCTGCGATCGGACGGAGGCGCGCGCCGGCTTCGGTTCGTCTTGCGCTATGCTCTTAAGATAGACGGCCATCGCGCGTGTATCTTCGTCGGTCATGTATTGAAGGCTGTTGTAGACTACCTCGGCCATAGGGCCGTAAACCGCACCGCGCGCGGAAATGCCCTTCTGCAGCAGGTCGGAGATTTCCTCGATGGACCAATCGCCCAAACCCGCCTCCTTGTTGGAGGTCAGAGAGGGGGCGTACCAGTCCTGCATGGGTATCAGTCCACCCTGAAAGGCTTTGGATTCCGAGCTACCGCCCAAGGCGTTGATCGGTGTGTGACACATTCCGCAGTGTCCTAGCCCTTCGACCAGATAGGCTCCACGGTTCCATTCATCCGACTGCTTCGGGTCCGGCTGGAACTCCCCTTCCGTGAAGAACAGCGTCCTCCAGCCAAGGATCAGCGATCGGTTGTTGTAAGGGAACTGCAACTCGTGGGGGTGGTCCGGCTGCCGCACGGCGGGGACGGTCTTCAAGTAGGCAAAGATGGCATCGCTGTCTTCGCGCGTCACTTTCGTGTAGGACCCGAACGGCATCGCCGGGTAGAGCAGTCCTCCATCCGGGAAGCGGCCGTCGTGCATGGTTTTGTAGAAGTCGTCTGCTGTCCATTTGCCGATTCCGGTTTCCGGATCCGGAGTAATGTTGGAGGTGTAGAGCGTCCCGAACGGGGTTGGCATGCCACGACCGCCGGCAAACAGTTTGCCCTCTGGTGCGGTATGACAGGCGATGCAATCCCCTGCACGCGCGAGATACTCACCTTTCTTGACGATGGCCGCAGGCGGTTGCTGGGCTTCCGAGTTCTGTGCGCCGGCGGGAACTAGCGTTCCGACAACAATCGCTGAAATCGTGGTGAGCAACAGTTGGCAACGTCGATTTTGCCTGCTCATGGCTTGTGTCCCCCATCTGGCTGGCTGCCACAAGCAAAGGGCAAGGCGAACGAACCGGCAGGTGCTGGCACCGGGTCTGTCGGAAGAGGCTGCCCGGCGAGATAGGCGGCAACAGCCCTGACATCGTCCTCGGTAAGCCTCCCGGCCACGAGTTGCATACAGTCGGGCGCGTTCGCCGTTCTGGTCCCATAACGCCAGCCACCCAATTGGGCGCTGATATAGCTCGCGCGCAGGCCGAGAAGACCGGGAATTCCCGGAGACTGACCTGTTAGCGGCCCACCGTGACAGCTGACGCAGGCTGGAATGGCCCTGTCCAGATCCCCTTGGGTGACTAGCGCTTGCCCATGTTCGAGGACGCTTTTGCTCGCGTCGGTGGCGGGGGGGCCGGGCAGCGCGGGGTGTTGATCGGCGAAGTAGTCGGCGAATTGTCGGAGATAGTCGTCAGTCAGAAAGGCCAACAGGTAGTTCATCGGCGGGTATTTCCGCCTGCCGCTCTTGAACGCTTCCAGCTGGTTGTAGAGGTATCCGGCGGGCTTCCCGGCCAGACGTGGAAAGTACGGGTCGTTCGTCCCCCTGCCTTCCTGCCCGTGGCACGGGGTGCAGGCCTGCACCCGATCCGCCATGTCGGCAGGATAGCTCTTGCCTTCCTGGGCAAGTCCTACGTCAAGACCCAGGAAGCTGAGACAGCACGTCAGAAGCAACGTCTTCACGAACACCGCATACCCTCCGTAGCAGTATCACATGAAATTTTCAGGCTTGAGCCGTAACAATATTCCCTTCCGGTAAAGCTGCAAGAGGCAATCGCCGGCACGAAGTAGCCCAAACGCCAAAGTGGTGGCACGCCTCGTCGGCGCGCTACGGGTTGTTGTAAAACGACCCGCTGTCGTAGGTGCAGGCGTTATCTAGGACGCACTGTTTGCCGGTCGCATCCCGGAAGCTGGCGGTGGTGCGCGCATAGCCCAAGCCGCATTTCGCGGGCGGATAGCGGAAGCTGCTGCCGCCGAAACCGGACCGGACGAACACCTTCTTGTTCTGGCGGATGATCTGCGAGATCTGGCTACAGGTGTACGAGCGCGCATCGACGTTCAGCGCCGCGGCCGAAAAGGCTGTCGACGGCATCAATAACACAGTGGTTAGTATCGCGGCATTGATAGTGCGGGATGCGGCGCCCATTTCACCCTCCGAGAATGAGCATGGCGGGAAGACTATACTCGTTTTTGGCGAGCCGATAAATCGGCTGAAGGATCCCCGAAGTCGCGACAAGGCTCGAGGCTCGCCGGCGATGCCGGCCGATCGCAGAAAGCAGAACGCCCGCCAATGCGCGGGCGCTTCGTTCGATTTCATACGCAATGCGAGCCGCACTACATGCAGGCGGATGCGGTCTTCATGGCCGCCTCGGCAAGCGCCTTCGTCTTGTACCCACTTCCGACCGCCATCGCGTTCTTGCCGTCAGGACGTTTCGACACGACGCTGCATTTGTTGCTATTTGCAGCGTGCTCCACATAGTAGTGGCTACTTGCGGCCAGCGCCGGAGCGACGCCAAAGGCAAGGATGGCAACACTCAGAGCAATCTTCCTGATCATCGCATTCCTCCATCTTAGCTAGACCGGCGGTCTTGCTGCCGGTCCAACCGGTAGCTATCGCGCATGCTGGCTTTGACCAAGCGTCATTTCACCGCATGCCCAGGGTACCGAGATCTAGAGTCCTGCCTGTCGACCAATTTCGAACACAGAAGAGTGGCAAGTCGCTGCCGATACAACAGCACTGCTGAGACATGCATTACGAGGTAAACACATGAGACTGGCAACTTTGGCCGCTGCTTCGCTGCTCGCCGCAACACTGACCACGACGGCGGGCGCGGCGCCGCAGAATTTCCCTGGCGCCCCGGGGGCGCTGACGCTTGCCGGCAAGTGCGCCAAGCTCGTCGTCGGCAAGCTCGATGCGACGAAGGGCTGCGAAGGCGAACTCGCAAGTGTTACGCTGGTAAACGGCCAGGTCACCTTCATCTTCACTTCAGGCGGCAAGATGCTCGGCTTCCAGGGCGATGGTACTGCCATCAAGCCAGCCTCCAACGGCAACGCCCGCATGCCGCTCAACCTCGTGGTGACGGGCGTCGGCCAGAAGATGACAGGTCAGGTAAAGGTCGCCGGAACCTGCACGATGGGCAACCCGTACGGCGGCAAGCCGGTCGCGATCGAATGCACCGCCGAAAGCAAGGATACCGCCTTTACCGGCAGCTTCCGCACCAACGGTAAAGCGCCGAAGCAAAAATAGGCCAACGTTCGCAATTGCTGGCTGCGCTCAGGCGCACCAGCTGTTGCTCGCTCCGGGTTTGCGGGCCAATCCCTCGTTGATCATCTGCACGCCGATCGACCGACCCTCGCGCGACACGACATGCGGCGCGCCTGCTTTGCCGGGCTGCCCGGCGGGATTCATCGAGAAGGATCCGGAGTTCAGAATGTTGAGGAGCCGCAGTTTGGCGGCGAACCCCAGCCGCTTCTCGTTGTCGCAACGGGCTGTCTCGATGGCGGGGCTGACGACGTCGGCGATCGCGACCTTCTCGCCCTTGTACCAGAACGTGCTTCCATCGGCGACGCAGTTGATGTGCTCGCCCTGCCCACAATAGCCGAAGGCCGCGCGGCCGGTCTGTGCCTGTGCCGGCGAGATGGAGACCGGGATTGCCTTTTCAGGCACGACGGGTGCCTTCGCGGGAATGGGGACCGCAGCAGGCGGCACCATTCGCGTCGCCGTGGTGATCGAAGCCGTCTGCCGTGGGCTGGGATCGCTCGCAGGCTCGCTTCGCGCGTTCGAGACCGGGCGGGAGACAATCGAGGCCGGCGCATGCGCGGCCAGCATCGGCTTCACGCTCTTCCAATTATCGTAGGTCGCAATGCTGCCAACGGCGATGACGCCGACGACGGCCCAGGGGAGCGCGCTACCGCCTCCTCCCCTTCCCTTTGATCGTGCCGATGATTTGCGGCGGCGTGTCGCAGTCTTTGCCATCTGTCCGATTCCCGTGAACGCACGGGATTATCGCCGGGCAATCCTTTCCGAAAGGTTGGCAGCCGTTTCATTTCCAGCACTGATTTGACGATGCTATGCTACGAGTGCTGCGACGACACGGCCGTACGCGTCGCCACGGCTTTAAAGCCGCACCGCCGCAGATGCCGTGTCCGGCCTCAAACTTGTTGGCGGCTCCCAACGCGAGCCCAGTGAATTCGTGATCTCGATTCTTTCCAGATCGACCTGAATATCTGCGGCTGCGCGAAGCGCCTGCCATTCGATTTCATGCTTCATGTAAATGTCGTGCGGCACCAAAGTCGTTTTCATCTTTTCTCACCGGTTGTCGCGAGTGGAAGCGTCGAAGTTGGGAACACCGAGACCTCAGCGGGTCGGCTTGGCGATCGTGGAATCGCCATCCGTTACCGGCTTTGGGCCGCCCTTCGAAAGGTCGCCGCCGGTGACGTGGGCGGGAACGTGGACGTCATCGAAAACGCCATGTGGCAGTGTCAGGTCGACGTGATGCGGCGGCAATACCTGCGCCTTCTGCATGCGGTTCGGGCGCGCCCGCTTCATTCGGTCGGATTTTTCCGTGCGCTTGTCGGGGGTATGGGTCGAGGGATGCATCATCGGCCTCCTTGTTATTGCGCGTGACACTGGGGAACCTAAGACTAACGACCGCGCCGTCGGATGGTTCCAAAGAAAAGAACAAAGCCCATGGCGTCGACCTTGACTGGCGTGGCAAGATCACTACCTTCGCCTTATCCCGCGGCCTCGGACATCGGCCGATGGGTCAACCTGGTGCCGGGCCCCTCTGGCGAGAGTTTTTACGGCGCTCTCGTGATGTCGGTACCGCCTGCAGCTTAAGCCGGCGGATTTTTCATCGATGAAAAAGCTCACCATGCCTTACGCGCATGCCCTTTGTGGTATGTCGCGTTTTTCACGTACACATTCTCTGTTCGACATCGTTCTTGGCTGCGAGGTGCGGCCATGACCAACGGTATCCCGCAAAAATCGGCGCTCAGCTATTTCACCTGGGCCTTCATTGTCACCGGCCTCGGCCTTGTCCTCGGAGCGGCCCTTGGCTGGCAGACGACAGGCACCATCGGCGGCATGGCGACCGTCTTCTTTATCTGCACGGTGCTCGCCGTGCTGGAGATTTCGCTCTCCTTCGACAATGCCATCGTCAATGCCAACAAGCTCAAGGAGATGACGCCGGTCTGGCAGCATCGCTTCCTCACCTGGGGCATCGTCATTGCCGTCTTCGGCATGCGTATCGTCTTCCCGTTGGCGATCGTCGCGATCGCAGCACAGATCGGTCCATGGGAAGCCCTGGTGCTCGCAGCGCGGGAGCCCGCGGAATACGCCCGCATCATGAACGATGCGCACCTGCAGATCGCGGCCTTCGGTGGCACCTTCCTGATGATGGTCGGCCTCAACTACTTCTTCAACCATGAGAAGGATGTCCACTGGATCGCTGGACTTGAAAAGCTGATGGCCCGCTCGGCCACGATCAAGGGTATCGAGATTGCCTTCGTTCTGGCGCTGGTCCTCGTGTTCTCGTCCTTCCTTGGCGAGGAAGAAGCCACGACCTTCGTGCATTGCGCCATCTATGGACTTCTGACCTTCCTGGCGGTCGAGGTGATCGGCGGCCTGCTGGATGCCTCGCAACAGACGATGAGCGCTGCGGCCAAGGGTGGTCTCGGTGCCTTCATCTATCTCGAAGTGCTGGATGCCAGCTTCTCCTTCGACGGCGTCATCGGCGCCTTCGCCTTGACGCAAAACCTCTTCGTCATCGCGATCGGCCTAGGCATCGGCGCCATGTACGTACGTTCGATGACGATCATGCTCGTCGAAAAGGGAACACTTGCCGAATATCGTTATCTCGAGCACGGCGCGTTCTATGCGATCCTGATCCTCTCGGTGATCATGTACGTGCAGACGATGTTCCATATCCCCGAGGTGATCACCGGCCTTGGTGGCGCGGCCCTGATCGGCATCTCGCTCTGGTCGTCGATCCGCTACAACAAGAAGGAGCAGGCGGAAGAACGCGCCGAGACTCATAAGGAACTGCACGCCTAATCCTTGCAAGCCGCATCGGCCGATGCGGCTTCATCACCAAAAAAATAAAGCCCGCGACCATCCGGTTGCGGGCTGTTTCGTATCTGGCGATCCCAGATCGCCAAACCGCGCCGAGGCGCGCGGATAAGCTAGTGATTGATTCTGCCGAACATGCTCGGATCGATGCCGAGCTCGCGCAGATCGCGTGCTTTCGGACGGCGGCCAGATTCGACGGAGGCGCTTACAGCATTTGCAGCACCGATCATCGCAAAAGCGCGGCCAAGGAAACCATCGCGAATGGACTTACGGAAGGACATTTTCTTTCTCGCTTTTCTTTATGATTGACTGCTCACATATGGCGAGGCACCGGCTGGCCGACAAGCGGCGGGAATTCACCCCTGCCATGCAAGAATAGGCGATCAGAATAGGAACGCGACAAGCGCGCTCAGCGGATACGAATCTAGCCAGATGGAATTTATTACTTTAGCATCCCTACAATAAGGGGAGTTAATCTATGACGTTGCACTTAGCGGCCGGAGACCCGGCGCCGCGCTTTATTCAGCGTACACTTTCCAACCCGCGTTATGTTTTCGACGTCGCTGCCGGGCGATACATGGTCCTTTATTTCTTTGGCTCCACGGCAAGTCCCAACGTCACCCAAGCGCTGGAAAAGATCCGGTCGAGACCGGCAGTCTTCAACGGAAGCAAGGTTGCCTTCTTCGGGGTAACAGTCGATCCGAAAGACGAAACCCATCAGCGCATTGCCGATCAGAAGCCCGGTATCAAGTTCTTTCTCGACTTCGATTTGAGCGTCAGCAAGCTCTACGGCGCAGTCAGCGCCGACGCGCAGCAAGGCGGCGTCGGCGTGACCTACCGTCAGGTATGCGTGGTTCTGGATCCGACGATGCGAGTGCGGGCGACCTTCGTGCCCGGCAAGGAAGGAAGCGGCATAGACGAATTGATCGCCTATCTAGAAACGCTGCCGCCGGTGGAGCGGTCCAGCGGCCTGGAAATGCATGCCCCGGTCATCGTGCTTCCCGATGTCTTTGAGACCGATCTCTGCCACGAACTGATCAACCTTTACGAACGACATGGCGGCCAGGAGTCAGGATTCATGCGCGAGATCAACGGAAAAACCGTGCTCGTCTCGGACCACAATCACAAGCGCCGCAGAGATCACACGATCGAGGACGATGCGCTGATGGCCGAATTGCGTGGGCGGTTCATCCGGCGCATCATTCCCGAAATCAAGAAGGTCCACCAATTCGAAGCCACGCGAATGGAGCGATACATCGTCTCCTGCTACGATGCCGATGAAGAGGCTCACTTCAGGCCGCATCGTGACAACACCACGAAAGGTACCGCGCATCGACGCTTCGCGGTTTCGGTCAATCTCAACAATGATTTCGACGGCGGCGAGGTCAGTTTTCCCGAGTATGGCAACCGAACCTACAAGGCCCCTCCGGGCGGCGCGGTGGTCTTTTCCTGCTCGCTCCTGCATGCCGTATCAAAGGTCACCCGTGGCCGCCGCTATGCGTTCCTGCCCTTCCTCTATGATGAGGCTGCCGCCAAAGTGAGAGAGGAAAACAGCGCAA
This sequence comes from Rhizobium sp. BK181, assembly GCF_014193305.1. Classification (NCBI taxonomy): domain Bacteria; kingdom Pseudomonadati; phylum Pseudomonadota; class Alphaproteobacteria; order Hyphomicrobiales; family Rhizobiaceae; genus Rhizobium; species Rhizobium sp. BK181. The sequence continues at coordinate 180,534 of NZ_JACHZA010000005.1, forward strand.
ACATCGAAGATGGCGCCAACGCTACGGCGTGACCGCGGCGAAATCCGCCGAACACCAATAAAGGGGAGTGCAAAGCCGTCCGTCTTGACGAGGCGGCAAGTCATCCGGTACCTGCGCTCGTGGATTTATCCAATGCCTGCCATAGCTTATGCGTCAGGAGGCGCCTGATGGCTGAGGTCTTGCTGTTTCATCACGCACAGGGATTGACCGCTGGCGTGCACGCCTTCGCTAAGCAGTTGCGGAACGCCGGGCATATTGTTCATGCGCCGGACTTGTTCGATGGGCAGACCTTCCGAAGCATCGACGAAGGGCTTTCCTACATCAACGAGATCGGGTTCGAGGAAATGCGCGAGCGCGGCGTCCGCCTGGCGGAGGAACTGCCCTCCCGGCTCGTCTACGCCGGCTTTTCCTTTGGCGTGCTGCCGGCACAGAAGCTCGCACAGACGCGATCCGGGGCGCGGGGAGCGTTGCTCTTCTATTCCTGCCTGCCGATCAGCGGCGAGTGGTCGTTCGGACCATGGCCGGAGGGCGTCCCTGTTCAGATCCATGGGATGGACGCCGATCCGATCTTCGTCGGCGAAGGCGATATCGATGCGGCCCGCGAAATCGTCGCAACAGTCAAGGATGCCTCGCTCTTTCTATACCACGGCGACCAGCACTATTTTGCCGACTGCTCGCTACCATCCTACGATGCCGAGGCCACCGCAGTGCTGACGCAGCGGGTGCTTTCGTTCCTAGAGTGCCTGTAACGCGCGTGGACGGCGCGTCGGGCGAATACGAGATATGCCATCCGGATGCTGGAAACAGATATCACCCGTGCCTATCGAAAGGCATTGAAGGAGGCGTCTCATTCTTTTTCCGCATCCCCTTCACCCGTCGATGCCTTCTGCTTCCGGGGCTGGCGCAGATTGTCGAAGCCCATGTAGTGATCGACATCCGATGTGTTCCATCTGCCGGCCAGATAGATGATCGCAATAACCGTAGCAAAGAAAAGCAGGGCATAGATCGCATCCATATTCCCCAACATAGAGCGCAAGGATCGATTGGACCCCCATTGCTAACGCGAGGCATCAGCGTGCATGTCATCTGATCGTTCGTCTCGATGGACTTTCGTGATCAGCCATGCCACCGGTGCATAATGGAGGCGAGGAGGCGCTATGTCCGAAGATCCGATAACATGCGAGGTTCGTTATCGCATCGATGCGAGCGCGCTCAGCGAATTCAAAGCCTATGCGCAAACCTGGATCAGGCTTATCGAACGTCACGGCGGGACACACCACGGATACTTCATTTCACGTGAGCCGCCGAACGGGGCCGGGGTGAGCTTCCGGGGCCTAGGACAGGACGGTGGTAACGACATAGCTATCGCGCTGTTCACTTTTCCAGACGACGCAACCTATCTTCGGTATCGTGATGCAGTCGCCATCGACCCCGACGGTAACGAGGCAAACGCACGGTATGGGAAAAATCCGCCGTTCAGCAGCTATGAGCGTGTTTTCCTTCAACCACTTGAATAAGTGACATTTTTCGCAAATGCGCTCAATTGGCGAAGCCCCGCGAGACAAGAGCTTGGCCTTGTCGACGTAGCTGCCTTCCCCCTGGGGGTCGACCTTGGTCTCAGGTTTGCCGCGACCAAGGTGCCAGACCGCTCACTCCTTGGTCGCAAAGACCGCGGGACCTTGTTCTCTACAAGGATCGCGCGAGCGATGCTGAAATACCGGCAGCGTTTCAAAAAACCTCGTTGCTGAGCGGAGGGCCACCGCCTTCCGAGCGGTTTGCTGCGTCCAAATCCGGAGAGCAGAAATGGCTACGTTCAAGGTCAACGTTCAGGACACGATATTCAGCACAGCACGGACCGACGAAGGTCCGCCATCCCCTCAGGTGGCGAGCATAAGGGCCTATTTCACCCCGCTTCTCCTGGAGGCAACCCTCTGCCTTCTCGCGATAGGGACGTTGATGGTGTGGTCAACACCCGCCGAAGCCCACGTCAAATGGTTCACATCATTTGACATCGCTACGCCCGCGAGACCATTTTCGGAAACGCTGGCAAGCCCCTGGTTCTGGCTTGCCATCGCCATCGCGGTCCCACTTTTCGCAATGACCGCCGTCGTTGAACGGACCGTCATCGGCACCAGAATTCTAATGCTGATGGATAGCCTGTCAGAACCGCTGTGGAATCGGGCGGACGACTTTGTTCGCGCCATAACCGGAGCCTTTTTTGTCGCCATCTTCGTCATTGGTGGCGTCTACCTCACCCCTGATCTTCCGACCCCTTCGGAGTGGGTTTCATGGAGCCAACTGGCAATTGCAGCCGGTCTCTTCTCCCGCCGAACAATGTGGCTTTCTGCCATCGGTGTACTCGGGCTTTGGATTGCCGCTCTTCATCAGTATCAGATTTTTCATCTTCTCGACTATGTTGTGCTTGGGGTCGGCGTTGCCGGCTATCTGGTGTTGTTTTCGGTCAACGAGTCCCGGTGGCACAAACAGCGCTTCAACGTTCTACGCTGGGCGATCGCCGTCACGCTGATGCGCTCCAGCTTTGAAAAATTCGCCTATCCTGAATGGTTCCAGCCGCTGGCGCAGCAAAAGCCGTTCCTGACCTTCGGGATGCCTATCGATGTATTTCTGCCGATGGCCGGTGTCGTCGAATTCACCCTTGGCCTTGGATTGCTCTGGACACCACTTATCCGCCGATCTTCAGCCATTGCATTGATTGTCATCTTCAGCGCGGCGGTGGTGCCGTTCGGAAGGCTGGACTTGGTGGGCCACAGCCTGATCATCATGATGTTGGTGATTGCGACCGTTGACCCGACACGCGATACACAGGTCGCACCCGCATTCAAAAGGGCCATTGTCGGTGTTCCCGCCGGCTTTGTGGCGGCTCTGGCGATCCTGGCACCCACCTATTGGAGCCTGCATATGGCGCTCTATGGTCACTAGGCCAAAAGCGGGTCGACACGCTCCTGCATCCCCCTTACCAGGTGAAAAGGCCGGCGAAGGTTTCTCATCGCCGGCCACAGTAGGAGAGGTTCGGGCAGTCCTTTTCTTTTAATCCTCGTTTGCCGCAAGCTGCGACAGAACCTCGCCGCGTCCACGCAGGCGCAGGATCAGTGGGATGATGAAGGCGGCAGCTGCGACGATCAGCAGTCCGGCCGCGATCGGGGACATCACCAGCGTCGTCACATCTCCCTGGCTGATTGCGAGCGCGCGACGCAATTGCTGTTCAGCCAGCGGGCCAAGGATCAAGCCAACGACCGCGGGCGCGATCGGATAGCCGAAGAGCCGCATGATGTAGCCGAGGACGCCGAAGCCGAGCAGCATGCCGAGTTCGAACACCGACGGGTTGGCGCCGATCGTGCCGAGCGTCGCAAACAACAGGATGCCGGCATAGAGCCATGGCTTCGGGATCGTCAGCAGCCGCACCCAGAGACCGATCAGCGGCAGGTTGAGCACCAACAGCATCGCATTGGCGATCAGCAAGCTGGCGATCAGGCCCCAGACGATCTGCGGGTTGTTCGCAAACAGTAGTGGTCCTGGCTGCAGCCCGTACTGCTGGAAGCCGGCGAGCATGATCGCCGCCGTCGCCGTCGTCGGCAGGCCGAGCGTCAACAGCGGCACCAGCGTACCAGCGGCCGATGCATTGTTCGCAGCCTCCGGACCGGCAACGCCTTCGATCGCACCGTGGCCGAACTCCTCGGGGTTCTTCGCCAAACGCTTTTCCGTGGCATAGGACAGGAACGTTCCGATCTCGGCGCCGCCCGCCGGCATCGCGCCGATCGGGAAACCGATCAGCGTGCCGCGCAGCCATGCCTTCCACGAACGACCCCAGTCGGCCGCTGTCATCCACAGCGAGCCTTTGACCGCCTCGACCTTCTCCTCGCCACGATTGCCTTGAGCGGCGATATAGAGGGTTTCACCGATCGCAAACATCGCGACCGCAAGCGTCGTCACCTCGACGCCATCGAGCAGGTCGGGAACGCCGAACGAAAGGCGCGCCTGCCCGGTCTGCTGGTCAATGCCGACCATCGCAAGGGCAAAGCCGATGAAGAGCGAGGTCAAACCGCGCAGGGCCGAATCCCCGAAGGCCGAGGAGACCGTCACGAAGGCGAGAACCATCAGCGCGAAGTATTCCCGTGGCCCGAAGACCAGTGCGAGCTTGACGATATAGGGGGCGATGAAGGCAAGGCCGAGTGTTGCGATCAGGCCGGCGACGAATGAGCCGATGGCGGCGGTCGCGAGCGCCGGTCCACCGCGGCCGGCCCGGGCCATCTTGTTGCCCTCCAAGGCCGTCACGATCGAGGCGCTTTCGCCGGGTGTATTGAGAAGAATCGACGTCGTCGACCCGCCATACATGCCACCATAGTAGATGCCCGCGAACATGATCAGCGAGCCGGCCGGATCGAGCTTGTAGGTAACGGGAAGAAGAAGGGCGACGGTCAGCGCTGGGCCGATACCTGGCAGCACGCCGACCGCGGTGCCGAGCGTCACGCCGACGAGCGCATAGAGCAGGTTCATCGGCTGCATGGCGACCAGGATGCCCTGGAAGAGGAATTCGAAGGTGCTCATCGCATCCAATCCTAGAAGAAGATGTGTTCGAACGGCCCGGCAGGCAGGGTCAGCTGCAGGAGCTTCGCGAAGATCACCCAGACCACGAAGCTGAAGGCGATGCCGGCGGGGATCGAAAGCCAGAGCTTGCGACGTCCGAAGCCAGCGGCGGTGAACGCAAACAGAATGCCGGTCGCGATCGAAAAACCTGCGGTCTTCAGGAGCAGCATCTGCGCGGCGAGACCGGCGACCACCCATACGACAGGGGCGACTTCCTGGTGCTCGCGCTCCGGAAACTCACCGCGCCAGGCTTCGAAGATCGTCCAGACGCCGAGGCCGATCAACCCGAAGGCCACGACCTTCGGCGCCGTTGCCGGGCCGATCCGGGCATATTGCGCGATCGCCTTCATATGGAAGGCATCCCAGAGCATAACGGCAGCGACGGCGAAAAGACAGATGGCAATGACCAGCGCCGCCCAATCAGGGCGGCGCTTCGTTGCCAAGGGTTCATTGACCCTGCTCATTGAACAAGTCCGATCTCTTTGAGAATGCCTTCGGTTGCCGAAACATCCTTGTCGAGCTGCGCCTTGAAGGCGTCGCCGGCAAGGTAGGTGTCAGCCCAGCCCTTGGTCTTCAGGATTTCCTGCCAGCTGGCGGACTTCGAAAGCTTGTCGAAATCGGCCGTAATCGCCGCCGTCTGCTCAGCCGAAAGGCCGGGAGCAGCGGCAACCATGCGCCAGTTCTGCACCGACACGTCGAGGCCGGATTCCTTCAGGGTCGGAGCGTCGACGCCGTCGATACGCTGCTCGCCGGATACGGCCAGAAGCCGCAACTGTCCGGCCTTTACCTGCGATTCGAATTCGCCGTAGCCGGAAATGCCAGCCGTGACCTGACCGCCGAGAATCGCGGCGAGCGCTTCGCCGCCGCCGGAGAAGGCGACATAGTTGATCTTCGTCGGATCAACGCCGGCAGCCTTGGCGATCAAGCCGACCGCGATATGGTCGGTACCGCCCGCCGAACCGCCGCCCCAGGAAACCGAGCCCGGATCCTGCTTCAGCTTAGCAACGAGATCGGCCATGGTCTTGATGTCGGACGCGGCCGGAACGACGATCGCTTCATACTCACCCGTCAGACGGGCGATCGGCGTAACGTCCTTGAGCGTCACCGGCGACTGATTGGTCAGGATCGCTCCGACCATGACGTAGCCGCCGACGATCAGCGCGTTTGCATTGCCGTTATTCTGGCCAGTGAACTGCGCCAGACCAATGGTGCCGCCGGCGCCCGGAACGTTCTGAACCTGAACATTGCCCGAAATGCCTTCCTTCTGCATGACCGTTTGCAGCGAGCGGGCCGTCTGGTCCCAACCGCCGCCGGGAGCGGCGGGCGCCATGATGGTGTAGTCGGCCGCATAAGCCGGCAGCGCGACGGCGGCCGCGAAAATAGTTGCAAGAAGAGTATGCTTCACGAGTGTGTCCTCCGTGGGCACGGCTGAGAAACCGCGCATTGTTCTCGATGGAATCGGGAAGGACACCGCAGACGGACTCCGAGGTCCGATACGCTGGCAAGCTCCTCCCGAAACTTCACCTCTCCGCCTCCACGGAGCTGAAGTTCTGCAAAGCGGACCACAACAAGCTGTCATTTAGCTGACATTGCTTAGGTATCCACCCCGTAAAGACACTTTTTTGCCGCAATCTTGGCCAGATGCAAAAAAGATAAAACTTCAGAGCCGATGGAACCCGAGTGCCATTCCAGCGTTAAGAGCGCTGAGGAGGATTGCCCCATGAGTTCTCACGTCGATACCAATCAAATCGAAAATGAGGGCTTGCGCCAGGTGTGGAGTGTGCGCGATTTCGCACGCCGACACCGGCTGGATAAGGAGGAGGAAAAACGTCTCCTCGCGCTCTTCGGATCCTTCGCGACGAAGCAGGAATTGCTGGCCAACGCTCAGCGGCCCTGCTCTTTCCGATAACTCAATCCGCAGTTCCTATTGTGTACGCAGCACTTCATTCCAGTGCGCGATCAGTCGCGCACGCTTGACCTGATCCAGATACACCATAAGCCCAGGGCTGACGGGCACTGGACGGAGTTGCGCACCAAGAAGTTCCTGCATGGTATTGGCCGTATTCTCGCCGGCGACTTCCGGGCTGACGGCCGGAATCTGCAGCTCGCGCGCCATGATCGTCTGGCCCTCTTTCGACATGAAGAAGGTGAGGTAGCGCCGTCCGAGTTCCGGCTCGCCCGCCGCCTGCGGCACGAGGCCTATGCGCGACATCACGACGGTATAGTCCTTCGGCAGCACGATCCCTACATCCGGGTGACGCTTGGCCCAATCGGCGGCGTAGGAACCAAGAATATTGTAGCCGAGAACGAAGCGGCCATCCGACACGCGCTCCAGAATGGCCGAACTCGTCGAATACAGCTTGACGCCCGCGGCTCCCATGGCGCCGATGACCGACCAGATATCTCCGAACTGCTCCTGGTCGCGGGCCATGAACAGAAAGCCGACACCGGAACGCTCGATGTCATAGGTGCCGATCCGCCCATGGATCGCATCGCCCTTCCGCTTGAGGTAATCAACGAACTCGGCGCGCGAACTCGGTGGCGGCTCGTTCACGAAGCTTGGCTTGTGATAGACGAACACGGCCGGCTCGAAGGTCAGCGCATAGGCGGTGTTGCGCCAGTTTGCCCATTTCGGCCAGCGCGCGCTCATCGGCAGGTTGCTCACCTGCGCATAGCCGTCGTTGGAGAGCTTCACCTGCAGGTCCATCGCCGAAGAGAAGGCGAAATCGGCGGTGCGTTTGCCGGCATCCGTCTCGCGCACGATGCGGTCGTAGATTTCCCCGGTCAGCATGTCCTCATACTTGACCGCGACATCTGGATTGGCCTCTTGAAATCCGCGGATCATCGGCTGCGCAAGCGGCTCGTCGAGCGAGGAATAGACGACCAGCGTCGGAGCCGCAGCATTGCCTGACGGCGCCGGATAGAACACCTCATCGGCCAGGACCAAGCCCGGACAAAGCAACAGGCACGCAAGTAAAAACAGTCTCCTCATCCCCCTAAGATGCATGACCGCGAAGTGCGACACAAGGCACCCGCCAATTGCGTAGCCGATCGCTCCTCGTCCGGCGGCGCAAAACACGCTAGAGTTCTGTGGGTTCGACCGGAGAGCACCTTGGAACGACGTTTGACCGCCATTCTTGCCGCCGATGTGGTTGGATACAGCAGGCTGATGGGCATCGACGAGACCGGGACGCTTGCCGCGGTCAACCGTCACCGAAAGGAACTGATCGAACCTGCTCTCGCCGGGCATGGAGGCCGGCTGGTCAAATTGATCGGCGACGGTCTGCTGGCGGAATTCTCCAGCGTCGTCAACGCCGTGGCATGCGCCGTCGACATTCAGCGCGGAATGCAGCAGCGCAATATCGGGGTGGAGCAGGAGCAGCGGATCCAGCTTCGGATCGGCATCAATCTCGGCGACGTCATCGTCGAGGATGGCGACATTTTCGGCGACGGTGTCAACATAGCCGCACGGCTCGAAGGCATTGCCGCGCCGGGCGGCATCGCCGTGTCCGCCTCGGTGAACGACCAGGTCGGCTCGAAGCTCGACCTGCGCTTCGAGGACATGGGCCACCAGACGCTGAAGAACATCCGACAGCCGGTACGCGTCTATGCCGTACTGTTAGACCGGCCAGCGGAGCGACCGGCGCCGGCGACCAGCATCGGCCGATCGAACAGACGATCGATCCTGGTGCTGCCGTTCACCAACATGAGCGACGATCCCGATCAGGAGTATTTCTCTGACGGTCTGACCGAAGACATCATCACTGACCTCTCGAAAATCTCCGACCTCGCCGTCACGCCGCGCAACACGACCTTCACCTACAAGGGCCAGCAGGTGAAGATCGGGCAGATCGCGCGGGAATTGTCGGTGCGCTATGTGCTGCAGGGCAGCGTTCGCAAGGCGGGTGCGCGCGTCAGGATCAGCGCCCAGATGATTGATGCCGGAAACGAGAACCATCTATGGGCCGATCGCTACGACCGGGACCTCACCGACATTTTCGCGATCCAGGATGAGATCGCTCACGCAATCGTCCACCAGCTGAAAATCAAGCTCCGCCCTGAGGAAAGGCTGGCGATCGAAAGCGATCCGACGACGAGCGCCGAGGCCTATACCTACTATCTGCAAGGTCGCAAATTCGCGCGGACGATGACCATGCCATATCTCAACCTGGCAAGACGCATGTTCGCGAAAGCCGTGGAACTGGACCCTTCTTACGCGCGTGCCTATGCCGGCATTGCCGATTGCGATTCCGCCCTGCACATCTGGTATGCCGCGCAGCTACCGATCAACGACATCCTGGCGATGAGCGCCAAGGCGCTGGCCCTAGATCCCAACCTCGCAGAGGCGCACGCCGCCCGCGCGATGGCGCTCCATCATGACGGGCAGGACGCCGAAGCGCTCGTCTACTTCGAAAGCGCCCTCGCCCTCGATCCCGACCTCTTCGAAGCAAACTTCTACTTCGCCCACAGTCTCTTCCGGCGGGGCGCCTTCGAGCAAGCCACCGTCTATTTCGAGCATGCGGCAGCACTTTATGAGAACGACTACGTTTCCCCCATTCTGCTGGCAGCGGCGTACCGGTCTCTCGGCCAGCCGGACACGGAGCAACGATGGGCGGAGGAGACCGTCCGGCGCTGCAACCGGGCAGCCGAGCAAAGCCCCGACAGCTCTTCGCCGGTTCACCGCGCGGCCCTTGCCTACGCCCATCTCGGAGATCGCCAGCAGGCCCTGTCATGGACGGAACGCGCCCTCGCACTCGATCCAAGCGACGCGATCACGCGCTACAATGCCGCCTGCGCCTACGCCATCCTGGGAGACATCGAGCGGGCAATCGATCTCCTGCAGCAGCTGCGCCCAAACAGCTCTTTTTACCAGCTCGAATGGTTCGCCAACGACTCCGACCTCGACAACATCAGGTCCGATCCGCGGTTTCAGAAGCTGCTCGCGGACATTGCCGCGCAGCGGTAGATGCTGCGCTCAGCCCTCCGTGACATCGGCCGCGCCACCCTGTATCCTTTTCAAAAATAAAGGGAACATCTGTGCGCATTCTACTGGTGGAGGACAATATCGCGCTGGCCGACGGGCTTTCGGCCATTCTGCGCGGCACCGGCCATGCCGTCGATGTCGTGCATGACGGCGCTTCCGCCAATGCCGTGACGGCAGCCGAGAATTTCGATCTAGTCGTGCTCGACCTGAACCTGCCGGAAATGGATGGCCTCGAGGTGCTGCGCGCCATGCGGGCCCGGCAGAACCAGTCGGCGGTGCTGATCCTGACGGCGCGCGGCACGCCGGAGGAGCGCGTCAAGGGCCTCGATCTCGGCGCCGACGATTATCTCATCAAGCCCTTCGATATCGCCGAATTCGAGGCGCGCGTCCGCGTCCTCCTGCGCCGCCAGGCCGGGCTGCATTCGGCAACGGTCAGTTTCGGTGGCCTGTCGCTCGATCTTAACTCGCGCGCCTTTTTTTCAGGCTCGACGCCGCTCGACATCCCCGCCCGCGAACTCGGCCTGCTCGAAATCCTCTTCATGCGCGCCGGCAAGGTCGTCGCCAAGGAAGCAATCATCCAGTCGCTGACGGCCTTCGACGACGACATTTCGGCCAATGCCATCGAGCAGTACGTCAGCCGCCTCAGAAAACGCCTGTTGCCACACGGCCTGACGGTGAAGACCGCGCGCGGTATCGGCTACTATCTCGACAAGCTGCCCGAGGCCTCATGACGACGGCCTATTCGCTCCGACGAAGGCTGCTGTTCTGGCTGCTGATCTCGACCGCCATCATCGGCATGGTCGCGCTCGCGGACACTTATCGCGAGGCCGTGCAGACCTCCAACATCGTCTCGGACCGCGTGCTGGCAGGCTCGGCGCTCGCCATCGCCGAACGCGTCGTCGTTGCCGAAGACGGCACGCTTGAGGTCGATATTCCCTATGTAGCGCTGGAGATGCTGACCTCGGCGGCACAGGATCGGGTCTTCTATCGCGTCGACGGGCCGCCGGGAAAATTCATCACCGGCTACCAGGCATTGCCCGTGCTTGCCGAAACCGTGGGCGACACCGCCGCCTTTGCCGACGACACCTTTCGCGGCGAGCCGATCCGGGTGGCGACGCTCAAACGCTCTGCCTCGACGGGCATCCGCTCCGTCCCCTTCGCCGTGACCGTCGCGGAGACGACGATTGCCCGCCGCCAGCTGGCTCGCGCCATCCTTTTCCGTTCAGCGCTCCGCCTCTCATTCATGATCGCGGGCGCCGCCGTCATCGTCTGGATCTCGGTCACGGTTGCGCTGCGTCCGCTCTACAAGCTTCGTGACGCGATCGGCGAGCGCAGCCCGGATGATCTCCACCCGATCGAACAGTCCGTACCGAGCGAAGTGCAGCCACTCGTCGATACCGTCAACGGCTTCATGGTGCGCCTGCAATCGGCTCTCGATGCGCTCAGGAACTTCACCGGCAACGCCAGCCACCAGCTGCGCACGCCGCTCGCGATCATCCGCACCCAGCTTGCCCTCTCGGCCAGAGCAGGCACCTTGGTGGAAGCCCAGGGCTCGGCCCTGAAGGGCGACCAGGCCGTCGCCCATGCCGAGCGTATTCTTGCCCAACTGCTCCTCATGGCGAAGATCGATGCGGCAACGGCAAAAGAAGCGCTGACCGCCTCTTCGATCGACCTGACGGCCATTGCCCAGGAGATAACAGGCGAACTTATCCCAACGGCCGCCGAGGCAGGCATCGACCTCGGCTTCGAAGGCGACCGCCCCGCCCTTATCCGCGCCGAACCGCTGCTGATCGGCGAACTGCTGCGCAACCTTGCAGGAAACGCCATCGCCTATGCTGGCAACGGTGCCGAGGTGACCGTTCGAATATCCGAAACCGACGATGCCGTGCGCCTCGAAGTCGAGGACAACGGTCCCGGCATCCCGGCGGAGAAGCTGGCCGCCGTCAGGCGGCGCTTTTCGCGCGGCAGCGACTCGGGCGCGCCGGGCGCCGGACTCGGCCTGCCGATCGTCGAGGAGATCGCCGGCCTCTTCAACGCAGCGCTGACCTTGGAGCCGGGCATAACAGGCAGAGGCCTCAAGGCCTCCGTCACGTTTGCAAAGGCGACGTAAAGGCTTAGCCGGCTCGGCCTTTCCGCCTTGCATTCTTTCGCTGCATTGCACACACTGTTTTCCGGGAACAGCAATGCCGCGCAACGTCGCGGCGCCGGATAAGGCGAAATATGTCGATCAAGGCCAGCATCTATCACCTGACGCATTACAAATACGACAAGCCGGTCCGCCTCGGACCCCAGATCATCCGCCTCAAGCCCGCGTCGCATTCCAAGACGCGGGTGATCAGCCATTCGCTGAAGGTCTCGCCGGCGAACCATTTCGTAAACCTGCAGCAGGATCCCTACGGCAATTATCTGGCCCGCTACGTCTTTCCCGACCCGGTCACCGAGTTCAAGATCGAGGTCGACCTCGTCGCCGACATGACGGTCTACAATCCCTTCGATTTCTTCGTCGAGGAGAGCGCCGAAATGTGGCCCTTCTCCTATCCCGAGGACATCAGCGACGACCTGAAGATCTACATGCAGCCGCAGCCGCTGGAGCCGGCGCTGGCGACCTATCTCTCAGGCATCGACCGCACACCGATGCGCACGACCGATTTCATCGTCGGCCTCAATGCGAAGCTCAAGGGCGACATCGAGTATGTCATCCGCATGGAGCCCGGCGTGCAGTCGCCGGAGGAGACGCTGAAGCTTGCGCTCGGCTCCTGTCGCGACACCAGCTGGCTCCTGGTCGAGATTCTGCGCAACCTCGGCTTCGCCGCCCGCTTCGTGTCAGGCTATCTCATCCAGCTGACGCCGGACCTCAAGGCGCTCGACGGCCCCTCCGGCACCGAGGTCGATTTCACCGACCTGCATGCCTGGGCGGAGGTCTATATTCCCGGCGCCGGCTGGATCGGCCTCGACCCGACCTCGGGCCTCCTGACCGGCGAGAGCCATATCCCGCTGGCCGCCACCCCGCACTATCGCAACGCCGCCCCCATCTCCGGCGCGCTCTACGGCCACGCCAACACCGAATTCGCCTTCGACATGAAGGTCGCGCGCGTCGCCGAGCATCCGCGCATCACCAAGCCTTTCTCAGACGACAGCTGGGACGAACTCAACGCGCTCGGCCGCAAGGTCGACGAGATCTTGCAAGCCGAAGACGTCCGCCTCACCATGGGTGGCGAGCCGACCTTCGTCTCGATCGACGATTTCGAATCCGAGGAATGGAACACCGCCGCTGTCGGCCCGACCAAGCGCGAAAAGGCCGATATCCTGATCCGAAAGCTGCGCGAGCGCTTCGCCCCCGGCGGCTTCCTGCATTACGGCCAGGGCAAGTGGTATCCGGGCGAAAGCCTGCCGCGCTGGACCTTCTCGCTCTATTGGCGCAAGGACGGCAAGCCGATCTGGCGCAACCCGGATCTCTTCGCCGGCGAAGGCAAGGACACCGGCGTCGTTGCCGACGATGCCGGCAATCTTTTGAGCGCCATCGCGAGGGAGTTGGCGATCGACACCGACATGGTGCTTCCGGCCTATGAGGATCCGGCCGAATGGATCATCAAGGAAGGCAGCCTCCCTGATAATGTCGACCCTTCGAATTCCAAGCTGAAGGACCCCGAGGAGCGCAGCCGCATCGCCCGCGTCTTCGAGCGCGGCCTGACCACGCCAACAGGCTACATCCTCCCCGTCCAGGCCTGGAACGCCAAGGCATCCGGCCAGCGCTGGATGAGCGAGCGCTGGAAAACCCGACGTGGCAAGATCTTCCTTGTGCCCGGCGACAGCCCCGTCGGCTACCGCCTACCGCTCGGCACCCTGCCCTACGTCCCTCCGGCCCGCTTCCCCTATATCCACCCGGCCGATCCCTCGATCCCGCGCACCTCCCTGCCCGAAGTCTTCGTCCCCGCTGGCCGCGCCATGCCCGAGGCGTCGCGCCACAGCGAGGAGGCCGGCCAGAGCCGCGTCGAGCAGACCATCGGTGAGATCGGCGGCGCCGTACGCACCGCGATTTCCGTAGAGCCGCGCGATGGCAGGCTCTGCGTCTTCATGCCCCCGGTCGAGCGTATCGAGGATTATCTCGAGCTGATCGCGGCTGCCGAAAACGCCGCCGCCGAGCTCGGCCTGCCCGTCCATATCGAGGGCTATTCGCCGCCGCAGGACGAGCGCATCAACGTCATCCGCGTCGCCCCCGATCCCGGCGTCATCGAGGTCAACATCCACCCGGCCTCCAACTGGCAGGACTGCGTCGCGATCACCACTGTTGTCTACGAGGAGGCGCGCCAGACCCGGCTCGGTGCCGACAAGTTCATGATCGACGGCCGCCACACCGGCACCGGCGGCGGCAACCATGTGGTAGTCGGCGGCGCCAATCCCGGCGACAGCCCCTTCCTGCGCCGACCGGACCTGCTGAAGAGCCTGGTGCTGCACTGGCAGCGCCATCCCTCGCTCTCCTACATGTTCTCCGGCATGTTCATCGGCCCGACCAGCCAGGCGCCGCGCATCGACGAGGCCCGCCACGACAGCCTCTACGAGCTGGAAACCGCGCTCGCCCAGATCCCTGCCCCCGGCAAGGGCCCTACGCCTCTCCCGTGGATCACCGACCGCCTGTTCCGCAACCTCCTGATCGACGTGACCGGCAACACCCATCGCGCCGAGATCTGCATCGACAAGCTGTTTTCGCCCGATGGCCCCACGGGCCGCCTCGGCCTCGTCGAGTTCCGCGGCTTCGAGATGCCGCCGAACGCCCGCATGTCGCTGGCGCAGCAGCTTCTAGTGCGTGCGCTCATCGCCCGCTTCTGGCAGAACCCTGCCGATGGCCGCTTCGTGCGCTGGGGCACCACGCTGCACGACCGCTTCATGCTGCCGCATTTCGTCTGGGCCGATTTCCAGGACGTGCTCGCCGACCTCAAGCAGAACGGCTTCGACCTCAGCCCCGAATGGTTCAAGGCCCAGCTCGAATTCCGCTTCCCCTTCTGCGGCGAGGTCGAATACGAGGGCGCCAAGCTGGAGCTGCGCCAGGCGCTGGAGCCGTGGAACGTCATGGGCGAGGAAGGCGCGATCGGCGGCACCGTGCGCTATGTCGACAGTTCCGTCGAGCGCCTGCAGGTGCGGCTGGAGACCGGCAATGCGCAGCGCTACGCCGTCACCTGCAACGGTCGCACCGTGCCGCTGACGCCGACCGGCACGTCAGGCGTCTCGGTCGCCGGCGTCCGCTTCAAGGCCTGGCAGCCGGCGTCGGGATTGCACCCGCTTTTGCCGGTCAACACGCCGCTCACCTTCGACATTTATGATACATGGTCGAAGCGTTCGATCGGCGGCTGCATCTATCATGTTGCCCATCCGGGCGGGCGAAACTATGACACCTTCCCGGTCAATGGTAACGAAGCTGAAGCAAGGCGTCTGGCGCGATTCGAGCCGTGGGGGCATACGGCGGGCGGCTATATTCCGCCGGTCGAGAACGCCTCGCCGGAGTTCCCGCTGACGCTGGATCTGAGGCGGCCAGCGGGCATCTAGACTTTAGGGCGACATGGGCAAGAAACCGACGGCAGAACTGAGGGAAGAGCCCGCGATCCGTACCGGAAACGATGCGGTATCAGACTATGCCCCGCTGCCCGGCGTCGCCGATGAAATGGTCGATACCGACGGCGCCATCCGGCCCGTCTGGCAACGCTTCTTCGCGCATTTGAGCGGCATGCCCGAGAAGGATCTGACCGAGCGCTTCGCCCGCGCCGATCGCTATCTCCGCGATGCCGGCGTGTTCTACCGCGCCTATGGCAGCACGGGCAGCGCTGAGCGCTCCTGGCCGCTGTCGCATGTGCCTGTCCTCATCGATGCGCGCGAATGGGAAGCGGTGTCGGCTGGCCTCGTGCAGCGCGCCGATCTGCTCGAGGCGATCGTTGCCGATATCTACGGTGAGAACCGGCTGGTCGCGGATGGCGTCCTGCCGCCGGCGCTGATCGCCGCCAATCCCGAGTACCAGCGGCCGCTCGTCGGCGTGACCCCTGCCGGCGGACACTACCTGCATTTCTGCGCTTTCGAGATCGGCCGCGGTCCTGACGGAAACTGGTGGGTTCTGGCCGACCGCACCCAGGCGCCATCGGGGGCCGGCTTTGCCCTCGAAAACCGCGTTGCCACGACCCGCGCCTTCTCCGACATCTACGCGGAAACCTCGGTCCACCGGCTGGCCTCCTTCTTCGGCGCCTTCCGCGATGCGCTGCAGGGCATGAAGCACAGCGGCGACGACCGCATCGCCGTCCTGACCCCCGGCCCCGCCAACGAGACCTATTACGAACACGCCTATATCGCTCGCTATCTCGGCTTCATGCTGCTCGAAGGCGAGGACCTGACCGTCGTCAACGGCAAGGTGATGGTGCGCACCGTATCAGGCCTGAAGCCGATCACCGTGCTCTGGCGTCGCCTCGATTCTGCCTATGCCGATCCGCTCGAATTGAACCAGAATTCGCATATCGGCACGCCCGGCCTCGTCGAGGCATTGCGCGCGGAAAGCGTGACGATCGTCAACGCGCTCGGCAGCGGCATCATCGAGACACGCGCGCTTCTCGCCTTCATGCCGACCATCTGTCGCCGCCTGTTCGGCGAGGAACTGAAACTCCCGTCGATCGCGACCTGGTGGTGCGGCCAGAAGGGCGAGCGCGAGCACGTGGCCGAAAACATCGAGAAGATGGTGATCGGCCCAGCCTATTCGCGTGCACCCTTCTTCGACGACAGCGGCGAATCCGTGCTTGGCTCCAGCCTGCGCGCCACCGCCAAGGATTCGATCGGCGACTGGCTGAACTCCGACGGCGCAAAGCTCGTCGGCCAGGAGGTCGTAACGCTGTCGACAACACCGGCCTGGATCGGCGGCAAGCTGACGCCGCGGCCGATGTCACTGCGTGTCTTTGCGGCCCGCACCGCCAATGGCTGGCAGATCATGCCCGGCGGCTTTGCCCGCATTGGCGGCAGCGACGATGTATCAGCGATCGCCATGCAGTCGGGTGGCGCGGCCGCCGACGTCTGGATCGTCAGCGACAAGCCGGTCGAGCGCCATACGCTGCTGCCGGCCGAGGGCAGCTTCACCCGCAACATGCCGGGCAGCCTGCCGAGCCGCGCCGCCGACAACCTCTTCTGGCTCGGGCGCTACATCGAGCGCGCCGAAGGGGCGCTGCGCATCCTGCGCGCCTGGCACGCCCGCTTCGCCGAAGCTGCCGATCCGAACCAGCCACTCCTAGCCGACGTGTCAGCCTATCTGGCGGCCGTCGACATCGACACGGAAGATGCCGTCCCGGAAAATCTCCTGCGCAACATCGACAGCGCCGTCTATTCCGCCAGCAACATCCGCGACCGCTTCTCACCGGACGGCTGGCTGGCGCTGACCGATCTGGCCAAGACCGCGCGGCGCTTCCACGAGACCATCCTGCCCGGCGACGACGCCAGCCATGCCATGACCGTGCTCTTGCGTAAGCTCGCCGGTTTCGCGGGCCTTGTGCACGAAAACATGTATCGCTTCACCGGCTGGCGCTTTCTCTCGCTTGGTCGCCATATCGAACGTGGCCTGCACATGACGCGCCTGCTCGGCCACATGTCGGGCCCGGACGCCCCTGACGGCGCGCTCGACATGCTGCTCGAGATCGGTGACAGCGTCATGACCCATCGCCGCCGATACAACGTTAACACCGCGCGCCTGACGGTCACCGATCTCTTGGCGCTCGATCCGCTCAATCCGCGCTCGATCCTCTTCCAGATGAACGAGATCCACCGCGAGGTGGAGCAATTGCCGAACGCCCTAGTCAACGGCCAGATGTCACCCTTCTATCGCGAGGCGATGCGGCTGCATTCCGGCCTTGCCGTGATGACGCCGGAGACGATGAGCGTCGATGTCTATCGTCGCTTGGAGCGCGAGCTGGAACAGCTGTCCGACCTTCTTGCCCACACATATCTCGGGTGACCCTGGTGCTCTACGATCTCTCGCTGCACATGGGTTACATCTACGACACGCCGGCGTCTGGCGCGCGTCACATCATGCGGCTGATGCCGCTGTCGCTGCCAAACCGACAGCGGCTGATCGCCGGCTCGATTAAGGTCTCGCCGACACCCGACGAGCAAGCGCATTTCACCGATTTTTTCGAGCATCCGGCAACCTCCTTCCTAGTGAGGGCACCACACGAAAAGCTCGACATTCGCATGCACGCCCGTGTGCAGGTGGAGAGCCATTCGATCACGGCTGATTTTTCTCCCCTGCTTGCGGAGCTTCCGGATGAGGTCGCAGGGGTCTGGTCGTTGAAACCCGACGCGCCGCACCACTTCCTCGGCAACAGCCCGCGCCTGTTTGAAACCCGCGCCATCTCGGACTATGCGAAGGCCCGTGCAGAGCCGTCATTGACCGTGCTGCAGATCGCCACCGCGCTCTGCACGCAGATCTATCGCGACTTCACCTACGATGCCGAGGCGACGACGGTAGACAGCACTCCGCTCGAAGCCTTCCAGTTGAAAAGCGGCGTCTGCCAGGACTTCGTCCACGTCATGATCCTTGCGCTGCGCAGCCTCGGCATTCCGGCAGGCTATGTCTCCGGCTTCCTGCGCACCATCCCCCCGCCCGGCAAGGAACGGCTGGAGGGCGCCGACGCCATGCACGCCTGGGTCAGGGTCTGGTGCGGCGAAACGATCGGCTGGGTCGAACTCGACCCGACCAACAACATTCCGGCCGGCACCGACCACATCGTCGTTGCCTATGGCCGCGACTATTCGGACGTGGCCCCGGTCATTGGCGTGCTGAAGAGCTACGGTGGGCAGCGCGCCGTGCAGGCGGTGGATGTCGTTCCGCTGAGTTGACACACGCCATAAGCGCACACGTTGACTCGAAAGATCGCTCAGAAAGCGCATTTTACCCAAGCGGCGCGCAAGAAAGCGACATTCCGTTAAAATCTTAACGACTTGATAAAGGTGAACTCAAGAATTGCCAGGCATGAATGAGGCATTATTGGGGCACTAACTCAGGTGAACATGATGAGCACCTTTCAAGGACTGAAGTCGAGCCTGTCTCGGCTACAGAAAGATCGCAGTGGCAACTTCGGAATGGTGACCGCCATCGTCGTGCCGGTTCTGATCGGGACCGCCGGCGTCGCAATCGACTTTTCCAACATGGTCCTGCAGCAGCGCCAGCTTCAGGAGGCTTCCGATGCGGCCGCGCTTGCGGCGGCCACGGCGCTTGCAAAAGGTACGGTCGCTGATGGCACCGCGGCCGAAGCGTTGGCGAAAGATTTCGTCGTCGGTCAGATGGCGAACTATATGAGTAGTACCGATGCTGCCTCCCTGAAAAACTCAACAACGGCTTCTGTCACGACGACCACCACGGCTACCAGCAAAAGCTATAAGGTCAAGGTCGACGCTGCTTATGCGATGAGCTTGACTCCGTTGATGAATGTGCTCGGCAAGAAAACGGTCAACATCGCGACCTCCAGCTCAACGAGCAGCGGCACGAGCGAAGTGAAGAGTGCTCTGTCTATGACGCTTGCTCTCGACGAGTCAGGTTCGATGAAGGCTGACACGACGACCAAGCTGAACAACAACAAGTGCGACCACTACAACACCAGTGGCAGCAGCATTGGCAACTATAGCCCCTGCTACGTCAAGAAAATCGACGCCCTGAAGACAGCCGCGAATCTGCTTCTGGATCAGTTGGATAAGGCCGATCCAACCTCGAAGTATGCCCGCACCAACGCGATTGGCTGGAGCAGCAAAGTACAAGTATCAAGCAAGTTTGCCTGGGGCACTTCTCAAACGAGAAGCAGCGTAATCAACGTCTTGTCGGCGGGTGGCGGCACGGAATCGGCTGCGCCTATGAAAGCGGCGCTTGACGGGCTGACAACCACCGGCTCCACGTCAGAAACGCAGATTCAACAACAAGCCGGCAACCAAAAACTGACGAAATACATAGTATTAATGACTGACGGTGAAAATAACGACCCGGCGTCCGATACAAAAACCCTGCAATACTGCACGGACGCAAAGCAAAAGGGCATCAAGATCTACTCGGTAGCCTTCATGGCGCCCACCGCCGGAAAGAACCTCCTCCTCAGTTGCGCGAGCGGTGCCGGCTACTACTTCCAGGCGGAAAGCATGACCGACCTGCTGGGAGCGTTTACGGCGATCGGCTCGGAAGCTGCCTCGGACAAGGTGCTGGTCACCCAATAGACGGCAAGCTATCCCCCTCAAACGAAAAGCCGCTCCGGAACAACCGGAGCGGCTTTTCGTTTGACCGCAAAATCGCGCCTATCAAAATCGGAAAACCGATTGAAATCAAGTTCTTTCCGCTGCCGGGCGGCGCGCTTGGCCAATTTTTTCGTTTGGGTAATTCCTTTGTTGCAACTGCGTAGTAACGATGCATAAACTGCGTCTTTAGTGCGCGGTAAACCGATTGAAATTGGCATAACGTACTGAAACCGAACCGAAATTGGCGAGGACTAACGATGAATACCGTTTCGAAGCCGACGATCCCCTCCCCCGCGCCCCGCAGTTCCAAACCGGAAATTCTCGCCGAAGAAATCATTGAACGCCTGACCTACCGCATCGGCAAGGACGCGAAGGTCGCCAAGCCGCATGACTGGCTGACCGCCACCATTCTCGTCATCCGCGACCGCATCATCGACAAGTGGATGGAATCGACCCGCAAGGTCTATTCGACCGGCGACAAGCGCGTTTACTACCTATCCCTCGAATTCCTGATCGGCCGCCTGATGCGCGATGCGGTCTCGAACCTCGGCCTGATGGAGCAGGTTCGCGATGCACTGACCTCGCTCGGTGTCGATGTTTCCGTCATTGCCGGCCTCGAGCCCGACGCCGCGCTCGGCAACGGCGGCCTTGGCCGTCTCGCCGCCTGTTTCATGGAAAGCATGGCGACCGTCGATGTGCCGGCCTATGGCTACGGCATCCGTTACGTGCACGGCCTCTTCCGCCAGCAGCTTGCCGACGGCTGGCAGGTAGAGTTGCCGGAAAGCTGGTTGGCGCACGGCAACCCCTGGGAATTCGAGCGCCGGGAAAGCGCCTACGAAATCGGCTTCGGCGGCACGGTCGATGTCGTCAACAACCCCGAGGGCGAGCCGCGGTATGTCTGGAAACCGGCCGAGCGCGTCATCGCCGCCGCCTTTGACACCCCCGTCGTTGGCTGGCGCGGCAAGCGGGTCAACACGCTGCGCCTCTGGTCGGCCCAGCCGATCGACCCGATCTTGCTGGATGCCTTCAACGCCGGTGACCACATCGGCGCGCTGCGCGAAAGCAACAAGGCCGAAAGCCTGACGCGCGTTCTCTACCCGGCTGATGCGACACCCGCCGGCCAGGAGCTGCGTCTGCGCCAGGAGTTCTTCTTCTCCTCCGCATCGCTGCAGGACATTTTGCGCCGTCACCTGCAGCAGTACGATGATTTCACCTCGCTGCCGGACAAGGTGGCGATCCACCTAAACGATACGCATCCCGCCGTCTCGGTTGCCGAACTGATGCGCCTGCTATGCGATGTTCACGGCCTCGACTTCGACCAGGCCTGGGATATCACCCGGGGCACGATTGGATACACCAACCACACGCTCCTACCAGAAGCCTTGGAAAGCTGGCCAATCCCGCTCTTCGAGCGCCTGCTGCCACGCCACATGCAGATCATCTACGCGATCAACGCGAAGGTCCTCGTCGAAGCGCGCAAGACCAAGACATTTTCGGAGACGGAAATCCGCTCGATTTCCCTAATCGAGGAAAGTGGCGAGCGCCGCGTCCGCATGGGCAATCTCGCCTTCGTCGGCGCCCATTCGATCAATGGCGTTTCGGCGCTCCACACCGATCTGATGAAGGTCACGGTGTTTGCCGATCTGCACAAGCTCTATCCTGACCGCATCAACAACAAGACGAACGGCATCACACCGCGCCGCTGGTTGCAGCAGTGCAATCCCGGCCTGACCTCGCTGATCCGCGAAACGATCGGCGACGACTTTCTCGACGACGCCGAGAAGCTGAAGCCACTCGACAAGTTCGCGAAGGATGCAAGCTTCCAGGAGAAGTTTGCGGCCGTGAAGCGCGCCAACAAGGTGGCCTTGTCGAACCTCGTCGCCAGCCGCATGGGCATCAAACTCGATCCGTCGGCGATGTTCGATATCCAGATCAAGCGCATCCACGAATACAAGCGCCAGCTCCTGAACATCATCGAGGCCGTCGCGCTTTATGACCAGATCCGCTCGCACCCCGAGCTGGACTGGGTTCCGCGCGTCAAGCTTTTCGCCGGCAAGGCAGCGCCGAGCTACCACAACGCCAAGCTGATCATCAAACTGATCAATGACGTGGCCCGCACAATCAACAATGACCCGGCCGTCCGCGGCCTGCTGAAAGTGGTCTTCGTCCCGAACTACAACGTCTCGCTCGCCGAGGTGATGGTGCCCGCCGCCGACCTTTCCGAGCAGATCTCGACCGCTGGCATGGAAGCCTCCGGTACCGGCAACATGAAGTTTGGCCTCAACGGCGCTCTGACGATCGGCACGCTCGATGGCGCCAACGTCGAAATGCGCGATCATGTCGGAGAGGACAACATCATCATCTTCGGCCTGCGTGCCGACGAGGTCGCCGCCGCCCGTGCCGATGGCCACAATCCCCGCGCCATCATCGAGGCGTCGCGCGAGCTATCGCAGGCGCTCCAAGCCATCAGCTCCGGCGTGTTCTCGCATGACGATCGAAACCGATACTCCGCGTTGATCGAAGGCATCTATGCCCATGACTGGTTCATGGTGGCCGCCGATTTCGATGCTTACGCCCAAGCCCAGCGCGAAGTCGACCAACTCTGGACCGATCAGTCCACGTGGAGTTCGAAGGCGATCTGCAACACGGCCCGAATGGGCTGGTTCTCGTCCGACCGCACGATCCGTCAATACGCCAAGGAAATCTGGAGAGCCGGATGAAAACGCCGAAAGCCACCCCTGAAGTCAGACTTCCCTGGGAGATTTCGGCAGACGAGATAGCGGCAATCCTCGCAGGGTCGCATTCCAATCCATTCGCAGTTCTGGGCGTCCACAAATCAGGCGACGCCTATGTGGCCCGCTGCTTCATTCCGGGTGCCGAAGAGGTGACTGCGATGACGCTCGACGGCAGTGTCATTGGCGAACTGAAGCTACAACATCCTGACGGCTTTTTTGCCGGTGCGGTCTCGGTGACGAAGCAGCGACCGGTGCGCTATCGGGCGCGGCGCGGCGATGCCGAATGGGCGGTCACCGATCCATACAGCTTCGGGCCGGTCCTCGGACCGATGGATGACTATTATGCGCGCGAGGGCTCGGATCTGCGCCTCTTCGACAAGATGGGCGCGCATTGGATCAACCATGAAGGCGCACAGGGTGTCCATTTCGCCGTCTGGGCGCCGAACGCCCAGCGCGTCTCAGTGGTCGGTGATTTCAACGGCTGGGACGGCCGACGTCATGTCATGCGGTTCCGCTCCGGCGCCGGCATCTGGGAGATCTTTGCGCCCGATGTCCCCACCGGTGTTGCCTACAAGTTCGAAATCCGCGGCCAGGACGGCGTCCTTCTGCCGCTAAAGGCCGATCCGTTCGCACGGCGCAGCGAGTTGCGCCCGAAGACCGCCTCGGTCGCGGCCCCTGAACTGCTGCAGGAATGGGACGACGAGGCGCACCTGAAGCACTGGGGGACGACCGACAAGCGCCGTCAGCCGATCTCGATCTACGAGGTGCATGCGGGCTCCTGGCAGCGGCGCGACGACGGTTCGTTCCTCTCCTGGGACGAACTTGCCTCTCGCCTGATTCCCTACTGCGTCGACATGGGGTTCACCCACATCGAGTTCCTGCCAATCACCGAACATCCCTACGATCCATCCTGGGGATACCAGACGACGGGGCTCTATGCGCCGACCGCCCGCTTCGGCGAGCCAGAGGGTTTCGCCCGCTTCGTCAACGGCTGCCACAAGGTCGGTATCGGCATCATCCTCGATTGGGTACCCGCCCATTTCCCGACCGACGAACACGGTCTCGGCTGGTTCGACGGCACGGCGCTCTACGAACACGAGGACCCGCGCAAGGGCTTTCATCCCGACTGGAACACGGCGATCTACAATTTCGGCCGCACCGAGGTCGTCTCCTACCTCGTCAACAATGCGCTCTACTGGGCGGAAAAGTTCCATCTCGACGGGCTGCGCGTCGATGCCGTGGCCTCGATGCTCTACCTCGATTATTCCCGCAAGCATGGCGAATGGATACCGAACGAGTACGGCGGCAATGAAAATCTGGAGGCGGTGCGCTTCCTGCAGAACATGAATACCCGCATCTACGCCGAACATCCTGGTGTCATGACCATCGCCGAGGAATCGACCTCCTGGCCGAAGGTCTCGCAGCCGGTACACGAAGGCGGCCTCGGCTTCGGCTTCAAGTGGAACATGGGCTTCATGCACGACACGCTGAGCTACATGAGCCGCGAGCCGATCCATCGCAAACATCACCACAACGAGCTGACCTTCGGCCTGCTTTATGCGTACTCCGAAAACTTCGTGCTGCCGCTCTCACACGACGAGGTGGTGCACGGAAAGGGCTCGCTGATCGCCAAGATGCCCGGCGACGACTGGCAGAAGTTCGCCAATCTGCGGGCCTACTACGCCTTCATGTGGGGCTATCCGGGCAAGAAGCTGCTGTTCATGGGCCAGGAATTCGCGCAGTGGAGCGAATGGAACGAAGCGACGTCTCTCGATTGGAACCTGCTGCAATACCGCATGCACGAAGGCATGCGGCGGCTGGTACGTGACCTCAACTTCACCTACCGCAGCAAGCCGGCACTGCACGCCCGCGATTGCGAGGGTGACGGCTTCGAGTGGCTGATCGCCGACGATCACGAGAATTCGGTCTTTGCCTGGCTGCGCAAGGCACCGGGCGAGAAGCCGGTTGCCGTCATCTGCAATCTGACACCGGTTTATCGCGAAAACTATACGGTGCGCCTGCCGATCGAGGGGCGGTGGCGCGAAATCCTGAATACCGATGCCGACATCTACGGCGGCAGCGGCAAGGGTAACGGCGGCCGCGTCCAGGCAGTCAATGCCGGCGGCAGCATCGCCGCATCGATCACCTTGCCGCCTCTGGCGACGATCATGCTTGAACCTGAGAACTGACGACTGGTGGGAGGATAAAAATGGTAGAAAAACGCGTTCAGCCACTTGCCCGCGACGCAATGGCCTATGTTCTCGCTGGCGGCAGGGGGAGCCGCCTGAAGGAACTCACCGATCGCCGCGCCAAGCCGGCGGTCTACTTCGGCGGCAAGACCCGCATCATCGACTTCGCGCTGTCGAACGCCTTGAACTCGGGTATCCGACGCATCGGCGTCGCCACCCAGTACAAGGCGCACTCACTGATCCGACACATGCAGCGCGGCTGGAACTTCTTCCGCCCCGAGCGAAACGAAAGCTTCGACATTCTGCCGGCCTCCCAGCGCGTCTCCGAGACGCAATGGTATGAAGGTACAGCCGATGCCGTCTACCAGAACATCGACATCATCGAGGACTACGGCGTCGAATACATGGTCATTCTCGCCGGCGACCATGTCTACAAGATGGACTATGAATACATGCTGCAACAGCATGTGGATTCCGGTGCCGATGTGACTATCGGCTGCCTGGAGGTGCCGCGCATGGAAGCCGTCGGCTTCGGCGTCATGCATGTCGACACAACCGACCGGATCATCGACTTCGTCGAAAAGCCCGCGGATCCGCCCGGCATCCCCGGCAATCCGGATTTTGCCCTTGCCTCGATGGGCATCTACGTCTTTCACACCAAGTTCCTGATCGATGCACTGCGCCGCGACGCAGCCGACCCGAACTCCAGCAAGGACTTCGGCAAGGACATCATCCCCCACATCGTCAAGAACGGTAAGGCCGTCGCCCATCGCTTCGCGCAGTCCTGCGTGCGCTCCGATTTTGAGCACGAGCCCTACTGGCGCGACGTCGGCACGATCGACGCCTACTGGCAGGCCAACATCGACCTGACCGCAGTGGTTCCGGAACTGGATATTTACGACAAGTCCTGGCCGATCTGGACCTACGCCGAGATCTCACCGCCGGCCAAGTTTGTGCACGACGACGAAAGCCGCCGTGGCTCGGCGACGTCATCGGTCGTCGCCGGCGACTGCATCATCTCCGGCGCGACCCTTCACAGAAGTCTGCTTTTCACCGGTGTGCGCGCCAACTCGTATTCCAAGCTGGACGGCGCGGTCGTACTGCCGAGCGTCAAAATCGGACGGCACGCGCAACTCAGCAACGTCGTGATCGATCACGGCGTTATCATACCGGAAGGTCTGATCGTCGGCGAGGATCCGGTCCTCGACGCCAAGCGCTTCCGCCGCAGCGAGGGTGGCATTTGCCTCATTACGCAGCCGATGATCGACAAGCTGGGTATGTGAGACATGAAAGTTCTTTCGGTTTCGTCCGAAGTCTTCCCGCTCATCAAGACAGGGGGCCTCGCCGACGTGGCGGGCGCCCTGCCGATCGCGCTCAAGCGTTTCGGCGTCGAGACCAAGACCCTCATGCCCGGCTATCCGGCTGTGATGAAGGCGATCCGCAATCCGGTTGTCCGGCTTCAGTTCGATGATCTGCTCGGCGAGCCCGCGACAGTCCTCGAAGTGGAGCATGAGGGGATCGATATCCTCGTGCTCAATGCGCCCGCTTATTACGACCGCACGGGAGGCCCCTATCTCGATGCGACCGGTCGGGACTATCCCGACAACTGGCGTCGTTTCGCAGCGTTGTCGCTGGCCGGTGCCGAGATTGCCGCGGGTTTGATGCCGGGCTGGCGACCCGATCTCGTGCACACGCACGATTGGCAGTCGGCGATGACCTCGGTTTACATGCGCTACAACCCGACGCCGGAGTTGCCGAGTGTTCTGACGATCCACAATATCGCGTTCCAGGGACAGTTCGGCGCGGATATCTTTCCGGGTCTACGCCTGCCGCCGCACGCCTTCGCAACCGAAAGCATCGAATATTACGGCAATCTCGGCTTCCTGAAGGGCGGCCTGCAAACCGCCCACGCCATCACGACCGTTAGTCCCTCCTACGCCGGCGAGATCCTGACCCCGGAGTTCGGCATGGGCCTCCAGGGCGTCATCGCAAGCCGAATTGATTCCTTGCATGGCATCGTCAACGGCATCGATACCGACGTCTGGAACCCGTCGACCGATCCAGTTGTCCACACCCACTACAATGGCACGACGCTGAAGAGCCGCGTCGAAAACCGTACCTCGATTGCCGAGTTCTTCGGGCTTCACAACGACAATGCACCGATTTTCTGCATCATCAGCCGCCTCACCTGGCAGAAGGGCATGGACGTCATCGCCGCTACCGCGGATGAGATTGTCGACATGGGCGGAAAGCTTGCGATACTTGGTTCCGGAGATGCAGCAATCGAAGGTTCGTTGCTTGCCGCCGCGGCCCGCCATCCGGGTCGAATCGGCGTCTCCATCGGTTACAACGAGCCGATGTCGCACCTCATGCAGGCCGGCTGCGACGCCATCATCATCCCCTCGCGTTTCGAACCCTGCGGCCTGACACAGCTTTACGGCCTGCGCTACGGCTGCGTGCCGATCGTCGCCCGGACAGGTGGGTTGAACGACACTGTCATCGACGCCAATCATGCCGCTCTTGCAGCGAAAGTGGCAACCGGGATACAATTCTCGCCTGTGACGGCATCGGGCCTGTTGCAAGCCATTCGCCGTGCGTTACATCTCTACGCCGATCAAAAAGTCTGGACCCAATTGCAAAAGCAGGGCATGAAATCGGATGTCTCGTGGGAAAAGAGCGCCGAGCGCTACGCTGCCCTCTATTCAAGCCTCGCCCCCAAAGGCAAGTGAGAGAAAATGATAAAATCCGTATCCACTACGCCCTACCAGGATCAAAAGCCGGGCACGTCCGGCCTGCGAAAGAAGGTTCCGGTATTCCAACAGCCGAACTATGCCGAGAACTTCATCCAGTCGATCTTCGATTCGCTGGAAGGGTTTCAGGGCAAGTGCCTCGTCATCGGTGGCGACGGACGCTACTACAATCGCGAAGTCATCCAGAAGGCGATCAAGATGGCCGCCGCCAATGGCTTCGGTAAGGTGATCGTCGGCAAGGGCGGTATCCTGTCCACCCCGGCAGCCTCGCACATCATCCGCAAATACAAGGCTTTTGGCGGCATCATCCTGTCGGCCAGCCATAACCCCGGCGGCCCGACCGAAGACTTTGGCATCAAATACAACATCAGCAATGGCGGCCCGGCACCGGAGAAGATCACCGACGCGATCTATGCGCGAACGAAGGTGATCGACACCTACAAGATCGCCGATTTCGCAGACGTCAATCTCGACCGCATCGGCAAGGACGAACTGCCGGGCGGCATGATTCTCTCCGTGCTCGATTCGGTGGAAGATTACACTGCACTCATGGAAGAGCTGTTTGACTTCCCCGCGATCCGCAACCTCATCAGCCTTGGTTTCCGCATCGCCTTCGACGCGATGAGCGCCGTCACCGGCCCCTACGCCAAGGAGATCTTCGAAAATCGCCTCGGCGCGCCGTCCGGCTCGGTCCGCAATTTCATGCCGCTGCCCGATTTCGGCGGCCACCATCCGGATCCGAATCCGGTTCATGCCAAGGAACTCTACGACGAGATGATGGGCGACGACGCGCCCGATTTCGGCGCGGCGTCCGATGGTGACGGAGACCGCAATCTGATCATCGGCCGCGGCATCTTCGTCACGCCCTCCGATAGCCTTGCGATTCTCGCCGCCAACGCCAATCTCGCGCCCGGTTATTCTGGCGGCCTCGCCGGCATCGCCCGCTCCATGCCGACATCAGGCGCTGCCGACCGCGTGGCCGAGCGCCGCGGCATCGGCATGTACGAGACCCCGACCGGCTGGAAGTTCTTCGGCAACCTGCTCGACGCCGGCATGGCGACGATCTGCGGCGAGGAAAGCGCCGGCACCGGCTCCAACCACGTGCGCGAGAAGGATGGCCTTTGGGCGGTTCTGCTGTGGCTGAATATTCTCGCGGTGCGTGGTGAAAGCGTGCAAGAGATCGTCATGCAGCACTGGCAGACCTACGGCCGAAACTACTATTCGCGTCACGATTACGAGGGCGTGGACACCGAGGCAGCAAATGGCCTGGTGGCAAATCTGCGCAGCCAGCTCGCTTCGCTGCCAGGCCAGAGCTTCGGTCCGCTGAAGGTCGAGAAGGCCGACGATTTTGCCTATCACGACCCGGTCGACAAGTCGGTCAGCGAGCATCAGGGCATTCGCATCCTGTTCGAGGGCGGCTCGCGTGTCGTATTCCGCCTTTCCGGAACCGGAACATCTGGCGCCACTCTGCGCGTTTATCTCGAGCGATACGAGGCGGATTCCACCCGTCACAACATCGAGACGCAGCATGCGCTAGCCGACATTATCGCTGCCGCCGAGACCATCGCGGATATCCGCAGCCGCACGGGCCGCGACGCTCCCTCCGTGATTACCTGACCGGAACATGGCGGCGAACAAGACCCGGCAAGGCGGAGCAACCCTCTTTGAGACCGGCGTCGATTTCGCCGTGTGGTCGCATAATTCAGGACAGATCGAACTGTGCCTGTTCGGCGACGACGACAAGGAACTGGCCCGCTTGCCGATGGAGCGAGGCGATGACCACGTGCATCGCCTCTTCGTCGACGGATTGAAGGAAGGCGCGCGCTACGGCTATCGTGCCGACGGTGTCTACGCCCCCGATAGCGGCCTCTGGTTCGATCCGTCGAAGCTTCTCGTCGATCCCTATGCCAAGGAACTCGATCGCCCGTTTAGCCACGATCCGCTGCTCGGTAGCTTCGGCGCCGACACGCAGCATCTCGTGCCGAAGGCTATTGTCACCCGCGATGTGCCGGTGAAGCAAACAAAGCCGCTCTTCGAGCCGGGTGGCTTCGTCTACGAGGTCGCTGTTCGCTCCTTTACCAAGCTGCATCCGGATGTACCCGAAGCCCAGCGCGGCACGGTCGCCGCCTTGGCGCATCCCTCGGTGATCGCGCATCTGAAGCGGATCGGCGTCGATGCCGTCGAGCTCATGCCGATCACCGCCTGGATCGATGAGCGCCATTTACCGCCGCTCGGCCTGAGAAACAGCTGGGGCTACAACCCCGTCGCCTTCATGGCGCTCGATCCGCGGCTCGTGCCGGGCGGCATGGCGGAACTTCGCGACACCGTTGCGAAACTCCACGGAGAAGGCATTGCCGTCATTCTCGACCTCGTCTTCAATCATACCGGCGAGAGCGATCGCTTTGGCACGACGCTGTCGCTGCGTGGCCTCGACAATCTCTCCTTCTATCGCCATTTGCCACAGCGCCCCGGCGATCTGGTCAACGATACCGGCACCGGCAACACCGTCGCCTGCGATCACCCCTATGTCAGGCAGTTGATCATCGACAGCCTGCGGAATTTCGTGCTCGGCGCCGGGATAGACGGCTTCCGCTTCGACCTTGCCCCCGTCCTAGGCCGCACCGCAAGCGGCTTTGAGGGCAATGGGGAAACGCTGACGGCGATGCTCGCCGACGAGGTCCTAAAAGATCGCGTGATGATCGCCGAGCCTTGGGACATCGGCCCCGGTGGCTATCAGCTCGGCAATTTCCCGGTGCCATTCCTCGAGTGGAACGACCGTGTTCGCGACGATATCAGGTGTTACTGGCGCGGCGACGACTGGAAGACCGGCCCATTGGCGACTGCGCTTGCAGGATCCTCTGACATCTTCGGCCGCAACGGCGGACAGGCGACGCGCAGTGTCAATTTCCTCGCGGCGCATGACGGCTTCACGCTCAACGATCTCGTCTCCTACAGCGGCAAGCACAACGAGGCGAACGGCGAGGAAAACCGCGACGGCCATAATGAAAACCACTCCTGGAATAACGGCATCGAGGGCGAAACTCGCTATCCCGATATCATCCGCCGGCGACGCGACGACCTGAAGGCGCTGCTGTCGACACTCTTTGCTAGCCGCGGCAGCATCATGCTGACGGCGGGCGACGAAGCCGGCCGCACTCAGCGCGGCAACAACAATGCCTACTGCCAGGACAATGAAATCACCTGGATGGATTGGGCAGCGCTCGACGACGAACTCGTTGCCCACACCGCCTTCATCTCCGGCCTGCGCAAGCGCTTCTCGGCCTTCTCTCAAGCAGCCTTCCTCAACGGCAACGGCGATGTCGAATGGATATCGCCTTCAGGCCAGCCGATGACCGTCCAAGAGTGGGAAACCCCGAATTTTTCGACGCTCGGCACGGTACTTGCAACCCGAGACCAGCAAGGCGGCAAGGCCACGCGCTTGGCAGTGCTCTTCAATCGCTCGGGCGGCGAGGAAATCTTTACGCTCCCTGGCTCCGCCTCTTGGCGGCATCTGGCCCCTGATGCCGCCAAGAAGTCTGTGGCATCGGCCATCGTGCCGCGCCGTTCGGTGGCTTTCTATCTCGAAAGTTGATCAGCCGGGTTCAACCCTGCAATTCCTTGTCGCAATCGTCACAATCCCATTGTAAGGCTTGCGCAGCCGCTTTCTCATGAGGAATCAATGGTCAAGGAAATTTCGCTCGCGGACGTCCGTGGGCTGGTGGGCACTGAAACCGGCCTCTCGGACTGGATCGTCGTCGATCAGACAATGATCGATGCGTTCGCGCATGCGACCAACGACCATCAGTATATCCACGTCGATCCGGAGCGCGCCGCCGCGAGCCCGTTTGGCGGCACAATCGCCCACGGCTTCCTCACGCTCTCCCTGCTCTCGGCCATGAACTACAACGGGTTGCCCAAGGTCCGCGAACAGACGATGGGCATCAACTACGGCTTCGAGAACGTCCGCTTCCTGTCGCCCGTGAAGTCAGGCGCGCGCATCCGCGGTCACTTCGTCCTTGCCGAAGCCCGCTTCCGCGGCGCCGGCATGTTGATGACGACCTACGAGGTCTCGATCGAGATCGAGAACGAGAAGAAGCCAGCGTTGACCGCACGCTGGATCACCATCATCCAGTTCGACCCAAAGGACCGGCCTGAGGACGCCTAGCGCCGACCTTAACGAGCGACCATGCGCGGTTCGCGGCTATAGCGCACCGTTGATCTCAACGATGTTGCAATCGGGATCGAGCAGATAGGCTTGCGGAAAACCTGCCGGCCCGTCACGTCTCAGACGCAGCCGCCAGGGATCGCCCTCGGGCGCATCCTCGCGAAAGCCCTTGGCGATCAGCCCCCGGATGCATCCGTCGAAGTCATCGGTGCGGAACGCGAAATGTCCGTCGGCTGTGTCTATCGTGGCTGCGCGCCTGAAGGTCCCGGTCGGATGGACGATGAGGTGAACCTGCAGCGCCCCGCAGGCGAACCACGCTCCAACGGTACTGAACGCTGGCCGCTCAATTTGTTCGAGATCGAAGACATCGCGATAGAAGGCGACCGAACGGTCGATGTCCGTGACGACAATGGAAACGTGATGCAGCATCATCGAAGACACCCCGCATTCGTTGCGATGGCGCTCCGACAAGGACCGCGCCCGGTGGATGATGACACGAATGTCGGCTGTCCCGCAACGTGGGCCGATCGAAGGACAGCGCAAGAGCACCGCCTCCGATCAGTCATTGCATATTTGTTGCGCTTAGTGCGCGGTGTCTTCGGCGCCTTCAGCCAGCAGACCGAATACGAATTCGGCAAACGAACGCCAGCACTCGACGCGGAACGTATCGTCCTCGGTACGGAAGAGCACGATCTCGGCCTTGCCGAAAATCGTGCGCGAGCACGCGCCAACGGGGAAAGCCTCAAGCGACAGATCCTGCGGGCAACCTGCCGAGATCGTCGCTTCCGCGCAGGGGCCGGACACGATGATCGCGACGTTGCGGTGCGAAACGTCGGTTGCCGAATGCAGAACGCCTGACTTGGCGAGCGGCGCCATCAGGTCTGCCCCGGACTCGTCGATAAGGAGCCATTCATCCGGGCCGAGCCAGAGGGCGGCACGACCTTCCTTGCGCCCTGACGTTTTCGGGGTAGCGGGAACTTTCACGCCGAGCGCGGAGGAAAGAGCCTTCAGAGACTCCGCCGGCGCGCGAAGCGCCACGCGGGTTGCCGCTGGCGCTGCCGTCAACCGTACCGTGGCCGAACCACCGTGACGGCCGGAAAGCACCGACTTGCGAACTGCCGTATCAGCCATTGATGCGGCCTCCTTCCTTGTCAAAGAACACCATATCCGTCACCTCGACGGCAATCGTCTTGTCGGGCATCGGCACGTAGAGCGTCTCGCCCATCCGCTTGCGACCACCGGCGACCAGCGCAAACGCGATCGACTTTCCGAGGTTTTCCGACCAGTAGGACGAGGTGACGTGCCCCAGCATCGTCATCGGCTTCGGCTCGTTCGGGTTGGCAACGATCTGCGCACCCTCCTCGAGCACGATCTTCGGATCCTTGGTGACTAGGCCGACCAGCTGCTTGCGGCCTTCCTTGACCAGATCCGGGCGCTTCAGGCCACGAATGCCGACGAAGTCGGTCTTCTTCTTCGATACCGCCCAGTTGAGGCCGGCATCATCAGGCGTCACGGTACCATCCGTGTCCTGGCCGACGATGATATAGCCCTTCTCGGCGCGCAGCACGTGCATGGTCTCGGTGCCGTAGACGCAGGCGCCGAGCGGCTCGGCATTGGCCCAGACGGCTTCGAGCACCGACTGGCCGTAATCGGCCGGCACGTTGATTTCGAAGCCGGTTTCGCCGGTAAACGACACGCGGAAGAGACGTGCCGGAACGCCCATGACCGTGCACTCGGCAACGCTCATATGCGGGAAGGCCTCGTTGGAGATATCGACGCCCTCGACCAGCGGCGCGATGATCTCGCGCGCCTTCGGACCCTGCACGGCGATAACGGCCCACTGCTCGGTCACCGAGGTCAGCCACACCTTCAGATGCGGGAATTCGGTCTGCAGATAGTCTTCCATGTGATTGAGCACACGCGGCGCGCCGCCCGTCGTCGTCGTCACGTGGAAGCGATCCTCGGCCAGGCGCCCGACGACGCCGTCGTCATAAACGAAGCCGTCGTCGCGGGTCATGATGCCGTAGCGGCACTTGCCGGGCTTCAGCGTGTCCCAGGCGTTGGTATACATCAGGTTCATGAACTCGGCGGCGTCAGGCCCGACGACCTCGATCTTGCCGAGCGTCGACGCGTCGAACACGCCGGCGACATCACGCGCCGTCTTGCACTCGCGGGCTACCGCCTGGTGCATGGTTTCGCCGGCGCGTGGATAGAACCACGCACGCTTCCAGTTGCCGACATCCTCGAACACGGCACCCTGGGCTTCTTCCCACTGGTGCAGCGGCGTCTTGCGCGTCGGGTCGAACAAATCGCCGCGCGAGTGCGCGATCAGCGTGCCGTAGGTGACCGGCGTATAGGGTGCGCGGAAGGTGGTGAGGCCGACCTGCGGGATCTCCTTGCCCAGCATCTCGGCGGCGATCGCCAGGCCGTGCATGTTGGAGAGCTTGCCCTGGTCGGAGGCCATGCCGTTCGTCGTGAAGCGCTTGATGTGCTCGATCGAGTGCATCCCCTCGCGCACGGCAAGGCGGATATCCTTGGCGCAGACGTCGTGCTGGAAATCGATGAACGCCTTGGCGCTGGTCTCGGGACCTGCCCCTTCCGCTGCACCGATCATGCCACCCGTCCACTGATGCGCCTGCTCGGACGAGATGCTGATCTTGCCGCCCGCCTTCTTGCCCGCCGCCTGTGCCATCAGTTCGCCCGCGGCAAGCGATTCCGCGATCGTCTGCTGCAGGTCGTCGGTGCCGTTGCAAGCGCCGACGGAGAGGCAATCCTGCGCATAGGTGCCGGGCAGGAAGCGCTGCGTTTCCGGCTCGAAAGCGACCTTGCCGCGCGATTGCGAGAACAGGTGTACCGAAGGCGTCCAGCCGGCCGAAACCAGCAAGGCATCGACCGCGATCTTGCGTGGCGAGCCACCGCCGTTGCGGGCAACCGTCATGGACGAAATGCGCAGCTTGCCCGAGGTGTTGATGACAGACTGGCCGGCGAGAACATCGATGCCGAGCGAACGGGCTTCCGCGAGCACGGCCGCGCCCGGCGTCTGCCTGCAATCGACGATCGCGGCGATCTCGACACCTGATCGCTTCAGGTCGAAGGCCGCCTCATAGGCCGAGTCATGGGCCGTATAGACGCCAACCTTCTGGCCGACGGCGACGCCGTACTGGTTGAGATACATGCGTGCGGCCGATGCCAGCATGATGCCCGGACGGTCATTGTTCGGGAACACCATGTGGCGCTCGATGGCGCCATTGGCGAGGATGACGCGCTTGGCGCGCAGCTGCCACAGGCGCTCGCGCGGCAGATGGCGGCTCGGGTTTGCGACATGGTCGGTCACGCGCTCGGCGAGACCGATGAAGTTATGATTGTAATAGCCGAAAGCGGTGGTGCGGGTCAAAACCTGCACGTTGCTCATCGCCTTCAGGCTGGCAACCGTCTTCTGTGCCCATTCATAACCATCGAGGCCGTCGATCTTGACGCCGCTGTCAAAACGCAGCGCGCCGCCGACATCGGCCTGCTCGTCGCAGAGGATGACCCTGGCCCCCGATTGCGCTGCTGCGAGCGCTGCCGAAAGACCAGCAACGCCGGCACCGACGACAAGCACGTCGCAATGCGCATAGCGGCTGGCATAGTGGTCCGGATCGGCTTCCTTGGGCGCGACGCCGAGACCAGCCGCACGGCGGATCATCGGCTCGTAGACATGCTTCCATGCCGCCTTCGGCCACATGAAGGTCTTGTAGTAGAAGCCGGCCGCGAAGAAGGGGGACATCAGGTTGTTGATGCCGCCGATATCGAAGGAAAGCGACGGGAAACGGTTCTGCGATTCGACGATCATGCCGTCGAACACTTCCTGCACCGTGGCGCGCACGTTCGGCTGCTTGCGGGCGCTGTCGCGCGCCACGTCGATCAGCGCGTTCGGCTCTTCCGCACCGGC
Source organism: Rhizobium sp. BK181 (assembly GCF_014193305.1). Taxonomy (NCBI): domain Bacteria; kingdom Pseudomonadati; phylum Pseudomonadota; class Alphaproteobacteria; order Hyphomicrobiales; family Rhizobiaceae; genus Rhizobium; species Rhizobium sp. BK181. Next base: position 216,129 of record NZ_JACHZA010000005.1, read on the forward strand.
CGAGAGAATGCCGCGCGGGCGGTGATACTTGAACGAGCGGCCAACCAGATGGATGTTGTTGGCAATCAGCGCCGAGGCGACGGTGTCACCCTCGAGCGCGGTGTAGCTCTTGCCGTCGAAGGTAAAGCGCGCGGTTCTGGCCGGCGTCAGGCGGCCCTTGCCAGCGATACGGTTCGTGCCGCTCATTGTGCCTCTCCTTCGAGTTGTTCGTAGGTCTCGACAGGAGCATGCGGAACGGCGGTCTCGCCGATCGTGGGCTTCGGCTCGCCGGCCTTGTAGGTCATAATGAACTTGTCGCTGATCGTGTCGCGCGCCGCGTTGAAGAAGCGGCCGCAACCGTTGAGGTGACGCCAGCGTTCGAAGATCAGCCCCTTCGGGTTGTCGCGCAGGAAGAAATATTCCTCGAACGCCTCGTCGGAGATGTCCGCGATATTGGTGGGGCGGGCGATATGCGCATCGCCGGCGCCGCGGAATTCGAGCTCGGAGCGCTCTTCCTGACAGTATGGGCAATAGATAAGAAGCATGGGTGTCCTCGTGTCAGTGCGCGACGGCGGCGGCGGCGGCTTCGTCGATCAGACGGCCGGTGCGGAAGCGGTCCAGCGTCAGGCCGGCATTGAACTTGTGCGCCTCGTCGCGGGCAATGAGGTGCGCGAAGAGATTGGCCGAGCCCGGCGTCGCCTTGAAGCCGCCGGTGCCCCAGCCGCAGTTGACGTAGAGCCCCGGAACCGGTGTCTTCGACTGGATGGCCGAACGATCCGGCGTGTTGTCGACGATACCGCCCCACTGGCGCATCATCTTGACGCGGCGGAACATCGGGAAAAGCTCGCAGATGGCATCGAGCGTATGCGTGATGATCTGCAGGCCGCCGGTCTGGCTGTAGGAATTGTACTGGTCGGTGCCGGCGCCGATGACGAGCTCACCCTTGTCGGACTGCGAGATATAGGCATGCACCGTGTTGGACATGACCACGCAGGGGAAGATCGGCTTCAGCGGTTCGGAGACCAGCGCCTGCAGCGGGCTCGATTGCAGCGGCACGCGCACATCGGCCATCTTCATGACCGTGGTCGTGTGGCCGGCAGCGGAAACGCCGACCTTCTTGGCGCCGATGAAGCCGCGCGATGTCTCGACACCGGTGACGCGCCCATCGGGGCCGCGGCGGATGCCGGTCACTTCGCAGTTCTGGATGATGTGGACGCCGCGATCGGACGCAGCACGCGCATAGCCCCAGGCCACCGCGTCGTGACGCGCCGTGCCGCCGCGACGCTGGAGAGCCGCACCGTTGATCGGATAGCGGGCGCTGGCGGAAATATCGAGCGGCGGACAATAAGCCTTGGCCTGCTCCGGCGTCAGCCATTCATTGTCGATGCCGTAGAGGCGGTTGGCATGGATATGGCGTTTGAAGGACTGCTGATCGTGCACATTGTGCGACAGCATCATCACGCCGCGCGGCGAGTACATGACATTGTAGTTGAGATCCTGTGACAGGTTCTCCCAGAGCTTCATCGAATGCTCGTAGATGTGCATGCTCTCTTCATAGAGATAGTTCGAGCGGATGATGGTCGTGTTGCGGCCGGTATTGCCGCCGCCGAGCCAGCCCTTTTCGAGCACCGCGACATTGGTGATGCCGTGCTCCTTGGCGAGATAGTAGGCCGCACCCAGACCATGTCCGCCGCCACCGATGATGATGACGTCGTATTCAGCGCGCGGCTCCGGCGAGGTCCACTGCTTCTCCCAGCCCTTGTGGCCTCTGAGGGCCTCCCTTGCCACGGCAAAAACCGAGTATCTGCGCATCCGCCTTCATCTCCTTCGGGAAAATGGTCCCTTCTCGTCGGCATACAAATCGCAAATCCAAAAGCGGCACAACGTTTCTTTTGCGACGCGGACCGGCTTTTGTTTTGACACGACGGGAAGAATGAATGAGGTCGCGCGATCTCACCGCGTCGAAGCAAGCCGAACAGGAATGCTGCAAGTGCCGGCAGTTGCCTCTCTCGCCCGCCACTTCTGTTATTTTAGACTGTTTGCACTTACAATTTTTGGGCGCATAGTTCACTTGCTGCCAAGCGCTCCTTTTGCGCGTTGAGGGTTTCGAGTCGGCAGCAATGACAACATTCATAGGCCAGACGCCGGCGTCGTATGGGTTGGTGTCCGATCTGGCATAAATGAACCGGCCGACACGGCACGATGCCCGCTGTCTGGTCTCAGGGAGGATTAGCCATGCAATCGCATTTCATCACCCTTACCGTTAGTCTGCTTTTATCAGGGGCTTGCCTGAGCGGCCCTGTCGTCGCCGCCGAGGACGCCCTGACGAAGGAGGAAGCGGCGTCGATCGGCGTCGACGCCTATCTCTACCTCTACCCGCTGGTCACCATGGATATCACCCGCGCGCAGGCAACCAACGTCGAGGCCGGCAAGACAATGGGCCGAGGCCCGACCAACATGTTCGTCAACGTCCCCGAATTCCCGACTGCGGACTTCAGGGACGTCGTTCGGCCCAACTTCGATACTCTCTACTCGGTTGCCTGGCTCGATATGACAAAGGAGCCGATGATCGTCTCGGCTCCTGATACGAACGGCCGCTTCTATCTGCTGCCCATGCTGGATATGTGGAGCGACGTCTTCGCCTCGCCGGGTTGGCGCACAACAGGAACGGCGAAGGCCGATTTCGCCGTTGTCCCGCCTGGCTGGACAGGCGAAGAGCTTCCCGCCGGAACACAACGCATCGATGCGCCGACGCCGTATGTCTGGGTCATCGGACGCACGAAAACGGATGGGCCACCCGATTACGACGCCGTTCACAAGATCCAGGCTGGCTACACAGTGACGCCGCTGTCGCAGTGGGGCAAGACGGTTGAGCCGGTGAAGGTCACGATCAATCCTGACATCGACATGAAAACCCCGCCAAAGAAGACAGTGGACGGGATGACGGCAGTGGATTTCTTCGCCTATGCAGCGGAGGTGCTGAAGGTCAATCCGCCGCACATCACCGATCAGCCGATCATCAGCCAGATGAAGCGAATCGGGATCGAACCGGGAAAGAGCTTCGATAAAACCAAGATCGCACCCGACATCGCCGCCGCTTTGAAGGATGTACCGGCCGCAGCACAAAAGCTGATGGAATGGAAAGTCCCGTCGCTTGCGCGCGTGGCCAACAACTGGTCGATGAACACCGACACGATGGGCGTCTACGGCAATTATTATCTGAAGCGGGCGATTGTCGCGCAACTCGGCCTCGGGGCCAACCTGCCGGAGGACGCGATCTATCCCCTCAACCTCGGCGACGAGAAGGGAAACCCGCTGAACGGAACGAACAGCTACAAGCTTCACTTCGACAAGTCGAACCTGCCGCCGGTGAAGGCGTTCTGGTCCGTCACACTTTATGATCCGGAGGGTTTTCAGGTCGCCAACGATCTGAACCGGTTTGCCGTCAGCAGCTGGATGCCGTTCGTCTACAACGCCGACGGGTCGCTTGATCTCTATTTCCAGAACAAGAGCCCAGGCAAGGACAAGGAAGCGAACTGGCTACCGGCACCCGCCGGGTCATTCAACCTGACCATGCGCCTTTACGGACCGGCAAGCGAAGCGCTCACGGGGAAATGGAATCCGCCGCCGATAGAAATGGTGCCTGCGCTCCAACAGGTTACCGCACAGTAGTGCATCCGCACCTACTACGGCATCTAGCGCTCCGAGCCTAGCTCGGCTCGACCAATGAGAGCCCTCGCGCCAAAAGGCGCGAGGCTGTCTGGGGATTAAGCCGACTTTGACGCAGTTCGACGCTTCCTGGCCGGGGCGGCGGCCGGCGGCGCTTCGGCCTCCTGCTGCAGGCGCAAGGCCTTCAGTCGCTCCGTTTTCTTTTCGCGCGCCGCAGCTTCGGCCGTGATGATCGCTTTCGCGGTCGTATCGGTGGCAGCTGCCTTATCGCGCGGAGAGAGCTTGGCCGGATTGAAGAGTTCGTCTTTTGAAGTCATCTGCTTCCTCTGTCTAGACCTGCCAGACGGCAGGTCAGCGGGCCGGGCGCACTGCCTTCTTCGGAGCCGGAAGAAGACCTTCACGCTGAAGCTTCTTGCGCGCCAGCTTGCGCTGACGGCGAACGGCTTCGGCCTTCTCACGAACACGCTTCTCGGAGGGCTTTTCGTAAGCGCTGCGTGCCTTGAACTCGCGGAAGAGACCTTCACGCTGCATCTTCTTCTTCAGGACGCGGAGCGCCTGGTCGACATTGTTGTCTCGAACGAGAACCTGCAAATTCTTTCCTTTCGTGCGGCACTTTGCCGATTGGTCAGAGTGGAGACTACTTCCTCACCCTGAGGCTTGACGTTTTCAGCCAGGATCCGCCCTGGATATCCGCAATGGCGTCGTCTCTCGGCGTAGGGGATGCCGACTGACTCATGTCGATATCGCTCTCAATGATCCGCCGATCAAAGTTTTCGCCTTCAAAGCGAACACGATATTGTGCGCGACTGCCGTCAGACGGAAGAATCGCCGCGATCCTGCAGGTCCTGCTCGCCTGTTCGGTACGGACGAAACCGCCCTTTAGAACGATGCTGTCGCCGATAGCATATCTTGGCATGGGTGCCATTTGGTTTCACCGAACTGTCTTGATCATCAAAAGCATAAAAGGCCGGGTTTGATCCCGACCTTCGCCATCAGGCTCTCGGCTGCCAGTACATCCGTGGTCAGCCAGGCCGAATGAGAATTAAGCTGAGCGCAGGTTGTCGGCAGAATTCTTGCCGGACTTCTTGTCGCGAACGAGATCATAGGTGATCTTTTGGCCGTCGGACAGATTTCCTAGACCAGCACGTTCAACCGCGGAGATATGAACGAAAACGTCCGTGCTCCCATCGTCCGGCTGAATGAAGCCGAAACCCTTGGTGCTGTTGAACCACTTAACGGTACCTGAATTCATAACGATCTCCTTTCAATAGTCGTTACTGCCCATGCGTTTATTCACAAGGCTAAGATCGATTTTGAGAGGAAATCTGACGGAGCTTCGCGCTCTTTGACAAAGGTCACAACCAACAGTCGATGGGTTACATATAAGGCAAACTGCGGAATAAACAAGGCAAGGAACCGGGCTTTTGATCCCGCCCCGTGCACAAGGCCGCGGTGCAACCCCCATTGGCGACGCTCCAGCTATGCTGATGTCGCCGTCTTCCACGCTCAAAAAAAGTGGTTTTGCGGCGCCGCGGGCGGTTTTTTGCGGCAAGGCTGTGAGACCATATGGACTTCCCCCCGCCATTCTGCTATCCGCATCCTCAATCGCAAGGCTCCGGCTGCGCGAACCGTATATTTTTTTGCCTCTGGCGTCTTGCCGTCGCCGGCATCAACCAAACCAAAGGAACGTGATTCTCGTGCAGGTACTTGTCCGCGATAACAATGTCGATCAGGCTCTCCGCGCTCTCAAGAAAAAGATGCAGCGCGAAGGTATTTTCCGCGAAATGAAGATGCGCGACTACTACGAAAAGCCGTCGCAGAAGCGCGCTCGCGAAAAGGCCGAAGCCGTTCGTCGTGTTCGCAAGCTGGCTCGCAAGCGGGCACAGCGCGAAGGTCTCGTCGCACGCTAAGCGTAGCTGTCGTTATTTCGACGTTTTCAGATGCATGTTGGCGGGGGCGATCTGTTCGCCACCGCTTTTTTATTTGCTGCTGAAGCTTGCCCGTCCTTGAAACGGACCGGCTGCACTGGGGGAAAACGAGCCCGCATGGCTGACATCACCAAGACCCGCTCTCTGCGTTCGCCGAAAATCGCCGTTCTGCCGGTTTTCGCAATCGTCACCGCGCTAGGCCTTGCTGGCTGCACGACAAGCAACACCACCGATGCCGTGATCCGCATCGACAAGGCACAGGGTTCGCAGGAAAACATCGCCTCGCTGACCTCTGTCATCAACGCCAATCCGAAAGATCCGGAAGGCTACAACGTCCGCGGTTCTGCCTACGGCCGTGGCGGCGATTTCCGCGCCGCACTGAACGACTTCAATACGGCGCTGCAGCTGAACCCGCGCTTCTACCAGGCCTACGCCAACCGCGCCTTGGTCTACCGCAACATGGGCCAGCAGCAGCAGGCGATCCAGGATTACAATTCCGCGCTGCAGATCAACCCGAACTACGACGTGGCCCTGATCGGCCGCGGCAATGTCTACCGCTCCGCCGGTCAGGACGATGCCGCCTTCAACGATTTCAACAAGGCGATTCAGAACGGCACGACCGACGGCCGCGCCTATCACAATCGTGGCCTGATCTATCAGAAGCGCAATCAGCAGGACAAGGCGATCGACGACTTCTCGAAGGCGATCTCGCTCTCGCCGAACGCGCCGGAGCCTTATAACGGTCGCGGCATTTCCTACATCGCCCTGAACGACGACGACAACGCGTTTGCCGACTTCAACCATGCGATCGAACTCAACGGCAACATTGCCGAATCCTGGGCCAACCAGGCGCTGGTCTACGAGCGCCGCGGCGAAAAGGACAAGGCCGCTCGCTCCTACCGCCACGCGATCGGCCTCGATCCGAAGTACCAGCCGGCCAAGGACGGTCTTGCCCGCGTGGGCGCTGCGACGACCGGTTAAGACATAAAAAGCACGGAGACGACGATGGCAGCGAAACAGCATGTGGTCGTCGTCGGATCCGGCATTGTCGGGGCCTCCATTGCCTGGCACCTGACCCGTAGCGGCGCGGCCGTTACCATGGTCGCGGAAGACATTGGCGGTGTCGCCACACCCAATTCCTTTGCCTGGATCAATGCAAGCTGGGGAAACCCGGAGTTCTATTTTCATTTTCGCCGCCGCGCGATGGCCGAGTGGAAGCGCTTGGCCCGTGACCTGCCTGGACTGCCGTTATCCTGGTGCGGCGGCATCAGCTGGGATCTGCCGGACGATCAACTCGAGGCCTTTGCCGTCGAACACTCATCGTGGGGTTACGGCATCGAGCGGTTGGACGGCGCGGCAATTGCAGCACGCGAGCCCTACCTGACACAGGTTCCCGATCTCGCGCTTTCGGTCGCGGAAGAAGGCGCGGTCGAGCCCGTTGCGGCCGCTCGGTTGCTCATCGCCGATGCGGAGGCCAGGGGCGCCAGGTTTGTCAGCGCCGCGGTCGACGGTCTTGTGCGCAGCGGTGAGCGGATTGTGGGCGTGGTCTCCTCGGCAGGCATGATCGACGCCGACCATGTCGTGCTGGCGGCGGGTGCCGGCAGCGTACCGCTTGCCGCCTCCGTCGGCGTTACACTGCCCTTGGAAGCGCCACCCGGGCTGATCGTTCACTCACGTCCATTCGAAACACGGTTGATCGGCTTGGTCATGGCACCCGACCTGCACATGCGTCAGACTGCCGACGGCCGTATCATCGCCGGCTCCGATTTTGGCGGCACCGATCCCGGCGCCGACCAGCACGCGACTGCCGCTGCGCTCTTTGCGAGGCTCAAGGAACGCCTGAAAGGGAGCGAACGGCTGAGCATGGACTTCTTCACCGTCGGCGACCGTCCAACACCCAAGGACGGCTTCCCCATTATCGGCAATTGCGGGCCGGACGGCCTCTATCTTGCCGTAATGCACTCGGGCGTGACACTGGCGCCGCTCGTCGGCGTACTCGCGTCTAACGAGATTCTTTCTGGCCAAGCGGATCCATCCCTCGGGTCGTTCCGTCTCAAAAGATTTGGCTGAGAGGCAGTCGAACAAAGATTTGCGAATTGCCGGACGACATGTTTTAGTATGTTGCAAGCAGCAGCACCTGTCCCTAACATGCAGCGACTTCGATAGCAGGCTATCAGGAAGACCCGGGGGCGCGTTGAAGGCAATTGCGGTGGTCCAGTTTTTTGCTTTCATGCCTGTAAGCGGTGCGCACACCGATGTTTCCGGCCGCGTGCTTCAGCGAAGCGTAGGCTCATGAAGGGCCGCTTCCGCTTCTTTCCCAAAGCATCGATCGGGACCTACCTGATCGCGATGGCCGTTGCGACGGCGTTGCCAATTTTCGCCCTCGTGGCTCTTCTGCTGGCACAGTTGGAAGACAACCAACGGTCGATTTTGAAGCGTGAGACAGCCCAGGACGCCACCGCGCTTGCCCGCTCCATTGATCGCCAGCTTCAGGACATGGCTACAACTTTAAGATTGCTTTCCAACTCTCCGGAATTGGAGAGCAATGACTTTGCGTCGTTCCATGCGCGAACCGAAACGTCTCTGCGGGCTGACAACCTCTACGTCCTCGCCGTCGACGAGAACGGGCAGCAACTCTTGAACACGCGCAGAGACTATGGCGAGGCGCTCGGCAAGGCTGGCAATCTCCCCTCCATCGAAGCAGCTATCAAATCGGGGCGAATCGAAGCGTCCGACGTGTTCATGGGGCGAACGAGCGGCGAATTCGTCTACAACGTCACGATGCCGATGCAGGCTGGCAGGGTCCGGGCGTTGATCATCACGCAGAATGCCAGGGACCTGGCAAAACTTGTGACCACCGAAGGCCTACCGAACGATTGGTCTGCCGCTGTGATCGACCAGAGCGGCCACGTTGTTGCCTCCGCCGGCGCCACCAGTATCGGCTTCGGCCAACCTTTCAATCCAAGCATCCTTCCGTCACTGATCAATTCCAGCGGCGTCTACGAGAACAAGCAGGTCCTGCCCAGGGCAATGCTCGGCTACGCGCAGATCCCGGGTTGGTCCTGGAAGGCGGTGATATGGGGACCAGTCGCCACGGCGCAGGCGTCGATACTGACAACGTGGCGCTTTCTGGTTATCGGCGGCCTGGCGCTGATGTTGGTCGCCATTCTGGCCGCCTATGTGGTGGCGCGTCAGGTCCGCACGACGATACGATCGATCGCTGACATGGCCAATCGCATGGGCGAAGGCCACATCGTGGCGCCGATCGAAACCAGCGTCATCGAGGCCAACCAGGTCGCGATCGCGCTCTCCAATGCCTCTTTTGACCGGAGTCAGACCGAGGATCGGCTGCACTTCGTGATGAACGAACTCGTGCACCGCACCAAGAACCTCCTGACCCTGGTTCAGGCGATGATGCGGCAGGTCGCCAAGCGCGCCGACAGCGTCGAGGCATACCAGGCGGCTGTTGCTGATCGCCTCGAAGGCCTGTCCCGCTCGATCGATCTTCTGACCAGCGAGCAATGGGCGGGCGCATCGCTGCGCCGGGTGATCGACATTCACTTCAAGAGCTTTCCGCAGGCGACCGAGCAGGCCGAGATTTCGGGCAAGGACTTCACCCTGAAGCCGGACGTCGTGCAGAACCTCGGCCTCGTGTTGCATGAACTGGCGACCAATTCGGTCAAGTACGGGGCTCTCTCCGTCCCCCATGGCCGTGTTCGGCTGAGCTGGCGGGATGCCCAGGATGAAACGCGCAAGGAGCCCCTCATTATCTTTACGTGGGAAGAACGAGACGGCCCGCACACCCGCACGCCTGAGGGCTCGGGTTTCGGTACGACGATCATCAAGAACCACGCCGCTGCAGCCTTCTCCGGTACCGTCGAGATTGAGTTCCGGCCTGAGGGTTTCTATTGGACGTTGACGGCACCGCGCCGCTCCTTCGAGCGCGCCTAGCGCGGAACAAACCTCGCAAACGCTCGTTTCCGACAGGCTACTCGAAAGGAGAAGACCATGTTCAGGGAAACGATGATTGCCGCGGCGGCGGCCGCAGTAGCCGCCATCGCCAACCCGGCAAGTGCTGCAAACTATATGACACTTGGCCAGCTCGTCTGCGGATCGCAGGGTGGCCAGGGAATGATCGTCACGTCTCAGAAAAACCTCCTCTGCACCTACACACCGGCGGAGGGCGGACCGAAGGTCGTCTATGCCGGTACGATCCAGAAATTTGGGCTGGATGTCGGCCAGACGGGCAAAACCGTCATGATCTGGCAGGTGCTCGCCAAGACCGGAACCAATATTCCCGATTTCGCGCTGGCCGGTGAGTATTACGGCGTAGGCGCCGATGCGAGTTTCGGCGCCGGTGCTGGTGCCAAGGTCATTGCCGGCGGCACCAACCAATCCTTCATGCTGCAGCCGTTGAACGTGCAGGCCCAGGAGGGTCTGAACCTCGCGCTCGGCGTGGAAAAACTGACGCTGGCGCCGGCTGCCACCTGATTTCAGGTCGCGCCAAAGAGGAGAGAGGCGAGAAGCCTCTCTCCTTGTATATCAGGCGGAACGGTGTGTCAGGGCAAGAGCGCCCCCGAACAGCATCATCATCGAACCGCTGATGCGATTGACCAGGCGAACCGCCCAGGCGTTGCGCATGACGCCACGGAGTCGGGAACCGACGAAGGCATAGATGGCGATCGCGACAACCTCCAAGACCAGGAAAATTCCCCCAAGCATGAAGAAACTTTGCCAGTAGGCACTGGGTTCGACGAACTGCGGCAGAAACGCCGTAAAAATCAGGATCGCTTTGGGATTGCTCGACGCGACGAGAAATTCCTGCCGCAGATAGGCCCTGAACGTTGAAGGGTGTTGGGCAGCCGCCAGTTCCGACACATCCACCTTCGCGCGGAACAGCTTGAAACCAATCCAGAGCAGATAAGCGACACCCAGCCACTTCACGATCGAGAAGGCCACACCTGACGCCATTAGCAGGGCACCGAGACCGAAGGCTGTAATGGCGATCATGATGGCGAAGGCGACGATGCGGCCGGCGGAAGCCGCAATCGCCATGCCCATTCCAGCTCGCGCGCCGATCGTCACCGAGAGCAGGTTGTTCGGACCAAACGCCATGTTCAGCGCAAAACAGGCGGGAACGTAGAAAAGCAGCGTTTCGAGGGACATGACATCACCGTGCAAAACAAAGGGCGCAGGCCAAGCCTGCGCCCTTATACTTTAACCGAGATCAAGCGGCCTGGCGACGGCTCAGTGGCCGATCGCCTTGTTGATTTCCTCGGTCACCTTCTTGGCATCGCCGAGCAGCATCATCGTGCCGTCCTTGTAGAACAGCGTGTTGTTGATACCGGCGTAGCCGGAGCCGAGCGAGCGCTTGACGAACAGGCAGGTCTTGGCCTTGTCGACATCGAGGATCGGCATGCCGTAGATCGGCGAGGTCTTGTCGTCGCGCGCCGCCGGATTGGTGACGTCGTTGGCACCGATGACATAGGCAACGTCAGCCTGTGCGAACTCCGAGTTGATGTCCTCGAGCTCGAAGACCTCGTCGTAAGGCACGTTGGCTTCGGCCAGCAGCACGTTCATGTGACCGGGCATGCGACCGGCGACCGGATGGATCGCGTACTTAACCTCGACACCGTTCTTCTTCAGATTGTCGGCCATCTCGCGAAGAGCGTGCTGTGCCTGCGCCACCGCCATGCCGTAGCCCGGCACGATGATGACCTTGGAGGCGTTCGCCATCAGATAGGCGGCGTCCTCCGCCGAACCGAGCTTGACGGTCTTGTCGGAATTATCCGTGCCACCCGAGACGGTTTCGCCGCCGAAGCCGCCGAGAATGACCGAAATGAACGAGCGGTTCATGCCCTTGCACATGATGTAGGACAGGATCGCACCCGACGAGCCGACCAGCGCGCCTGTTATGATCAGTGCCAGGTTGCCGAGCGTGAAACCGATGCCGGCTGCTGCCCAACCCGAATAGGAGTTCAGCATCGACACGACGACCGGCATGTCGGCGCCGCCGATCGGCACGATCAGCAGAACGCCGAGCGCCAGCGACAGAACGACGACCGCCCAGAAATCGAAATGGCTTTCCGTTGCCGCGAGACCGACGATGAAGAGCACGATCAGTGCCAGCAGCGCGATGTTGATGACGTGCCGGAAGGGCAGCATGATCGGCTTGCCGGACATGCGCCCGTCGAGCTTCAGGAAGGCGATGATCGACCCGGTGAAGGTCAAGGCGCCGATCGCGACGCCGAGCGCCATCTCGATCCGTGCCTCGGTGTGGATCTCACCGATGTTGCCGATGCCGAAGGACGACGGCGTGTAGAGCGCAGAAGCTGCGACCAGCACGGCCGCGAGGCCCACCAGCGAGTGGAACCCGGCAACCAGCTGCGGCATCGACGTCATCGGAATGACCCGGGCAATGTAGGCGCCCGCGCCGCCACCGATCGCGAGACCGAGGACGATCAGCACGAAGCCGCCGAAGGACGGCGTCGCCAGCGTCAACGTGGTGAGCATGGCGATCGCCATGCCGGCCATGCCGTAGAGATTGCCCTTGCGGCTGCTGGCCGGATGGGAAAGCCCGCGCAATGCCAGGATGAAGAGAACGCCGGAAACAAGATAAAGGAAGGCTGCGATACTGCTCATGCGGTCCTCACTTGTCCTTCTTCTTGTACATCGCCAGCATGCGCTGGGTGACAAGGAAGCCGCCGAAGATGTTCACCGAAACGAGAACGAGCGCGACGAAGCCGAAGCCGGTTGCAAGCCCGCTCGTCGAAATGCCGACCGCCAGGAGCGCACCGACAACGATGACCGAGGAGATCGCGTTGGTGACCGCCATCAGCGGCGTGTGCAGCGCCGGCGTCACCGACCAGACGACGTAATAGCCGACGAAGATCGCCAGCACGAAGATCGCGAACTGGAACACGAAGGGGTCGATCGCGCCGCCTGTGGCGGCACTTGCGGCCTCCGGTGCGTGGGCAGCAGCCGACGTCACGGCATTCAGGGCCTGGTTCAATTGCTCCAGCGCCTTGTCCATTGCCTCACTGGCCATCAGTTATCCCCCTTTTTCGCGCCGCCGAATGCCGGGTGCACGACACTGCCGGCATGCGTCAGCATCGTCGCCTTGATCAGTTCGTCCTCGAGATTGAGGGCAACCGCCTTCGTTTCCTTGTTGACCATGGTCTCGAGGAAGGTGACGAGGTTCTTGGCGTAGAGAGCCGAAGCGCTGGCCGCGATCCGACCGGCCAGGTTTGCGTAACCGATGACGCGCACGCCGTCGACGTCGGCGACCTTGCCCGGCTTGACGCCTTCGATGTTGCCGCCGCGTTCGACGGCGAGATCGACGGCGACCGCGCCCGGCTTCATCGATTTCAGCATCTCGCGCGAGACCAGCCTTGGCGCCGGACGCCCCGGGATCAGGGCCGTGGTGATGACGATGTCCTGCTTGGCGATATGATCGGCGACAAGGGCCGCCTGCTTCGCCTGGTATTCCTTGGACATTTCCTTGGCGTAGCCGCCCGCGGTTTCGGCCGCCTTGAACTCCTCGTCCTCGACGGCGATGAACTTCGCACCGAGCGAGGCAACCTGCTCCTTCGCCGCCGGACGAACGTCGGTCGCCGATACCGCAGCACCTAGACGACGCGCCGTGGCGATCGCCTGCAGGCCGGCAACGCCGGCGCCCATGACGAAAACCTTCGCCGCAGGAACAGTGCCGGCCGCCGTCATCATCATCGGCATGGCGCGATCATAGACCGCTGCCGCTTCGATGACCGCCTGGTAGCCTGCAAGGTTAGCCTGTGAGGAAAGAACGTCCATAGACTGCGCGCGGGTGATGCGCGGCATCAGTTCCATGGCGAAGCTCGAAAGCCCGGCCTTGGCCATGGCGGCGATCGCCTCGTCGTTGCCATAGGGGTCCATGACGGCGATTACGATCGCGCCGCCCTTGTAACCGCCAATCTCCTCGTCGGTCGGGCGCCGAACCTTCAGCACCACATCGGCGGTTGCTGCGGCACCAACCGAACCGATCCGTGCACCGACGGCCTCGAATTCCGCATCCGGAATTTTCGACTTGGTGCCTGCTCCCGCCTCGACGACGACGTCGAGGCCAAGACCAACCATTTTCTTTACGGTTTCCACGGACGCAGCGACGCGCGTCTCCTCCCCCGTGGTTTCCTTCGCCACAAAAACAATATTGCCCAACCGCCCCCTCCTCCGGGTCAGCCAGTCTGCCGCAGGCTTCGCCTGCCCAGCCCGAGCATTCAGTCAAAGCTTTGGAAAAAGCGCCCCTCCCCGCGCTGCGCTTAGCGCAGCAGAACGAGGCCAGCGATGAAGACGATCAGCAGGACAACGAGGCCACCAAGGAAACCAGCACCGGTGAAGAAGCCAGCCGTCATGCCAAGCAGAAGAGCAACAAGAAACAGTGTGCCGTACTTCGTCGCGGCAAGGAACATGTTGTAAGTCTGCTCATGCTCCTTGTAGTCCATCGGCGCGCCGACTTCGGCAGGTCCGGTGTGATGCTCGGCCATGAATATCGTCTCCCTCAAACTTCCCGGTCGGCACGCAAGCAGCACGACCGTTCGACTGCCATGATTCCCTCGATCCCACGAGGGAATATCCCTGCAGAGGGATTACACAAAGCTTCGATAAAGCGCAATGCATGAGAATGCCGCAGGCGGGCGACATTCTCAGCCAAATTCAAGCGCATGGGATCACAGGGGAAGATCGGATCCGAGGTCGCCTTCAGCCATGAACCGTGCCGTCGGTATGATGGTCAGCGGCGGCAGCGTGTGATTGGGCGTTCGCGAGAACATCATCCGCTGTTCGCTGGCGCTCGAAATGAAGAACGGATAGCGCGTCAACAGCTTTCGCCCGACCTCGATGACGTTGGTCGCCATCAGTGTCAGGTCGAAACCGTAGGTCTCCGTCATCCGGCTGGCGACAACGGTGTCGGCGTAGAAGACGCGCTTGTAGAAGGCCGCGTGCGCAGGGCGCACATGCTGCATTACACGGTCCGCGCGAAAATGCGCGGCAGCGACGATGTTCGGACGCAGCGTCAGATAAGGGATCCACGGCATTTCGGTGCTGAGTTCGGGGTCGGCAGCAAAGCGCGCCGGATCGATCAGGCTCAGCCCCGCGTCCAGAAACGCATCCATTTCCGCCGGAAAGATACCGCCCGATTGTGAGACACGGTGGTCCGGCGTCACGTGATGGATGCGAATCGTGCTGACGAGCTGTTCATAATAGTACAGTCCGAAAACATACGCCTGGCTATCGAAATCGGCTTCGTCGATCATGCCTTTGGCGGCGACCGGAAGCACTTCACGGGCCTTGTAGGCCTTGTAGCGCAGGCGCTCCACCGCTTCCATGTCCTCGCCGCTTTCGACACGACGGTATTCGACGTGGTCCATTATCTCAAGAAGTTTACTGCTGAAATCACTCGTCTTTAAAGGGCTGTCTGCCATAGTTACCCGGTCCGCCTGTTAACGAAGCATTAATCATATGGAACCGGGCGAAGGGCAAGAATGCTTCGAGGATTTGCGTTATATTTGAATTGTTAAGGTTAACGGCCCGCTCTTGAACCAGAGCGCGGTCGGCCGAAGCGGCCGCTCAGATCATGCAACTTTCGGGCGACGACGTGGGGCCGTGCGGCGACTGAGGCTTTGGGAGAGGATGGCGATGTTCTGCGCCGGAACGGCCGGCGAAAAGACGTAACCCTGCACCAGATCGGTGGCACGATATTTGTTGAGCAAGGCCAGTTGCTCGGTGGTCTCGACACCCTCGGTGACGATCTTGAGGCCGAGCTCGCGCGCCAGGTTGACGGTGCCGCGCAGCAACTTGAGGCGGCGCCCGTCCTCGACGATGTTGCGCAGGAACGAGCGGTCGATCTTGACGATGTCGAGCGGCAGCGTGTCGAGGTAGCTGAGGCTGGAGAAGCCGGTGCCGAAGTCGTCGATCGCAATCGTGATCCCGCGCGCCCTGAGTTCGGCAAGGATCGCGCGCACCGCGGCCGGCTCGTCGATCAGGCAGCTTTCGGTAATTTCGAGATGCAATCGCGCGGGCTCGAGACCCGACGCCTCGAGCGCTTCGGAAACGACGGCAAGAATATCCGCGTCGCGCAGGTCGCGCGCCGACAGGTTGACCGAAACCGCGATATGATCCGGCCAGCTCATGCAGTCGGCGCACGCCTTCATGAGGATGAAGCGCGTAATCTCCGAGATGATGCCCATCTCCTCTGCAAGACGAATGAAGACATCCGGAGGGATCGCACCCTTCTCCGGGTGGACCCAGCGCGCCAGCGCCTCGGCGCATTCGATGCGTGTTCCGTCAGCCCTGAACATTGGCTGGTAGGCAATGCTGAGGCCGTGCTTGCCGATCGCCTCGCGCAGATCCGCCTTGAGCTTCTGCTGCTCGATATAGCGGCCATCCATCTCGCGTTCGAAGCCGGCAATGCCGCCGCGCTGTTTTGACTTGCTCTCGAAGAGCGCGAGATCCGCCTTGATGCTCCACTCCTCCATCGCGAAGGCATCGCTCTCGAGAATCGCAAAGCCGGCGCTCAGCGAAACGAGGAACGTGACGTCATCGGCCTCGTAGTTGCCCTGGATGCTCTCATGGAACCGATGAATCTCGGCGTCGAGCGCAGCCATGTCCTTCGCATGCGGGAAGAACAGGATGAACTGGTCACCCATCAGGCGGCCGACGATCGCCTTGCCCGCCTGCTTGGCGATGCGGGCTGCGATGGCACAGAGCAGGCGGTCGCCCGTGATGTGGCCGCGCATGTCGTTGACATGCTTGAACTCGTCGATATCCAGAACCATGAAGCCGACGGGGCCGCGCTTCTTCGGATGCTTGCCTAGGTAGTCTTGCACGAGATGGCTGAAGTACTCGCGGTTTGGCAGGCCGGTCAGTGCATCGAAGCGAACCATGTGCAGGATCTTCTGCTCGGCCTTCACGCGGCTCGATACGTCTTCGAAAATCAACACGGCGCCGCCGTCGGCACGGCGGCTGGCGGAAAACTCCAGCGACAGATCTTCAGGAAAGTGGATCAACGTGCGCGACAGCTTGCCTTCGGCGACGTGCGTCATCTGCCGCAGGATAAGCTCCGGCTGCGTGGAATCCATAAAGCTGTAGCGGGCGCCGTAGCGCAGCACCGCACCGAGGTCGCGCTCCTTCAAGCGATCCGGATCGCCGATCTTCAGGAGGTCGCAGGCCTTGCGGTTGATGACCTGGATGCGATTTTCCGGATCGACCATCACCAGGCCGTGCGGCATGTTGTTGAGCGCCGTGTCGAAGCGATCGGCGATCATCGAGATCTGGCGGCGCGCAATGACGTTCTCATAGAGGAACTCGCGCACACCATTTGCCATTGCCCGCGTCGTCAGGCCGAACGGAATGAGGAAGGCCGACAGGATCGCACGATAGAAGTCGAGCGCCATCAGGCTGCAGATGATCATCGGCAGACAGCAGGCCAGCGTCTGCAGGTCGATCGCCTTTTGCGATCCGTAGTTTCGGCCGACGACGGAGACCATCGACGCCATGGTGACCGCGATGCAGGCCAGTTCGGCAAACGGATCCTGCAGGAAGAAGATCGCGTAACCGCTGCCGATGCCCAGGATCGCAGCGGTCGAGGCAGCGCCGATGACGTAGACCGTTTCCCAATGTTCGATCTGGTCACGCGACAGCGTCAGCTTATCGACCTTGTCGAACATGCGGAAGGTGACCATGCGGCCGGCGAAAACCGCAAGAAAACCGAGCGAAAGAACGACGTAGAATGGAGAGCTGGTTTTCAGGGCAACAGCGAGGAAGGCAACCACATGCACGACGACACCCGCGACGAGTGTCATGCGATTCCCGAAGAGGGAACTGACAAACGACAGATAAACGTCGGTAGGGACCCTGTTCGGGTTATGTGGCTTCATCCATACTTTCCCTGTGCGGCGAAACCTTATCCCCAACCCTTTAAAAATTGATTTCGTGTAATCCACACATTTTGTCGAATTTTCCAAAACCCTGGCGTGATTTTTAGCGATTGCAAGGACTTATGCAGCCATGCGGGGAAGTTTTCGCCGTTTCCCGCCTAGCTTCAGGTTGTTTAGATGCTTCAGCACTAACGCCTAGCGGGTTGCGAAAGGCTTATACGACTATATTCCAACATACCCCCTTTGACCTTTCAATTTAAAAAACCGTGGTCTACACCGGTGGAAAGATAAAAGGCGCATAAAACCGCGCGACATAACAGGGGGAATGGCATGCCGGCTTTGCTGACCGTCAGCCGGCTGATCGATGCGGTCAGCCAATTCATGGGCAAATTGTCCGAATACATGGTGCTGCTTTGCTGTCTGATCAGCGCAGCCAACGCGCTGATCCGCTACTCTTTCAACTACAGCTCCAACGGCTGGCTCGAGATCCAATGGTATCTCTTCGCCTTCATCGTCGTGCTAGGCGCAGCCCATACGCTGCGCATGAACGAACACGTGCGCGTGGACCTTATCTACGGCTCCGTCTCCGACAAGGCCAAGATCTGGATCGATATCATCGGGCTCATTGTCTTCCTGATCCCCGCCTGCATCTTCCTGACTTGGCTCTGCTGGCCCTTCTTCCTGGCGTCTTACCTGCAGCATGAGATCTCTGCCAATGCCGGCGGCCTGATCCGCTGGCCGGTCAAGCTCGTTCTGTTCCTCGGCTTCGGGCTGCTGACCCTTCAGGGCATCTCGGAGTTGATCAAGCGGATCGCGGCCCTCACCGGCTACATGCAGATCGACACAACATACGAAAAGCCGCTGCAGTAAGCCGGACCGGGAGGAACACCATTGTTTGATTTCGGCATCATTCCGCCGGCCATGTTCGTGGGCATGGTCCTTTTCATGCTCTACGGCTTTCCGGTCGCCTTTTCGCTGGCTGCCGTCGGCCTGTTTTTCGGCATTATCGGCATCGCCACTGGACATTTCAGCGAAGCCTTCCTGCAGGCGCTGCCGCTACGCTTTTTCGGCATCGTCTCCAACGATCTGCTACTCGCCATCCCCTTCTTCACCTTCATGGGCGCCATCCTGGAACGCTGTGGCCTCGCCGAGGACCTGCTCGAGGGAACTGGCAAACTGTTTGGCCGCATTCCGGGCGGCTTGGCCTACGCAGTAATCCTGGTCGGCGCCGTGCTTGGCGCCATCACCGGCACGGTGGCCGCCTCCGTCATCACCATGGGCGTCATCTCGCTGCCGATCATGCTGCGCTACGGCTACAGCCCAAGGCTCGCGACCGGCGTCATCGCCGCCTCCGGCACCATCACTCAAGTCATCCCGCCGTCGCTCGTGCTGGTCGTCCTTGCCGACCAGCTCGGCAAGTCGGTCGGCGACATGTATCTCGGCGCCATCGGCCCATCGATCCTCCAGGTCGCGATCTTCATGGGCTATATTCTGGTCCTGTCGATCCTGAAGCCGGCCTCCATGCCGCCGCTGCCGAAGGAAGTGCGCGGCGACTTCAACTGGTCCCTGCTCCTGAGGGTGCTCTCCGGCATGGTGCCGTCGATCGTGTTGATCTTCCTTGTCCTCGGCACGATCTTCATGGGACTCGCAACACCCACGGAAGCGGGCGCGCTCGGCGTCGTCGGCGCCATGGTGCTTGCCGCGATGCATCGCCGCCTCACCTGGC
Source organism: Rhizobium sp. BK181 (assembly GCF_014193305.1). NCBI lineage: Bacteria > Pseudomonadati > Pseudomonadota > Alphaproteobacteria > Hyphomicrobiales > Rhizobiaceae > Rhizobium > Rhizobium sp. BK181. Next base: position 235,343 of record NZ_JACHZA010000005.1, read on the forward strand.
CGCTGATGCAGGAAGCGATGCGGTCGACCATGCACATTACTTCGATGGTGGTGATGATCCTGATCGGCTCGACCGTGTTCAGCCTTGTCTTCCAGGGCATGGACGGCTCGCGCTGGATCGAACACATGTTGTCGGGCATCCCAGGCGGCCCGGTCGGCTTCCTGATCTTCGTCAACATCTTCATCTTCGTGCTGGCCTTCTTCCTCGATTTCTTCGAGATCGCCTTCATCGTCATCCCGATGCTGGCACCGGTGGCCTCGGCTCTCGGCATCGACCTGATCTGGTTCGGCGTGCTGATCTGCGTCAACATGCAGACGAGCTTCATGCACCCGCCCTTCGGCTTCGCGCTCTTCTATCTGCGGTCCATTGCCGATCGCAACGTCAAGACATCCGACATCTACATGGGCGCCCTACCCTGGGTCTGCATGCAGCTAATCCTCGTCGCAATCGTGATCTTCTGGCCGCAGTCGGTTACCTACTGGCTGGACAAGGGGCCGAAGGTCGATCCGAACTCGATCAAGATCGAAGTGCCGGGCTTCGGCGGCAACGGCCTGGGGCTGCCGCCGCTTGGAGCACCGGGCGGCTCGCCACAACTGCCTGGCCTGACCTTGCCGCCGATGAACGGCTTGCCCGGCCAACCGCCAGCAGCGGCACCCGCACCGCCGCCGGCAACGGACCTCAGCCAGCCGCCGAAGATCAACTGACAACAAAAAAGCCCCGGATCGAAATCCGGGGCTTTTTCCTTGTCCGTACTGAGCTGCCTGTCAGATCTTGCCGGCGCGCTGCTGAATCATCATGAACGTGTCGAAGGTGTATTCCGACAGCTGTGCCCAGAGATAGGCATCGCGCTTGAACGCGGTCTGGTCCTCATAGATCTTCTTGAAATACGGGTTCGATGCCGAAATCTCGGCGTAGATGCCGAGCGCAGCCTGGAAGCAGGCTTCCATGATTTCCTGACTGAAGGGACGCAGCGTGGCGCCTTCCGATACCAACTGCTTCAGCGCCGGCGGGTTCTTCATGTCGTACTTTGCCATCATGTTGGTATTGGCAAAGGCGCAGGCATCGGTAAGCGCCGCCTGGTAGTGCTTCGGCAGGCTGTTCCACTTTTCCAGATTGAAGAAGGCATGGACGGTCGGCCCACCTTCCCACCAGCCCGGATAGTAATAGTACTTCGCAACCTTGTGCAGGCCGAGCTTCAGATCGTCATAGGGACCGACGAATTCCGAGGCATCGATCGTGCCCTTTTCGAGCGCCGGATAGATGTCGCCGCCGGCGATCTGCTGCGGAATGACTCCAACCTTGCTGATGACCTGGCCGGCCAGACCGGCGATACGCATCTTGACGCCCTTGAGGTCGTCGAGCGTATTGATCTCCTTGCGGAACCAGCCGCCCATCTGCGCGCCGGTATTGCCCGCCGGCAGGCCGTAGATGCCCTGCGTGGCGAAGAACTCGTTCATCAGCTTGTTGCCGTTGCCTTCGTAGAACCAGGCATTGGTCAGGCGACCGTTGAGACCGAACGGGATCGCCGTTCCGATCGCATAGGTTGGATCCTTGCCGACGAAGTAATACGAGCAGGTGTGGGCTGCCTCGACGGTGCCTGCGCTGACGGCGTCAGCGGCCTGCAGGCCCGGAATGATTTCACCAGCCGCGAACGGCTGAATGGTGAAATTGCCGTCGGTCGCCGCGGCTAGGTGCTTGGAGATATCGTCGGCCGCGCCATAGATCGTATCCAGGCTCTTCGGGAACGACGACGTCATGCGCCACGAAATCTTGGGGTTCTCTTGTGCAATCGCAGGCGCTGCCAGCGTGCCTGCAGCAGCAACCGCACCGACGCCGGCGGTCCCTGCCTTCTTCATGAATGAACGACGATCCATCAAAAACCTCCCGTATAGATGGTACTGCGAGGTGAACCCTCATCTTTGCCCCGCAGCGATAGGCGAAACTAAGCACGGTGGCGACCGTGTTTCAAGCACTGTCCCATTAGTCTTTGGCATCACGACGGCAATATGGTGGCCGAGGCATTTCCATCAAAATCAGCGGGTTAGACGGGCCCTGGCGAAACCGGCGGCGAGCAACGCCGTAATTCCGCCCGCGATTGCGCCGAGACGTTGACTTCCGGGCCGTTCTCGGCTCTCACAATAGCGAACTTGATCTTCTGACCGGGGTTGAAATGACGAAGCCGATCGTCGCCGTTCCTGCCGATATCCGCACCTTCGACGGTGCGACGTGGCATGCCGTCCAGCATCAATATGTGCGCGCGGCACTCAATGCCGCCGGCGTCATGGCCTTCATCATTCCGGCCTTCGAGGAAGGCTACGGAACGGACGCGATTCTGGACCGGGTCGACGGCCTCCTTGTCTCCGGTTCGGCCAGCAACGTCCACCCGTCTTACTACGGCGCAACCGCGACCGATGCCGACGGCCCCTTCGATATCGCGCGTGATGCCACCACCCTGCCCCTGATCCGCCGTGCCATCGACCGGGCCATTCCGCTGCTCGCAATCTGCCGCGGCATTCAGGAACTCAACGTCGCCTTGGGCGGCACGCTTGCCAGCGAAATCCAGGACCAGCCCGGCATATGGGATCACCGCACCCCGGCCGAGGTTGACCGTGACGGCAAGTACGCGATCCGCCAGAGCGTCTTCGTCAAGGAAGGGTCCTGCATCGCGGGCATTGTCGGTCCGGGCGAAATCAGGGTGAATTCGTTGCATCGCCAGGCCATCGCTAAGACGGCCCCACGCCTGCAGGCGGAAGCAGTGGCCGAAGACGGGACGATCGAAGCGGTCTCCGTGATCGATGCGCCGGCTTTTGCGGTCGGTGTTCAATGGCATCCGGAATACTGGGCCGAGACCGACAAGCCATCGAACCAGATCTTCACGGCCTTCGGCGACGCCGTCAGGGACTATGCGGCAAGCAAGCTACTGAGGGAAAGACACCTGCCCGCCTGACCGCCTGACCGCCTGACCGCCGGCCAATCGGTCGCTTCTAGCGGCGCATCGCCCATCGCAATCCTACAGTCACGGCTAGGCCCAGAAGCGGCCATATGGCCCAGAATACGCCGTGCCATGACAACAGATTGATCATGACAATGCCGATGCCGACAACCGCGAATCCGGCTATACGCCGGTCAAAACGGTTCTGGCTGCGGACCCACCCCATGGCGACCACAAAGGCAAGGGCAAGAAGCGGCCACGCTGCCCAGAACACGCCCTGCCACGACAGCAGGTTGATTAGCAACAGAGCGATGGCGACAACCGCGAACACGCCAGCCATCTTCCGCACCCTGGGGTCAGACAAGCGGACCGGCTCGGACGCTGCGACCGCCGGCGACGGACCGGCCGCCGGAGCTGGTCCGGCAGATGGTTCTACTCCGATCCGAACGGCATAGCTTGGCACAGCCTCGCTGACGTTCTTTACCGTCAGCGCTCCTAGAAAATCGAAGCCGACGGCGACCTTGTTGCGAACCTGATCATAGACGGTATTGGAAATCACGATGCCGCCGGCCGGTGCTGAAGCCTGAAGCCTAGCGGCGATATTGACGCCGTCGCCGTAGATATCGTCGCCCTCGGCGAGGACATCGCCGAGATTGATGCCGATCCTGTAGAGCATCCGCCCGTCCGCCGGCCGAGCTGCGTTCATGCCGACGAGTTCGTTTTGGACGTCGATTGCGGCGCGTACGGCCTCCACGACGCTCGGGAATTCGGCAATCAGCCCGTCGCCCCAGGTATTGATCACCCGGCCGCCATGCGCGCCGATCAGTCGCGACATCGCATCGCGCGACCACTTCAGCATGGCAAGCGTGCCCTCTTCGTCGGCACCCATCAGTCGCGTGTAATCCTGGACATCCGCAGAGAAGATGGTCGTCAGCTTGCGCCGCATTTCGTTCATGATGTCTCGCCTTTACCCAATCAACGCAAGGCCGTCCGAGAAGCGAAATGAATATGCGCGATTGTGATTGATGTAAATTGACGCGACCGAACGTTGCCGAAAAACCTCTCATGCACGCCCTGCTGACCGCGACATTCTGCCGCAGGCCGATGATCGCGGAACAGCTGTCCCGATGGAGCGTTTCTATCAGTTAGATCGGGTATTACCGGCATTCCGCTGGCGCTCCCGAGTGGGAGGAAAATCATGAAAACGCTGTTGCTCTCAATGGCCGTGTTGGCCACGAGTGCCCTCTCGGCATTTGCCGCCGAACCGGCCAAGATGGTCGATACGAAGATGGGCAAGATCCTGGCAACCGAAAAGGGCATGACCCTCTATACCTTCGACAAGGATGCCAAGGACAAGTCAAACTGCGACAAGGCCTGCCTGAAGAAATGGCCAGCCTTCCATGCCGCGGCCAAGGCCAAGGCGGAAGGCGACTGGACGTTGGTCAAGGCAGCGGACGGCAAGGAAATGTGGGCCTATGAAGGCAAGCCGCTCTACATGTTTGTCGACGACAAGATGGAAGGCGACATGAAGGGCGATGGCATGGGCGGCGTCTGGCATGTTGCCAAATAGCTGAGTCGCCTATCCCGACGGGCGCGCCTTCGCGCGCCCGCTGGCGAGCTACGCCTTCACCGGAGTCTCTGGTACGGGTGTCAGCGGCTTGCCCTTCCCGAACCACTCGACGAGGTTGTCGACAACCAGATTCGCCATGGCATTCCGTGTCGGCACCGAGCCCGACGCGAGGTGCGGCAGAAGCACCGCGTTCGGCAGATCGAGCAGCTGAGTAGGGACATTCGGCTCGTCGTAGAAAACATCGAGCCCGGCGGCACCGATGGTTCCGGACTTCAGCGCCTGAGCAAGTGCATCCTCGTCGACTGTCCAGCCGCGCCCTATGTTGATGAAGACGCCGTCAGGTCCAAGTGCGGACAGGATTTCCGCATTTATGGTCTTATGGGTCTGTGGTGTCTTCGGGACGATGGAGATCAGCGTATCGACGGCCTCGGCGAGATCCTTCAGCGACGGATAATAGCCGTACGGCGCATCGGGATGACGCGTGCGCGTGTGATAGCTGATCTTGACCTTGAACGGCTCCAGGCGCTTGGCAATTTCCTGGCCGATCCGCCCAAGGCCGTAGATTCCGACATGCCGCCCCTTCAGGGAGAAACGTGACAGCGGATAGTTCTGCCCTGGCAGCCAGTTGCCGGCACGCAGCCAGTTTTCCGCACGCGGAAACTCGCGGATCGTGTTGAGCAACAACCCGATCGCCGTATCGGCGACCTCGTCGTTCAGCACGTCGGGCGTGTTGGTGACGATGATGCCCTTGGTCGCGGCATGCTTGGCATCGACGCCATCGTAACCGACGCCGAAGCTGGAGATCAGTTCCACACTCGGAAGACTGTCGATTGCAGCCGCATCGAACGTGCCCGAGACGGCGACGCCGCGAATGCGCCCCGCGGCCGCCGCGTCGAGCGTCGTCGGATCGGCTTCGATGACCTCAAAGCCCTCCTTCAGGCGCTTCAGGACGCGTTCGTGTATCTTCCCGGGAACGAGAACAGCGATGCGGGACATGGCATTTCCTCTTGGCTTGCCTAGGGGCGCGGGCGATGGGGGCTGGTCGACTGGCGGATGCGCATCTCCGGCTTGATGAGATGGAGCCCGTCAGGCTCGTGGCTGCCGGCCAGACGATCGAGAAGCGCGCGAGCCGCAAGGCGTCCGACTTCGGCCTGGCCATTCCATACCGTCGTCAGCGCCGGCATTGAGATCGACGCTTCCTCGAGGTCGTCGTAGCCGGTGACCGAGATATCCTTGCCCGGGACGAGACCGGCGCGGGCAATGCCGTTCATCAGTCCGATCGCGACGAGGTCGTTCCAGCAGACGGCAGCCGTCGGCTTCTGCGGCAACGACAGGAAGTGCACCGCCGCTTCGAAGCCGCCCTGCATCGAGCGCGGGCCGGGGATGCGCAAGCCAGGGTCGACATCTATGCCGGCCTTGCGTAGCGCGTTGACGTAACCCTGGTAACGATCGCGTCCCGTAGAGGTCTGGTCGGTGCCGCCGATCATCGCGATCGAGCTGTGGCCCAGCCCGATCAGGTGATTGGTCGCGAGTGAAATGCCGTAGCTGTCGTCGCCGCGGTACGTCGGAAGGTCCAAGCCGTCCAGCGAACGGGCAACCAGGATCGCCGGCATGCCATTGTCTTCGGCAAGCTGCATGTCCTCCTGCGGCGTGCCGATCGCCGGCGACATGATGACGCCATCGCCACCGAGCTGCAGCAATGTCTCGATGAAGGTGCGCTGCTTTTCGACCGAGTCGTAGTGATTGGACAGGATGAAAGTATGGCGGCTGCGATCGAGCTCGCTTTCGATCGCCTTCAGGATCTCGCCGTAGAACGGGTTCATGATGTCGTGCACAACGACACCGATGATGCCTGAGCGAGACGTGCGCAGGCTGGCGGCGCGGCGGTTGTAGATATAGCCGAGCGCCCGCGCCTGTTCCTTGATTTTGTCTCGGGTGGCGCCAGCCACCAGCGGGCTGTCACGTAAGGCAAGAGATACGGTTGCTGTTGAAATGCCGAGCGTTTCGGCGATCGTCGAAAGCTTGATCTTTTGTGCCACGTGTCCTCCCCAGGCAACGCGCGGATTTCTATGCGCTCAGCCGACGGAGCGGCCGAGCCTTATTAAAATGTTTAATTAAAAGATTAAACGCAGCGAGGCAATTCGTAATTTCACAAATTTGTCAGATTTCCTCAGGCTCGTCGAACGGGATCGCGGCCGACTGCAGATTGGCATCGATGGCCTTCAAGAGACGGACCAGATTGCGGATTTCCTTCTCGGAAAATTCCTGGGTCGCCATGTGGTCGCAGGCCGACGCTGCCGTTTCGATTGCCTGTACGCTGCCGCGACCAAGCTCGGTGAGGTAGACCTTGGTCAGGCGGGCATCTTCTGCGTCCGGCTTGCGCTCGAGGAAGCCTTGCGCCTCCATGCGTCCGATCGTACGGGTCATGGTCGGCGCCTTGACGCCGAGCTTGTGGGCCAGCCCGCCAGCCGTCATCCCGTCGCTTTCAGCCAGGGAAAGGATCACGCCGTCTTGACCCGCATAAAGGCCGCTTTCGAGGAGATTGCGTGAAAGGACGGTTCGCATCGATCGTGCTGCCTGCGTCAAAGCCGGCGAAAGATCCACGACGGTATATTCAGTCTGGTCCTTCTTCTTGGACTTCTGCTTCTTTCCGTCCTTGTGCTTCTTCCCCATCGCCATCCCTTTGACTTTGCTGCGTTGCGCACCCCTTACGTGTGGGGAGCAGGAACATTCATGATCACCTCCCCCAAATCGATTTCGATTTAAGGGGTTATGCGCTAAGCATTGAGAACGCTGCACAATGACATTGCGCATCATTTCGTCATAAACAAGAGGTCTTAGCCGGATGACGGAGCCTTCTCGCGACTTCGCGGATAACGATACGAACCTGACGCCCGCGGACCGCCGTCAATGGATCGCCGTTCTGCCGCTTGGCGCGCATGAACAGCATGGTCCGCATCTGCCTTTCGATACCGACACCCTGATCGCGAGGGGCATCGTTGCCCGGCTCAAAGCCGCACTTCCGGCCGCCTTGCCGGCGACGTTTCTGCCCACGGAAGAGGTCGGCTACTCGATCGAGCATATGGACGTGAAGGGCACACAAACGCTGCGATATGGCGAGGCAATCGAACGCTGGCTTGGCATTGCCGAGAGACTCTCGGAGATGGGTATTCGCAAGTTCGTGATGCTGAATGCCCATGGCGGCAACTCACCACTGATGACGATCGTCGCGACAGAGGCGCGGGTCCGGTTCGATATGCTTGCCGTCGCCACCAGTTGGACGCGCTTCGGCGTTCCCGCCGGCGTCATCTCGCCCGAGGCAAAGGCGATCGATATCCACGGCGGCGACATAGAAACGTCGGTGATGCTGGCGCTTCATCCTGACAAGGTCGACATGAGCAAGGCCCGGGATTTTCCCTCCCGTCAGTCCGATTTTGCCGCCCGCTTCAAGCATCTGCGTGCCTACGGCCCGCACGCCTTCGGGTGGAAGATCTCGGATCTCAGTGCATCGGGTGTGGCGGGCAACGCATCGCTGGCGACAGCGGAAAAGGGCGAGGCGCTGATTGTGCATTCCGTAACAGGGCTGGTCGAACTGCTCGAGGATGTCGACGCATTCGACCCGGCAGAGCTTCATTGAGGCGGCCGCCGTCACGATGTGATCTTATAACATACAAAACCCTTTGAACTGCCGCCCGCAACTCCTTATATGAAGCCAACGAATTTTCAGCCCCGCCCCCGGGCGTGCCATCTCTCGAGGTTCTTATGACCGACGCGATCCCCACCCAGCAGAAGCCAATTCCCGTTACCGTCCTCACCGGCTACCTCGGTGCCGGCAAGACGACCTTGCTCAACCGCATCCTGTCGGAGAACCACGGCAAGAAATATGCGGTCATCGTCAACGAGTTCGGCGAGATCGGCATCGACAACGACCTCATCGTCGAATCCGACGAAGAAATCTACGAAATGAACAACGGCTGTGTCTGTTGCACCGTGCGCGGCGACCTGATCCGCGTCGTCGAAGGCCTGATGCGCCGCCCCGGCCGTTTCGACGGCATCATCGTTGAAACCACGGGCCTTGCCGATCCGGTGCCGGTCGCGCAGACCTTCTTCATGGATGACGATGTCCGCGCCAAGACGGAACTCGATGCCGTTGTCGCCCTTGTAGACGCCAAGCACCTGCCGCTACGCCTGAAGGACAGCCGCGAAGCCGAAGACCAGATCGCCTTTGCCGATGTCGTGCTGATCAACAAGACGGACCTCGTGACGCCGGAAGAGCTGGCGCAGATCGAGGACGTCGTCCACGCCATCAACCCGTCGGCCCGCGTCTACAAGACCAGTCGTTCGGGCGTCGATCTGGCGCGCGTTCTCGATCAGGGCGCCTTCAACCTGGAGCGCGCGCTGGAAAATGATCCGCACTTCCTCGATCATGACCACGACGATCACGTCTGCGGCCCGGATTGCGATCACGACCACCACCATCATCACCATGCGCATGATCACGATCACGACCATGACCATCATCACCACGATCACGACCACCATCACCATGGCGCCGTGTCGCCGATCCACGATGTAACGGTGCAGTCGGTGTCGCTGCGCGGCGGCGAAATGAACCCCGAACGCTTCTTCCCCTGGGTCCAGAAGATCACCCAGACGCAGGGCCCGAACATCCTGCGCCTCAAGGGCATCATCGCCTTCAAGGACGACCCGGAGCGCTATGTCATTCAGGGCGTCCACATGATCGTTGAAGGCGATCATCAGCGTCCGTGGAAGGATGGCGAGAAGCACGAAACCCGCCTCGTCTTCATCGGCCGCGAACTCGACCGCGAAAAGCTCGAGGCTTCCTTCAAGGCGTGCGAGGCGGCAGCCTGATGCCGACAGTTGCCCCGTTTGATCTCGACGGCCATATCCTGGCCGTCGAATTTTTAGGTGACACCCCCTTCTTCGCCAATGCCGCTGGCACCTTTCACCGCCTCGACGGCGGCGAGAAGGTGACCGAAGCCCATCAGGGCATGCTGAGCTGCATCCGCGACCCCTATAGCGAAAGCCTGATTTCCGGCGGCGAAGACGGCAAGGTGCTGCGCATCACGGCCGACGCCAACGTCACAGAACTCGCCAATGCGCCGCGCAAGTGGATTTCCCAGCTTGCCGCCGGCCCGCAGGGCTCCGTCGCCTACTCCTACGGCAAGAGCGCCTTCGTCCGCCTCGCCGATGGTACGACCAAGGAATTTACCGAAGAACGCACCGTCGAAGGCCTCGCCTTTGCGCCGAAGGGCATGCGCATTGCCGCGGCGCGCTATAACGGCGTATCGCTGCATTGGGTCGGCACCGCTGCCAAGCCCGTCGACCTCGAATGGAAGGGTGCTCATACCGGCGTCACCTTCTCGCCTGACGGCAACTTCCTCGTCACCACGATGCAGGAAAACGCGCTGCACGGCTGGAAGCTCGACAGCAAGGCCGGCGCCGAGGCCCGCCACATGCGCATGACCGGCTACCCCTCCAAGGTGAAGTCGCTCTCCTGGTCGGCGAAGGGCAAGTGGCTTGCCTCCTCGGGTGCACCGGCCGCCATCGTCTGGCCCTTCCAGGGCAAGGACGGCCCGATGGGCAAGGCGCCGCTCGAGCTTGGCACCCGCGCCAACATCATGGCGACGTCGGTCAAGTTCCATCCCGTGGAGGACATCCTCGCAATCGGCTTCATCGACGGCATGATCCTCGCCGTACGTCTCAACGACAGCAAGGAAGCGCTGCTGCGGCGCCCCGGCAAGGGCGCCATCACCTCGATGAGCTGGAGCAAGAACGGAAAGCTGCTGGCCTTCGCCTCCGAAGCCGGCGATTGCGGCGTCGTCGACATCGCGGCCTAGCCGCCATGCGCCGCGGGATGCAGCAGCCCGACGTTATCCGGCTTGAGGCCAAACATATGCGAGACGCCGCAATGCTGCGTCGTCTCGCGCTTTGGGAGCGGCTCCCCTGGTTGTCGGATGTTCATACCCCGGAAGAAGACGAGGCTTACTGGCGCACGCAGCTTTTCCCCAACCGCACGATACTCGGCGCCATCTCGGATCAACGGCTCGTCGGAGTTATCGCGTATGGCGAAAATGAAATCGAGCAGCTCTATGTCCTCCCCGAGTTCCAGGCCAGGGGTATAGGCAGCATGTTGCTTCACCGCGCTCAGCAAGAGATGGACGAAATAGAACTCTGGACGTTTCAGAAGAACACTGATGCCCGACGTTTCTACGAGCGCCACGGTTTTGTGGCCGTGGAAGAGACGGACGGCACTGGCAACGAGGAGCGGGAGCCTGATGTTCTGTATCACTGGCGCCGCCCGCCGTCATTGAGTGACCAACTGAAGTCTTCGGACACTTAGCCCGTATCCGACTTTCGCTGATCAGCTTTGGCGGCTGGCAATGATAATCTCGGCCAATACACCATGCAGGGCATCGCGATAGCCGGTGCGCGCGGATGGGCCGGTTTCCTCCGATGTCATAACAACAGTCATCCCGAGCGAGGGGACGATATAAAGCATCTGGCCGCCATAGCCCCAAGCGAAATGGACCTCTTCCCCGCCGATCCGGCGTGAGAACCAGCCATAGCCGTAGTCGTCGCCAGAGAAGCGCGAATTGGCACGATGCTGCCAGGACTGGGCGATCCAGTCCGCCGGAACGACCTGCGTCCCGTTCGCCGTCCTGCCACCATTGCGGTAGAGTTCCCCGAAGGCCAACAGCGAGCGCGCTGTCATCGCCATCTGGTTGCCGCCGAGATAGATGCCTTGCGGGTCCCGTTCCCAGGCGCCGATCCGAAAACCGTCGACGGGTCCCAGCCATTCGCGGGCGATCGCCAGCGTCGACTTCCCGCTGACCTTCGTCAGGATCGCCGAGAGGAGGTGCGTGGAGGCAGTCGAGTAAAGCATCTGACCGCCAGGCTCGTCGTCGAAAGGCTGCGCAAGCGCGAACCGCACCCAATTCTGCGAGGCAACCCAGCGGCCGTAGTTGGGACCGGAGAGCCGCCCAAGCCCCGCCTGCATGGAAAGCAGGTTGCCAATCGTGATCTGGTTGAGACGCGGATCGGGATCGGCAGGCAGGTCGGCCTTCAAGATGGGAGCGATCGGCTGGTCAGGGCCCTCGAGCAGCTTCTTCTCGATCGCAATGCCGACGAGGCTTGAAATGATCGATTTCGACGCGGACTTGATGTTGACGGACTCGGTCGTCGTGTGGCCGCGATATCCTTGCTCCGCCACGATCCGCCCGTCTCTAGCGACGATCACGGCCTTCAGTGGCTTGAGATCCGTGCGGGACGACAAATTCTCCAGGAGAGCTGCCATCCGGCCGTTTTCCTGCTGCGCGAAGGCAGCAAACGGCGACAGCAGGACAAAAACGAGAAGAGCGAGGCGTGTAATCATTCCGCTGAGCTAGCGTAGCCACACTCCAAAATCATCGCCCGCGCGATGCGCCTCACGCGGACGTGAAGGTTTATGATCGGTGGGCGTTCACTGATGCACGCAAGTGCGGCTGATCGACGACCGTTTCGGCGCCTTTCTGTACTTGGCGATCATGCCGCTCGGACATTTCTTATCGTCATAAAGCACCGCTTGGCCCGGCTCCAGCGACTCCAAGGTCGGCTTCGATGTGACCGTCCGGATCGCGGCGCTTGCCGGCGCGGAGCTGCCCGCGACGAGGAGCAACGAAGTGAACATCAGAACCAAGATTGAACGTCCCATTTGCACACCCTCAAGTTCAACATTGCTAATTTACTATCTTACCGAAAGAAGGCCGGCACAACGAAGCCGAAAGGCGTAAGCCGGCATTTGCGCAGGCAGCCCAAGACGCCGCGCGGAGCAGTGCTTCGCGACGGCTTTGCCGGATGGGAGGCGGGCAGGCGATTGGAGTGATGGAGTGCAAATGTCAGGCTGCATCGCCTGCCCGATAGCGTCAGGCTTTCAGCACCTCGAGATCGGCAGGAGCGTCTCCCGACCCCAATTCCCCCGATGGATCTTCCACCCTGACGGCTTCAGACCCAGCCTTGGCAACCGTCATCGGGCGCCGAAATATGAACGGAAAGCGGACCGGTTCATGAACCCGGCTCCCTGCCCGATGACGAGGAGATCATAGAGCGACCCGGCGTCAGCGAGGAAAACTTCTGCCGAAACTTTCATCTATATGCTTGAAATTATTGCACATTGATGAGAACAAACCGGGAATTTCATCCCCTTCGGGGCGAAACTCAGGTGTTGCTAAAATATCATTAATTTTTGCTCTCACAGTTTTTTGTTCATCTGGCGTTCAGAAAACTCTTGGGAAAGCCGCCTTTTGAGCCCACATTGAACTCCTGAGAATAGGAGTGCATGAATGATTCTAAGGGCCACTGCCGCAGCGACTGTATTCGCGGTTTATGCTTTCACGATGTTCTTCATCGCCGCTATACCTGAAAATGTCGTTCAGACTGCCGGAACTCAAATCATCGACGCAAGCGTCGTGAAATGATTGAAGCCTGAGGGGGCAAGCAGTCGTAAAAGTTTAGGCTACGCGTTCGCCGGCTCTTCCGGCGCCTCTAAACTCGATTTCCAAAAAGCAGGAAACAAAAAAAGCCTCTCCCTGATGGGGAGAGGCTCCACCGATCACGCCGCCCTGCGGACCGGGGCGCTTGTCAGCATCCGTCCCGAGGGGACGATCATGCCGGCCGCGCCGTCAAGCCAGCCCTCGATGAGCTGCAGCGCAAGGAAGCGCGAGCGTTCGAAAGGACCCGGCATGACGAGATGTTGAGCCTTTTCGGCAAAGAAGCCGAAACGCTCGTAGTAAGGGGCATCGCCGACGAGCAGGATGGCGCCGTGCCCACGGTTCTTGGCTTCCAGAATGGCGGCGCGCATCAGTGCCGAACCGACGCCCTTGCCCTCGAAGGTGGAATCGACGGCCAGCGGCCCAAGCAACAGCGCATTGATCGGCGTCGCATCGGCATTAACGCCGGCCTCGATATTCCATAGACGGACAGTGCCGATGACATGGTTGTCGCGATCGCGCGCGACAAGTGCCAGGCCTTCGGCCGGCAGGCGGCCGCGGCGAATCTTCTCCGACGACTTCTTGCGGCGGTTCGGGCCCATGGCGCGATCGAGCAGGTTTTCGCGCGCGACGACATCGCCGGGGTTTTCGGCGTCGATGGCGAAGACAGAAGGCGCAAAATATGCGCGGACAGAATCAAGAACAGCGGCCATCGTGGCCTCCCGAACTCAAAACCGTTTCAAACGGTATCGTCAGATCATTGTGAGGGTGCCGCCCCGGCTGGCTACGGGGCGAGCGTGGTCTTTATTGGCACATAAGCCTATCCCGGATCTGCGATCCGAGGGTCATGTGCTAGATAATGTAGGCCTTCAGCGGCTCGAAGCCGTTGAACGCGACCGCCGAATAGGTGGTCGTGTAGGCGCCGGTGCCTTCGATCAGGATCTCGTCGCCGATCGAAAGGGTGAGCGGCAGCGGGTAGAGATTCTTCTCATAAAGCACGTCGGCAGAGTCGCAGGTCGGGCCGGCGATGACGCAGGGCTCCATTTCGTCGCCGTCGCGCTCAGTGCGGATCGGGTAACGAATGGCTTCGTCCATCGTTTCGGCCAGACCGCCGAACTTGCCGATGTCGAGGAACACCCAGCGAGCGGCGTCGTTGTCGGACTTCTTCGAGATCAGCACGACTTCCGTCTTGATGACGCCGGCGTTGCCGACCATGCCGCGGCCCGGCTCGATGATCGTCTTCGGCAGGTTGTTGCCGAAGTGGTCACGAAGGCTCTGGTAGATCGCACGACCGTAAGCTTCTGCCGACGGAACGTCGCGCAGATACTTGGTCGGGAAGCCGCCGCCCATGTTGACCATCTGCAGGTGGATGCCCTGCTTGGCCAGCTGAACGAAGACGCGCTTGGCATCGGCAAGAGCCGAATCCCAGGCATCGACCTTGGTCATCTGCGAACCGACGTGGAACGACACACCGTAGGACTCGAGGCCCAGCTGATGCGCGTAGACGAGAACGTCGACGGCCATCTGCGGCACGCAGCCGAACTTGCGCGACAGTGGCCATTCGGCACCTTCGCCATCGGTGAGAACGCGGCAGAACACGCGGGCGCCGGGAGCGGCACGCGAGATCTTCTCCACTTCCTCGTGGCTATCGACCGCAAAGAGGCTGACGCCGAGCGCATGCGCGCGGGCAACGTCGCGTTCCTTCTTGATCGTGTTGCCGTAGGAGATACGGGCAGCGGTCGCACCGGCGTTCAGCGCCATTTCGATTTCGGCGACGGACGCGCAATCGAAGTTGGAGCCCATGTCGGCGAGCAGCTTCAGGACTTCAGGAGCCGGGTTTGCCTTGACGGCGTAGTAGATCGCGCTATCCGGCATGGCGTGACGGAAAGCGGAGAAATTGTCGCGCACGACGTCGAGGTCGACCACGAGGCAGGGACCGTCGGGACGTCGGGTTGCGAGAAAGTCGCGGATGCGCTGAGTGGTCATATCAATCCCTTTTCCAATTCCAGAGCTCCGGAAAAAACCGGAGGACAAAGGGCAACCAATCACTCGCCTAGGAACCAGCCGGTGGAGACCCCGGAACCTTAGCAAGCGCTTGGATTGCGCAGATGATGAATCAACGCCGCGTAAGCGACATGGATCCGGCTTTGTCTGCCATGGATTGGAGGGGGTTCCCTACCGCACTTCCG
This sequence comes from Rhizobium sp. BK181, assembly GCF_014193305.1. Classification (NCBI taxonomy): domain Bacteria; kingdom Pseudomonadati; phylum Pseudomonadota; class Alphaproteobacteria; order Hyphomicrobiales; family Rhizobiaceae; genus Rhizobium; species Rhizobium sp. BK181. Next base: position 250,523 of record NZ_JACHZA010000005.1, read on the forward strand.
GCAATGAAGGTGTGCCTCTTCAGTAACCCCCACTGATGGAAAGCAGGGAGAGAACAAAAAGGCCCGCACCGTCGTTGCTTCAGGCGTCCTCGCATTTTCCGGTTGGCCGGAATAGCGACTGGAGGGGTTAATTCCAGGTACCTTACCGATTTCCTCACCAATTCGAGGGTTCGGCGGACACCCATGGGCACGTGCGACTTTGGGCTGACCCCGAAATAGGAATATTCGCAGTCATAATCAAGCGGTTTTTTCGCATCTACCGGCAGAAAATATTTGAACAATACACCGCAATTTGTTCAACGTGGCGAAACGGCCCGCAACTGACTGATTTGAATGGCGGTTCGGCGCTTTTTTGGGGGAGACCACCATGGACACGCTCACTCGCATCCGCGCCTTCATCGACGTCGTTGAAGCGGAAGGCTTTTCGGCCGCCGCGCGGCGCACTGGCCGTTCCAAGGCGCTGCTCTCCAAATATGTCCGCGAACTTGAAGACGAACTCGGCGCCCTGCTGCTCAATCGCACGACCCGCCAATTCTCCATGACGGAGGCTGGCCACACCTACTATCGCACCGCTTCCGACATCCTGAAGGAGATCGACAACCTCGCCGATCTCGTGCGCGAGAACAACGCGCAGCTGAAGGGCCGGCTGAAGGTCTCCGTGCCTCGCACCTTCGTCGACGCCGATGTCGGCCAGTCGCTGATCGATTTCGCCAGGGAAAATCCCGATCTCGCGCTGGAGATTGCCGCCGACGACCGATTCGTCGATCTTATCGAGGAAGGCTTCGACGTCGCCATCCGCGTGACCAAGCTCGAGGATTCCGGCATGATCGCCCGCAAGATCTCGGATTTCCGGGTCCATCTCTGCGCGACAACCGATTTCGTGGAACGTCATCCCGAACTCGCCCACCCCTCGGACCTCTCGAACGTCCCCTTCATCATCGACACGAACTCGCGCAGCCAGGGTAGCATTCGCTTCTACAATCCCGACAACACCTCCTTCGCTGTTGCCGTCACCGGCCCGATGGAAGTCAACAGCCCGCATGCAACGCTACGCGCGGCGCTGGCGGGTATCGGCGTTGCGTTGATTCCCGATTTCATCGCCCGCAAACCGATCGAGAATGGCGAACTGGTCACGCTCTTCAACGATTACATTCCGACCGATCGCGGCATTTATGCCGTCTATCCGCACCGGCGGTATCTGCCGGCCAAGGTGCGCATCTTCGTCGACTATCTTCACAATTGGTTCAAGAAGCACCCCTGAGCTTTGCTGTCCGGGGCCGGTCCCAATTCCGTCCCATTTTCTGGCGAGGATTCAGGGCGCAACGCGATCCCGCAACTAAGAGCACGCATGAAGAAATCGACACTCCTGATGGCGTCGCTCCTGTCGCTTCTGCCAGCCGCCGCCTTTGCGCACCCGCATGTGTTCGTTGAGGCAAGGCTCGAAATAGTCGCTGACGACGATGGCAATGTCGCGGAGCTGCGCAACGTCTGGCGTTTCGACGAGGTCTTCTCGTCCTCCGTCGTCATGGATTTCGACAAGAATACAGACCTGAAGCTCGATCCGAACGAGCTCGCCGAGGTCGGCAAGACGGTGCGGGACTCCCTAGTCGACTACGACTACTACATGAACCTCACGATGGACGGTAAGAACATCAAGGTCGAGAAGCCCGACTTGATCCATGTGGATTACAAGCAGGGCCAGCTCCTGATGTTCTTCGCCGTCAAGCCGGCGGAGAAGATGCCGCTCAAGGGACAGCTGACCTTCGGCGTCTATGATCCGACGCTCTACACCTCGATCGACTTTCCGAGCGACAACGAACTGGTCCTCGTCGGCGATGGCTTCAAAAGCTGCAAGCACCAGGTCGTCCGCCCTGATGCTGACCAAGTGATCGCCGAAAACAAGCAATCCTTGACCGACGCCTTCTTCAACGACCCGACGGGGACGAACATGTCGAAGCTCTTCGCGACGCGGCTGGATCTGACATGCTGAGGCACGGGCTTCGCCCGGTTGCGCTCTGCGCCGCATTGGTGCTCGTCGCGGGCATGGCCGTTGCCCATGCACAGTCGCCGCTCGGCATCGGCACGTCAGAGCCGAGCTTCCAGCCGACAGGCGGCCCGCTCGCTCCCCTCCTCCTCTACATTAATGCGCAGCAGCAGGCCTTCTATCGTGCACTGACGGGCGCGCTGCGCGCCATGCGTGAGGATTCCTGGCATCTCTGGACACTGATCGGCCTCTCGTTTGCTTATGGCGTCTTCCATGCCGCTGGCCCGGGACACGGCAAGGCGGTCATTTCGTCCTACATGATCGCCAACGAAATCGAGCTGAAACGCGGCGTGTCGATCTCCTTCGTCTCCGCCTTCCTGCAGGGACTGGTCGCAATCGTCCTGGTCGGCGGCGCATGGCTGGTGCTTCGTGGCACTGGAATAACCCTGACTGCAGCAACGCAGGCGATGGAAATCGCCAGCTTCGTCATGATCATCCTCTTCGGCTGCTGGCTGCTGTTTCGCAAGCTGCGGGTGCTTACCGCCGGCATGCCGAACCGCGAGGCCATGGCAACCTCTTCCGGTCCCGTCAGCATGATGCTGGACTGGAAGGATAATGAAGCGCAGACGCAGGGCTCGAGCTACGCCTTCGGCGAAGCCGACGCGCTTAGGGCCGGCCACAAATTCATCGCGGGAATGGCCTGCGAGACCTGCGGGCAATCGCACGTGCCCGATCCATCGCTGCTCGGGGGAGAGAAGTTCAATATCCGTGAAGCCTGGTCAGCCATCATTGCGGTCGGCCTGCGCCCCTGCTCGGGCGCGCTTCTGGTGATGACCTTCTCGCTTCTGAATGGGCTCTATCTCGGCGGCGTGCTGTCAGTGATCGCCATGTCGCTCGGCACTGCGATAACGGTCGCGATCCTGGCAACGCTTGCCGTCACCGCCAAGGGCACGGCGATGCGGCTTGCCGGCCGCGGCTCGGCGGCTTCGGTATGGATTGGGAATTCGATCGAAATTCTGGGCGCCCTGCTGGTGATTGCCATGGGCGCGCTGCTGCTCGGCGCCTCGCTACAAGGCTAGTCGAACGGCTGCAGCGCTACTTGCCGCGCCGGCGCTGATAGCGTGCTCTCAGCCAGAACACGACGAAGAAGGCCAGGATCAGGCAGGCGCCGACACCGGCCGCAAGATACGGCGAGTAGCTGCCCAGTGCGAGCACGATGGCCGGCATGAAATAGAGCACGATGCCGGCGGTCACGAGAATGATGGCCGCCGCAATTGCCTGCGAACGGCCTTCCGATTTCGGAGCCGTCATACGGCTGTTTCCTTGCTGATCTCAGCACGAATATCCTCCAGCCGGCTCCTCTGCTTGCCATCCGCGTCAAAATTGTTGGGAGACAGCCATGCTTCGAATGCCGCGTTCAGGGCGGGCCACTCGGAATCAATCATCGAAAACCACGCCGTATCGCGGTTGCGGCCCTTGGAAATCATGTGCTGGCGGAACACGCCTTCGAAGGTGAAGCCATAGCGGGCTGCCGTTGTCTTGCTCGCCTCGTTCAGATTATCGCATTTCCACTCATAGCGCCGGTAGCCAAGCTCCTCGAAGATATGCTTGGCCATCAGATAGTGGACTTCCGTGGAGAGCGGCGAGCGCTTCATATCAGCGCCGTGCGCAACACCGCCCACTTCGATCACGCCGTTGGCTGGATCGGCCCGCATGTAGTTTGCCATGCCGACGATCTTGCCGGAGGCATTGTCGCGGAAGATATGCGTCAGCCAACCCGATTTGGCGACCGACTGCAGCCAGTTGGAGAAATCTTCCATACCGGTAAAATCGGGCTGCGCGAAATAGCGCAGCAGGGGATTGATAGCCATGCCGCCGAGCCCATCCCACAACGCTTGCAGATGTTGTTCGCGAACATAGGGCTCAACCGTGACGAAACGGCCCTTGAGGGTTACCGGCTGCGGTGCCGGGCAACCCTTGAAATTCGATAGATCGCGCATGCGCTCCTCCAGATAAGGACACATGGCTTAGGCCAGCCGCCCGGGAAAGGCAACTGGCCGATTGGTACCCTTACAAACTGATCTTGGCGGATGACACCGTTGCCTCGATGTGATCGACAAGCGCATCGGGAAGGCCGAGACGACCGGCCAGCAGATCGAGATAGCCACGCTCGGCGCGCGAATCCGGTTCAATGGTCAGGCGCGACGCGGTGTAGAGTTCCACGCGCTGCTCCTCGGTCGCCGCGGCTGCAACCAGCGCATCGATGTCGGTCGGCTGCGACAGCTCCCGTTCGATGAAGGCGGCAGCTTCGCCACTGACATCGGCAGCCTTGATCTTGTCGAGAATGAGCGCCCGTTCACCATCGTCGATATGACCATCGGCCTTGGCCGCAGCGATCATCGCGCGGATGAGAACGAGGACGAACTCGTTGCTTTGAGCCGGTGAAGCCGCCCCGAACCCGGAGTCAGCGGGCGGCGGCAGGACGGCCGTCTTTGGAGGCGGCGCATCGGATGGCGTTGCGGGCGCCTGCCCTGCCTGGTAATTTCTGTAGGCCTGATAGCCGAGGCCGGCGATGGCGGCCAAACCACCGATCGTCAGTGCATTGCCAGCGATACTGCGACCAGTCTTGGTTCCGAGGAGCACGGTCGCAAGCGCGCCTGCCTTCCACGGATTATCCTTGGCCATCTGGATCGCGTCGCCGGCCCGGTCCTTGACGGAACCGCCGACCCCTGGCACCTGCGAACCCAAGAACTGCTCAAGAAGCTTTTTCGCGTCGAACATTCCTCATCATCTCCCTGTCTAGAGGCCAGAGGGGAGATAGGTATTGGCGCTCGAAATACAAATGCAGGCGGAGCCTCCGCCTGCATCATGCGCGAGTTTCCCGCGAAATCAGGCCTTCAGGGCAGCTGCTTCAGACGCAAGCTTGGTGATGCCGGCCCAATCGCCAGCGGCGACCAGTTCCTTCGGCGCAACCCAGGAGCCACCGACGCAGATGACGTTCGGCAGAGACAGGTAATCCCTTGCATTCTTCAACGAGATACCGCCCGTCGGGCAGAAGACGGTGCCTGCTAGCGGCGAGGACAGCGCCTTGAGATAAGCCGCGCCACCAGCCTGTTCTGCCGGGAAGAACTTCAGAACCTGATAGCCTTCCTCGCGCAGCGCCATGACTTCGCTTGCGGTCGCAGCACCCGGCAGCAGCGGAACCGACGACTTGCGCGCAGCGTCGAGCAATTCCTGTGTTGCACCCGGGCTGACGACGAACTTGGAGCCAGCGGCAACCGCCGCATCCCAGTGGGCGGCATTGAGGATGGTGCCAGCCCCGACCTCGGCGCCTTCGACCTCGTCGGCAACGGCACGAACAGCATCGAGCGCAGAGGGCGTGCGCATGGTGATCTCGATTGCCTTCAAACCGCCTGCGACAAGAGCGCGCGCGAGCGAAACGGCGGACTTGACGTCATCGACAATCAGGACCGGAACAACAGGCTGGAGTTTCAGGATGGAAAGGAGCTTTTCTGTCTTTTCGCCCATGGCCGCGTGATCCTTTTGAAACGATTGAATTCGGGATCGGAATAACCCCAAGGGTAAGCTTTGTCGAGCCGAAACACATCTTTGGAATACTATGGGTACCCATGGGGGTAAAATTAGGCTAGCGTAATAAAATCGTCACACAAGGTTCACCGGAAATGGCGAAAGAAATCGAGCGGAAGTTTCTGGTGCACGGCGATGCCTGGCGCGCTGGAGCTGAGACAAAATCCGTTTTCAAGCAAGGCTATATTGCCTCGATGGACGACCGCTCGGTACGCGTGCGCGTACTCGACAATGTGAAGGCGAGACTGACCGTAAAGATCGGCCGGAGCACGCTGACCCGCGAGGAATTCGAATACGACATCCCCGTCGCCGACGCCGAGCAACTCCTCGACGACGCGATAGGCATCGTCATCGAAAAAACACGGTATCGCGTACCCCATGGCGGTTTCGTTTGGGAGGTTGACGTGTTCGCCGGGCAGTACCGTGGCTTGGTGATCGCCGAAGTGGAGATGCGCTCGGAGAGCGACAATCCTTCGCTGCCTTCATGGGTCGGCCGCGAGGTCACAGGCGATTTCCGTTACTCAAACCAAGCGCTTGCCACGGAATACGAGCACGATCGGCATGCCCTTTCGCATACGGCCTGACCACAGTTTCACGGCAGAGTTCAGGAAGGCGGCTGGCGGCCAGCTGTCTCACGCGATCCGTGCACTTGAAGAAAGGCCGGAGGGTAAGCACGAGGCGGTCCATGCCTTTCGCAAAAAACTGAAGCGCGTGCGTTCCCTTTATCGCTTGGTGGCCAGCGAAGTGCCGGCGTTTCGGGAGAGCGAGAACGTCCGACTTCGTGATCTCGCAATGTCGCTTTCCGCTATCCGGGACGCGACCGCGCTGATCGAGACCGTCGGCTACCTGAAGACAACCGCCCGCAACACGGCAGAGGCGAAGGCGCTTGGCCGCATCGTCGCAGCCCTCGAAAACCGGCGCGACCATATGGCCGAAGCCGAGGCCGACATTGATCAAAAACTCGCCGAGGCACCGGGCGTGCTGAGGGACGCCATCGCAGCTGTTGAAGAGGTCCACTTCAACGGCGGTCCGCGCAGGAATGCACGGCTTGTCGCCAAGGGCTGGCGCGACACGACATCGAAGGCGCGGAAGGCCATCGAGCATTGCCATGCCGAAGCCTCGGCGGAAACCTTTCACACATTGCGCAAGCGGGCGCAGGACTGCCGGGCCTACCAGCGGCTGCTTCGACCGCTCTGGCCTGCGGCAATGAAGGCGAAATACGAGGTGACGACCGGCCTGATCGATCTGCTCGGCCATATCCATGACCTCGATGTGCTCTGCGCACTGGTGGAGGCCGAACCGCAACATTTTCCGAATGCCGACGACCTCGCGCGACTGCTCGACGCGATCATCTTCCGCCAGCAGGAGGACCGACGCGCGGCACTTGAGCGGGCAGAAGACGTCTTCGGCGATGATCCGCAGGAGGAAGCGGACCGGATCGAATTGCTCTGGCGCGCGCAGGTGAGCTGAATCGCCCCAATTGCGCAAAAACCCGGAAAGCTGTATTTGCAGCCGCATGACAGACACGCTGACACAACCGACGTCTGCGACGAGCCCCTTCCTCGTTGCGGCTCTCTACCATTTCGTTTCGGTCCCGCGCTTCGAGAGCCTGCGCGAGCCGCTTCAGACGCTTTGCGAGGAAAACGGCGTGAAGGGCACGCTGCTTCTGGCGCACGAGGGGATCAACGGCACGATCGCCGGCCCGGATGCGGGCATAAAGACGGTGCTGGCGTTTCTGCGTGCCCAGCCGGAATTCGCCGCGCTCGAGCACAAGGAAAGCCGTGCATCGAAGATGCCCTTCCTGCGCATGAAGGTGAAGCTCAAGAAAGAGATCGTCACCATGGGCGTCGAGAACATCGACCCCAACAAGGTGGTCGGCACCTACGTCACGCCGCAGGACTGGAATGCGCTGATCTCCGATCCTGATACGATCGTCATTGACACCCGCAATGACTACGAAACGGCAATCGGAATCTTCCGCGGAGCCGTCGATCCGAACACGAAAACCTTCCGCGAGTTCCCGGACTGGGTGCGCAACAACAGCGGCCTGCACAACAAGCCGAAGATCGCCATGTACTGCACCGGCGGCATCCGTTGCGAGAAGGCAACCGCTTTCATGAAGGAGCAGGGCTTCGAGGAGGTTTACCACCTCAAGGGTGGCATACTGAAATACCTCGAGGAAGTCCCGCAGGAAGAGAGCCTCTGGGACGGCGCCTGCTTCGTCTTCGACGAGCGCGTGTCGGTCGAGCATGGCCTGAAGGAGGGCGAGCACAAGCTCTGCCACGCCTGCCGCAATCCGATCACGGCCGAGGAGATTACCTCACCGCAATACGAGGAAGGTGTGTCCTGCAGCAACTGCTACCACACGCGCAGCGAGGACGACCGTCTGCGCTATCGCCAGCGGCAGCATCAGATTGCGCTCGCCAAGAAGCGTGGCCAGAAGCACATCGGCACTTAACTTGCCTTAGGCGGCGTTGGTGCGGCGGGTTGTGACCTTCGCCGCGCGAACGTGCATCAGCCGTTCAGTGATCTGCTCTGCGGGCATCGGTCGACCGAAGAAATAGCCCTGCAGCGTATCGCAGCCGAAGAGCCGCACCGCGATGCCCTGCTCCTCGGTCTCGATGCCTTCCGCCGTGACCGGAATGTCGAGCGAGCGGGCAAGCGCCACGGTCGCCTGCAGCATTTCGCGCTGGCTCTCGCTTTCGAGGATGTTCATGACCAGCGAGCGATCGATCTTGATGCGATCGAAGCCGAACTGCCTGAGATAACCGATGGACGAGAAACCCGAGCCGAAATCGTCGAGCGCAACCTTGACCCCCAGCGTCTTCAGCCGCTCGATTGCCTGCCGGGTGCGCTGCGGGTTCTGGATCATGTAGCCTTCGGTGACTTCGAGCGTCACGCGTTTGGCCTCGATCTCCGTCTGCTTCAACACGTATCGGACATAGTCGGCGAAAGCCGGGTTTCGGAATTGCCCCGGCGAGACGTTGACCGAGATACGCAGCTCCGGCCACTGCTTGGCGGTTTCGCAAGCCTTGCGCAAAACAAAAAGACCCAGCGCCTCGATCAGCCCGCTGGTTTCCGCGATGGGGATGAAGACCTCGGGTGAAACCGGGCCGTGGCCTGGGCGATTCCACCGCACCAGCGCCTCGACGCCCGTCATTTCATGGGTCGCGGCGTCGATCAGCGGCTGGTAGGCGATCTGCAGGTCGCCGCCTTCGATCGCCATCCGCAAATCGAGTTCCAGAGCGTTGCGCTCCGCGCGGTCCGCATCCATTGCCGGATCGTAAAGCGTCATGCGCGCGCGGCCGGCTTCCTTGGCCTTGTACATGGCAAGGTCGGCGCGACGAACCAGTTCCTCGCGGTCGATCGCGCCGCCTTCCGACATGGCGATGCCGATGCTCGCGCCGATGACAACGACACGCCGGCCGATCTCCAGGGGCTCGGCCAGGAAGTCCAGGATCTGCTCGGAAAGCTGCAGAGCAACCGCATGCTCACTTTCGGAGACAAAAGCGATGGCGAACTCGTCGCCACCGATGCGGGCCAGAACAGCGCCCTCCGGGATAAGCACGTTGAGACCGGCGGCAACCGCGCGGATCAGCTGGTCGCCAGTCCCGTGACCATACGCGTCGTTGACTTCCTTGAAGCCGTCGAGATCGAGGTAAAGGATGAGCACATTGCGGCGGGTATCGGCTGCTTCTGCGACGAAGGCGTCGATCGCCGTTCCAAGCCCGTCGCGGTTCATCAAACCGCTCAACCTGTCACGATTGGCTTCCTCGCGGGCATTGATTTCCTCCGCCTTGAGGCGTCGCAGCGCCAGCCAGCCGATGATGAGGAGGACGATGAAGAACAGGCCGACGAGCCCGACCGCCTTCACGACCATCGGACGAACCTCGCCATAGCCGATATCGCCGGGCGCTCGCGACACCCAGACCAGCTTGCCGAGAGCAACCGATTGCGCGTCGGTGATCGTCACGGAATAAGGAGTTTCGAATTCCGGAGCGACCAGCTTCAACCCGCCAATAACGTAGGTCGCACCAAGCTCCGTAACCTTGTCGGCGTTCAGATGCCTGGCGAAGATGAGATAGCGATGCTTTCCTGCCGGAATATCGAGCGCACCCGATTTCTCGCGCACCAGCGCCACGCCAACGACGGCGATCCCGGCTTTCGTACTGACAAAACCCGTCGCCTCCGGGTTGTCCTGCGGGGCCGCAGCCTTCACCTTGTCGAACAGCGTCCAGAGCGAAGAGGAGAAGAAATCATTCAGCGCGCCGTTCATTGGCTTGCCTTCCTGATAGGCCATGATCGGCTTCTTCTCGTCATCGATCACGATCGCCATGTCGAACAGCGAGCTGTTGACCGACATCTCACCGTAGTTGCTGATCGTCCAAGCCATGCCATCGGCGGCATAGACGTTAACGGCAGCGTCATCCCAGGCTGCGTAGTCGTTGAGCGTCGCGCCCAGCTGCATCTCGAAGGTTTTCAGCGCGCCGGACATCGTTTCGCTTGAGCGCTCGTCGTCCAACACATTCGAACGGTCCGCGACGCGTTGAAGCGCGCTTAGCACGAGTAGGGTGACGATCGCGACGACTATGGCGAAGGAAAAGAGCACGCCAGCAACGGTCGCATGACGACCGAAGCCTAAACCTCTTCTGCTTCCCCCAAGAATAGCCCGCATTCACTGCTCCCCGATTGAGGAAGTCTGCCAGCCAAGGGCTCAAGAAACGGTTAAAGATCGATGTAACGATTAATCATCCGCCTTCCAGCGTGATGAACACAGAAACGCAGAATATGTTTAAATATTTCAAATACTTGTCTGACGCGATCAGATCTTTGGGATATTGATTGCAGCACAGAATTTTACAAGTGCTGATACGAGGGGACCGCTTATGGTGCTTTCGGCCAAGGCGGCTGCCAGCGCGCCGTCCGATTTTCCGAGCAACGGAAGCCGCAAAAAGGCGCCGTCGACGAGGGCGAACGACATCGTCCTCAGCACTTCGGTCAACTGTTCTAGCGCGAAATCGCCGCGATGCGAGGCATGCGCGATCATCACAGGCTTGAATGGCACTTCGTCACGGGACACGAGCCAATCGAGCGCGTTCTTCAATCCGCCCGGCAGGCCATGGGCATATTCCGGACAGGCGACGATGATGCCGTCGGCCGCCCGGATCTTGGCTGCGAACGTTTCAACGATCGCTGGCGTGTTTTCGCCCTCGCGGTCGGGGCTGAAGATCGGCAGTTCGCCGATCAGATCCGAGATCTCGATCGCGACACCTGCTGGTGCGTTGTCGCGGAGGGCTTCGAGCAGCCGGCGGTTGGTCGAAGCCTTTCGCTGGCTGCCGCAGATCGCATAGAGGACGAGCGGCTTTTCCATGCGCTTGGGTTTAAGCCACGGCGCCGATTCGCGCCATGTGCCCTTAGCTGCTCTTGTGGTTCCCCTTCGGGAACTGCGCGGCAAGCTCGCTGTACCACTTGCCGCTCTTCTTCACCGTGCGAACCTGCGTGTCGTAGTCGACATGGACGAGGCCGAAACGCATGCGGTAGCCCTCGGCCCACTCGAAATTGTCCATCAGGCTCCAGGCGAAGTAGCCGCGCATCGGATAGCCGTCCTTGATCAGGTCGGCGACGACATCCAGGTGCTCGCCGTAGTAATCCAGGCGCATCGTATCGTTGACTTCTCCCTGTTCGATGCCGGCATTGTCACAGGCACCGTTCTCGGTGATGTAGCACTCCGGCAGCTCGTAGCGACGATAGAGGTCCTCAACGACGTTCTTCAGGCCAGGCGCATAGACTTCCCAGCCGATATCGGTCTTCACGTCGCTGACGCGTGGCGCCTCGACGGTCCAAGGGAAATCGCCGTTCTTCGCAGGATCATCGGCGACACGCAGCGGCGTGTAATAGTTGAGGCCCCACCAGTCGAGCTTCTGGTTGATGATCTTCAGGTCACCCTCTTCCACAACAGGCATGCGGTCGCCGAGCGCTTCCAGGAACTCCTTCGGGTATTCGCCCTTGAAGACCGGATCGAAGAAGGCGCCGTTGTGGAACTGGTGCGCACGTTCGCCAGCCGCCTGATCGGCCGCGCTGTCGGAGCCCGGCATGACGGACATGGCGTTGAGCACGAGGCCGACAGGCACATTGGACGCTTCCGCGCGGATCGCCTCGACGCCGAGGCCATGCGCGAGGTTCATATGGTGCATGGCGTGCAGCGCCGCCTGCATGTTGCGCTCGCCCGGCGCATGAATGCCATAGAGATGGCTGAGCCAAACAATGCACCACGGTTCGTTGAAGGTCGCGACGCTGTCGAGGCGGTCGCCGAGGCGGGCCATCACGGTCTTGGCATAGCGCTGGAACGCATATGCCGTCGACCGCGCCGTCCAGCCGCCGTCACCGGCAAGAAGCAGCGGCAGATCCCAGTGGTAGAGCGTTGCGAAGGTCTTGATGCCCCGCGCCTTGCAGCCATCGACGAGGCGATCGTAGAAATCGAGACCCGCCTCATTCACAGGGCCAGTGCCGTCAGGGATGATACGCGGCCAGGCGATCGAGAAGCGGTAGGCTTCGACGCCCATGGACTTGATGAGATCGAGGTCCTGATCGAGCCTGTTATAGTGATCGCAGGCGACATCGCCATTGTCGCGGTTGAAGACACGACCCGGCATGTTGCAGAAGGCATCCCAGATGGAGGGCTTGCGGCCGTCTGCCTTGGAAGCGCCTTCAATCTGAAACGCTGCCGTCGCAACGCCAAAGGTGAAATCGCCCGGGAAGCGGGCAGCAAGGGTCTTCGGATCGATCATGGAAATCCCGTTCTTCATGGTTTCGAGAGGCGGTTTAGCCAAGCGGACCGGTGTTGTACAGGGTGGAAGTGACAACACTGTAACGTTTCAGGTTAGCCATCCCGAGGGCGCCTTACGCATCAGGTGTTCGTGCCTTGCATCGCCCGCCTTTTCGCGAAACAACCCTCCCATGAGCATTCCCACCACACACCCCTTCGCCTTCGACCCCACCTACGGCATGACCCTTGCCGATCTCCGAGCGATCGTACCGCCCGAGGCGCCGCCGGGCTTCGACACCTTCTGGCAGGCCCGATACGAAAAGGCGATCGCCACCGACCCACGGCCGGTACTTCGGAAAAGCCAGCTGACCCATCCCGACTGGCAGGTGCTCGACATCACCTACACCACCTCGACCGGTGGCTTCGAGATCGGCGGCTGGCTGCTCCTGCCCCGGCAACGGCCGGTACGCCGCGGATTGGTAGTGGGCCACGGCTATGGCGGTCGCGACGCGCCCGATTTCGACCTGCCGGTCGAGGAAGCTGCCATCCTCTTCCCCTGCGCCCGCGGCCTGTCGCTCAGCGCCCGCCCGCCGATTCCGGCCGATGCGTCGGGCCACGTCCTGCAGGGCATCGCACGTCCGGACACCTACATCATCGGTGGCTGCGTCGACGATCTCTGGCTTGCCGTGTCAACGCTTCTGGCACTTTATCCATGGCTCTCCGGCCACATCGGCTATAGCGGCGTCAGCTTCGGCGGCGGCATCGGCGCACTGGCGATCCCGTTCGATCCGCGCATCGATCGCGGCCACCTCGTCGTCCCGACCTTCGGCGACCGGGAACAATGGTTGACACTGCCGACCGTCGGCAGCGCCGATTCCGTGCAGACGTACCAGAAGGCACACGGAAGCGTGCTCGACACCCTGCGCATGTTCGACGCCGCCAGTGCTGCAAGCCGGATCAAGGTGCCGATGCTCGCAGCCGTCGCCCTCTTCGACCCGGCCGTGGCACCGCCCTGCCAGTTCGCGGTGGCCAACGCCCTGCCGACATCAAAATATAATGAAACCTTCATATTGGATGCGGGACACTTCGATTATCCCGGAAGCATTGAGCAGAGCGCGATTCTGCGCGAGAAAGTCCGAGATTTCTTCAAGGTGTTATGAACCGGGAATATCTGCGCTGGCATAGTCCGCGCCTGCATCGCGAGATGGAGTTGCTGGTGTTCGGCCATGCCGGCGCCAAGGTGCTGATGTTTCCGACCCGCGAGGGACGTTTCTGGGAATACGAAAGGCTCGGCGTTATAGAGAGTCTTGCCGAAAAGCTGCACGCCGGCCAACTGCAGCTCTACTGCATCGAGGGGCTCGCCGCCGAGACCTTCTACGGCTTCGACCGGCATCCGGCCGAGCGCATCCGCCGCCACACGGCCTTCGAGGACTACATCCTGAACGAAGTCCTGCCGCTGATGGCATCGAAGAACGGACATGAGTGCACCATCGTGCATGGCTGCAGCCTCGGCGCCTTCCAGGCCGCCAGCCTGGTCTTCCGGCATCCGCACCTGTTCCGCAAGCTGGTTGCCTTCTCCGGCCGCTATGACCTGACGATCAGGGTCGAATCCTTCGGCGATCTGTTCGACGGCTATTACGACGACGCCGTCTATTTCCATACGCCGACGCACTTCCTGCCGGGACTGCATGGCGGCTGGCAGCTGGAGAAACTACGCGAGGTCGAGATCGTCCTGACCATCGGCGACGCCGACCCGTTCCTCGACAACAACTACCACCTCAGCCGGCTGCTTGCGGAGAAGCAGGTCGGACACCAGCTGCATGTCTGGAACGGTCGCGCGCATCGCGCAGGCGCCTGGCGCAAGATGGCCGGCCTCTACATCTGATCCGGCAGCCATTCGCCTAGACGAGAACCTCTTCTCCCAGCGGAAGCTGTATCATTCGCGATATGCCGATATTCTCCAGAAACACCTCGTCGTGACTGACGACCAGCAGCGCCCCATCATAAGCCTGAAGGCCAGCCTCGACGGCCGCTATGGAATCGATATCCAGATGGTTGGTCGGTTCGTCAAGGATCAGCAGCGGCGGCGGCTTCGCACCGGCGAGGACGCAGGCAAGCCCAGCGCGCAACAGCTGCCCTCCTGACAGCGTCGACACCTGCTGCAGGGCGGCATCTGCCCGGAACATGAAACGCGCCAGCGCCGCGCGGCAGGCATTTTCATTGGCGCCGGGATTGAGATTGCAGAAATTCTCCCGGATCGACAACGATCGGTCGAGAAGACTGACGCTCTGATCGAACAGCGAAAAGCCCGCCATGACGGAGACCGTTCCGGACCACGGCTGCAACGCGCCTGTGATCAGCGCCAGCAGGGTCGTCTTGCCCGACCCGTTCGGTCCGGCGATCGCGACACGATCGGGGCCTGTCATCGCGAAGGAGAGGTTTTGGATGATTGGCGCCTCCGACCGATAGCCGGCGGTGACGCTTTCCAGCCTGAGAACGTCCCTGCCGGGCGGCAGTCCTGTTGAGGCGAGCTGCGCCGAGAACGGCTGCAGGATCTCGATCCGCTGCCGGGCAGCAGACGCTTCCTCCATCGCCTCCTCGCGACGTTTTTCGCCAAGGCGAACCTTGTTGCCGCTGGTGTTTTCCGCCGCCCGCTTGAGACCGCCGGCGACAATGCGCGGCATATCGCCTCGTGCCGCTTTTTTGCGGCCGTTGCGGTCACTGCGGGCCTGCCGCTCCGCGGCGACCTGGGCGCTGCGGACCACATCGGCAACGCGCCGCTCGGCGTCCGCGAGATCGTGTTCGGCGGCAGCGAGCTCGAGCGACTTGCGCTCCTGAAAGGCGCTCCAGTTTCCACCATATCGCCGGGCGCCAAGCGTGGTGATCTCGACGATCGCATCCATGGTTTCAAGCAGTTCGCGATCATGGCTGACGACGATGGCGCCGGCGCGCCAGCCGGCGAGCAAAGCGATCACGGCTTCCCGCCCATCGCGGTCGAGATTGTTGGTCGGCTCGTCGAGCACAAGAAAATCGGGATCGGAAATGACAAGGGCCGCAAGACCCACACGCGTCCGTTGGCCACCCGAAAGCGAGGTCAACAGCGTTTCCGGTTCCGCGTCCAACCCGACGCGTTCGATCGCCGCGGCAATCCGCGCCTCGATCGTCCAATCGGCATTGGCGAGTTCGTCAGTGGTGGCGTCGCCGGCTTCGGCGCGATGAAGGATAGCGAGCGCATCACTAGCGCCGAAGAGATCGGCGACGGTTGCGCCCTCCTCCACCTGAACCGATTGGCGGAGGATGCCGAGGCGTCCGCCAAAGGCAATGCTGCCCGACTGCGGCTGCAGTTCGCCGGAAACGAGCTTCAGCAGCGTCGTCTTGCCGACACCGTTGCGACCGACGAGGCCGGTTCGTTCAGCGCCGAAGCGCAGATCGAGGTGGGAAAGAAGGGTGCGCCCGTCAGGCGTGGACCACGAAAGATTGGACAGGGTAATGGATGCAGGCATGGATAAAGGACTCCCGAATAGCAAGGCGAACTGGCGTTGCGATCGGGGTGAAATCCATTGCTGCACACATCCTGTTGGTACTGGCGATGACCGCAATCTAGGCGGGCACCACGCCGAAATCAAGGCAGCGGACGGCGGAAGTCAGATCACGGGAGATCGCCAGCCTGCTTTCAAGCGAGGAACGATCGACCTGTATACGCGCATCCGGCCGCCGCGAGCCGTGCCAGCGTGTGCGCTCCCGATCAAATGCTATCATATTGAAAACGCTGATAACGCTGATGTCAGAAGTCGTGAATTTGCGATCCCTGGAAGCCACGCTAGAGAGCAAGGAGGACATCACCACGAAAGGAACGCGATGCTCTCCTCGATCCACCTGGCGCAGCCATATCTCCTCAGCCTGTTGCGCGTCGTCTCCTCGCTCGTGCTCTTCAGCTACGGCACGCAGAAGATCCTGCATTTTCCGGCCGCGGAACGAGTGCCAGACGTAGGCTCGATGTCCTGGATCGCCGGCCTGCTCGAACTGACGCTCGGCTTCCTCGTATTAACAGGCTTCAAGACACGCGCCGCGGCTTTCGTCCTCTCGGGTCTGATGGCTTTTGCCTATTTCATCGGGCATGCCCCAAAAGGGTTCTACCCAGCGCAGAACGGTGGCGTCGCCGCAATCCTGTTCTGCTTTGTCTTTCTCTATCTGGTTGCGGCCGGCGGTGGCCCCTTCAGCATCGATGCGCTCATCAAGCGCAAGCAGGCAGCGGCCTGATCAATACCCGAGCCGAAGCGGCGCGCTCTGCCGCTTCGGCCCACTATGCCGGAGAACGCTAGGGGTTCTGCTTGGCGTCCCTGAGCTTGACCGCCATCGTCACCGTGCCACGCACAACAATGTCGTTTCGCGAACCGCGATTGAGATCGGCGCTGCTGGTGAGGTTGATGATCTGGCAGCTCTCGGCCAGCGTCTGCAGGATGAGATCGCATTGCCCCCCAGCCATCATGTAGAAGCCCTTTTGCGCGGCCTTGATCTGTTCCCCGGCTTCCTCCCCGGCCTCGACAGGCACGGACAGGGATACCGTCGTCTGCACGTTCACCGTGCCAGGAACACGCTGGCCGGCATAGAAGTTCGGTGTGCGGTTGGGGACTTCCTGCGACAATGCCGGAGACGCAGCGAGCGCGAAGATGCATGTCAGAATTCGGGCAGAGGCTTTCATCGACCGTTTCTCCATCTGATTGCGCTCATTTCTGCCACAGCATTGTTAAACGACAATGAGCGCGGTCCCTAATATTCTAGGAAGCGCGCCCATTGGTTTTATCCGTGATGTAGTGGAGCGAGGATCAGACCTTGACCCAGGCACCGTTCTTCTTCGAGGAGGCCACGCAGGCCTCCACGAAGGCAACGCCCTTCACACCGTCATCGACCGTCGGATAGACCACGGCCTTATCAACCGCCTTGCCCTTCTTGTGGGCGTTGATGGCATGCGCGGCCTCGGTGTAGATCGTCGCGAAGGCTTCGAGATAGCCTTCCGGATGTCCAGACGGAATGCGCGAAACGCGGGCGGCCGCAGCACCGGAGCCGGCGCCGTTACGGGTGATCAGGCGCTTCGGCTCGCCGAAGGGCGTGAACCAGAGGTAGTTCGGATCGGCCTGAACCCATTCGAGACCACCCTTCGTGCCATAGACGCGGACCTTCAGGCCGTTCTCGTGGCCGGGCGCCACCTGGCTGCACCAGAGCATGCCCTTGGCCGGCTTCTCCGAGCCCTTTGCCTTGAAGCGAAGCATGACGTGAGCGTTGTCGTCCAGCCGGCGGCCGGGCACAAAGCTGTCGAGATCGGCAGCCAAGCTGTCGAGTTCGAGGCCTGATACGAAGGACGCAAGGTTATAGGCATGCGTGCCGATATCGCCGGTCGAACCACCAGCACCCGACTGCGCCGGGTCCGTGCGCCAGACGGCCTGCTTGGCGCCCGTCTGCTCGACAGCCTCGGTCAGCCAGTCCTGCGGATACTCGGCCTGCACCAGGCGGATATCGCCGAGTTCGCCATTGGCGATCATCTCGCGTGCCTGGCGAACCATCGGGTAGCCGGTGTAGTTGTGCGTCAGGATGAAGAGCGCACCGCTTTCGTCGGCGACCTTCTTCAGCTTCTTGGCGTCGGCAAGGTTCGAGGTCAGCGGCTTGTCGCAGATGACGTGAATACCGCGACGCAGGAACTCCTTCGCGGCGTCGTAGTGGACGTGGTTCGGCGTAACGATCGACACCGCTTCGATGCCGTTCTTCAGCTTCGCTTCCCGGATCGCCATCTCGCGGTAGCTGGAATAGGTACGATCAGGATCGAGGCCGAGGTCGCGGCCCGATGCCATTGCCTTTTCCGGCGTTGACGACAGCGCACCTGCAATCAGGTCGTACTGGTCGTCGATGCGGGCTGCAATGCGATGGACGGCGCCGATGAACGCGCCGGCGCCGCCGCCGACCATGCCGAGACGGATACGCGGTTCGCGCGCCTGTTCTGTAGATGCTTCAATTGCCATTGGTTCCTCCAAATTGTTCCCTGCGGGAAAAGTCCCCCTCTGCCCTGCCGGGCATCTCCCCCACAAAGAGGGGGAGAGGACGCGCGGCGGCGCCTCACCTGAGCCCCTCCCCCTTGTGGGGAGGGGTTGGGGAGGGGTATTCCTCCGAACTTAAAGCCCCAGCATCCGCCGGTTGGCCGCCTGATCCGTACCGCTGCCTGCGAAGTCGTCGAACGCCTTCTCGGTGACGCGGATGATATGCGCCTTGACGAACTCCGCACCTTCGCGTGCCCCGTCCTCCGGATGCTTCAGCGCGCATTCCCATTCGACCACGGCCCAGCCGTCGAAGTTGTTGGCCGTCATCTTCGAGAAGACAGCGCCGAAATCGACCTGACCGTCGCCAAGCGAACGGAAGCGGCCGGCACGCTCGACCCAGCCCTGGTAACCGCCGTAGACGCCCTGGCGACCGCTCGGGTTGAACTCGGCATCCTTGACGTGGAACATCTTGATCCGGTCTTTGTAGATGTCGATGTTCTCGAGATAGTCGAGGCATTGCAGGATATAGTGCGACGGATCGTAGAGCATGTTGGCACGCGGATGGTTCTTTACGCGCTCCAGGAACATCTCGAACGTGATGCCGTCATGCAGGTCTTCACCCGGATGGATCTCGTAGCAGACGTCGACGCCGTTTTCGTCGGCGTGGTTGAGGATCGGCGTCCAGCGCTTGGCAAGTTCGTCGAAGGCGGTTTCGACAAGACCGGCCGGGCGCTGCGGCCACGGATAGATGAACGGCCAGGCAAGCGCGCCCGAGAAGGTCGCATGCGCCTTGATGCCGAGGTGCTTCGACGCCGTCAGCGCCATCTTCACCTGCTCGACTGCCCATTCCTGGCGGGCCTTCGGATTGCCGCGCACTTCAGGTGCCGCAAAGCCGTCGAAGGCTTCGTCATAGGCCGGATGCACGGCGACGAGCTGGCCCTGAAGATGGGTGGAGAGTTCCGTCACTTCGACGCCGTTCTGGCGGGCAACACCAGCGAACTCGTCGCAATAATCCTTCGAGGAAGCCGCCTTCTTGAGGTCAATCAGCTGGCTCGCCCAGGTTGGAACCTGCACGCCCTTGTAGCCGATGTCGGCTGCCCATTTGGTGATCGAATCCCAAGAGTTGAAAGGCGCGGCATCGCCCGCGAATTGTCCAAGGAACAGGCCTGGGCCCTTGATCGTTTTCATGTCAATTCCTCCCTAAAAGATGACCGTAAACGTTTCTGGCAGTGTTCTACCACGCGATTTGAAGTCTGCAAGCCGATTTAGGCGAAACTGCAAATTTGCCCCGCGGGGCGGAAATCGAAAGCGGCCGACTTAACCACGGCCTGCCCCGGGCTGCAAGATGTACGTACCGCATTTCCCGTTCGACGGGTGACAACTGGCGCATCTCGTCTCTGCCCCCGCGACCGCGGCGGTAGACATCGCGTCGTCTCGTGCTACTGTCTTCAGACCAGGAGGTTGGCGCATGACCCGGCGTCTGGCAGCAATCTTGGATGCGGATGTTGTCGGCTTCTCCCGGCTGATGGGCCTTGACGAAAGCGGTACGTTCGCGACGCTGAAAGCGCACAATAGCGAAATCATCGTCCCCAGCATCGGCAGGCATCACGGACGCGTTGTCAAATTTGTTGGCGATGAAGCGCTCGCCGAATTCGCAAGCGTGGTCGATGCCGTCGGCTGCGCCATGGAGATCCAGAAAGCACTGCTTCAACGCAACGAGGCACTCGAACCGGATCGGCGCATGCTGTGGCGGATCGGCATCCACGTTGACGATGTACTGGTTGAGGAAGAGGACATCTTCGGTGATGGCGTGAACGTCGCCGCAAGCCTGCAGGCGCTGGCGCCGCCGGGCGGTATCTGCGTGTCCCAGCAGGTCAACGATCAGATCCGGTCGAAGCTTGACTTCCGGGCAATCGATTTCGGCAATCGCAAACTTAAGAACGTCGATCGACCAATCCGGGTCTGGCGATGGACGGCGGACAGCGAGCAGCTTCCATCGGCTGCCACATCGAAGCACAAGGGAATGAGGCCTCTGCGCAATCGGCCCTCGATTGCAGTTCTGCCGTTCAGCAACATGTCGAGCATCGAGGAACAGGAACATTTCTCGGACGGCTTCACCGACGAGTTGATCGCCACGCTGGCGCGCTGTCGCTGGCTGCTGGTGGCAGCCCGCAACTCCTCGTTCAGCTACAAGGGCCGCAAGCCCAATGCGCAACAGGTGGCGGAGGACCTTGGCGTCAAGTACGTGCTGGAGGGGAGCGTGCGCCGCGCGGCAGATCGCGTTCGCATTACCGCACAATTGCTGAACGGCACGGATGGCAGTCTGCTCTGGGCGGAACGCTACGACCGGACGTTGGCGGACATCTTCGAGGTTCAGGACCAGCTGGCATCGGAAATCACCGGAACGATTGAGCCGGAACTCGGTTCCATCGAATTCGCCGCCCTTCGGGGCCGCACCGTGTTGGACATGGATGCCTGGGAAATCTACCTGAAGGGCCTCTGGCATCTCTACCGGTTCACGCTCGACGAATTGAAGACTGCCAAGGCGCTGTTCGAACAGGCAATCGATATTGATCCGACCTTCGCACAGGCGCAGGCGCGACTGGCTTATGTTCACATTCAACTCGGCTGGTATGGCCCACTTGATGAACGCGCGGAGCGGATTTGTGATGCGATCGACCTTGCCGAACGCGCCATCATATCCGATCAGAGAGAGCCCGCCGCGCACCTCGCCTTGGGCAGGGCCCTGGCGCTTGATGGCGCGACGGAAGCCGGGCTTGCGCATCTGCGCAACGCGTTGCAGTTGGACCAAAGTTTTGCGCAGGCCCACTTCGCACTTGGACAGGTCCTCTGCTACGTCGAACGCCCCACCGAAGGCATAGAGGAGATCAAGGAAGCATTCCGGCTCAGTCCTCGCGATCCGCATCTGTGGACTTTCCATAACGTTCTCGCGCTCGCGAACTATCAATTGGGCAACATGGCGGAAGCGGCCAAGGCAGCGCGTGCATCGCTCCGCTCCCCGAACGCAACGTTCTGGCCGGCGATTTTTCTGGCCGCTGCCCTCGGAAGGCAAGGCGAAATGAACGAAGCGCGAGAGGCAATCTCCAGGCTTCATCGCTTCCGGCCGGGTATGACGTGCCGTGACGCCCGCCGAGAATTCTATTTCGGCGACAATCCAGTCATGACCGAAGCTTTCATCGACCGCTGCATCACGGACCTCGCCAAGGCCGGCCTACCGGACTAAAAGGCGACGTTGTCAAAAAAAGACGCCCGTCCTTTCGAACGGGCGCCGCATTGGATTTTCAGATCAGAACGGAGAATCCGGGAAGTAGAAGTCCTTCGCATTGTCCTTCGTGACAAGCGTCGCGTCGAGGACGAAGGTGCCGCGAACCGGAACCTGGCCGTAGAGACCAGCAGCCGTCAGCTCCATGGCCGTGCCAACCATTGCCGGCGGATAAAGAACGTCGACCGGGATCAGCTTGTCGCCGTCCATGACCTTCTTGACCATGTCCTTGGAGCCGGCGCCGGCGACAACATACTTGATGTCGGTACGCTTGGCCTGCTCGATCGCCTGCAGCACGCCGACAGCCATGTCGTCATCCTGGCACCAGACCACGTCGATCTTCGGGTACTTCGTCAGGTAGTCCTGCATGACCTTGAAGGCATCGTCGCGGTTCCAATTGCCGTACTGGCGGTCGAGAACCTTGACCTTGGAGCCGGCAATGCCCTTGTCGAAGCCGTCCTGGCGCTGCTGGTCGATCGGGATCGGCAGGCCGCGGATGATGACGACTTCAGCGTCCGGCGTCTGTGCAGCGATGTACTTGCCAGCGACTTCGCCGAGCGCCGGGTTGTTGCCGGCGACATAAAGGTCCCGGACGGTGTCATCGTTGGTCGAGGGCGCACGGTCGACGAGCGCGACGTACTTGCCCTTGCCCTTGACTTCCTTGATGGCGTTGACGAGCGGATCCGGATCCGACGGCAGGATGACGAGGGCGTCGATGCCTTGTGTATCAAGGTCCTGCACAGCGTTCGCCTGGCTGGCTGCATCCGGCGAAGTCTTGACGATGACGTTCAGGCCCGGATGCTGTTCCATCAGTTTCTTGGCGATGCGTTCGGCGTGGAACACAACGCCCGAGGTCCAACCATGGTCGGCTGCCGGAATCGAGACGCCGATGGTGAACTTCTTGTCCTGTGCGTATGCGGTACCCGCCAGCGTGACGGCCGCAACCGCAAGACCCAACATGAGTTTGCGCATTCTATTTCCTCCCAATAAACGTCAGGGACTTTTCCTACCCGTCAACCGGACGCCCTGTGATCCCGGCCAATTCCTGGAGCCAGTCCGCTTACGATTTGCGGACCAGCGAGCGCTGCACCAGCATGGCGATGATGATGATCGCACCCTGGATTGCACCGATGAGATATTCGCTGATGAAGTTCGACAGCAGCATGATGTTGCCGACGAGCTCGAGAATGAAAGCGCCGCAGATGGTGCCCCAGACGCGACCGGCGCCACCCTTGAGTGCCGTCCCGCCGACGACGACGGCGGTGATTGCTTGCAGTTCCCAGAGAATGCCCGTCGTTGCCGAGGTCGAGCCAAGGCGCGGCACGTAGAGGAGCACGGCAATAGCAACACAGAGCCCCTGGATGACGAAGGCGATCGTGCGGACGCGATTGACGGCGATGCCGGAATAGCGTGCCACGTCACTGTTGGAACCGACCGCGACGACATGGCGTCCATAGCGTGTGCGGTAGAGAATGAAGGCTGCCACCGCAGTGACGGCAAGGATGACAACGATCGGCACCGGCACGCCGAGAATGCTGCCGAAATAGGCCGGACGGTAAAGCGTCTGGATATCGGCCGAGCGCAGCGTGATCGCGCCGCCCTGGCTGAGCCATGTTGTTAGGCCACGATAGATGCCCATGGTGCCGAGCGTGGCGATGAACGGCTCAATCCTGCCGACCGTAGTGATCAGGCCGTTGGCCAGTCCACAGAGCGCACCGGCGACCAGCGTGAAGACGACCGCAGCCGCCAGCATCAGCGTCGGATCGGCAATCACGCCGGAATTCATCAAAAGGATCATCAGGCTGGCAACAAAGGCCACCATCGACCCGACGGACAGATCAAGATCGCCTGCGGAGATCACGAATGTGGCGCCGACGGCGATGATGGCGATGAAGGCGCAGCGGGTCGCGACATTGGCAAGGTTGGTGATGCCGATGAAGTTCGGATTGACCAGTGCCCCGACGATCAAGAGCAATATCAGGGCTGCAAAAGGCGCAACGGCCCTGAGGTCGATATCCCGCCAGGGGCGACGCCGGATTTCCCTGGTCTCCTCGTTCACGCTCATTTCCAAACCAACCTCCCGCCCCAAATTCGATGGGCATCATATTTTCGCAGCGCGCTTGACGCAGCCGCCTCCCGCCAATGTCAGGCGGCTTTTCTCTTCAATCCGGCGGCGTAACGCATGATCTCCTGCTCCGAGATCTCGTCACCCTCGAGCACGCCAACGATCCGTCCCTCGCGCATCACGGCGACGCGCGTGCAGAGGCCGATCACTTCAGGCATTTCCGAGGAAACGACAATGATGGATCGACCATCGCGCGCCAATGCCGAGATGAAATGATAGATCTGCTGCTTGGTGCCGACATCGATGCCGCGTGTCGGCTCGTCGATGATGATGATCTCGGGCTCGGTCTCCATGACCTTGGCCAGCAACAGCTTCTGCTGATTGCCGCCTGACATGCGGCCGGCAACGATGTTGGTGTCGCGAACGCGGATATCGAAGCGCCGCCGCGCCTTGGCAAGCGCCTTCGCCTCGCTGCTCGGGCTGAGATAGCCGTGCCGCGAATGCTGGCCGAGCGACTGCAGCGTCAGATTGGTCATCATGCCGGAACGCAGGAGCAAACCCTTCGACTTGCGATCCTTCGTCATGTAGGCAAGCCCTGCGCGGTTGGCTGCATGCACATCGCCCGAAAGCACGGCTTCACCGCGAATGACGACCTCGCCGGACGCACGCGCCCGCAACCCGGCGATTGCTTCCATCAGCTCCGTGCGACCGGAACCGATCATGCCGGAGAAGCCGATGATCTCGCCCTTGCGAACCTCGAAGCTCGCATCCTGCACATAGCCGGTTGAAACACCTTCGACCCGGAGGACGACTTCCTCGTCGACATTGGGCTCCACTTTGGTGGGATAAAGGCTCGACAGTTCGCGCCCGACCATCAGCTGCGCAATGGATTCGCCGTCGAGCATCGCCGTCGGTGCCGTCTTGACCCACTGGCCATCGCGCAGCACGGTCACCCGGTCGGTGATCTCCATCACCTCGTCGAGCTTATGCGACACGAAGATAAAGCTTGTTCCCTTGTCGCGTAGCTTGCGCACCTGCCGGAACAGGAAATTCGTCTCCTCGCGCGACAGCACAGCGGTTGGCTCGTCCATGATGACGACGCGGGCATCGCGGCTGATTGCCTTGGCGATTTCCACCATCTGCTTGTCGGCGATCGACAATGTGCTGATGATGGCATTCTCGTCGACATGGGAGCCGAGGAGATCAAGCGCCTTGCGGGTCTCGGCGCGCATGTACCTGCGATCGAGCACGCCGAACCGCGTGACTTCGCGACCGAGGAAAAGGCTCTCCGTGACCGTCAGATGTTCGGCGAGATTGAATTCCTGATGGATGAGAACGATGCCGAGCGCTTCGGCCGCGCCGTTGGCCGGCAACACGACCGGCTTGCCATCCAGCAGGATCTCGCCCGAACTCGGCTGCTCAAAACCGGACATGACCTTGACCAAGGTCGACTTGCCCGCGCCATTTTCACCCATGAGGGCGTGGATCTCACCGGCACGGAGATCGAAATTGACGCTGAAGAGGACTTGCACGCCGCTGAACGACTTGCAGATGCGCCGCGCGGACAACACCACGGGCGCGGCGTCGGCAGAATCCACACTCATTGACTGACTTCCTCCCTGCGGCTCCCATCCGCTTGAAGCCACATGTAAACCTTTACACGACGCATGTAAAGGTTTACATCGCTGTTACACACAGATCTGCAGGCCGCAGCGTTTGACCTGCGGGCAAGTCTGTGTAGTGTCGCGGCGAAGGCATCCCAAGGCAGGACGCAGTGTCGAATTCCACGCCCGCAACCATAGAAGACGTCGCTCGGATCGCCGAGGTTTCGATCGCGACGGTATCGCGGGCGATCCACACGCCGGAAAAGGTCGCCAACTCGACGCGGCTGAAGGTCAATCAGGCGATCGCCATCACCGGCTACACGACCAACGCCATGGCTCGCAGCCTGCGCCTCGGCCGATCGAACATGATTCTGGTGGTTGCCCCTGATATCGGCGACCCGAACTTTTCGAACATTCTCGTCGGTCTTGAGAACGAAGCGCGTGCCCATGGCTACGGCATCCTGATCGGCCACACGCAGAACGATGCGCAGCGTGGCCTCGAATATCTGAAGTTCCTGAATTCAAACCAGGCCGCCGGACTGATCCTCTTCACCGGCATTTTGCCCTTCGGCCATCAGACGATGACCGCGCGCCTGCCGCCGAGCGTCGGGGTGTTCGAGCCGGTTTTCAATGGCGGCATCCCATATGTCGGCGTCGACGACGTCGAGGGCGCCCGAAAAGCGGTCGACCTGCTGTTGGCAGAAGGCCATCGCAAGATCGCCTTCATCGGCGATTCGCGCACACGCCTCGCCTACAGCCGGCGTCGGCAGGGCTATGACGCGGGGCTCGATGCAGCGGGTGTCGCGCCCGACATGCGCATCGTTCTCGAAGGCGACGGAACGCTGGAAAGCGGCCGCCACGCCGTCGAGCAACTGTTCATGCGCGACACCCTGCCGACCGCCTTCATGTGCGTCAACGACCAGACGGCGATCGGCGTGATGATCGGCCTTGGCGCCCGCGGCTACGACATCCCGACTGATTTCTCGGTAACCGGCTTTGACGACGTGCCACAGGCCGTCTTCATGTCGCCGCCGCTGACAACGATCCGCCAACCACGGACTTTGATCGGCAAGCAGGCCATGGCGCTGCTATTGGAGTTCCTATCTGACGGCCAGCCGGCGGAAACCGAGATCCTCCTGCGTCCAGATCTTGTCGTGCGCAATTCAGTTGGCGCGCCGTCGCGCCGATGGACGAAACGCTGAGCGGGAGCCGATCGCAGGGCGTTATTCGGCCGGCCTGAAAATCCACTTCACAACATACTGCCCGTTTCGCTTCAGTTTTGTCTTGGTCATGACCTCAACCGGTCCGCCGATTGCGGCCTCGGCTGCCTCAAAGGCTTGGCGGGCTTCTGACATTGCCTTGTGATAGACGCTGTTGTCGCGCTTCGGGCTGTCGGCAACCGCTTGCGCGATGGCCGTCAAGTCCCTTTCTCTGCCGGCCATAGCCTAGCCCCCTGATTTGAAAAACGACGGTCTAAGCTTATCGGCGTTCGCTGCGCAAGCGGAACGAAAAATTGGCTCTTGGCTGCACGGCCGTGGCTCGCACACGGAATCGATGCGGCGTCACTACCGCTACCGACTGCGCTTGAACGCCTCCCACCGCTCGTCCCGTTCGCGCTGGTAAGCAGGATTAAGCGCCGCGCTCAAATCTTCCCTGCTGATCGGCTTGCCGCAGCTTTCGCATACCGGGCCAAGCCCCGCCGGCTTGCCGCAGGTCAGGTGCGTATATTGGACCGCCCGACCTTCATCCGGCGACTTCATCCAGGTTTCACCCCAAGCGCATAGCGCCAGGATCACCGGATAAAAAGCCTCGCCCTTTTCGGTCAGATGGTACTCGTAGCGCGGAGGCCGCTCGCTGTAGCGCCGGCGTTCCACAATGCCTTCCGCCTCCAGCGACTTCAAACGCGATGCAATCATCTGCGGCGTCCCCCCGGTCTGCGCCTGGATCTCCTCGAACCGATAACTGCGCATGAAGAGCTCGCGCAGGATCAGTACCGTCCATCGGTCCCCGACCACCGCCTCTGAGCGGGCCACCGGGCATAGCGTATCCAAAACCGATTCCTTGTCCATTTCGCTACTTTCTTTTTCATAGGTACTTGCAACTATGATTTTCATAGCCAACATAAGAAACCGTGGAAGCAAGTGCAATAGGTCCAGACGGACCTGCGCCGAAAGGAATGGCAATGGCCCAAGCCCCTCACAACGGCGAGACAACCCTCTATACCGCCAAGACCCACACAGTCGGCGGTCGGGAAAGGGGAACTGCTCGCAGTTCCGACGACAGTCTCTACATGAAGCTCGCAATTCCGGGCTCCGGACGACCGGGCAGCAACCCAGAGCAGCATTTGGCAGCGGGATGGTCGGCGGCATGCTTAGAGGGTGCCATTGCCCGCGTCGCACGCAGCAAAAAGATCTCCCTCCCCTCCGGTCCGGAGATCGATGCCGAAATTGACCTCAACCTTGCCGATGATGGCCTCTTTCTGCGGGCGCGTTTGAACGTCCGGCTGGACGGTGTCGATCCGAAGGCAGCGGAGGCAATCGTCGAGCAGGCGCATCTCACCTGCCCCTTCTCGAAAGCGTTGCGAGGCAACGTGGATGTCGAAATCAAACTTACCCCGTAATGAAAGGAACCAGCCATGAGCGATCATGAAATCGTCGATTCAAGCTTTACCGCCATCATCAACGCACCGATCGAGAAGATAGATATTCCGAAATGGTGCTTCACGCTGCCGGAGGATGAATATCAGCGATGCTCGCCGGCTCACATCGCCGCGGGCTTCACCACCGCACCGGACGGCAGGCGCATGTCCATCAACGTCGAGACGATCGGCGGCAGCCTGATGGTTCAACACTACGTCGAGACGTTGGGTGAAAAGGACCACCTGATCCTTGAGTCGGTTTCGGATATAGTCACACCGACGGGCCGCACGACGATCCATGTGCTTTGGGAACTCAGCGTCAGGCGCATCGACGATCAGACCTGCGAATTCACGAACCACGTTCGTTCCAAGGCAACGGAAGAGTTCAAGGCCTTTCTCGACAGGCAGGGCATCCCCTTCGACGTGTTCCGCGCCCAACGGCAGCCGATGTCGATTGCGCACAACAAGGGAGAAACGCCCCTCTTCGCTGCGAGCATCGAGCGCGCCGCGCTTCGCAATTAGGCATCTCGGAACGTCAAACTTTGGAGACAGACATGTCACAGCCGAACGACAGCAATCAAGCGACAGCGCTCCTCTTCGTCGATCGTGCTGCTGAACCACAGGGCCTGCTGTCTCCATGATGAGAGCGGTACCCTGACCTTCGAGGTCATGGTGTCGAGCGACGACGAGGCGAAGTTGCATATCTATGAAGTCTACGCTGATGCCGCCGCATTCGAGGCGCATCTGAACACCTCCTCCATCAGGCGGTTTCGCGAAGAAACCGCGGGGATGGTAGCCGGCATCGTTGTGGCGAAGTCCACGCTGGCGCAATAGGGCCAACTGGGAGAAACGGCGGCGCCGCCTTTCGCCGCCGCTCCAGCCATACGGGCGACCGCTGGAAACGTCTGAAAATTTCCATGTTGACATTATGTTGCATATACACCATATCTTTGTCCATGGAAACGAAGGCGGAAAGCAAAAATGGCGTGACCAATATCGTCGGCGAGATCACGCAGAACTGTCTGATGACGCGCACGCGTCGCATATCGCGCTTCGTAACCAATCTCTATGACCATGAACTGCGGCACTACGGGGTCAACGCCCCACAGTTCTCCTTGCTTGTGCTGATCGCTAAGCTCGGTAGTTCAAGCCGGGCCGAAATCGGGCGCGCCAACTACCAAGATCGCTCAACGCTGACACGCAATCTCGCCCTCCTCCTGAATGAAGGCTGGATCGAAGAGAAGGTTTCCGAAAAGGGCGGCCGGAGCCGTCCGATCATCCTCTCACAAGCCGGCAAGGATCTGCTGACTTCGGCAGCTCCGGCCTGGCGACTAGCGCAGACGAAGGCGCGGGCCTTGCTGGCGCGGAAGGCGTTGCTGCCGTGCTCGATGTGGCCGACAGCCTGTCACTCGGCCAAGTCGAGTAAAGGAATCACAAATGTTGCATATGCAATATCAGTAATCTCAATGTTGCATATGCAATTAAGTTGCCGAATACGCTCAACTGAAAGGACCGTTATCATGAGCACCATCGTCAAAGCCGCCGCCGTGCAGATCAGTCCCGTGCTCTACAGCCGGGCGGGCACCGTCGACAAGGTTGTCAGGAAGATCCGAGAACTGGGCAAGCAGGGCGTTCAGTTCGCGACCTTCCCGGAAACCCTCGTTCCCTACTACCCCTACTTCTCCTTCTTGCAACCCGCATTCCAGATGGGCAAGGAGCACCAGCGCCTGCTCGAAGAGTCGGTGACAGTGCCTTCCGCCGAAACGCGTGCCATCGGCGAGGCGGCCCGCGAGGCAAAGATGGTCGTCTCGATCGGCGTCAACGAGCGTGACGGCGGATCGATCTACAATACGCAGCTCCTCTTCGATGCCGACGGTACGCTGATCCAGCGCCGCCGCAAGCTCACGCCAACCTATTACGAGCGCATGATCTGGGGCCAGGGCGACGCCTCGGGCCTGCAGGCGGTCGACAGTTGCGTCGGGCGCATCGGCCAGCTTGCCTGCTGGGAGCATTTCCTCCCGCTGGCCCGCTACGCCCTCATCGCCGACGGCGAGCAGATCCACTCGGCGATGTATCCGGGATCGATGTACGGCCAGCCTTTTGCTGACAAGATAGAAGTCAGCATTCGCCAGCATGCGTTGGAATCCGCCTGTTTCGTGGTCAACGCTACCGCTTGGCTCGACGCCGATCAGCAGGCTCAGATCCTGAAGGACACGGGGTCCGCCGGAGGGCCGATTTCCGGCGGTTGCTTCACGACCATCGTCAATCCCGAGGGGCAGATCATCGGCGAGCCGCTGACCGCAGGCGAAGGCGAAGTGGTCGCCGATCTCGATTTTGCCCTGATCGACGCACGCAAGAGGCTCATGGACGCCGCCGGCCACTACAGCCGTCCGGAGTTCCTCAGCCTGCGGATCGACCGCACGCCGGCCCTCCATGTCCATGATCTGAGCGCACAGCCGAAGGCCGAAGCCTTCCGCGCAAGATCTGTTGAGGAAAAGGCCGTCGAGGTTCTCTGAACGCGCGCTGAATTTGAACGAACGGAAAGAAGGCAAGGACCATGACTACTCAATCGTCTCAGGATAGCCCGATCCTCGTAACCGGTGCGGCCGGCGACGTCGGCGCCGTTGGCCGCAACCTTACAGAGATGCTGCTCGCGAAGGGCCACAGGGTGCGCGCCCTGGTCCGCCGGGAGGATGAACGTGCCGAAGCCCTGAGGCGCCTCGGAGCCGAGGTGGTCCAGGGTGACCTGACCGACCTCGCCTCGATGCATCGGGCGATCCAAGGCACAAAGCGTATCTATTTCGGCATGTCGATCTCGGCTGCCTATCTGGAAGCGACGATCAATACCGCGGCCGTTGCGCGCCATCATGGTGTCGAGGCGTTCGTGAACATGTCGCAGATGACCGTTTCGCAAATGAGCATCACCGAGACAACCGACAGCCCGCAACACCGGCTGCACTGGCTTGCCGAGCAAGCCCTGACCTGGTCCGGTCTGCCGGTGGTTACCGTCCGCCCCACGGCCTTTCTGGAAGGCTTCTTCCTGCGGCTCGCCGCCGACAGCGTCCGGGAACGAGACGAACTCGCATTGCCGCTCGGCAGCAGCAAGACGTCGCCCGTCGCCGCCGCGGATGTTGCAAGGGCTGTCGCCGTGATCCTCGACGATCCGGCACCGCACATCGGAAAGATCTATAACTTGACCGGCTACGAGTCGGCCGATCTTGACCACCATGCGCGTAGCTTTTCCGAAGCCCTCGGACGGCCCATTCGCTACCGTGACATTCCGCTGCCCGCATGGATTGATGCGTTGAAGAATGCCGGCGTACCGCCGCATCTTGCCAGCCACCTTGCCGTGATGGCAGACCTCCACAAGCAGGGCAGCTACGACCGCATGACCGATGATCTCTTCCATCTCATCGGCAAGGCACCTGTCAGTATGCAGGAATTCGTAAAACACCATGCCACCGCGTTCACGCGCGGCGGTGCCGCGGGCTGACGCTATCTTTGCAGGAGCTGGGATGCGATGGCGGCCTTGTCGATGACAGACCAGACCGCCTCGATCTGCCCATCCCGAAATTCATAAAACACGTTCTCGGTGAATGAGATTCTCTTGCCATTCACCGGCAGCCCAAACAGCAGCCCTATCGGCGTGCAGTCAAACCGCAGGCGGCTTCCGACGCGCGGCGGCTCGGAAACCAGAAAATCGATATCGAAGAAGAGGTCCGGAATCGTTTGAAAGTCACCCTCTAGCATCTGGCGATATCCAGACAACCCGATCGGCTCTCCGTTGTAGCGAACATCCGGGTGAATGAACTGTCCGAGCGCCGACCAATTCTGGCTGTTCAGGCAGACGATGTATTCCCGATAGATGGCGGCAAGGTCGGCTTTGGACACGACTCTCCTCCGGTTCTTATGGTACCGGGGCCAATTAGGATGACGCGGAGATTTGGCAACCAGACATGGGCACGATCCGGATACCCTGAATGCGGCTCATGCTGTGCGCTATTCGACGAGGCCGAACATCGGGCCGAACCCGCCATGCCAAGACTTGTCGTCACGTCCCAAGGCGGGACTGTAGAGCCCGACACCCCGGCCGCCATCGAGAAACAGCGCATTCGGGCAGGCCAGATGATCGCGGAACAGGCGCGCGAAATCGTGGAAGTTCACCCTGTCTTCGCTGACCGCAAAGCGCACCACACCACCGCTGCAGATACCGACGCCGCCGCGACGGGTCTTGTCGGTCGATCCGACGATGAAGATCGGGTTCAGCTTGTTGTCGATCACGAGCATCGGGCCGGATTGCGTGGCGAGCCGGACATCGGGGCGGCGCTTCAGGAATTCCTGGGTCGGAAGTATTCCCGCGGACGTCTCATCGATGAAGAATATGCCATTCGGCTTCTTGTAGAAGTTCGGCACCGGGCCGTCGGCGGGCCCATTGCTTTGCGCGGTGCTGGCTGGCCGCAATTCCCTGCCGTCTTCGACATAGAGCCCGATCGGCGAAAAATCGGGCAGATACATACCGGCATTGACCGCAAACACTAAGCTCTGCCCGCTCTTTTGAACGGCCTCGTCAACCCCGGAGAAGTCGCGATAGGGTTCTCCAGCCGCGTTCTTCCAGAACAAACGGAGGTCGCTTCCTTTCTCGACGGTGCACACGACATACGCCTCGCCTTCGAATGTATCCTGCAGGCAAGGCTCTGCGACGGCCGCACCCGCAAACGCGGCAGCGCCCAGCATCGCGGCGCCGGCAAGCATAGGCTTTCTGAAGTCCATCGCAGCCCTTTCCTTGAGACGCGGAGTGGCCAATACCAGCGATCAGGCTTCCACCAAACATGGAGACGGCATCGCCTCGATCAACAAGAAAGGCCGGGAAACGTTCGCTCCCCGGCCCTCTCCTCCACAATCAACCGTCGATCAGACGTAACGGTTGACGATGTTTTCGAGCAGTTCCTGCTTGCCGGACTTCGGCTGCGGGTTGATGTCCTTGGCTTCGACCCACTCGGCGATCTGCTCGAGCGAGTATTCGCCGCGGGCGAGCTTCTGGCCTTCGGCCGAATCCCAACCGGCGTAGCGGGCGTCGAGCGGGCCGGACAGAGCCTTGTCCTCGATCATCTTGGCAGCAGCCTTGAGACCACGGGCGCAGGCATCCATGCCGCCGATATGGCCGATCAGCAGATCTTCCGCGTCGAGCGACTGGCGGCGCAGCTTGGCGTCGAAGTTGGTGCCGCCGGTGGTGAAACCGCCGCCCTGCAGAACCTGGTAGTAGGCAAGCGCCATTTCAGGAACGTTGTTCGGGAACTGGTCGGTATCCCAGCCGGACTGGTAGTCGTTGCGGTTCATGTCGATCGAGCCGAAGATGCCGAGCGCGTTGGCAAGTGCCAGTTCGTGCTCGAAGGAGTGGCCGGCGAGGATCGCATGGCCCTGCTCGATGTTGACCTTCACTTCGTTTTCGAGGCCGTGGTTCTTGAGGAAGCCATAGACCGTCGCGACGTCGTAGTCGTACTGGTGCTTGGTCGGCTCTTGCGGCTTCGGCTCGATGAGGATCGTGCCCTTGAAGCCGATCTTGTGCTTGTATTCGACGACGAGGTTGAGGAAGCGGCCGAGATGGTCGAGTTCCTTCTTCAGGTCGGTGTTGAGCAGGGTTTCATAGCCTTCGCGACCGCCCCAGAGAACGTAGTTGGCGCCGCCGAGCTTCATCGTGGCGTCCATGCAAGTCTTAACCGTCGCGGCGGAGTAGGCGAAAACATCCGGATCCGGATTGGTGGCGGCACCCGACATGAAGCGGCGGTTGGAGAAGAGGTTCGCCGTGCCCCAGAGCAGCTTGGTACCGGTGGCAGCCTGCTTTTCGGCGAAATAGTCGACGATCTCGTTCAGGTTCTTGGTGTTTTCAGCGAAGTTCTTGCCTTCAGGGCGCACGTCGGCGTCATGGAAGCAGTAGAACGGTGCGTCGAGAATCTGGAAGAGTTCGAACGCGACGTCGGCCTTCAGCTTCGCAGCCTTCATCGTGTCTTCGAACCAGGGGCGCAGGAAGGTCCGTCCGCCGAAGGGATCGCCACCCTCCCAGGCAAAGGTGTGCCAATAGGCGACTGCAAAGCGCAGATGGTCTTCCAGGCGCTTGCCGAGAACGACTTCGTCCTTGTTGTAGTAGCGGAAGGCGAGCGGGTTGGTGCTCTCAGGGCCCTCGTACTTGATCTTCTGGATGTCGCCGAAAAATCCGGTGCTCATCTCGTGTCTCCTCAGGTTTCGAATTGTTGTTCTGGGTTCAGTGCTGCAGCGATTTGATCGCCGGGTAGAGAGCGCGGTAGCGCTTGTAGGCATCTTGGTAGGCGCCGGAGAGCGCCGTGACGGGCTCGATCGTGCCAGCCGTCTTCGGCGGCGTGCAGACGGCAACCGGATCGGCACCTGTTGCCGCGATCAGACCGAGCCGTGCTGCACCGAATGCCGCGCCGAAGTCGCCATCGGCAGGCAAATCGACCGGCACGCCGAGCGCGGTTGCGATTGAGGCCAGCCAGTAGCGCGAACGCGAACCGCCGCCGATCGCCGTGACGCGGGAGATATCCGTGCCCGCCGAGCGCAGCGCTTCGAGATTGTCGCGGATGGCGAAGGACACGCCTTCGAGAACCGCCTGGGTCAGCACCACACGGCTGCTCTCATGCTCGAGGCCGATGAACGCGCCGCGAATGACGGCATCGTTGTGCGGCGTGCGCTCGCCGGAGAGATAGGGAAGGAAGGTGACGCCGGACGGCGCCTTCAGCGTCTCGCCGAGCTCGGTGGTCAGATCGGCAGCCGACTTTCCAGTCACGCTGGAATGCCAGTTCAGTGCGTCCGTCGCCGAGAGGATGACGCCCATCTGATGCCAGGTGTTCGGCAGCGCGTGGCAGAAGGCGTGTACGGCGCTTTCCGGCTTCGGCAGGTAGGCGGCATTGGCAGCAAAGAGAACGCCAGAGGTGCCGAGCGACACGAAGGCCGCGCCATCGCTGACGGTGCCCATGCCGCAGGCGGAGGCCGCGTTGTCGCCGGCGCCGCCGGCAACGACGACGCTTCCCGACATGCCCCACTGCCCGGCCAACTCACCGCGCAGCTTGCCGCCCTGCTCCGCGCCTTCGATCAGGCGAGGCATCTGCTTTTCATCGAGACCCGTCGCCGCGAGAAGCTCGGAGGACCATGCGCGCTTGCCCGTATCCAGCCAGGAGGTGCCGGCGGAGTCCGACATCTCGGAGATGTGCTCGCCTGTTAGCCAGAGGCGCAGGTAGTCCTTTGGCAGCAGCACCTTGGCGACCTTGGCAAAGATCGCAGGCTCATGCTTGGCGACCCAGGCAAGCTTCGGCGCGGTGAAGCCGGGGAAAACGATGTTGCCGGTCAGCTTGCGGAAGCGCGGATCAGCATCCAACGCAGCCGCTTCGACGTAGGAGCGCGTATCGTTCCAGAGAATGCAGGGGCGCAGCGCCTTGTCGTCGGCATCAAGCAGGGTCGCGCCATGCATCTGGCCGGAGAGGCCAATACCCTTCACGGCGGCGAGCTCCTTCGGGTGCTTTGCCTTCAGCCCGGCAACCGCCTCTTCCGTTGCGCGGATCCAGTGCGAGGGCTCCTGTTCCGACCAGCCGGAATGCGGGCGCGAAACGTCGAGCGAACCATTGGCCGAACCGATGATCTTCTGATCGCCGTCGATCAGCATGGCTTTGACACCGGAGGTTCCGAGATCGAGACCCAGATACATGTGTTTCTCCCTTTGCCGTTACGGCAGATTGTCTTTTAGAAAAATGTCGAGGCGGATGCGCTCCTGCGCCTCGATGACGGCAAGCCCGTCCGCCTTCGCCTTGAGGACGCGGATGGCGCTGCGCACTTCATGGCCCGCATTCTGGTTGAGAATTGCGTCAATGGTGCCGTCGAGCAGCGCAGCGCGGGTATGGGCGGTCAGTTCATGGGCGATGACCGTCAGCGACCGATCGACCGCCTTTTCCTTCAACGCCCTGATCAGGCCACGATTACCAGCGCCGAGGCTGTAGACCCCGATGATGCCGCTTTTCTTCGACAGCGCGTCCGCAACCAGCATATACGCCATCTCGGGATCGTCGCGGCCTTCGATGACAGGCAGGATGGAGAGCGACGGAAACTCCGCCGCGATAACGGCGGCAAAGCCCTCGAGGCGCTCGCGATGGTCGCGCACCAGCATCGAACCGGCGAGCACGGCGATCTCGCCCTTTGCGCTACTGAGGAAACGGCCCAGCAGCCGCGCGGCTGTACGGCCGGCAGCGATGTTGTCGACACCGGCATAGTGATGGCGCTGCGAGCCGGTAAGATCGGAGACAAGGGTCACGACGGGAATGCCGTCTTTCACCAGTCGGTCGACGGCGTCGCGCACATCAGGCGCATCCGTGGCGACAAGGGCGATCCCCGAAGGCCGCTCCTCGCGAAGCTGATCCAGGACCTTGACGAGCGCGGTCGGATCGAAGGCCGGCACCTCGATCGTGCGAATATCCGTCCGCTCGGCGGGCGAGCGGGCGACGGCGGCGCGTACCTCGTCGTTCAGACCGTGCATGAAGGAGTTGTCGCTGGCCGGGAGGATGAACACGAGTGGGTAGGTCCGGCCCTTGGCAAGGTTGGCGGCAGCAACGTCCCTGACATAGCCGATCTCTCGAATGGCGTTCTCGACCTTCTCGCGGGTCACGTGGCGTACGCCCGGCCGCTGGTTCAAAACCCGGTCGACGGTCGCCAGGCTGACGCCTGCCGCAGCAGCGATATCGTGAACTGTTGGCCTCATCTTTCCTCCTGACGAGACCTTTAACTCCAAATTTGATGTACGTAAATCAAAAACTGCAAACGTTTCCGTTCACGTCAACTCTTTGTGCAAAAGCAAAGGCCGGCCCGTTGTCCGGACCGGCCTCGTAAGCTGGTTTGATATGCCTTCTTAGTGACCTCCGCCACCACCGCCTCCGCCTTGTGGCGCAGGCTTGTCCAGCATCAAGACACCGAAGATCATCGCAAGGAATAACACGGTCAGCATCAGGAAGACGTCACTGAACGACAGAACGATTGCCTGTTTCGTAACAAGTCCAACCATCTGCTTGATGGCAACAGCAGCGCCGTCCATGCCGTAGGTGTTGAAGTTCGCCGCCATGTTGTTCATCTGGTCGATCGCCGCCGGATTGCCCCAATCGATATTTTCGCGCAGTCGCTCGTAGTGCACGTCCTGCCGGTTCGTCAGCACCGTGTTGATCACAGCCAGCCCCACCGCGCCGCCAAGGTTGCGGGTCAGATTGAAGAGGCCGGACGCGCCGCGCATACGGGCGGGCGGCATCGTACCGAGCGCGATGTTGTTGATCGGCACCATGCACATCATCAGCCCGAAGCCGCGGAAGATCTGCGGAATAAAGAGTTCGTAGAAGTCCCAATCCTGGGTCAGGTGCGTCATGATGTAGGTGCCGCACGCGAAGCTGACGAAACCGATGACCATCATCAGCCTGAGATCCATCTTCGTCGACAGCTTTCCGGCGATCGGCGCCGTGAAGAACATCGCGAGGCCAGACACGAACATGGTCTCGCCGATCATCAGCGAGTCGTAGCCGCGAATGCGCCCGAGATAGACCGGGTAGATGTAAGTCAGTCCGTAAAGGCCGATGCCCATGACGAAGGAGAACACCGAACCGAAAGCGAAGTTCCGGTTGGTGAAGGCTCTCAGGTCGACCACCGGAAATTCGACGGTGAAGGCCCGATAGAAGAAGACAACGGCAGCAATCGCAGAGGCGATCGCGCCCATGAAAATATAACTGTCGTTGAACCAGTCGTTGGAGTTGCCTTCTTCGAGCACGTATTCCAGCGCACCGAGGAAGACACCCATCGATAGCAGCCCCCACCAGTCAAACTTCTTGATCAGCGCGAATTCCGGCTTGTCGAAATCGATGAAATTCCAGGTAACGATCGTGACGATGATGCCCGGCACGATGTTGACCAGGAACAGCCAGTGCCAGGAGAACGCGTGGCTGAGATAACCGCCGACGGTCGGGCCGATCGTCGGCGCAAGCGTTGCGATCAGACCGATGATCGGCGACACGATGCTGCGCTTGGACGGCGGGAAGATGGTGAAGGCGGCCGCGAAGACCGACGGGATCATGCCGCCGCCGATGAAGCCCTGGATGGCGCGGTACACGATCATCTGGTCGATGTTCGTCGCCGTTGCGCAGAGCGCGCTCGCCATGGTGAACCCTGCAGCCGAGGCCGCGAACAGGTATCGCGTCGAAACAATCCGCGCGAGGGTGCCCGACAGCGGAATCATGATGACTTCGGCGATCAGGTAAGATGTCTGTACCCAGCCGATCTCGTCCGAGCCGGCGCTGAGGCCCGCCTGGATTTCGGCGAGCGATGCCGAGACGATCTGAATGTCGAGGATCGACATGAACATGCCAAGCACCATCGCGAAGAAGGCGATGAGCTTGCGTGGGTCCATGTGCTCCGCGGCCGCCGGAGCGGCCGGGATGGTTCCAACTGTTGCGCTGCCGGCCATGGGCCTACCTCGTCAGGACCTTACTTGCCGGCATCCGGCGCGGTGCGCGTATCGACATCGACGACGACACTTAGGCCGGCCCGCAGGCGGCCGCTGTCGAGAGCATCCTGCGGCAGGGCGATGCGCACCGGGACGCGCTGGATGATCTTGGTGAAGTTACCGGTGGCGTTTTCCGGCGGCAGCAGCGAGAAGACCGAGCCGGAGGCCGGCGAGATCGACTCGACCGTGCCAACGATCGGATGATCGCCATAAGCATCGACATGGACGTTGACCTTCGAGCCGGGAACCAGATGCTGGATCTGCGTTTCCTTGAAGTTCGCGTCGATATACAGTTGACGGACCGGGACGAGCGCCATCAGCCGCTGACCGGGCGACACCAGATCGCCTTCCTGCACCGACCGGTTGCCGACGACGCCCTCGTAGGGCGCCTTCAGGATCGTGAAGGAGAGGTCACGGGCAGCCTTATCGCGCGAAAGCTCCAGCTGGCGGATCGTACCCTCGGCTTCGCGGCGCTGCGCCTGCAGGAGCGTGACGTTGGCGTGCGCGGATGCAATCGCCGCATCACCACCAACGAGGTTTGCCTTGGCCTGATCAAGCGCGATGTTAGCCGCATCGAGGTTGGCGGTCGTGCCAACGGACTTGGATTGCAACTCGGCAGCGCGGGTCTGGGTGATCTGCGCGCCGCGAACGGTGGCTTCCAGGGCCGTCTTCTGAGCCTCGGCCTGATCAAGACTTGCCTGCCCGCCGGCGATCTGTGCATCGATGCGCTGCAGCGAGAGCTTTTCCGTCTCGAGGGAAGCGACGGCCTGATCGAGAGCAAGCTTGTAATCGCCGTCATCAAGCGTCGCGAGCACATCGCCTGCCTTGACCTTCTGGTTGGCAACGACGTTCACCTTGGCGACATAGCCGGTGACCTTCGGCGAGATGGTTGCGATGTCGCCTTCGATATAGGCGTCATCGGTCGAGACCATGAAGCGGCCAGTCGTCCACCAGTCGTATCCGTACCAAGCGGCACCGGCGAGAAGGACAAGGCCGATGATCGGCAGCGCGAGACTGCGCTTTTTCTTCTTTTCGGCGGGAACAGCCTGCGTATCGCCAGGACTCTGCGGCGTGCGTGGTGCTTCCGCAGCAGGGATTGCTACTTCCCGAGCCTTGCCTTCGGCTTCATCGGTTTCGCTGACGATGCGGGCAACATTGGCTTTTGGACTGGACGACATGAGCGACTACCGGGCAAATTGAGTGAATTTAATCGAACTGAACGGTTCGGTTCAGTTGACATAGAACCTTTTTCCATTCATATCAAGATATATCGAACCGATTGGTTCGGTTTTATTAACGAAAAATTCGCTGATGCGAACATGGTTAAGGAGCGATGACAGAGCTTTCCGATACGCGCGTGGACGATACCCCCTCGATAGGTGGCCGTTGGGCCGCTGGCGAAGATCCCGCCAAGCGCAAACAGATTCTCGACGGCGCCCGCCGCGTTTTCATGAAGCTTGGCTTCGATGCAGCGAGCATGAACGATGTGACGCGCGAAGCCGGAGTTTCAAAGGGAACGCTCTATGTCTACTTCGCCAACAAGGAAGAGCTGTTCACGGCGATAATCGAAAGTGAACGGGCCGCCTTCATCGCATCGATGCGCACGACGCTTGAAGAGCATGACGATGTCGAGGAAGGCCTTCACGACTTTGGTGTAAGCTTCATCGCGCACATGACCGATGAAAAGGTCATCAGCGCCATGCGCACGGTGCTCGGAGTTCGTGAGCGCATGCCGGCTCTCTGTCAACGTTTCTTCAAAGGGCCGGAGAACCTCCGGACTATCCTGCACGATTATCTCGAGCGCTACGTTCAGACCGGGCAATTGCAGATCGAAGACATCGACTTGGCAGCGGGGCAATTCCTGGATCTCTCCAGTGGCAGCTTCTTCAAGTTTCGGCTCTTCGGCAGCATGGAACAACCGCCATCGGGACCCGAGATAGAGCGTGTCATCTGTGGCGCCATCCGCGTTTTCATGGCTGCCTATGGCGCCAAGCGGAGCGATCCCGCCTGACCTTTTGATTTCCTTCTCCATCCGCGCCAGAATCCAGCAACTGGGATCAAACGCGGTCTGCTGCCCTTCGCTATGAAGGAAATGCAGCCAAGGGAGAAAGAATGAGCGCCGTCGCACGAGCGATCTGGTTTATCGAAAGTCATTTCGGCAACGACATTACTCTTGAAGAGATTTCGGACGTTGCCGGGCTTTCGCGCTACTATCTTTCGCGCGTCTTCGGACTCGTCACTGGTCATTCGATCAGCAGCTATATCCGCGCCCGCCGCCTGAGCGGTGCGGCACGGATGCTGGTCAACCAGCCGGCCAACATTCTCGAGGTTGCCCTCGACGCGGGCTATGGCTCGCACGAGGCGTTCACCCGTGCCTTTCGCGACCAATTCGGCGTCACGCCGGACGCCGTGCGCAAGCAAGGACACATACGCAACCTCGCGCTTCTGGAGCCTATCCGCATGGACCCCGCTCGCCTTCCCGAACTTGAACCGCCGCGCTTCGAAACCTTGCCGCCGATGCTCTTTGCCGGCTTGCAGGAGACCTACCCCTACGGTGGCAATGCCGCGATCCCCTCGCTGTGGCAGCGATTCAATACGCACTTCGGCAACATTCCCGGCCAGATCGGCAATGTCGCCTATGGCGTCTGCACACATATTGAAGGAGAGGCGGAAAAATTCCGCTACATGGCAGCCGTGGAAGTCAACGACAGCAGCGACCTGCCCGACGGCTTTGTCACCTTGAAAATCCCTGGCCAGCGCTATGCGGTCTTTGCCCATCGCGGCCATGTCTCGGGCATTCCGGCGACGATGCACCGGATCTTCGGGGAATGGGTGCCGAACTCCGGTATGGAATTTAGCAGTCTGCCCGACATGTTCGAGCGCTACGACGAGCGTTTCGATCCCTATACCGGCATGGGTCTGACGGAAATCTGGATCCCCATCAAGGAATAAAAGTCACTCGGCTTTCGTATATCCCCTTGCGCGCTTGCCAAGGCAGGACGCGTCCGTACATTGCGAGCGTCAGATTCTGTGGCGCAAGGGGATAAACGCTGATGCAAGATATCATGATGCTCGTCCAGGACCCGGCCGCATGGGTGGCTCTCGTTACCCTCGTGGTGATGGAAGTGGTCCTCGGGATCGATAACCTCATCTTCATCTCGATTCTCACCAACAAGCTTCCGCCCGAACATCGCGAAAAAGCACGCAAGGTCGGCATCGGCCTTGCCCTCATCATGCGTCTTGCTCTCCTCGGCACTATTGCCTGGATCGTGAAGCTGACGACGCCGATCTTCGAACTGTTTGGCCACGGCTTCTCCTGGAAGGACATCATCCTCATCGCTGGTGGTCTTTTCCTGCTATGGAAGGCGACGAAGGAAATCCATCACAACGTCGATCCGGCCGATCACAACGAAGATTTCATTGGCACTGCCGCGACGGCCGGCTTTACAGCCGCAATCGGTCAGATCCTGCTACTCGACCTCGTCTTCTCGGTCGACAGCATCATCACCGCCGTCGGCATGACGCCGCACCTGCCGATTATGGTCGTCGCCGTGATTGCCGCCGTGA
Organism: Rhizobium sp. BK181; assembly: GCF_014193305.1. Taxonomy (NCBI): domain Bacteria; kingdom Pseudomonadati; phylum Pseudomonadota; class Alphaproteobacteria; order Hyphomicrobiales; family Rhizobiaceae; genus Rhizobium; species Rhizobium sp. BK181. The sequence goes on from NZ_JACHZA010000005.1 coordinate 292,584, forward strand.
CCGTCATGCTGGTTGCCGCAACGCCGCTCGCGAACTTCATCGAGAGAAACCCGACCATCGTGATGCTGGCCCTCGCCTTCCTGATGATGATCGGCACGACCCTGATCGCCGAAGGCATGGGCTTCCATGTTCCGAAGGGTTACGTCTATGCCGCGATGGCCTTCTCCGCCTTGGTGGAAGTGCTCAACATCTTCGCCCGCAATGCTCGCCAGCGGAAAAAGCAAGGCAGTCACTAAAGTGCTGAGGGCGCGGTTCTGAGGCCGCGTCCTACAGCATGTCCCCCAAACTCCAATGGTTGCTCCAACGCGCGTCGATCTCGTCATCGACGTTCTGGTAGCGGATATCAGTGGACAGTCTGATCCGGTTGGAAGCACTCTGGTTGGTGGTCGAGGCATGGATCATGTACGGGCTGTGCAACACCACGTCTCCGGCCTCATAGTCAGCGATCAGCCAGCGCGTGTCGAAGCGCTCCGCCATCTCGGGAAGGTCCTTTGAAACCCAGCCGCCCTCGGTCATGTTGCGATTGAAGGCGCTGATCCTCTCCTCGGCGGAGAGATCCTGGCTCTTCCTGGCGAACGCCTCCTCCATGCGCGCGCCGATGGCATGCGACCCCTCGAGGTAGACGAGGCCGCCCATATCGACCGGTGTATCGCCGATCGGAATCCAAGCCGTCACCAGCCGGCTCGTACCGCCGCGCAGATAGACGAGATCGTAGTGAGCAGGCGTGGCCGTCGTCGTGCCGGGCTGAGTGAAACGCATAATCTTCCGCTTGTGCAAATAGGAAATCCCCGAGAGGAACTCGTCCATAAACTGCGCAAGCCGCCTCTGGGCACAAAAGCCCTCGAAAGCAACCGAACGGACGAGCGACATGAGGATGCGATCCACTTGGCTTTTGTCCGGCACCGCATTGGCGAACAGCCCCATCATCGGATCGGAGCCGGGCGCGATCAGCCCGCCACGCGCCAGATGCGCGAAAACCCAGCCGCGAAAGGCGTTGACGGCAACGGGATCGAGAAACCGCTTCAACCATACATAACCGTGTTCATGATACAGCCTGCGGATCGCCTCCACGCCGATCGACGGATCCGTCGGCTCCAGCGCCCCCAGCCGGTTCGGAACGGTCGAAAGGATTTTCCCGTTGGCGACTAGGTCGATTGCCGGCACTTGAGTTGGCCCGCGATCTAAGGCGAGACTTGACATTCCGATCACTCCCAAAGTGAGATAGAAACGCTGGAAATTTGAAGGAAACAAAAGAGGTTCGCCATGGACGAAAGGCATTACTGGACTTTTCGCTCATGATGGACGGTCCAATTGCTCTGTACCGTTCCCCCTCTTCCGACCGGACGGCAATCGCGGTCACGGGATTCGGACGCCAGGACATCGGAACGCGTATCATCAACCGCCGTCTGCTCATGCATGCGGTCGTGTTGGTGGAAGCCGGACGCGGCACGCTGCAGACGGTGAAGGCCGGCATACAAGAGATCAATGGCCCGTCGCTCTTCTGGCTGCCCGCCGGCACATTGCATTCCTATGGTCCCGCCCAGAATGAAAGCTGGGAGGAGCGATGGGCGCTCTTCGAGGGAACGTTGATGGCGGACCTGATCGGCCAGCGCCTAATTTCGATAACAGCGCCGCTCGTGCGCCTGCACAATCTTCGTGAGATGCAGCATCTCTTCGGCGCGCTGTACTCGGACTTCGCCGCAGGCGATCCGCTCGGCCTCGCATCGGCAGCGGCAACGCTTCACCGCATTGCCATTCAGGGCGCGCGCCAGACAAACACGCGCAGGGACGATGGCGGGGAACTAAAGCTGGAATTGGTGATCGAAACCCTGCAACGTCGTGCATTCGAGCCGATCGATATGCATTCCCTAGCACAGGAATTCGGCGTGTCTCCGGCAACACTGCGACGTCGGTTCCACACCGCTCTCGGCCTGTCGCCGAAAGCGTTCCAGCTGCGCCTCCGCATCGACCGGGCGAAGCAGTTATTGGCAACATCCGATCTTTCGATCGAGGCGGTCTCGAACGCCATCGGCATTGACGACGCGTTCTATTTTTCGCGGCTGTTTCAGGATCGCGAACATTGTTCACCGAGCGAGTTTCGTCGCCAGCACCGCCGATTATAAAACGAGAGCCGGCGTCAGCCGGCCCTCGCTCGCGATTTGACGAATGGCGGTCAGTGCGCGCCGGCGCCGCCGGCCTGCGTCTTCCGCGTGAAGAGCAAGGCGAACGCGGCGATCGCAAGCACGACGCCGATGACGGCGAACGTGTCGCTGAAGCCGAGGATCAGCGCCTGGCGCTTGACGATCTGACCCAAGGCGACGATGGCCTTTTGGGTGGCGAGTGCCGGATCCGAAACACCGTGCGCCAGAAAATAGTTCGTCGTCTGGGTGAGCCGGTCGCGAACCTCGTCACGGGCAAGCGTCACCGACTGACCTATGATGTTCGAATGGAACTGCTCGCGCTTCGTCAGGATCGTACCCAGCGAGGCAGTGCCGACGGCACCGCCGAGGTTGCGCAGCATATTCGTCAGGCCCGAGGCAGCCGCAGCGTCCGCTGCAGCGATGCCGCCCGTGGTGATGGCGGTGACCGGCGTGATGACGAGTGCCTGACCCATGGCGCGCACGATGTTCGGGATCCAGAACTGGTCGCCTGCATTGTCGGGCGACAGCCAGATGTTCATGAAGCAACTGATGGAAAAGACGCTCACGCCGACGACGGCGAGCACACGGACGTCCACGCGCTTCATCATCCATGGGATGAGAGGGATCAGCATCAGCTGCGGCAGACCCGTCCAGGCAAGAACGTTGCCGATCTGCTCGGCGTTGTAGCGCTGTACCTGGCCGAGATATTGCGGGACGATGTAGACGGACCCGAACAGGGCTACGCCGACGAGCACGTTGACGAAAACACCGATGCCGAAATTGCGCTGCTTCAGCAGTCGCAGCTTCACGAGGGGTTTTTCGACCTTGAGCTCGATCCAGATGAAGGCTGCAAGGAAGACAAAGGCAACAATGCTGAGTTTGATGATGAAGGGTGAGGAGAACCAGTCGTCCTTGTTCCCTTCCTCGAGCACCGTCTGCAGGGCAGAGAGGCCGATTGCCATGGTGGCGATACCCGCCCAGTCGCCTTCCTTCAGCAAATGCAACTGCATCGGTTGCTTCTGCAGCGTCAGAGCAAGGGCCACCGCCATGATGGCGCTCGGAAGGGTATTGATGAAGAAGATCGTCTGCCAGCCGCAATTCTCCGTGAGATATCCGCCGATTGTCGGCCCGATGGCGGGCGCGAAGGTTACCGACAGGGCAAAGAGCGCCAGGCCGAGCGGCTGCTGGCTCTTCGGCAGCTTGGTCAGCACCATGGTGAAGGCCATGGGGATCAGGACGCCGCCGGCAAACCCCTGGAGGCCGCGAAACAGGATCATCGTGCCAAGGTCGTGCGCGAACGCGCATGCCATTGAAAACAGCGGAAAGAGGATGGAATTGACGAGAATGTAGCGGCGGAACGAGAAGACGCTGCTGAAATAGGCCGTCAGCGGTATGACGACGATCTCGCCGATCAGATAGGAGGTGGAGATCCAGGCGCCGTTGTCGACGCCCGTTCCGATGCCGCCCTCGATGTTGAGCAGCGAAGCATTGGTGATCTGAATGTTGAGGATTGCCATGAACGCGCCGATCATGCCGGCGCAAACGGCTATCCAATCCCTCGTGCTGGCTCGGGGCTGGGAGACTGCAATTGAAGTAGACATGACAAGATCCCCATCCCGCTCCCGTTACACTCCGTGAGCCGTATCGGCGGCCTTGGTATCGATGCTTGGCTGCACGGACATGCCGGGGCGAAGATCGCCGCTGGCAGTATCGTTGCCGTCGAGCACGATCTTGACCGGAATACGCTGCACGACCTTGGTGAAATTGCCCGTAGCGTTGTCAGGCGGCAGCAGGGCGAATTCCTGTCCGCTTGCCGGCGCAATGCTGTCGACATGGCCGTGATAGGTCCGGCCCGGGAAGGTATCGACTTCGATTTCGACCGGCTGTCCGGCATGCACGTCGGTCAGCTGTGTTTCCTTATAGTTCGCAACAATGTAGGCCGCGCTGACGGGAACGACCGACATCAGCTGTGTGCCTGCCTGAACGTATTGGCCGACGCGCAGGGTGCGGTTCCCGACGGTGCCATCGACCGGCGCGACGATCGTCGCGTAAGAGAGGTTGAGTTCGGCCTGATGCTCGATCGCCTGGCTTCGGGCCAGAGTGGCCTTTGCCTGCGCAAGCTCGGCGTTCAGAAGATCGACCTGCTTGACCGCGGCGTCGAGGGCGGCCGTATCGCGCACGATCGTCGCCTGAGTGGCGGCGATCTGCGACGCGGCCTGCTGGGCGGTCTGGACCGGGGCATATCCGCTTGTGGCAAGGCTCGAATAGCGCTTGTTGTTCTGCTCGGCGAAAGTCTCGTTCGCCTTGTCAACCTCGACGGTGGCGCGGGCGGCGGCGATCGTCGATTGCTGGATCTCGAGGGCGGCCTGCTTCGCGCTCAATGTGGCCGTCGCGGCGGCAACGTCCGCCTTTGCCTGATCGAGCGCTGTGCGGAAATCGCGGTCGTCGATGCGTGCAAGCGGCTGACCAACCCTGACCGGTTCGTTGTCCCGCACAAGCACCTCGGCGAGATAGCCGGAGACCTTGGGGGCAATCGCGCTGGTGTCCGCCTTCACATAGGCGTCGTCTGTCGACACATGGAAACGGCCGACCGTCCAGTAATCGTGTCCGTAGTAAGCACCGGCGGCGACGATTGCGAGTGCAGCCGCACCGAGCAGCAACAACCGGCCCGGTCGGCGCTTGCGGGCTTGCTTGCCTTCAGAGGCGGCAACCGGCGCCGCCACTGGCAGCGGCTTGCCGGCTTCGAGGGTTTCCGGCGCTACCTCTGCGACCGTTTCAGTGGCTGGAGCGTTGTTGTTCAGAGCATGCAGCTTCTGGATGGTCATTGTTTTCTCCGGATCAGGGTCGCCGTGAGAGGAAGCTGCGGCCGTGATGCATAAAAGGAAAATTGACGTTTTCCAAAATATGCACTATAAAATCGATGTCAACACGAATTTGGAAAATAGTGATGGTCCAAAATCACGAAATCGAGAGAAAGCAGCGTGGCAGACCGCAAATGCGCTGCGACGAGGACACCCGGAGCGTCATCATCGAGGCTGCAAGCCGGCAGTTTCATGAAAATGGATTCGCAACCGCCAGCATCGCGGCGATTGCCCAGGAAGCGGGCGTATCGACGAAGACGCTCTACCGCCTCTTTCCAACGAAGGCCGATCTTTTCTCGGACCTTATTTCCGATCGCATTGGCCGTTTTCTGCTGGCGCTCGACCCGACTACGCTTGCGGCAGCTGATCTACGCCAAGGGTTGGAGCGGATGCTGATGGCCTACGGCATGCTGACGCTCTCGGAAGATACGATCACCATGATACGGCTTGTGATCGGCGAGTCCGATCGCTTCCCGGAGATCGCGAATTCGTTTTACGAACGAGCCGTAGTCCGAACCAATACGCTGATGGAGGGATGGCTGCGCAGGCAGATCGAGCGCGGTGCGATCGCCCTCGAGGATCCGCATGCCGCATGCGGCATGTTGCGCGGGATGATGACCATGGAGCCGCAGCGCGCGACAATGCTGCGCCAGCGGCCCGCACCTGGGATCGAGGAGATCGCCAACCGGGCAAAGATGTGCGCTGATCTGTTTCTGAACGGGGCGGCCGTCGTCCATGCATGACGGCCGCGCTTGCTGTTCGCTACAGCGTCAGGCCGACGCCGCCAGTTCTTTGTCGATCGCCAAGACCAGTCGCTGATCTTCCGCCGTGATATCAGGCGCAAACCGCGCCACGACCTTGCCATTGCGACCAATTAGAAACTTTTCAAAGTTCCAGAGGATATCGCTCTTGTCGCCGGTCTCGATCCCGTGAGTACGCAAGCGCTCCCGCATCGGGCCGTCCCCGACCGCAGTGCCGGCGGAAGTTGTCAGCAATTGATAGAGCGGGTGCTTGTCATCGCCCTTGACCGAGATCTTTGAGAAGATCGGGAACTTCACGTCATACGTGAGGGTGCAGAACTCAACGATCTCGGCATCCGTGCCCGGTTCCTGCCCCTTGAAATTGTTCGCTGGAAAGGCGGCGATCACGAAGCCGCGCTCGCGCTTGTCCTCATAGAGTTTCTCAAGTCCTTCGTACTGGACCGTCAGGCCACATTTGGAAGCGACATTGACGACCAGGATCACCTTGCCGCGGTGATCGTTCAGGGTCGTCTCGCGACCGTCAGCCAGTTTCACCGGTATGTTCAAAAGATCCGTCATCGCTATCTCCAGCATGAATTCCGCGGCGGAAGCTATACCCACCGGTGCATTTGTCCAGCCGTCCGATAGCGTCCACTGGCAAAATCAAACAAAACAGCTAGTTTGCCCCAAGAGCAGAGGAGGGCGCGACGAAAGATGGGGCTGGAATTGCTGGTGGCGGCCGCTGTTTTCGCTTTGCTCATGACAGCCTCGATCGGAACGATGCTGACCTACTCGAAGTTGCCGGTTCATCACCGCCAGGACGAGACCAATACGGTCGTCCGGCTCGTCGCCAACATCTTCGTCGTGATGACATCGCTCGTCTTTGGCCTGATGATCAACTCGTCAAAGAATACCTTCGGCGAGATCGACAAGAACGTTCACGCCTTCGCGACGCAGATCATTCTTCTCGACCGGACCTTGCGCACCTACGGCCTCGAAGCCACCGAAACCCGCAAGCGACTGCAGAATTACGTCGAGAAAGCCCTCACCAATCCTGCACGTACGGCGCCGGATCCATTGGTCAAGAGTGACCGGACGACCGAATTTGCCCTCAATGCCGTCGGCGACGGTCTTTCGCTGATCAGGCCGTCCGACCCCGGACACGTTGCGCTGTGGAACGACGCCCGCCAGCAGTACCAGAGGATCGTGGAGCAGCGATGGGTCATCGTCGAGCAGTCGGAAGGCGTCATTCCGAGGCCGCTCATTAGCATGCTGACAGCATGGCTGACGTTGATCTTTGCGAGCTTTGGCTATCGAGCGCCGAGAAACATCATCGTCGTGCTGATGTTCTCGATCTCGGCGCTGCTGATATCGCTGTCGATCTTCGTCGTGCTCGATATGGATATCCCATTCTCAGGCTGGATTCAGATCTCCGACACGCCTCTGCGCAGGGCGCTGGCCGAGCTGCAACAATAGCGGCTCCGAATCCCGTGCCGCCGCCACGAGACGGCACGACTCGCCTTCGGCGTCAGCGAACGGCAACCGTTGGCCAATCAATGAAATCGGCCTTGGCCCCGGCGAGCGTATCCCGGCTGCGGGAGACCACGTCATGCGGGAAACCGAGCGGTATGGCGCTCGCTTCGTCGAGGCGCCGGACCTGTTCATCGGTTAGCTTTACATCAAGCGCTGCGAGGTTGTCCGACAGCTGCGCCGCCGTACGCGGTCCGATGATTGGCAGCGTGCCTTTGTGCAATACCCAGGCGATGGCAACCTGGCCGGCGGAGACGCCGGTCTCCTCGGCAATCGCAAGCACCGCGTCGACTGTTGCGGTCTTGCGGGCATCGCTTTCGCCATGAATGACGACGCCAAGTCCCTGCTTCCGGCCTGTTTCGCCCTTGCGGTACTTGCCGGTCAGCAGCCCGCCGCCGAGCGGCGACCAGCCGACAGTACCCAGACCAAAGGCGGCCGCCATCGGCAGAAGCTCGCGCTCGGACGTACGCTCGACAAGGCTGTATTCCAGTTGCAAGGCCGACAACGGCGCCCAACCGCGCAGCTCCGCAAGCGTCGCACCCGTCGCCACCCGCCAGGCCGGAAAATCGGAGAGGCCAGCGTAGAGGACCTTGCCCGAGCGGACGAGATCGTCGAAGCCGCGCATGATTTCATCGATCGGCGTCACCGCATCAGGCATATGGGCCCAGAGGAGATCGATGCGATCGGTGCCGAGCCGCTTCAGGCTCGCTTCGACCGATTGCACCATCGCCTTGCGGCTGTTCCCGGTAGCCTGCAGGCCGGCGCCATGACGATCCCCGAGCGAGAACTTCGTCGCGACGACCATGTCATCCCGGTCGCTGGCGATGAATTCGCCTAGCATCGTCTCAGACTGGCCGAATTGATACTGATCTGCCGTATCGACAAAGTTGCCACCCGCATTGCGGTAGCCATCAAACACGACTTTAGCCTCCTCACGGCTCGAGCCGTAGCCCCAGCCGGTCCCGAAGTTGCCCGTGCCGAGTGCCAGGCTGGAGACGCGAAGGCCGGTCCGGCCGAAGATCCTGTATCGCATGTCATCGTCCTCTTTCGTTGGTCATCACTTTTTAAATTACGGTCGTCATTCATTTGCAATTAAATGACGAACGTCATATAATTTGTCAAGAGCAAATCAGGAGAGGCCAAAAAATGCGCCCAACCAAGGAACAGGCAGACCAAAACCGCAAGCGGATCATCGACGCGGCCGGAAGGCTGTTTCGCGAAAAGGGAATCCATGCGGTCGGCGTCGATGAGGTTATGAAAACCGCCGGACTTACGCATGGCGGCTTTTATGGTCATTTCAAATCAAAGGGCGACCTCGCGGCCGAAGCTTTGAGCCACGCCATGGATGAAAGCCTGAGATCGGAGCAGGATTTTCCCTCGGTCGCGGCTTTGGCCGAGACCTACCTCTCCAAAGCGCATCGAGACGAAGCCGAGAATGGCTGCACAGTGGCCTCCCTCGGCCCGGAACTTGCGCGTCTGCCAAGCGGAAAGCGTGGCGTGATCGCCAGTTATGTCAGGAAGCGCATAGATCAGATGGAGACATTGCAGGAAAAGACCGGCGGCCAAGCCGATCGCGGCAAAGCGATTGCCGATCTTGCAAGTCTCGTAGGCGCCCTTGTCATGGCCCGCGCGGTCGATGACGAGGCTCTCTCTGACGAAATTCTCGCGGAAACCATCCGCATCGTCAGTAACGGCTGAGATCGTTATCCCCATCCCGATCGCTGACGTCTGTCCGAGCTTTTGCGCACCGCCGGGGATTGAATAGCCGACGGCGCGGTACAGTTATGACTTCACGGCAGGAGGTTCTCTGCTGCCGAGTTTCAGTTTTCGGAAGAGCATGACGACCCAACAGATACTCGCCTTCGGCGTCATCGGCCTGATGATGGCGGTCTTCATCTGGGACCGGTTTCGCTATGATCTGGTTGCATGTTGCGCTTTGGTGCTGGCCATCTGTGTCGGCATTGTGCCTTTCGACAAGGCATTTTCCGGCTTCAGCGATGATATTGTCATCATCGTCGGCAGTGCGCTCGTGGTCAGTGCCGGTGTGGCGCGTTCGGGCATCGTCGACAGTACGATCAAGCGCTTGTTCCCCAACCTGACCAAGCCACACGCGCAGCTCGCCTTGCTGCTCATCGTCGTTGCGGTTCTATCGGCCTTCATCAAGAATATCGGCGCGCTGGCGATCATGATCCCGGTCGCCTTCCAGTTTGCCCGAAAGAGCGGGAGGTCGCCGTCGCTCTACCTGATGCCGATGAGCTTTGCCGCGCTTCTAGGCGGGTTGATGACGCAGATCGGCACCTCACCGAACATCGTGGTCTCGCGACTTCGCGGCGAAATCACCGGAACACCCTTCACGATGTTTGACTTCACACCCGTCGGCGCGACGCTTGCTCTGGTCGGTATCGTCTTCTTGATCTTTTTCCACTGGCTCGTTCCCGAGCGACAGAACGAGAACCCATCGCTTGAGGAAGCGTTGGATTTGAAGAATTATTTCTCCGAAGCAACGGTGGTCGAAGGCTCCGGCTTCGAAGGCAAGAAGCTTAACGAAATCCTGCAGCTCGGAGATGGCGAAGTGGTCGCAACCGCGATCCTTCGCGGGCATTCGCGCCTCTCGCCATTCCCCGACATTCTCCTGAAGCCAGGCGACACGATCCTGCTGGAGGGGCGTCCTGAAGCCTTGGACCGCGTCGTTTCCAACGCCAAGCTCAAGCTTTCAGGCAAGCCGATCCCCGAGGCAAAGACGGAAGGTGACGTGACTTCGATCGAAGCAGTGGTCTCCTCCGAGTCCATGCTGATCGGCTGGTCCGCGCGCCAGCTCTCGCTCTGGAATCGCCGGCGCATCAACCTGCTTGCGGTCAGCCGACACGGCCACCGGCTGACGGAACGGCTGAGCGAAGTCACGCTGCGCGCCGGTGACGTTCTTGTGTTGCAGGGCAGCCGTCGAAACCTGCCGGCCTTCCTGCAGGAATTCTCCTGTCTTCCGTTGGCGCAGCGCGAGATCATGCTTGGGACGCCACGCAGGGCCTACGTGCCGCTGCTGATCCTCGGGATTGCCATGGCAGTGACGGCGGCCGGAATGGTTCCGGTTTCGGTCGCCTTCTTCTGCGCGGCGCTGGCGATGGTGGTTTTCCGGGCAGTCCCTCTCGCCGAGGTCTACAAGGCGGTGGACGGCCCGATCCTCATCATGCTTGCCGCCCTGATCCCCGTCTCCGACACATTGCGAACGACCGGCGGCAGTGATCTAATTGCCGGGTGGCTTGGCCATTTTGCGGCCCAGATGCCGCCCTTCGGCGCATTGGCGCTGATCGTCATTACCGCCATGGCGGTGACCCCATTCCTCAACAACGCCGCAACGGTTCTGGTCATGGCGCCGATTGCGGCGAGCTTTGCCCATACGCTCGGCTATAGACCCGAAGCCTTTCTGATGGGGGTCGCCATCGGGGCTGGCTGCGATTTCCTGACGCCGATCGGCCACCAATGCAACACGCTGGTCTTCGGTCCCGGCGGCTATCGTTTCAGCGACTACCCCCGCCTCGGCCTGCCGCTGTCCTTCATCATCGTCCTCGTCAGCGTACCGGTTCTTCTGTACGTCTGGCCGGTTCGTTGACCCAACTGCCCATTTTCCTTGACGCGCGCGGTCGAATATGGCCTTAAGGCCAGCCAAATGGGCAATCGGCGGATGAACGGGGGCAGTGCCCTTTTCCGGCCGGTTTCCTGATCCAGTTATCTGCATTCTTTCCGGCCGAACGTCGCTTTCTCAGGAAAAGCCGTCCGGCATTCATTTGACGGGCACATAAAAATGACAGCTTCCGGCGTCCGCGTCCGCATTGCTCCCTCGCCGACCGGCGAGCCGCATGTCGGCACTGCTTACATCGCACTCTTCAACTATCTTTTCGCCAAGAAGAACGGCGGCGAGTTCATCCTGCGCATCGAAGACACCGATGCCACGCGCTCGACACCGGAATTCGAGACGAAGGTGTTGGACGCGCTGAAATGGTGCGGCCTCGAATGGAAGGAAGGTCCTGATATCGGCGGCCCCTACGGCCCGTACCGTCAGTCCGACCGCAAGGACATCTATACGCCTTACGGCCAGGAACTGCTCGACAAGGGCCACGCGTTCCGCTGTTTCTGCACGCCCGCGCGTCTGGAAACGATGCGCGAAGAACAGCGCGCCGCCGGCAAGGCACCGAAGTATGACGGTCGTTGCCTGAAATACTCCGCCGAAGAGGTCAGCGCCAAGATGGCCGCTGGCGAAGGCTCCGTGATCCGCATGAAGATCCCGACCGAGGGCTCCTGCGACTTCACCGACGGCGTCTATGGCGATGTCAGCATTCCGTGGGATTCGGTCGACATGCAGGTCCTGATCAAGGGCGACGGCATGCCGACCTATCACATGGCGAATGTCATCGACGATCATCTGATGAAGATCACCCATGTCGCCCGCGGCGAAGAGTGGTTGGCTTCGGTACCGAAGCACATCCTGCTTTACCGCTATTTCGGTTGGGAACAGCCGGTGTTCATGCATCTTTCGCTGATGCGCAATGCCGACAAGTCGAAGCTCTCGAAGCGCAAGAACCCGACGTCGATCTCCTATTACTCCGCTCTCGGCTACATTCCGGAAGCGCTGATGAACTTCCTCGGCCTGTTCTTCGTGCAGATCGCCGAAGGCGAAGAACTGCTTGATATGGAAGAGCTCTCCGAGAAGTTCGATCCTGAGAACCTTTCCAAGGCCGGCGCGATCTTCGACATCCAGAAGCTCGACTGGCTGAACGGTCGTTGGATCCGCGAGAAACTGTCGGAAGAAGAATTCCAGGCCCGCGTGCTCGACTGGGCGATGGAGAACGATCGTCTGAAGGCCGGCCTGCGCCTGTCGCAGTCGCGTATCTCCAAGCTTGGCGAACTGCCTGATCTCGCGGGCTTCCTGCTGAAGTCCGATCTCGGTGTCGACCCGTCGGCTTTCGCCAAGATCAAGTCGCCGCCGGAAGAGATCCTCGAGATCCTCAACACCGTTCAGCCCGATCTCGAAAAGATCCTCGAATGGAACGTCGAGACGATCGAAGCCGAGTTGCGCGCCATTGCCGATCGCATGGGCAAGAAGCTGAAGGTCATCGTGGCCCCGCTCTTTGTTGCCGTATCAGGCTCGTCGCGCTCGCTGCCGCTGTTCGACTCCATGGCGATCCTCGGTCGCTCCGTCGTGCGCCAGAGGCTGAAACTGGCCTCTCAGGCAGTCGCCTCCCTCGTCGGCCCGAAGAACTGAACCGGACGTTTGCATCATGACCGAAAAGACTGAAACAGCGACCCTGTCGTCCGACGCAACAGAAGTCCGCGCCCAGAAGCTGAAGCTGCTGCGCGAACAGATCGGCGACGTCTATCCGGCGCATTTCCACCGGACGATGACGAATGCCGAACTGGCGGACAAGTACAAGGATCTCGAAGCTGACGTAGAAACGCAGGATGTCGTGACCGTTGCCGGTCGCGTCTATTCCTCGCGCAATTCAGGCATGTTCATGGATATCCATGACGCCGGCGGCAAGATCCAGATCTTCAGCCACAAGGACGTGACGCCGGAAGAAGCCCGCAACATGCTCGGCATGATCGACATCGGCGACATCATCGGCGTAACCGGCACCGTGCGCCGCACCAAGCGCGGCGAGCTGTCGATCAACGCTCGCGAAATCACCATGCTGACAAAGTCGCTGCTCCCGATGCCGGAGAAGTGGCATGGCGTTTCCGACATCGAGATCCGCTATCGCAAGCGTCACCTCGACATCATGACCAACGAGGAATCGAAGCTCCGCTTCCAGCAGCGTTCGAAGATCGTTTCCGGCATCCGCCGCTTCATGGAAAACGACGGCTTCATGGAAGTCGAAACGCCAATGCTGCATTCGGTCTACGGCGGCGCCACGGCAGACCCATTCAAGACGCACCACAACACGCTGAAGCAGGATATGTATCTGCGCATCGCTCCGGAATTGTTCCTGAAGCGTACGCTGGTCTCCGGCCTCACCGACAAGGTGTTCGAGATCAACCGCAATTTCCGCAACGAAGGTGTCTCGACCCGGCACAATCCTGAATTCACGATGATGGAATGCTACTGGGCCTATGCCGACTACGAGGACATCATGGACCTCGTGGAGCGGATGTTCGAAAGCCTGGCTCTGGCGATCCACGGCACGACGGAATTCCCCTTCGGCGACAAGACGATCTCCTTCAAGGGTCCGTTCAAGCGCGTTCCAATGCCCGATGCCGTCAAGGAAGTGACCGGTCTCGACTTCCTCGCCATGAAGACGGATGAGGAAGCCCGTTCAGCCGCCAAGGCTGCCGGCTTCGCGGTCGAGAAGGACTGGACTTGGGGCGAATGCCTCGCCTTCATCTTCGAAGAGAAGGTCGAGGGCACGCTGATCCAGCCAAGCCACGTCACCCACTTCCCGAAGGACATCTCGCCCTTCGCCAAGGAAGTACCGGGCGAGCCGCGCCTCGTCGAGCGCTTCGAGACCTATTGCAACGCCTGGGAACTCGGCAACGCCTTCTCGGAGCTCAACGATCCGGAAGAACAGCGCCGCCGCATGGTCGAGCAGCTGGAGCAGGCGCATGCCCGCGGCGAAAAGGAAAAGCAGCTGGACGACGAATTCCTCGATGCGATCGACCAGGGCATGCCGCCCGCAGGTGGCCTCGGCATCGGCGTTGACCGCCTGATCATGCTGCTCACCAACGCCCCGTCGATTCGCGACGTCATCCTCTTCCCGGCTCGCCGCAGCAAGGCTGACTGAGCCGGTTTATGCGGAATAGACAAAGGCGGCAGCACCGGGCTTGCCGCCTTTTTGTTGAAGTCTGTTAGTGGCCGGCAGCAGGCGCGGCTTCCGCCGCGGCGGGTTCTTCGGCCGGCGCGGAACCATGCTCACCGCCTTCCGCCGGTTTCTCTTCCTTCGCCTCGCCGTTTTTTCCGCCCTTCTTGCCCTCGCCTTCCCCGCCCTTCGTGGCAGCAACGGCGATCGGATCGATACAGTCCGTATAGTCCCTGAAGGACGCATTCATCGCGGTGATCTCGTCTTCCGGCAGATCGACGCGCTCGCCGAAGAAGAGTCCGTTCGCGGCAGCCTTTCCATCGTAGTAGCGCGCGGTATAGGTCTTGGCGTCCGCGCTTTCGAGCACGGAATCGGGATGCGGGATATAGACGACGTCGGCGCCGATCGCCCGACCGCGAATGTCCGAGCGCAACGTCGGTCCGTTAGTGTCGAGAACCACGACCTGCACGAGATCGGGTTTCTGCGCATCGTAAATCGCTTTTGCCACGCGAAGCGCAGTCTTGACCCGCGTCATGCCATCGGTCGGTTCGGTCTTGATATACTTGCGGATCCAGACGCGGTCCTGCTTCTTGATGGTAACCAGATTAACGTCGGTGCAGGTCAGCCCATTGCTTGCTTCGACGGAGGGACCAAGGATCTTGTCTTTGCCGATAAAAAGCGCGGCACCGCCGGAGACGCCCCCAAGGAGGGCGACGCCAGCGATGATAAACACCAATTTCCGGGAGGGCCGGAAGATGCGCAGTAGGGCCTTCACGCCAACTGCTCCGCCATTAACAAGCTCCAACGCAATACGAGTGGTTTCGACGCTAGAGAAATGACGTTTCCGAATGCTTAAACGCGGCCTCCAACTTTGCGTCAGTATGGGATTAGCACCAAAAAAGGTCCAAGCTTTCCCTATGCTTGCCAATCCGTTAGCCGCCATGCTCTAACGGCGCATGGCTTTCACGCTTCGTCAGATCCAGTATTTCGTCGCCGTCGCCGAACAAGGCTCCGTAACGCGCGCGGCGCAGAACCTTTCGATCTCGCAATCCTCGGTTACGGAGGCGCTGAAGGAACTGGAAACCGACCTTGGGGTCGAGCTCTTCGAGCGCCATCCGCGGGGCCTGACGATCACCCACAAGGGCCATCAGTTCCTGCGGCATGCGACCAAGATCCTCGCAAGCGTCTCTGATGCGCGCACCAGCTTCTCTGGCAAGCAGAACGAGCTTTCAGGCACGCTCAACATCGGCGTCACTTCGCTCGTTGCCGGCTACGTGCTCTCAGACCTGTTGGCCCGCTATCGC
The DNA here is from genome assembly GCF_014193305.1 of Rhizobium sp. BK181. NCBI lineage: Bacteria > Pseudomonadati > Pseudomonadota > Alphaproteobacteria > Hyphomicrobiales > Rhizobiaceae > Rhizobium > Rhizobium sp. BK181. Next base: position 307,945 of record NZ_JACHZA010000005.1, read on the forward strand.
CGCGCCTGCCCGGGCGTCGAAGTCAGCGCCATCGAGGACAATGGCGGCTACCTCGAACACCTTTTGGTCGGCGGCGAACTCGACGTCGCTGTCATGGTCATCTCCAATCTGCGCGACCGCATGGCGCTGCAGGCGGAGATTCTTGAGACTTCGCCCTACCGTCTGTGGCTGCCTATGGGCCACCCGCTGGTTTCCGCCGACATCATTTCCGTCGCCGATATCGCCCGCGAACCGCTGATTATGCTGACCGTCGACGAAATCGAGGAAAACACCGGCAAACTGCTGTCGGCGCTCGGTGCCCGTCCGCATGTTGCCTTCCGCACGCGCTCGGTGGAAGCAGTTCGCAGCCTGGTCGCGACGGGCGCCGGGGTGGCACTGTTGCCTGATCTCGTCTATCGCCCCTGGTCGCTCGAAGGCGATCGAATCGAGAGCCGCGACGTGTCCGGCTCGCTGCCAGTCGTGCAGGTCGGCATGGTCTGGCGGAAGGGATCCAGCCTGCCACAAGCGGCGCGCGATTTCGTCGGCATAGCCGAAGCGCTGCGGTCCGGTCGGCCGCGTTGAGATTGGTCGCGATATCGGAGATTCCGATATCGGCTTTCTGATAAATGAATTTGCGAAACCGGAGAATTCGGCGCACTTTTTCAACCGGGAACATAACGCCACGAAAAGTGGCAAAACCGGGAGACATCAGATGAAATATCTTCTGAAATCGTGCACGGCTGCGCTCGCCAGCATGAGCTTCGTGACGCAGGTTGCAGCCGCCGAACCGCTGAAGGCACTGGGCAAGGGCGAAGGTGCGGTCAGCATCGTCGCTTGGGCGGGCTACATCGAACGCGGCGAAAGCGACAAGAGCTACGACTGGGTCACCAGCTTCGAGAAGGAAACCGGCTGCAAAGTCTCCGTCAAGACGGCCGCGACCTCGGACGAAATGGTCTCGTTGATGAACGAAGGCGGCTTCGACCTCGTCACCGCCTCCGGCGATGCATCGCTTCGGCTGATCGCCGGCAAGCGTGTCCAGCCAATCAACACCGATCTGATCTCCAGCTTCAAGAACGTCGACCCCCGCCTGCAGAAGGGCCCTTGGTATACCGTCAAGGACGTCCACTACGGCGTTCCCTATCTCTGGGGACCGAACGTCCTGATGTACAACACCGACGCATTCAAGGGTAAGGCGCCGACCAGCTGGAAGGTCGTTTTCGAGGAAGAAACGCTTCCGGATGGCAAATCCAACAAGGGTCGCATCCAGGCGTATGACGGCCCGATCTATATCGCCGATGCCGCCCTTTACCTGATGGCCCACAAGCCGGAACTCGGCATCAAGGATCCCTACGAGCTGAACGAAGATCAGTACAAGGCTGCGATCGAGCTGTTGCGCGGCCAGCGCAAGCTCGTTTCGCGCTACTGGCACGACGCGATGATCCAGATCGACGACTTCAAGAACGAAGGCGTCGTCGCCTCCGGCTCCTGGCCGTTCCAGGTCAACCTGATGCAGGCCGACAAGCAGAAGATCGCCTCGACTTTCCCGGAAGAAGGGGCGACCGGCTGGGCTGACACCACCATGCTGCACGTCGACAGCGAGCATCCGAACTGCGCCTACATGTGGATGGAGCATTCGCTGCAGGCCAAGGTCCAGGGCGACGCCGCTGCCTGGTTCGGCGCTGTGCCGTCGGTTCCCGCCGCCTGCAAGGGCAACGAACTGCTGACCGACGAAGGTTGCGCAACCAACGGCTACGACCACTTCGACAAGATCAAGTTCTGGAGAACGCCGACTGCGAAGTGCACGACGCAGAATGAGTGCGTGCCCTATCACCGTTGGGTCTCTGACTACATCGGCGTAATCGGCGGACGATAATTTCGTCCGCAACCTCGTCTTCTCCTCACTCGGGGAGAGACGCCCTGCGAGGGCAGACGAGGGGACAACCGAACAAAAGAGCGGACGTCAGCGCGGGGGCGCGATGACGGAACGCCGGGTTGCCCCCTCGTTAGAGCCTTTTGGGCCACCTTCTTCCCACTGCGAAGAAGTCAAAACAAACACGACATTCCGGAGCTTACCATGACCCCCGCCGTCCGTTTCCAAAAGGTCTCGCGCCATTTTGGCCAGGTCCGTGCCGTCGATGGCGTTGATCTCGAAATTGCGCCGGGCGAATTCTTCGCCATGCTTGGCCCATCCGGTTCCGGCAAAACCACTTGCCTGCGCCTGATCGCCGGCTTCGAACAGCCGACGGGCGGCCACATCGAAATCTTTGGCGAAACGGCCGAGGGCATTCCGCCCTATCGCCGCAACGTCAACACCGTCTTCCAGGACTACGCGCTGTTCCCGCACCTCAATATCCTCGACAATGTCGCCTACGGCCTGATGGTCAAGGGTGTTGGTAGGGCCGAACGCACCAAAGCCGCCGAACAGGCGCTGGAGCTGGTGAAGCTTCCCGGCTATGGCGCACGCAAGCCCGGCCAACTCTCCGGCGGCCAACGACAGCGCGTGGCGCTCGCCCGCGCCCTCGTCAACAAGCCGAAGGTCCTTCTCCTCGACGAACCACTGGGCGCTCTTGATCTGAAGCTGCGCGAGCAGATGCAGGAGGAGCTGAAAAGCCTGCAGCGTGCGCTCGGCATCACCTTCATCTTCGTCACCCACGATCAGGGTGAGGCGCTGTCGATGGCCGACCGCGTCGCCGTCTTTAACAATGGCGGCATCGTCCAGGAGGGCACGCCGCATGACATCTATCGCCGCCCGAAAACTCGTTTCGTCGCCGATTTCGTTGGTTCCTCCAATGTCATCGCGCCAGACCTGATGACCGCGCTCGGCGGGGAGAAGCGCTGGGCGAGCCTCCGTCCCGAAGCGATCCATGTCGCGGACGAAGGTGTCGAGGCGCGCGTGGAAAATGCAAGCTTCCTGGGGGCCGCAACCCGTCTGACGGTCGCCACCAAAGGCACGCGCCTGCACGTGATGCTGCCCGCCGGCGCCAACGTGCCTGATGTCGGCGCGAACGTCCGCCTCGCCTGGCAGCGGGTCGACGTGCACTACATGGATAACGCAGCATGACCGCCATTGCACTGACGAAGCCGGCCGAACTGCGCGAGACCTCGATCCTACCCGGTCGCGGCGGTTTCTTCGGCGGGCTGTCCGACGCCTTCTGGCGGCACCCGAAGCTGCTGCTTTTCCTGATGCTCACGCCGCCCCTGCTGTGGCTCGGCATCATCTATATCGGCTCGCTGATCGCGCTGCTCCTGCAGAGCTTCTTCTCGATCGACGATTTCTCGGGCCTAGTGAACTACGAGTTCACGCTGGCGACCTACGCACAGCTCCTCAGCCCGACGAATTTCGACATCATCATCCGCACCATCATCATGGCGGCGCTAGTCACGCTGGCCTCAGCCGTCGTCGCCTTCCCGATCGCCTACTATGCCGCCCGCTATGCGCAGGGCAAATGGAAGGCGCTGTTCTATCTCGGCGTGATGCTGCCGCTGTGGTCCAGCTATCTCGTGAAGATCTATGCATGGAAGCTCATCCTCGCCAAGGAAGGCATCCTGACCTGGATCTTCGATAAGCTGTATCTGTCCTGGCTGCTCGACGGCGTCCTCAACCTGCCCGTCATCGGCGGCAACTCGCTGTCGGTCAGCTATCTCGGCACATTTCTCGTCTTCGTCTATGTCTGGCTGCCCTACATGATCCTGCCGACACAGGCTGCACTCGAACGCGTGCCCGGCAACCTCATCGAGGCCTCGTCCGATCTCGGCGCCACCCCGAGCCAGACCTTCCGCACGGTGCTGTTCCCGCTGGCGTTGCCCGGCATCGTCGCCGGCTCGATCTTCACCTTCTCGCTGACGCTAGGCGACTTCATCATTCCGCAGATCATCGGCTCGTCGCGTCTCTTCATCGGCCAGGCGGTCTATGCGCAACAAGGCACGGCAGGCAACGTCCCGCTCGCCGCCGCCTTCTCCGTCGTCCCGATCGTCATCATGGCCATCTATCTCTGGCTAGCCAAGAAACAGGGGGCCTTCGATGCGCTCTGACCGTTCGCAGCATTCGCCGCTGCTCCTGAAGATCGCTGCCGGCGGCGGTCTGCTCTTCCTGCACCTGCCGATCCTTCTGATCTTCGTCTACGCCTTCACAACCGAAGAGAAGAGCTATCAATGGCCGCCACCCGGCCTGACGACGCAGTGGTTCGGGATCGCCTGGAACCGCCCGGATGTCTGGGCAGCGCTCGGACTGTCGGTGCAGGTCGCGGTGATCGCCACGTCGATCGCGCTGGTGCTCGGCACGCTTTGCGCCGCCGCTGTCAGCCAGACGAAGTTCTTTGGCCGTGAAGCGATCTCGCTGCTGGTCATCCTGCCGATCGCGCTGCCCGGCATCATCACCGGCATTGCGTTGCGCTCCGCCTTCAGCCTGTTCGACATCCCGTTCTCGGTCTGGACGATCGTGCTTGGCCACGCGACCTTCTGCGTCGTCGTCGTCTACAACAACGCCGTCGCCCGCTTCCGCCGCACCTCGGGATCCCTGATCGAAGCGTCGATGGATCTTGGCGCCGATGGCTTCCAGACCTTCCGGCACGTCATCCTGCCGAACATCGGCACCGCGCTTCTGGCTGGCGGCATGCTTGCCTTCGCGCTGTCCTTCGACGAGGTCATCGTCACCACCTTCACCGGCGGCCAGCAATCGACGCTGCCGATCTGGATGCTCGAGGAACTCATCCGCCCGCGCCAGCGCCCTGTTACCAACGTGGTCGCGATGGTCGTCGTGCTCGTCACCTTCCTGCCGATCCTGGCAGCCTACTACCTCACTCGCGACGGCGACCAGGTCGCCGGAGCCGGCAAATAAACAGGAAGCGGGATAACCCCCATCCCGCCCCTCAAAGACAAGGGAGAACAAAATGGACACCGCGATGCTGATTGGGTCCCGCTTCGAAGCGGGCACGGAAACGGAAGAGCACATCCTGAACCCGAAGACGGGTGAAACAGTGCTTGACCTGCCGGAAGCCTCGCTTGGCCAGATCGACGCCGCCGTGGACGCGGCGGAAGCCGCGTTCAAGCAATGGTCGCAGACGACGCCGGGCGAACGCTCCAACTACCTCCTAAAGATCGCCGATGCGATCGAGAAGGACGCCGCAGGCTTCGCAGCCCTCGAAGCACTGAACTGTGGCAAGCCGATCAATGCCGTGCTCAATGACGAAATCCCCGCGATCGTCGATTGTTATCGCTTCTTCGCCGGCGCGGTGCGCAACCTGCACGGCCCGGTCGCCGGCGAGTACCTGCCCGGCCACACCTCGATGATCCGCCGCGATGCCGTCGGCATCGTCGGGTCGATCGCGCCCTGGAACTACCCGCTGATGATGATGGCTTGGAAGCTGGCGCCGGCGATCGCCGGTGGCAACACCGTCGTCTTCAAGCCTTCGGAGCAGACGCCGCTGACGGCGCTGAAGATGGCGAAGCTGCTCTCCGAAATCCTGCCCGAAGGCGTCGTCAACGTCATCCTCGGCCGCGGCGAAAGCGTCGGCAACGCGCTGATCAACCACCCGAAGATCTCGATGGTCTCGATCACGGGCGACGTCGCAACCGGCAAGAAGGTGCTTCAGGCAGCCGCCAAAACCGTGAAGCGCACCCACCTGGAACTCGGCGGCAAGGCCCCAGTCATCGTCTTCGCCGACGCCGATATCGATGCCGTGGTCGCAGGCATCCGCACCTTCGGCTACTACAATGCCGGCCAGGATTGCACCGCCGCCTGCCGCATCTATGCCGACGCGAAGGTCTACGACAAGTTCGTCGCCGACCTCTCCTCGGCCGTCTCCTCGATCAAGTTCAACCAGGCTGATGACACTGAAAACGAGATTGGCCCGCTGATCTCCAAACGCCAGCGTGACCGCGTCGAAAGTTTCGTTGCCCGTGCATCTGAGCACAAGCACATGGAAATCACCACCGGCGGCAAGACCTCCGGCGACAAGGGCTTCTTCTACACGCCGACCGTTATCGCCGGCGCCACGCAGGACGATGAAATTGTTCGCCGCGAGGTCTTCGGCCCCGTCGTCTCGGTTACCCGCTTCACCGATGTCGAGGATGCCGTCACCTGGGCCAACGACAGCGACTACGGCCTCGCTTCGTCGGTCTGGACCAAGGACATCAGCCGCGGCATGAAGATGGCGGCCCGCCTGCAATATGGCTGCACCTGGATCAACACCCACTTCATGCTCACCAACGAGATGCCGCATGGCGGCTTAAAGCAGTCCGGCTATGGCAAGGACATGTCGGTCTACGCCTTGGAAGACTACACGGCCGTCCGCCACGTCATGATCAACCACGGTTGATCCGCGCGGCTGGGCAGACGGTCCGGCCGCAATTCAAAAACAGAACAATGTACAAAGGGGAGTCCACATGAAACGCCGTACCATTCTTGCCGCCTTTGGCGGCATCTGCCTCGCCTCGACGTTTGTCGGCGCACCGGTCTATGCCGCCGAGCAGACGCCGCTTGAGGTCGTCCAACAGTATCTCGCCGCATGGAACGCGCATGATGCCACCAAGGCCGCTTCCTACTTCGATGAGAAGGTCAGCTACTACGACGCATCCGTCGGTAAACCGACAGTCGGCAAAGCAGAAGCCAAGGCTGCCGTGATCGACAGCTTCATGGCGGCGGTACCAGACTTGAAATGGGTGATGCGTGGCGACCCGATCGTCAGCGGAAACAAGGTCTCCTTCGAGTGGACCTTTTCAGGAAAGAACAGCGGCGCCTGGGCGGATGGGACCAAGGCGACTGACAAGTCCTTCTCCTTCGACGGCGCCTCCGTCTTCGTCATCGAGAACAACGCGATCAAGCAGCAGTCGGATTATTACGATGCCCTTGGTTTCTACAAGCAATTGGGCCTGATGTAACGGCCCATACGGAATGGCGACGCTCCTCGAGGGCGTCACCACAAGCCCTCCGCTGCATCCGCAACCTGCACCCGCGGATTGCGGAAAAGAGCGTATGGAACAAATTTCCTCGCGCTGCGTCATCTAAGCGATGAACAAAGAGGAAAAAATCCATGCTTAAATGGGCTCTTATATTCTTCGTTATTTCGCTGATTGCCGGTTTCTTCGGCTTCTCCGGCATATCGGCCGCGACGGCGACAATTGCGCGCGTTCTTTTCGGCATCGCGCTGGTGATCTTCCTGATCTTCCTGATTCTGGCGCTGATGGCCGGCAATGCTGTGCTTTAGCCTGACGTTCTGCGTTGGGCAGCAAACAGAGGCACAGAGTCCTTGAAGCCTTTCAGGGACACAGCTCCCAGACCCTGGAAGGCGAGACCGCGTACTGCCGCTTCGGCGGCAGTACGCGTATTCAGGCAGACAAGAGTTTGAGACGGCCCGGCAACTGCGGAAACGCGTGCCGCGAGATTGACCGTCCTCCCGAAAATATCGCCATCGCGCGGTACCACCTGGCCCGTCGCGACACCGACCCGCACAGGCGGAAGATCGCATTCACGGCTTTGCTCCACCAAGGATAGCGATGCCTCGACTGCCGAAGCCGCGTCGGGGAAGAGCATCATGACTCCATCGCCCAAAGGCTTGACGATCCGTCCATCGAATGAGCAAGAAAGCCGTTGCGCGATCGCCTCGAAACGAGCGGCCTTCTCGGCGGCGGGTGCATCACCGATCTCATGCGTCAATCCGGCGAACCCCGACAGATCGGCAAAAGCGACTGCTGGCAAGCTGTCTTCGTCCTCCGGCTCCAGACCATGTTCGCGCAATGCATCCTGGAGCCTGCCAACGATATTGTCGAAGACAGCCTCTTCAAGCATTCGTCGTTGCAACAGGAAGAGCACCCGAAAGCCGATCCGCTGAAGAGCAAGACGCTTGGCCGCGGAGATCTCCAGAAGGTGATGGTAACTCAGGCCGGCATTCAGCATTGGCTCTTCGACTTCGGCCCGGAAGAGGTCGCGCATCGTGTCGACGCAGCGCCGGACCGAATGCCCAAAGACGCGCAAGACACGCTCCATTCCCGCAGCCGAGGCGCCAAGCTGCATGCATTCGGCGATAAGCCGGACGAACTCCAAATCGTCCTCGCGAAGTGAGCGCTCCGCCGACAACGGCGGCAAGCTTGCGCTGGCCCTGAGACCGTTCAACGTATCGAGGTCGACGGTTCCAGCCGCCACTTCGTCCGCTACCGATGCGCTGGTCATGCTTACCGGTTCGAACATCACTTGACTGGCGAATTCGAACGAGAAGATTTTTCTTCTTAGCCCTTCCGCCAGAATGTCAGGGCCGATGCCCGCGTCCTGCAGAGCAAGGATCAGGCGGAGCCTACTGACATCGCTGAGTGAGTATCCATGCACGCCCGGACCGATGATCTGCCGTTGCTCAAGATCGTCAAGCCGAGCGTCGTCGCAGCCGGCAAGCACCAACAATCTCTGACGCGGCAACGCTTCCATGACGGCAACCCTTGGGGAAGGAGATTGCTTTCTACCCCAAATCCGTGCGCCCCTCCACGCAGCCAAAGGGGTTAGAGCAGACTCGCCCCAACATTGATGGCTAGCGCCAGGATCGTCGTGTTGAACAGAAACGACAGTATGGAATGCAGCAGCGTCAGCTTCCGCATCGTCACCGATGTCGTCGCGACATCCGCCGTCTGCGAGGCAACGCCGATCGTGAAGGAATAATAGAGAAAATCCCAATAGATCGGCTCTTTCGTGCTCTCCGGAAACTTCAGTCCATCGCCTTTGTGGGAACCGCCATAGTAGCGGTGCGCGTAGTGAACGGTGAAGAGCGTGTGCAGGAAGAACCAGGAATTCAGGATGGTGACGATCGCCACCAGCGCCCGGGCCAACGCTTCGCTCGGTCCCGCTTCCTTGGCGAAGTGCAACTCGAGCGCGATGCCGGCGATACTGGCGACGGCAGCCAAAATTGACAACGCCAGCAGGACGACGTCCGAAATATCGAGGTCCTCAGCGCGTTTGCGGATGCTGGCGACACTCGCGCGCAACATTCGCCGCCAGGTCAGCGCGGTAAAAACGATGGCACTGACGTTCCAGGCGACGATCAGGTTTTGCGGATTGACCTCCCGGCTGGTCAAAAGCAGAAACGTCACCAGCCCGGCGGCCACGGCGACGACAAAGACCATGTGTTTGCGAACCTGCCCCATTCCGTGACTTCCCCGGTCGCACACGTCTTCTTAGGCGAGCGCGCATACTGCAAGATTGCCTTTGATATCAGCTTGATGGCAGCGCGAGCAATATGGCCTCAGCCAGTCCAGCCCCCATCGACAACATGGATCTGACCGGTCGTAAAGCCTGCCTCGTCGCCAGAAAGATAGGTCACAAGGGCAGCAATCTCTTCTGGTGTCGCAATTCGTCCCATCGGCTGGCGAGCGATGAAATCCCTCAGCGCCTTGTCGTAATCGCCCGTGGCACGCAAGCGATCGTGCAGCGACGGGCTATCTACCGTGCCGGGGCAGATGGCGTTGGCGCGAATGCCCTTCGCCACAAAATCCGAAGCGATCGACTTGGTGAGCCCGATGACGGCAGCCTTCGATGCACTGTAGGCGAAGCGATTGGGAACACCCTTCACGCTGGAAGCAACCGAAGCCATGTTGACGATCGACCCTTTGCCTTTCTCCAGCATGCCCGGAAGAAAAGTACGGCAGGTCGTATACATCGCCTTGGCATTGAGGTTGAAGGAGAAATCCCAGTCCTTCTCCTCGCAATCCAGGATTGTGCCGGCATGAACGAAGCCGGCGCAATTGAAGAGAACGTCAACCGGGCCAATCTCAGTCGCGAAGGCTCGGACAGCGTCGCCATCGAGTACGTTAAGAATGTGCTTCTCGGCGCCCTCAAGCGTGGACAGCGTCTTCTCGTTGATATCAGTCGCATAGACATGCGCGCCGAGCGACAGGAAACGCTCTGCGCTCGCTCGACCAATGCCCTGCCCTGCCGCCGTGATGACGACCTTCTTGCCTTCCAGACCGTGGCTCATACGTCCTCCCAAAGAATCCAGCGCTTGCGACGCGTTCATTCATATGCAAACAATATATTCAGATTGGCGTCAACCTGGGTGGAGCAGAGTTGCACGCCGGAGGAAGCCTAATCAATCTCATGTCGCCGGGCATGACAAATCTGGTCGCGGAACGCCGCCCGACCGATATGCTTATGTCTGCGGCAGTTATCATGCAGTGGAGGAACAGCATGCTTTTCGACACACACCTGCACATCGTCGATCGGCAGGCGCTTGACTATCCCTGGCTTTCGAGCGCCGGAGATCTCAATCGAGATAGTCTCTACGAAGACTATGCACGCGATGCGATGCGATGTGGGATCTCCAACGTCCTGCACATGGAGGTGGATGTCGCACCCACCCGCATCGATGATGAGACGAGCTACGTCAATGAGGTCAGCCGTCGTCCAGGTAGCCTCGTGCGCGGCGTCGTCACCGCATGCCGACCGGAGGAAGACGGGTTCGAGGCGTATCTCGAGCGATCGCTCGCCGATCCCTTCATCAAGGGGTTCCGCCGCGTCCTGCATGTAGCACCCGACGATACGGCCGCCCGACCGCTGTTTCGCGAGAACGTCCGGCGCCTCTCCGGCACCCGCATGACGTTCGACCTCTGCGTCTTCCCGCATCAATTCGAAACCATCCTCGCACTTGTCGATCATTGCCCAGACGTTCGCTTCATTCTCGACCATTGTGCCAATCCGCCGATCAAGGAGGGCATGAACGAAGTCTGGCGCAAGGGTGTCACGGATTTTTCCCGGCGCCCGAACGTAACCGCAAAGGTCTCCGGCGTCGTCGCGTATGGTGATCTTGAAAAATGGTCGGTCGACAGCCTGCGCCCCTATGTCGAGCATACGATCGGGAGCTTTGGCTGGGATCGCGTCGTCTGGGGAAGCGACTGGCCGGTCTCCACGCTGGGTGGCGGGCTGACACCCTGGGTCGCGGCCACCCATGCTCTGACTGCAGGCTGCAGCCCGGAGGAGCGCGATAAGTTCTATCAGGCCAATGCCAAGCGCATCTGGTCGATATGAAACAAAAAGGGCGGCGCCATCGGCGCCGCCCTTTCAGTTTAGTTCGCCCGATAACCTTAAGCGGCTGCGAGCTGCAGTTCCTTCTGAACATTACCACGCAGCGTACCGAGGTCTTTGGCGAAGGCACGGATGCCTTCAGCAAGCTTTTCGGTCGCCATCGCGTCTTCGTTCATCATCCAGCGGAAGGTCTTTTCGTCGACGGTGATCTTGGGAGCAGGCTTCGTCACGTCAGGCGACAGCTTACGCTCGAGCTTACCCTGGTCCTTGGAGAGTTCGTCGAGGAGGTTCGGCGCAATCGTCAAGCGATCGCAACCGGCCAAGGCTTCGATTTCGCCGGCGCTGCGGAACGACGCGCCCATGACGATCGTCTTGATGTCGTTGGCCTTGTAGTAGTTGTAGATGTCGCGAACGGAAATGACGCCCGGATCTTCCTCGGGCGTGAACTCCTTGCCGGTCGACTTCTTGTACCAGTCGAGGATACGGCCGACGAACGGCGAGATCAGGAACACCTTGGCGTCGGCGCAGGCGATCGCCTGGGCCTTCGAGAACAGAAGCGTCAAGTTGCAGTCGATGCCTTCCTTCTGCAGGATCTCGGCCGCACGAATGCCTTCCCAAGTCGAAGCCAACTTGATGAGGATGCGGTCACGCTCGATACCGCGTTCCTTGTAGGCAGCGATGATCGAACGTGCCTTGGCAAGCGATGCTTCGGTATCGAAGGAAAGGTCCGCATCGACTTCAGTCGAGACGCGACCCGGAACGAGTTTGACGAGCGCAGCACCGACGGAGATCGCGAGACGATCGGCAACGGCTGCGGAAACGGCCTCTGGATTGCCGCCCTGCTTCTTGCCCCAGGCAACGGCTTCCTTGACCGTGTCTGCAAACATCGGCGTGCCCAGTGCTTTGAGGACGATGCTTGGGTTCGTCGTGCAATCAACCGGCTTCAGACGGGCAACAGCTTCGATGTCACCGGAATCGGCAACGACGGTGGTCATTTCGCGGAGTTGGTCAAGCTTGGATGTCATGGTCACTGGTCCTTTTGACTTGAGCTGCGAGCCGGCGCCTATTCGACCGGCAAAATAATCTACGAACAAGCGGTCAGTATGCTGCACATCGGGCTGCGCTCGTCTTGCTCAAACGAACTGCAACGTGAGGGACAGTTGCACCTTACCTCCTCGGACGCATAAGGGCGACTTCTTCGCGGCGACTATCGCTACTACGACCTAGATATGTCAAGGACATTTGTGCATTTCAATTGACATAAGTGTCACACCCGTCATTATCAGGCGCAACACCGAACCTGTCCTGGCTTAATGGTAGATCTAGGGCGCATTTCGCTCCGGAGGAGATGTGGTCAAGCTCAAACGCGGCACGCACACGGCCTATTCCGAGGCCTCCTCTCTCAGGCTGCGTGCGGCCTGGCTCTATTACAACCAGGGCCTGACCCAGAAGGATGTCGCCGAACAACTCGGCATCAGCCGCACGACGGTGATCCGCCTGCTCGACGAGGCGATGAAGCGCAGCGAAGTTCAGATCTGGATCAACGACTCGATCGGCGACTGCGTCGAATTGTCCGTCAAGCTCGAACGTACCTATGGTCTCGATGAGGCGATTGTTGTGCCGGCGCCGGCAAGCCCTGACGCCAATTCAATGGCAAAGAGCGTCGGCTTGGCGCTCGGCCAGTTCCTCTCCGAAGCCATTCCTGACAATTACACGATCGGCGTCGGCTGGGGGCGCACCATGACCGCTTCCCTTTCCAGCTTCCGGCCGCCCCGCCGTGACAATTGCAAGGTCGTCTCGCTGCTCGGCGGCGTCGTCGCCGTCCACCAGACGAACCCCATCGACTACACCTGGCGGCTGGCGAGCCAGCTCGGTGCCGAGTGCTACATGTTCCTCGCCCCGCTGCTGGTGGATTCGACGGAGACCAAGCGGAACCTCATCGAGAAATGCGGGCTCGATACGATCTATCGTCTGGCCGAAACGCTTGATCTCGCGATCGTCAGCTGCGGCGATATCGGCCCGCATTCCACCTCTCTGTCGGAAGGCTGGATCTCCAAAGCGGAGCTGCAGCAACTCATCGACGCCGGCTGCGTCTGCGACACGATGTTCAATTTCCTCGACCAGAGCGGCAACACGATCGATCACTCGATCAACAGCCGCGTCATGTCCGTGGACCTCGATACTTTGAAGAAGGCCAAGCACATCGTGCTGTCATCGGGCGGTGCGCATCGCGCCGTGGCTATCCGGGCGACGATCAAACGCATCGGCTGCAATACCCTCATCACGGACGAGAGCGCCGCCAAGGCGCTGTTGGCCCTGGCGGAAGCATCTTAGCAGCTTCCAGAGCAGGCCGTTATTGCAACTGGCAGAGACGCGACAATTGCGATTGCGCCCAGTTCCGCGCAAAATCCTGGGTGTCCGGTAGCTCCGACAGGAGGCTTCCGATCTCACCATCGATCTCTACGTGGGTGTCAGTGATCTTGCACGCTCCCACATCGAGCGAGACCGTGGCGACGACCTTGCCCTCCACCGGTGCCATCTGAAAGAGCGCATTGTCACCGGTCTCGCAGGTCAAAAGCGCCGTTGCCTTCACGGATGCGAGATTGGCTCCCGTCGAACAGACATCTGCGGACACAACCTTGAAGCCGCTGGTTCGATTGGGCCCCACGGGAAGCTGCTCGCATAGCTGCGCGGTCGATATCGCTCGCGCGACCTCCGGCCATTGCGGACTACTCATCGCCGACTTGCAGCCCGCCCAGGCTGGAACGAGCGACAGCGCGAGCAGGCCAACGGCAATGCCCGCGATCTTGCATGGCTTTTCTCCAGGGTTCATTTCGCCTCCTCGAGTCCCAGCCACGGAATCAAACCGGTGATTCCTGAGTTTTTGATGGCCGGACTCTCAAGGGAGGTAACGTATCCACAGCGTAGATGGACGCGTGACTGCGGTCACGCGTGCGCCGCCTCCCAGCCCAGCATCGCCCGCTTGCGCGTGAGGCCCCAGTGATACCCCGTCAAAGCCCCGCTCTTGCCGAGTGCGCGATGGCAGGGAACCACGAAGGAAATCGGGTTGGCGCCAACCGCTGCGCCGACGGCGCGCATTGCCTTCGGCCGGCCGATGTCATTAGCGATATCACTGTAGGTCACGGCTCTGCCGAAGGGGATCTTCAGCAAGCTTTCCCAAACCTGCACCTGGAAATCGGTGCCGATCAGGACGACTCGCAACGGCTGATCACAGGTCCAGCGGCCCGGCTCGAATATTCGCTCTGCGTAAGGCGCCGTTGCCTCTGAATCCTCGACATAACTAGCGTTCGGCCAACGGCACGTCATGTCCTCAAAGCAGGCCGCCTCGTCTCCGAGATCGCTGAAAGCAAGTCCCGCGAGGCCACGGTCGGTTGCCATCACAAGCGCAACGCCGAATGGCGACGCATGGAAGCCATAGCGGATCGTCAACCCGCCACCTTTCGCCTTCCATTCTCCGGGCGACATCGCCTCATGCGTAACGAAAAGATCATGCAGGCGGCTTGGGCCGGAAAGCCCGACTTCGATAGAGGTCTCCAGCAGAGGCATTGCTTCCTCGCGGAGCAGCCGCTTCGCATGGTCGAGCGTGACCGCCTGCAGGAAAGCCTTTGGAGACAGACCGGCCCAGCGGGTAAACGTCTTTTGCAGCTGCGTCGGCGATTGGTTGAGCCGCGCCGCCATCGTTTCGAGGGACGGCTGATCGCGGTAGTCCTCGGTGATGAGTTCGATCACCCGGCGTACCGTCTCGTAGTCGGAACCGTCAGGGGTGATATCGGTGTTCAGCTTGGCTACCATGTTCATGATCTTTCTCCTTACACCAAGGAGATAGTCAAGTGGCCGCCCGCAAACCACCCGTTTCTTGCGCGTCGATCAAATCCGTTGCTTGACGGTGGCAAGCGCGCCTTTGAAGGCCTTGGCAAAGCTCTCGCGGTCGTCAGGGTTCAGGAAAGAACCGATATCCGTGCCCTTTCCCTCGCCTGTTATATGCATGGAAAGGATGCCGATTTCCTGATGCCGGCGAACGAAGAAGCGCGTCCAGAAGGGATTGAAATGATGTTCGACCATCCGCCCGGAGGGCGCGAACTTGCGCACGGAGATATCGCTCCGCGACACGGTCACTTCCTCCCGCGCACGGCCGGCACGGTAGTTCAGCCAGAACGCGCCGTAGAGCAGCAGGAAATCCAGCCCAAAAAAGAAGCCGATCGGCCAAGCGCCAGTCGCGACGAAGAACATGCCGTACATCAAGCACACGGCGCCGGTCAAAAGCAGCAACACCTTGAAGCCTTTGCGACCGAGCGACCGGTACGGAAAAAGCTCGGCAGCAAAAACAGGTTGTTCGTTGGCCCTATCGGCGTTGCTTTCCATCATGGCTGGCAAGTATAGATTTTACATGCCAACTCCGAAACTCAAATCATCAGCCACATCGCCGCAGAACTCAAAAGTGATCATTCGCAGCAAGAAGCCGGCCACGGTCCGTTCGGCCTATTCCGAGGCTGAGCGCGAGGAGATTTTCCGCCGCTTCTCCATCCAGCGGCCGGAGCCGAAGGGTGAACTGGAGCACACCAACCCGTTCACGCTGGTCGTTGCCGTGGCCCTCTCCGCCCAGGCGACAGATGCGGGCGTCAACAAGGCGACGCGCGCACTTTTCAAGATCGCCGACACGCCTGAAAAGATGCTGGCGCTCGGGGAGGAACGAGTACGCGATTACATCAAGACGATCGGGCTCTATCGCAACAAGGCGAAGAACGTCATCGCTCTCTCGCAGATGCTGGTCAACACATTCGGCGGCGTCGTACCGCAAACGCGCGACGAACTGGTGACACTACCTGGCGTCGGTCGCAAGACCGCCAATGTCGTACTCTCCATGGCCTTCGGTCAGGCAACGATGGCGGTGGACACCCACATCTTTCGGATCGCCAACCGCATCAAGCTGGCACCGGGCAAGACGCCTGACGAGGTAGAGGAACGCCTGATGAAGGTGGTGCCGAAGCACTACCTCTATCATGCCCACCACTGGCTGATCTTGCACGGCCGCTATACCTGCAAGGCGCGCAAGCCGGAATGCGAACGTTGCGTGATTGCCGACATCTGCAAGTCGCCCGAGAAGACGTGCGATGTGCCGGCGGCGTTGGTCGAGTTACCGCGACAGGTTATAGGAGAGGCCGTCGAGTAAGGCGGCAATCGCCTGCTCATACTCGCTGCGTTCCTCACCGGCTGCGATTGCGATCGCGGCGCGGTCGAAGGCGGCCGAAAGAAGCCGCGCGATCGGCTGCAGCACGGGGCCTCCGCCTGGAAGATATGCTTCGAGGCCCCGTTGGAGCGTGGCTTCAGCGTTCTCCTCGTCGATGACGCCTGCATCGCGAAGGCCAAGGACGGCGGGTGCCTCCAGCAGGAGCAGTTTCGTTCGCCCCTCTTGCGCCAATGCATCGAAATATGCAGAGCCGCCCTCGAGCAATGCCTGACGGGGCGTCAGATCGCCCGAGGTGCGCGCTTCGATCGCCTCAGCAACCGCTGCGGCTTCCCGTTCGACCACCGCGCGAAACAGTGCCTTCTTG
Organism: Rhizobium sp. BK181; assembly: GCF_014193305.1. NCBI lineage: Bacteria > Pseudomonadati > Pseudomonadota > Alphaproteobacteria > Hyphomicrobiales > Rhizobiaceae > Rhizobium > Rhizobium sp. BK181. The sequence goes on from NZ_JACHZA010000005.1 coordinate 324,496, forward strand.
TCCTCGAAGTGATGATAGAGCGCGCCGCGCGTCACCCCCGCGGCGGCGACGATATCTGGCGTCGCCGTATCGCCATAACCTTTCTCCACGAACAAGCGGCGCGCGGCATCGAGCAAAGCCTGTTTCGTCTGTTCAGTGCGCTCGCGATTGCTTCTGCTCATAGGATTCTCTTTACATACAATCTGTACGTATGTTAATTACAAAACATGCAGATTGTATGAAAAAACGAGCAGAGGGAAAAGAGATGAAATCGACCAGCTACTATCCCGTAATCATGACTGACCGGGTCCACGAGACAGCTCGCTTCTACATCGGCCATTTCCGCTTCAAGGCGCTTTTCGAAAGCGATTGGTACATTCACCTGCAGTCGATGGACGACGAGCACGTCATCCTCGCAATCCTCGACGGCAGCCATGAGACGATCCCGGAGATCGCACGCGGCAAGGTCTCCGGACTGCTTCTCAATTTCGAAGTAGACGATGTCGACGCTATCTATGCGGCCTGCGGAGAGGCGAAGTTGCCGATCCTGAAGCCGATCTGCGACGAGGATTTCGGACAGAGACACTTCATCACGGCCGACCCGAACGGGGTTCTGATCGACATCATCAAGCCGATACCGCCGAGTGCCGAATACGCTGCAATGTACGACGCCTCAGCCCTACCAACCTGACTTAGCCGCGAAAGCCCGCATCCTCGCGGGAGATCAGCTTATGCAGGTGCACCATTAGTCCGGCAGCGAACAGCGGCGTCAGCAGATTGACGATCGGGATGGCAAGGAACGCCGCAATGACGAGCCCCGCGAGAAACACCGTCGCCGCATGCTTCGCCCGGAACGACCGCGCCTCCTGCGGTGAGCGGAACCGCATCGCCGCAAACTCGAAGAATTCGCGGCCGAGCAGGTAACCATTGACGAGAAAGAAGGCAATCAGGTTGACGCCCGGCACAAACAGCAGAAAAAGCGCGACGACATTGCCGACGATGACAATGCCGAGAAACTTGATGGAACTTGCGAGCGCCGGACCGAGCGGCATCGCGGTGCCGGCCGGGTCCGAGGGATAGTCCCGCTTTTCGATAACCTCGGCTACGTCGTCGAGAAACAGCCCGGCAATCAGCGCCGTTACCGGGGATAGCAACAGGGCCAACCCGAGCGCCAGTCCAATCCCGGCTGCGATCGCAAACACGAAGCCCAGCCACCCGGCCCAATCTGGCATGGCCGGAAAGAAGCTCGCAACCCACGGGAAAACGAATGACATAAAAGCACTTCGCAATGCTAGCCAAAGCCCTACGAGCACCAAAAGAGTCAAACCCAGGACCTTCCAAAAGACTGAACGTGTCTCCGCTGCAAAAAGATTGACAAGGGATAGTCGAGCGGCCTCTAAGATCATCCTGGGGTCTCCGGTTGCAATAACCATGTAGGAGTCTGAAGTTTGAACGGCAAGGCTGAAATAAATCCGGTCGATCGCCCCAAAACTTGTCGGGAAACCTATGTTAATATATAGTAATTTATCATCTAAGATTGCTTTATCCTGAGACGCAGCTTTCGGAATAGTTGCAAGCGACGGGGGTTGCCCTGCCTATCCGGGAATTGCTTCGGAAGATCTGGACGGCTGACGTGGAAGATTTTGTTCAAAAGCTCCGCCAATATGCCAAGTCCGGCACCCCGGCCGAGCGACGAATCGCGAAGTACTTCTCCGAACACCTGAACGATCTGCCGTTCGAAACAGCCGCTTCGGTTGCCGATCGCCTGGATCTCAGCCCAATGACAGTGGGCCGCTTTTTGCGCGCGCTCGGCTATCAGGGACTCGACAGCGTCAAGGTCCACATCCGTGAGACAACGGCCATCTCGCCAACGCAGATGCAGGCATCTCTCACTGAGCTGCAAACCGATGCTACCGCCGGAAAGCCGCTCGCCGTACTCGTCTCCGAACAGATCCAGGCATTGCACCACATCTACCACCTGACCGGCCAGCCGCAGTGGACCGAAGCCGTTTCGATGATCTCAGCCGCTCATGAGGTCTTTATCGCTTCGCATGCGCGCCTGTCCGGTTTCGCATCCCACTTCGCCCAGCGATTGACTTATGCACGCGATGGCGTGCATGCGCTTGATGGTACGGGCAGCCGCTTCGCCGAGCTCTTCGCACGGCTCGATGGCAATGATGCCCTGCTCGTGGTGATTGATAGCCGCCGTTTCGGCAAGGCCCGCCTGCTCGCCCGCACGGCACGGCGCTACGGATACAAGGTCATTCTGATTACCGCACAAGGCGCCAACTGGATACCAGATCAGGCCAATCTCGTGCTGGCCCTTCCGCCCGCCCGCTCCGAGGACGCCGATAACCTGCCGCCATTGATGGCCTTGCTCGACTGCTTGTCGGAAACCGTCATTGCTGCCGCAGGCGACGAAGCGAGCGCCCGCACCCGCCGCATGGTGGAATTTGGCAGCATGCTGGGCGAAAGCGGAAACCGCTAGATCGGGCCTCCGACAGGTTGTCCGGTCAGACCGAGGCAACCGATTGGCCCTACTCCATCGCCTCCAGTTCGGCGCGGTGACGATACATGGCAAGTAACCTGCGATAATCGCGGTCGTAAAGCGCCTGCCTTGCTGCATCCGGCAGCCGCTCTTCGCCGCCGGGATACATCGCCGCTCCCGCTTCTGCGAGGTCAGCATAGAGGCCACACGCCACGGAAGCCGCCATCGCCGTGCCAAGGAGCACCGCCTCGTTCATCTTAGGCACCACGACCTTGCAACCAGTGGCATCCGAATAGAGCTCCATCAGCACCGAATTTTTCACATGGCCGCCGGCGACATGCAGGGTGTCCGGCACATAGCCGTACTCTTTCATCCGCTCCAGGATGTGGCGTATCCCGAGCGCTATCCCCACTGCGGTACGCCAATACAGCGCGCAGAGCCCATCGAAGGAGGTGTCCAAGGTCAGGCCGCTTACCGCGCCGACGGCATGCGGGTCAGCGAGCGGCGAGCGGTTGCCGTGAAAATCCGGCAGGACGAAGATCCGCGCACCGAATTCGTCCCCCTCGTCGGCGCGGAGCTGCGCGATCCTAAGGACGATCTTCTGGTGCAATGCCGCGCTCGGCTCGCCGCCGGCCGCGTGCATCCGTACGATATGGTCGAGCAGCGCGCCCGTCGCCGATTGCCCTGCTTCGACCAGCCACGTTTCTGGAAAGACTGCTTCGTAGTACGGGCCCCACATGCCGTGGCTTGGCTTGCGCTCGCGCGAGAACGAGACGATGCAACTCGACGTGCCAGCGATCAGGGCCAGCTGGCGCTCTAGCCCGCGGGCATCGCGCGCCTCGCCGCCGAGTGTGCCGAGTGCTCCGGCATAGGCATCGATCATGCCCGAGGAAACGTGGCACGCCGTCGTCAATCCCAGCGCCGAGGCGGCCTCCTGCGTCAGGGTCCCGACAGTCTTGCCAACCGCCACCGTTTCCTCCGGCAGCCGTCCGCGTTCCAGCAGGTCGTCGAGCCCGATCTGCTCGAGAAAGTCCTTCTGCCAACCTTTGTTGAGATGCGCCAGGTAGTTCCATTTGGCTGTCAACGTGCAACGCGAGCGGGCCAAAGCACCTGTCGCCTTCCAGGTCATGAAATCCGCCAGATCGAAGAGATAGCCGGTGTTCATCCAAGTGCCGGGCAGCTTCTTCTTCAGCCACATCAGCTTCGGCATTTCCATTTCCGGGGACATGAAATGGCCTGAGTGCTCCAGCACCGGATGCTGCGTCGCCGTGCAGAAATCGGCCTCCCTCAGTGCCCGGTGGTCGAGCCAGACGATGGTGTCGAAACGCCGTTCGCCTCCGGTCGAAACACTGATCTGATTGCCCTCGACATCGCGCACGACGAGCGAGCAGGTGGCGTCGAAGCCAATAGCGCCGACCGATGCCGGCGCAGCCCCCGATTGCTCCATTGCCTTGCGCACAGCAATGCAGACTGCCGACCAGATGTCTTCGGAATCGTGCTCGGCGTGGTTTTCACGCGGTCGGTTCATGATGATCGGGTGTTCGGCCTTGCCAAGCAGCGCGCCGCGAGCGTCGAAGACGCCGGCGCGCGCACTGCCCGTGCCGATATCGACCGCAACCACATGCTGAGGCATTAAAGGTGCATCCCGTCCTGCTTATGTTTGCGGACAAGGTGTATCAATTCCGGCATCGCGTCAAACACGGCTTCGGGCGAAAGCCGGTCAAGTTCAGCGCGATAGCCGGAAAAATTAGCGTGTGAACCACCGGTGAAGGCAAACACCCTCATGCCTGCGGCCTTGGCCGCCTCGATCCCGGCGGGGCTGTCTTCGACCACGACGCAACCTGCCGGATCGACATTCATTTCACGCGCCGCATGCAGGAACAGGTCCGGGGCCGGTTTGCCGTTCTTGACCATCGTAGCACTGAAGATATTCGGCAACCGATCGATCAAACCGGTGACCGTCAGCGACAGACGGATGCGCTCGACCTGGCTGGAAGAGGCGACGCAGCACGGAATACCGAGGGTGTCGATCGTCTCGGCGATCCCGTCCATCGGTTTCAGCTCCTTGCGAAAGCGGGCGTAGAGGTCTGTGCGGATCTGCTCGAGGAATTCCTGCCCCGGGTGGACGTTGTATTCGGTTTTCATCGTCTCGATCACCGTCGCCAGACTGCGTCCGAGGAAGCGGCCGTAGACCTCTTCCTCGGTGATCGGGATGTTGAGATCGTTCATCGCCTTGACAAGAACGCTGACCGATATCGGTTCGCTATCGACGAGAACGCCGTCGCAATCGAAGATGACCAGCCGTGTTTCAACCTCTGCCATGGCAGACCCATTCGCAATTGGTGCAGGAAAGTTCCAGCCGCCGGACTTGGCGGACGCGGCGGCAAGAATGCCGCCACTAGACCTTACACAGCAAGCTTGTTGTCGAGATAAAGCTGCAGGGTTTCGCGCGTGCCTTTTTCCCACAGCGTTTTCAGCGCATGGGCAAAACGCTTGCGGAACAGTTCTGATTTCGACACCTCGCCGAAGATGTCGTCGAAGGCGAGGAAGGCCATTGGATCGCTCTTGGCTTTCAGTGCGGCCGCATGCAGGCGATCGGCGCTGGCGTCGTTGAAGACGATGTCCTTGCCGCTGTCGGTCTTGCCCGCGAAATAGCGGCACCACAGCGCCGACACGAGCGCCAGCCCGACGACATCCCGGCCCTGGTTGAGGTTGTCGAGCGTGGACGGCAAAATGAACTTTGGCTGCCGGTTTGATCCATCCTGCGCCAGGCGCGGGATGGTGTCGGCGATCTTCGGATTGAGAAGGCGATGCTCGATCAGCGCAAAATAGTCGGTCAGTGAGGTATTCGGGACCGGCGGAACGATCGGGATAATCTCGTCCTTCTCGAGCTTGGCCAGGAATGCCCGGATCAGCGGATCCTCCATCGAGTCGTGGACGAAGTGGATGTCCATCAGCGCTGCCGGATAGGCAATCGCTGCGTGGCCGCCATTGAGGATGCGGATCTTCATATGTTCATAGGGCGTCACATCGGGAACAAAGGTCACACCGACCTTCTCCAGCGCCGGTCGTCCGGCGGTGAACTTGTCTTCCAGCACCCACTGCTTGAACTCTTCGCAATAGACCGGCCAGTTATCCTCGATGCTGAAGACATCCTTCAACAAATCGATTTCACGCTGGCCTGTCGCCGGCGTGATGCGGTCCACCATGGCATTCGGGAATGCGACGTTCGCCTTGATCCAGTCGGCAAAGGCATGATCTGACAGGCGTGCTGTACCAACGACGGCATTCGACGTAACGACGCCGTTATGCGGAATGTTGTCGCAGGACATGACGGTGAAAGGCACGATGCCCTTTTCCTTGCGCGCCTTGAGGCCCGCGACAACAAGACCGAAGACGGTCTTCGGCTCGGAAGGGTTCTGGCCGTCCGCAGCGATTGCCGGATGACCCGGATTGAACTTGCCGGACGCGTCGATGAAATAGCCGCCTTCGGTGATCGTCATCGAAACGATCCGGATGGTTGGATCGGCGAGCTTGGCGATGATCGTCTTGGCATCGCCAACAGGCAGAATGTCGATCATTGGAGCGGTAACGCGCGCGGCCGTCTTGTTGTTGTCCTGCTCGACCACGGTCGTCAGGAAGTCCTGGGCGGCGAGCTTTTCGCGCATTGCCGCGTCGGAAGGAAGAATACCCGCGCCGATGATCGCCCAATCGTGATCCTGGCCCTGATTGAAAAGGTCGTCGAGGTAGATCGCCTGGTGAGCGCGGTGGAAGTTGCCCACGCCGAAGTGCACGATGCCCGCTTTCAGCGACGCCCGCTCATAGGTCGGTACGGCGGCCGTCTTTGCCGCCTCGGAAAGCGTTGCCAGCGATAGTTTGCACGTCATGTTTCAGTCCTCTTGAAGGTCTTCGGGATCGGCTACGATCCCGATATCGGCATGCCGGGCATTTGTCCGGCGCGCACTCTCTTCCCCAACCCGGCACCAATACTCTCAGATGGTGAGGCCACCTTCGTTGAATTTGTGGATCCGCGTCTTGTCGGGCGTCAGATAAACGATGTCCCCAGCCTTGGCCGGGAAATCGCCACCGCCGCGCGCTGTGACGTGGCCGATACCCTCGACATCGACATGCAGGAAGGTGTCGGCGCCGAGATGCTCGGCAACCATGACCTTGCCCTTCCAGTCGCCACTCTCCATCGACAGCAGCACATGCTCGGGCCGCACGCCGATCGTGTTCGCGCCAAGCTGCGCGGCATACTGGCCTTTGACGATGTTCATCTTCGGCGAGCCGATGAAGCCCGCGACGAAGAGGTTTCGCGGCTTGTGATAGAGCTCCAGTGGCGAACCGACCTGTTCGATGTTGCCGCGGTTCAGCACCACGATCTTGTCGGCCATGGTCATGGCCTCGACCTGGTCGTGAGTCACGTAGATCATGGTCGTCTTGAGCTGCTGATGCAGTTCGCTGATCTCAAGGCGCATGTTGACGCGCAACGCCGCATCGAGGTTCGACAGCGGCTCGTCAAAGAGGAAGGCCGACGGCTGGCGCACGATCGCACGACCGATCGCGACGCGCTGGCGCTGACCGCCCGAGAGCTGGCGCGGCTTGCGTTCGAGATAGTCCGTCAGATTCAAGACCCGTGCGGCATCAGCGACCTTTCGGTCAATTTCCGCCTTGTCGACGTTGGCCATCTTCAGCGGAAACGCGATGTTGTTGCGCACGCTCATATGCGGATAAAGCGCATAGGATTGGAACACCATTGCCAGCCCGCGCTCCGACGGAGCTTTCTCGGTTGCATCCTTGCCGTCGATGACTATCTTGCCGTCCGACACGTCTTCAAGACCTGCAATGAGGCGGAGAAGCGTGGACTTGCCGCAGCCCGAGGGGCCGACGAAGACGACGAACTCACCGTCCTTGATGTCGAGGTCGATCGACGGGATGACCTTGGCTTCACCGAAGACCTTCGAGACTCTCTGAAGGGTAATGCTGCCCATGTTTCTCTCCCTGATATCTTATTTCACCGCGCCGAAGGTCAGGCCGCGGACGAGTTGTTTTTGCGAGAACCAGCCGAGGATCAGGATCGGGGCGATCGCCATGGTCGAAGCTGCCGAAAGCTTGGCATAGAACAAGCCTTCGGGGCTGGAATAGGAGGCAATAAACGCTGTCAGCGGCGCCGCTTTCGAGGCACTGAGGTTCAACGTCCAGAAGGCTTCGTTCCAGGCCAGGATGATGTTCAGGAGCAGTGTCGAGGCGATGCCGGGCACTGCCATCGGCGTCAGCACGTAGATGATCTCCTTGGCAAGCGAGGCGCCGTCCATGCGCGCAGCTTCGAGGATCTCGCCGGGAATTTCCTTGAAGTAGGTGTAAAGCATCCAGACGATGATCGGCAGATTGATCAGTGTGAGGATGATGACAAGGCCGGTGCGACTATCGAGGAGTCCGGAATTGCGGAACATCAGATAGATCGGGATGAGGGCGCCGACCGGCGGCATCATCTTCGTCGACAGCATCCACATCAGGACGTCCTTGGTCCGCTTCGTCGGCGAGAACGCCATCGCCCAGGCCGCCGGAATGGCGATGATCAGGCCGATCAGCGTCGAGCCAAAGGAGATGATCACCGAATTCATGAAGTGGCTGAGATAGTTGGAGCGGCTCTGTACTTCCGAATAGCTCTCCGTCGTCCAGTGGAAGAACAGGAACTGCGGCGGCGAGGCGATGGCATCCGCTTCCGTCTTGAAGCTCGTCAGGAACGTCCAGAGGATCGGGAAGAATATCAGGATGCCGAGCGTCCAGGCGATGGCGGTCATGACGACCTTGCGCTGGGTTGTGACTTTTCTAGCCATCTCAAGCCTCCAGATTCTTGCCGACGAGGCGCACGAGGAAGATCGCAACAATGTTGGCGAGGATGACCGCCACGATACCGCCCGCAGAAGCGCCGCCGATATCGAACTGCAGGAGCGCCTGCACATAGACGAGATAGGTGAGGTTCGTGCTCTGCGTGCCGGGGCCGCCGTTGGTGGTGACCAGGATTTCGGCGAACACCGAAAGAAGGAAGATCGTCTGGATCAGGATCACAACAGTGATGGCGCGGGCCATGTGCGGCAGGATGATGTAGATGAATTTCGAAACGACGCCGGCGCCATCCATTTCAGCGGCTTCCTGCTGCTCTTCGTCCAGCGATTGCAGGGCGGTCAGCATGATAAGCGTGGCAAACGGCAGCCATTGCCAGGCGACGATTAGAATGATCGAAAAGAGTGGTGCATTGGCAAGCCAGTCATAGGGCTGCATTCCAAGCGCCTTGGCGAGATGCGCGAAGAGCCCGTTGACCGGGTTCATGAACATGTTCTTCCACACCAGCGCGGCAACTGTCGGCATGACGAAGAAGGGAGCGATCACCAGGATGCGAACGATGCCCTGCCCGTAGATATCCTGATTTAGAAGCAGCGCGAACGCGATGCCGCCCACGACGGTGATCAGGAGCACGCCGAGCACTAGCAGCAGGGTATTGATGAGCGCGGAGAAAAAGGCCGGATCAGTGAGGAAGTATTTGTAATTGAGGAAGCCGACGAAGGTTTCCATCCCCGGGCTGAGCAGATTGTAGTTCAGCGTCGAGAAGTAGATCGTCATCACAAGGGGGACGATCATCCACAGGAAGAGGAGCACAACAGACGGTGCGATCATCATTCGCGCTGCGGAGCGGGTATGTAACGTTGCCATGGCGATGACCGATCCTGTTCAAATGGGTAGCCGGCTGCAGGGCAGCTGAGAAAAAAGGGGGTCGCCGACGCAGTTTGGGCAATTCGGCGACCCAGACGGGCGGGGATGTCAACTTCCCCGCCTTCTCAGGAGGTTAGTTATTTGATGTAACCAGCCTTGGTCATTTCGCGGGTCGTCAACTGCTGGGCGCTCTGCAGTGCCTGATCGACCGAGACCTGGCCGGCAAGAGCTGCCGAGAACTGCTGGCCGACGGCGGTGCCGATCCCCTGGAATTCAGGGATAGCGACGAACTGGACACCGACATAGGGCACCGGCTTGACGGTCGGCTTTGTCGGGTCAGCTGCATTGATGCTGTCGAGCGTCATCTTCGCGAAAGGCGCAGCCTTCTGATAGTCTGCATTCGCGTACAGCGAGGAGCGCGTCCCCGGAGGTGCATTCAACCAGCCTTCCTTCTCGGCGACCAGGTTGGTGTAGTCCTTGCTGGTTGCCCAGGCGACGAACTTTTCAGCTGCTTCGACCTTCTGCGAGCCTGCCGGGATGGCGAGGTTCCAGGCCCAGAGCCAGTTGCCGCGCTTGCCGAGGCCCTTGTCCGGAGCCAAAGCGAAGCCGACCTTGTCGGCGACGGTCGATTCCTTCGGGTTGCTGACGAAGGAGGCAGCAACGGTCGCGTCGATCCACATGCCGCACTTGCCGGTCTGGAAGAGCGCAAGGTTCTCGTTGAAGCCGTTCGAGGACGCGCCTGGAGGGCCAGCTTCCTTCATCAAGTTGACGTAGAAGTTCAGCGTGTCCTTCCACTCCGGCTGATCGAACTGCGGCTTCCACTGTTCATCGAACCAGCGAGCCCCGAAGGAGTTCGACATGGCCGTCAGGAAGGCCATGTTTTCGCCCCACCCGGCCTTGCCGCGCAAGCAAATGCCGTAGATTTCCTTGTCCTTGTTGGTGATCTTCTTCGCGGCATCCGCGATGAAGTCCCAGGTCGGCGCGTCAGGCATCTTCAGGCCGGCGGCGTCGAACAGGTCCTTGCGGTACATGACCATCGAGCTTTCGCCGTAGAACGGTGCTGCATAGAGCTTGCCGTCGGCGGTCAGACCACTGCGGATAGCCGGCAGCAGGTCGTCGGCATCGTAATCCTTGCCGAGATTATCGAGCGGCAGCAGCCATCCCTGCTTTGCCCAGATCGGAACTTCGTAGGTGCCGATCGTCAGAACGTCGTACTGACCGCCCTTGGTCGCGATGTCGGTCGTAACCTTCTGGCGCAGGACGTTCTCTTCGAGGGTTACCCACTCGAGATCAATATCGGGGTTCTTTTTCTTGAAGTCGTCCGTCAGCTTTTGCATCCGGATCATGTCGCCGTTGTTGACGGTCGCGATTGTCAGCGTCTCGGCCGAAGCCATGCCGGCAAACGCCAGTGCTGAGCAGGCGCCCAGCAGGAGAGTTCTCAATGTCATATCTTCCTCCCAGAAGATGAGTGCGAGCATTCGCTTTGCTCATGGGCAATTACTCGCTCAAGGGAAGAAAATGTCAATCACCATTCGTTGCTGCATGAGCGAAGAACGATGTTATCCTGTTGAATTTAAAGAATTAAATATTTGCTCACGCCTTGAGCAAATATTCGGCCGTGTCCTCATCCGTGATCAGCGCGTTGATCTGATGGCCTGTTACGGCAGCCCTGATCGCCTTGAATTTGCGCTTGCCCTTGGCGATTCCGATAACGGTCGACGACTCACGTGAGGGGATCGACGCGGAGGCCACCCGCTCGTTGATCGGATTGTCGAGGAGCTTCCCCTCGCTATCAAACACCCAGCCACAGATCTCGCCGACGGCACCGTTGCGCATCAGCTCCATCATCTCGTCCTTCTCGAGAAAACCGTCGATGCAAAGTGGTCCGTCGATGCCGAGCTCACCGATGCCGACAAACGTCACGTCTGCCTGTGCGCTGATCTCCAGCGTCGAGCGAACGAGCTGCTGGCCGTGCAGGGTTTCCCTCTCATCCGCCGAGGTGACCAGAACCGGCAGCGGCATCGGAAAGTGTCGAGCCTTCACCGCGTCAGCCATGCTGAAGATGACGTTGTAGTAAGCAGCCGAGCCATCGGGCGCAATATTGCCGGTCAGCGATACGATGCGGTGACTGGGACATTCGATGGCGGGAAGTTGGTCGACGGCCGCCTTCAAGGTTCGTCCTGTTCCAACCGCGAGCACGATAGGGTCAGGGCGCTTGAGCCAGCGCTCGATTTCCGCTGCGGCGGCCTCCGCGATGCCGACCGTCGTCGAACTGGAGCCCGGGTCACTTGGCACGACCTCGACATGCTTCAGGTTGAACTTCTTGCGCACGGCATTGGCGAGTTCGAGACAGGCGGCGATTGGATGGTCGAGTCGCACTTTTATCAGCCGTTCGGCAACCGCGAGCGAGACAAGGCGCTGTGCCGATTGCCGTGAAATCCCCATGGAAGAAGCAATCTCATCCTGCGTCCGCCCTGCCACATAATAGAGCCATCCCGCGCGCGCCGCGTCGTCTAGCCGCCCCGAAGTCTCGGATTTTCTTACCATCAGTCTCTACCATGCTGAAAAGATCGGCCACAGCCGACGCGGATGCATATTGCGCCAGATCAAACCAGAATTCGGGCAAATGTCGAGTGTATTGAGAAATTGCACAGCCTATTTTGACATGCCAGGCGAGGACCACATGCCATCGGCTTGTCATCTTTGTCGATCAAGCCTTGCTTGACCGAAGGTTGAACTGCAAGCTAACTGGTATCGAGGAAAAAAGCTGTGCGAATTCTGCTGGTTGAAGATGACAGAATGATTGGTGGCGCAGTGAGGGACCACGTCGCTGCGGCCAATCATGCCGTTGACTGGGTGCAAAATCTGGCCGACGCCGACGCCGCCGCGCGACCTGTCGATTACGGGCTCATTCTTCTCGATCTCCAGCTCCCGGATGGCAGCGGCGTCGCGTTTCTCCGCGGCCTTCGAGAACGCGGGCTGAAGACACCCGTCATCATTCTGACTGCACGAGATCAGATCTCGGACCGCATCGACGGACTGAATGCAGGAGCCGACGACTACCTGGTGAAGCCGTTCAACCTCGACGAGTTGGAAGCGCGTATCATGGCGGTCGCTCGCCGCTATGATGCCAACCCGCATCCGGTCGTCCGCATCTCGGACATTGAAATCAACCGACCCCTGCATCAGATCTCGGTCGCCGGCGAAACGATCATCCTGACGAGCCGTGAATGGGCGGTACTCGATCTGTTGACGGCGCGCCCAGGCGCGATCGTCCCCAAAGATCGGATCGAGGAAGCGCTCTACGCATTCGGTTCGGAAATCGAAAGCAACACCGTCGAGGTCTATGTGAGCCGTCTGCGCAAGAAGATCGGCAAGGACAGGATCCGCACTGCCCGCGGCATCGGCTACACACTCGGATGAAGATGAAGCGCGAACGCAGCATCACTGGCCCGCTCATTCTCGCCCTGACGACCGTCATGGTCGTCTTCTGGCTTGCCGCGATCGGCCTCAGCGTCCGCGTGATGCAGCACGAGTTCGATGAGATTTTCGATAGCGCGCAGCAGGAGACCACCGAGCGTCTCCTGGCTTTGATCCTTGACGATTTGAACCAGCGTGCGGACGTCGATCCGCGCAGCGTCGCCATGCTCAACACTGCCGCCAGTCGAGAATATCTGACTTATCAGGTCCGCGACGCCAGCGGTAAGGTAGCACTGCGTTCGAATGATGCTCCGGCAGAGCCTTTCGATGCACCGCTTCGCACGGGCTTCTATGACACGACGACAGCACGAATCTACACCGAGATGACGGCTGACGGCTCCCTTTTTCTGCAAGTGGCCGACCGGTTCAAGAACCGCCGCGAAGCCGTTCGCGAAAGTTCCGTCACCTTGCTCATCCCATTGGTCGCCCTTATTCCCGCCAGCATCTTTGCGATCTGGTTCATCGTCGGGCGGGCGCTGCGGCCGATCGAGGAACTTCGGCGAGATATCGGGACGAAAGACAGTGGCAACATGGCTGAGGTCGACGATCGGGGTCTGCCGGTCGAACTGAGGCCGATCGCAAGATCGGTCAACCTTCTCCTCGGACGCCTGCGTGCCGCCCTCGAAGCAGAGCGCGAATTCACCGCCAACAGTGCTCACGAGTTGAGAACGCCGATCGCCGGAGCGCTTGCACAGACGCAGCGGCTTATCGAGGAACTGCCGTCCGGCGCAACGCAGGACCGCGTCCGGCAGGTTGAGGCTTCGCTGGTCAATCTCGGCCGTCTGGCAGAGAAACTGCTGCAGCTTTCCCGCGCGGAAGCCGGCATCGGCGGAAGCGCAAGTGCAGTCGACCTGCGCCCGGTCCTCGACATGGTGGTCACCGATTTCCAGCGCGACAGCCGCACGAATGGAAGGCTTCAATACTCCGCGGCGCCGGACGCAAAGCTCGTCCGCACTGCCGACATGGATGCCTTCGGCATTGTCACCCGAAACCTGATCGAGAATGCCCTGCTCCACGGTGATCCGGACCTCCCCGTCAATGTCAGTCTCGAAAGCGGCGGCATCGTCCGCGTTGTGAACGGCGGGCCATTGATCCGAGAGGCTGAGATGGCTGGACTGAAAAAGCGCTTCAGCCGCGGCAAGACGACTGCGTCCGGCTCCGGCCTCGGGCTCGCTATCGCCGACCGTATCGTCTCCCAGATGGGCGGGACACTGGAACTGCTGTCACCGGCGACGGGAGCGAAAGCCGGCTTTGAAGCAAAAATGACCCTACCGGCCTAGCCCGGTTTCGGCTTGCAAAACCTGCCGAAGGGTGCGAGCAGACGCAGAGGCCATCCAAACAGCAGAACCCAAATGATCATTTCTTTTGACATCGGCGGCTCCGCCATCAAGGGCGGAGTGGCGCACTCCGAAGCCGACATCACGCCACTTGGCCGGCGCCCGACCCCCAAGGACGATTTTGCCGCCTTCGTCGAGACGCTGCGTGCCATCATCGCCGAAACCGGCGAGAAGCCGACACGCCTTGCCTTCTCCATCGCAGGCGTCGTCGACCCGGACACGCAAAGGCTGACCTGCGCCAACATTCCCTGTATTCACGGCCGCGATCTCGCCGCCGACCTCGAAGCTGAACTCGGCCTGCCGGTCGTAATTGCGAATGATGCCGACTGCTTCGCCATGGCGGAGGCCGATCTCGGCGCCGGGCGCGGCCACCGCATCGTTCTGGGCGCCATTCTCGGAACCGGCGTCGGCGGCGGTGTGGTTGCGGATGGACGACTGATCAATGCCGCGGGCGGCTTTGCCGGTGAATGGGGACATGGTCCGGCCCTGGCGTCTCATGCCGGCAATCCGCCCGTCGCGATTCCAGCCTATTCCTGCGGCTGTGGCCAGAAGGGGTGCGTCGATACCGTCGGCGGCGCTCGTGGTCTCGAGCGCTTGCATAAGACGCTGCATGACATCGATCTCTCCAGTCAGGAGATCATCGATGATTGGTTGAAGGGCGAGTCCCAAGCGGCGCGCACCATCGATGTCTTCATCGATCTTGTCGCCTCGCCGCTCGCGCTGACAATCAACATCACCGGCGCGACCATCGTTCCAGTCGGCGGCGGGCTTTCCAATGTCGAAGAGCTGCTTGCGGAGCTGGACAAGGCAGTTCGGCAGCGCATCCTGCGCAAATTCGATCGACCGCTCGTGGTCCGCAGTGAATGCCGCGTCGAGCCCGGCCTGATCGGCGCCGCGCTGCTCGGCCTGAAAGCGGAAGCCGCCCACCTCGCAGCTTGAGCCAAACGAAAATGGCACGGTTCTCACCGCGCCATCGTTCCCGTCATTCCGCCGCGAGGGCCGGCGGGTGCATCGCCTCCGCCTCTTCCGCTGCATTGCCGTTCGCTGCACCCTGCGCCGCCGCCGTCTTCGGCTCCTTGCCGAAGAACAGCGCATAGGCCGCAGGCAGCACTAGGATCGTCAATACCGTGGCAACCAGAATGCCGCCCATCATGGCGTATGCCAGCGGCCCCCAGAAAACGCCACGTGAGATCGGGATTAGCGCCAGAACCGCCGTCAGCGCCGTCAGCATGATCGGGCGGAACCGTCGTACCGCAGCGCCAACGATCGCTTCCTGTCGATGCATTCCCGCCTTGATGTCCTGGTCGATCTGATCGACGAGAATGATCGAGTTGCGGATGATGATCCCGAGTAGTGCGATGACGCCGAGGATGGCAACGAAGCCGAACGGCGCACCCGATATCAGGAGGGCCGCAGCCGCACCGATGATCCCGAGCGGTCCGGTCGCAAGCACGAGCATCGCCTTGCCGAAGTGCTGCAGCTGCGCCATCAGCAGGAGAACGATGACGACGAGCATGATCGGCGCCTTCGCAGCAATCGAAGCCTGGCTTTCGGCGGAATCTTCCGCACCTCCCTGGATCTCGATCTTGTAGCCGGCCGGCAGGCTGTCGCGCAGCGGCTGCATGTCGGCATACATCTTCATGACGACATCGTTGGACTGAACGTCGTCAGGCAATGTCGCCCGGACGGTGATGGTCGGCAGACGGTCGCGCCGCCATTCGATCCCCTGCTCCAGAACCGGCACTACCTTGGCAACCTGGGAGACCGGGACGAAGCCGCCGAAATCCGTCGGCACGTAGACCGAATTGACGGCCGACAGCAGCGAACGATTGGCTTCCGGTTCGCGGGCAACGATCGACACCGTCTCCTCGCCGTCGCGGAAGTCATCGAGCGGCGCACCGGAGACTGCTGTCTGCAGCATCTGGCGTACTCGCTGTGAGGTGACACCGAGCGCACGGGCACGGTCCTGATCGATCACCAGCTTCATCGCCGGCACTGGCTCCAACCAGTCGTCATGGATCGCACCGAGTTGCGGATTAGCCTGGAACTTCGCCTTCACCTCATCGGCGATCTTGCGGACTTCCTGACGGTCCGGCCCCATGATGCGCATCTGCACAGGCCAGCCCGTCGGCGGGCCAAGGAACAGACGATCCACCTTGCCGCGGATATCGGGGAAGTCTTCAGCAAGGATCGTCCGCAGCTTCACGATCAGGCGCTCACGTGCCGGCTCGTCGTTTGCCATGACAAGAAGCTGTGCGAAGTTCGGATTGCGAAGTTGCTGGTCGAGCGGGAGGAAGAAGCGCGGGGCACCCTCGCCGATATAGGTGGCAACGAATTTCTTGTCCTTGTCGCCAATGATCTTGGCTTCGAGCGCCTTTGCCTGCGTCTCGACTTCCTTGATGCTGGTGCCTTCAGGCAGCCACAGATCGACCAGGATTTCCGGGCGCGAGGACTGCGGGAAGAAATTCTGCGGGATGAACTGGAACGCCCAAAGACTGGTCGCAAAGGTCACCAGTGTCATCGCCACCACGATGATGCGATGACGCACGGCCCAGCCAACCGTCGCCCGAAGGCGTCGATAGAAGCTGGTATCGAAGGCATCGTGGTGTTCGCCCGCGTGATGGCGCTGCTTCAGGATCATGTAGCCGAGCCACGGCGTGAAATAGACAGCCACGAACCATGAGACGACGAGTGCGATGCCGACCACGTAGAACAGCGTGCGCACATACTCGCCGGCGGTTGACGCCGCAAAGCCAACCGGAATGAAGCCGGCGGTGGTGATCAGCGTACCGGTCAGCATCGGGAAGGCGGTCGAGGAATAGGCGAAGCTTGCCGCTTCGATCTTCACGAGGCCTTCCTCTAGCTTTCGCTCCATCAACTCGACGACGATCATTGCATCGTCGACGAGCAGGCCGAGCGCAATGATCAACGCCCCGAGCGAGATGCGCTGCAGGTCGATCCCGAGTTCGTACATGATGGCGAAAGTCGCGGCGAGCACCAGCGGGATGGCGATCGCGATGACGAGACCGGAACGCCAGCCGATCGACAGGAAGGAGACGATCAACACGATGATCAACGCCTCGCCGAGCGCATGCATGAACTCGCTGATCGCGTCGGTGACCACGTCGGGCTGATTGGAGATCTGGTCGACGGCAACGCCGTAAGGCAGTGATCCCTCGAAGCGCTCGTAAGTGGCTTCGACATCCTTGCCGACATCGGTCACCTTGAAGCCCTTTGCCATGACGACGCCGACCTGGACGCTCTCGTGACCGTTGAAGCGATATTTGCGCTGATAGGGATCTTCGAGGCCGGAATAGACGGTGGCTATATCGCCAAGACGCGTGACCTGATTGCCGGCCTTCAGCCGCAGTTCGCGGATGTCCTCGGCTTTCGTCACGTCGCCTTCGACGGAAATACGCACCGAACGCGTGCCGGTATCGACGGACCCGGCGGGATCGACGTTGTTCTGGCCCTTGATCGCGTTCTGCAGGTCGAGCACGGTCAGCCCCCGCTCGGCCAGCGCCTTCGAGGAAACGTCGACGTAGATCTTCTCCGGTTGGTCGCCGATGATGACCGCCTTTTCGACGCCCGGCGTCGTCAGCAGCATGTCACGCGCCTGGATCGCGAACTTCTTCAGCTCGGGATAACTGTAGCCATCTCCGCTGATCGAATGCAGCGTGATGTAGGTATCGCCAAACTCGTCGTTGAAATAGGGGCCGAGCAACCCTTCCGGCAGCTCATTGGAGATGTCGCCGACCTTCTTGCGCACCTGGTAGAAGGCGTCAGCCACCTGTTCGCTATTGGTATCGCCCTTGACCTGCAGCGTGATGATGGCGCTGCCGGCCCGCGTATAGGACTTGACCCAATCGATATGCGGGGTTTCCTGGAGCTTTCGCTCGATCTTGTTGACGACCTGGTCTTCCATTTCCTGGATGGAAGCACCCGGCCAGATGGCCTGCACGACCATGACGCGGAACGTAAAGTCGGGGTCTTCCTTCTGACCCATGCGCATCAGACCAAGGACGCCGGTAATCAGGATCAGACCGAACAAGAACCGTGCGATGCTCGGATGGCCGATTGCCCAGCGTGACAGGTTAAAGGGGCGCTTTTCGGCGTTGGAGTTGTCCATGGTCATAATCCTCTCCTGACCAGGTCTCAGCGAATGACATCGCCGGTTTCGGCTTGCGCCGATTGCTGCTCCGGCAGCTTGACCTTAAGATTCTCGGCCATGAACTGCGTACCGGCCGCGACGACAAGATCGCCATTTTTCAGGCCGTCGGCGACATGGACGCCACCTCCGGTGAAGTCTGCCACTTTGATTTCGCGGGCGTGAACAGTCGACGCGTTGCGATCGACGACCCAGACGATCTTCTTGCCTTCACGTTCGGCGAGCGCGCTTAGCGGAATAGCGACGTCGGTCTCGGCATTGCCAACAGCGGCTTCGATCGTCGCCGTCATACCAAGCAGCACCCGATCATCTGTCGGGAGGCTCACACGAACGGAAAAGGTGCGCGACTGGGGATCGGCGCTGCCGGAAACCTCGCGTACCTTGCCGTCGAGCACCAGTTTGCTGTCGGACCAGAAGGTGGCTTTCACAGTCTTGCCTGGCTTGAACTGCGCGATGTCGTTTTCGGGAACTGCGATCTGCACTTCCTTTTCGCCGTCGAGCGCGACGGTGGCGACAGGCGTCCCGGCAGCAACAACGGCGCCGGTGTCGGCGCTGATCGAGGTCACGATACCATTCCGGTCGGCCTTCAGCTCGGTATAGGCAACCTGGTTCTTTGCCTGGTCGAGCGACGAAGCTGCGGCATCGCGTGTGGAAACAGCCTGATCGTAGCTGAGTGCCGCCTGTTCCATCTGCGATTTCGCCGTGACGCTCTTATCGAACAACTGCTGGGCGCGCTTGTTGGCAAGGTCGGCGGTCGCCACACCCTTTTCGGCAGCGGCAAGGTTTGCTTCGGCGGTCCTGACCGCCAGCTCGTAGTCGGTCGGATCGATTTCGGCGAGCAGATCACCAAGCTTGACGCGATCGCCTATGTTGACACGACGGTCGGTGATCTTGCCGGCGACGCGGAAGCCGAGATTCATCTCGACGCGGGCCTTCACGGCACCGGAATAGTCCAGCGCACGCGTATCGCGAGCCTCGGCAATTTCCACCACCTTGACCGGGCGGATGATCTCTTTCGTTTCGGCCTTCTTCTCCTCGCTGCAGCCAGATATGGCAAGCGTAACGGCGCCGAGGAGCGCGAAACTGGCAAACGACGGCAACTGCACTGTCTTCAGCGAAATCATCTTTCGCACTCCTGAAATCGTTTATCGGTTGATCTGCGGCTTTTACCGCTCGTTATTTTTTCAGCGCCCGGATCGAGAACTCGACCAGTTCGTCAACAGTGGCGCGGTTGGTCTTGGCGAGACATTGCGCCACCATCTGCGGATGACAGAGGGTGACGGTGGCCGCCCCGAAGCAGCGTGAGGCGACATCCGCATCCTGCTCGGCAAATTCGCCGGCAGCGATCCCTTCGCGGATCACGTCAGCGAGCAATTCATGAATACTGTCGACATGCTTTTCGATGACGTGCCAGTCACGCTCGATGGCGACGACGACCATCTCGTGCACCTTTTCCTGGTCGAGCATGGTGTCGACCGTCATCTGGTATTGGCCCTGCACGAACCTGCGCAGCCGATCGGAGGCGCTGATCTGCAGGTGGCAGGCGTCGTAGGCCATCTGGTAGCTGGCAGCGAGCATGCGGCCGCAGATCGCCTGATGGATTTCCACCTTCGAGGCAAAGAAGCGGTAGACATTCGCCGGCGACATGCCGAGATCGCGCGCAATGTCGGCAACGGTGGTTTTGGAGTACCCATAGTGACGGAAAAGGCGCTCGCCAGCGTCAAGAATGCGCGTCACATTCTCCTGGCGAGCCAATTCGATGGTGTTTTCCGCTGCATCGGCAACCAACTTCATGCACCTCATTTACGACTGACGATTTTTGAATTTCGTCAGTCGTAAAATAACAATCGTAATATGTCAACGTTTTCTTGGGAACGGGACAACCAATCCGATGCCGTCAACGTCCAAGCTAGGGAGTCACCGTGTTCCCGTGGCGATGTATGCAGGATGCAGTAGGCAAGCGGTATCGCCCGCTGGCCACGCCGCGGCGCAATTGCCTTGAGATGCATGGGTCTGGAAGAACTAGGCGGGCGACAAAGTGCCGACGCTGATGCGCGGCACTCGGCCTTAGGTCATCGCTCAGGCGAGCTTGACTTCAAGAGAGATCGGGACCGCCGAGAGTGCCTTCGATACCGGGCATCCGGCCTTGGCTTTGTTGGCGAGTTCGATGAACGTCCGCTCGTCGGTGTTCGGAACCGTTCCCGTCAGCGTAAGGTGGATCGCCGTGATGGCGAAGCCGCCTTCGACGCTTTCGAGCGTCACCTTCGCTGTCGTCTCCATGTCGGTCGCCTTGAGACCGGCTTCCTCGAGGATGAGCGAGAGAGCCATCGTGAAGCATCCGGCATGGGCCGCGCCGATCAGTTCTTCCGGATTGGTGCCCGGAATGCCTTCAAATCGGCTTGAGAAGCCATAGGGATAGTGCTTCAGCGCGCCGCTCTGTGTGGAAATTTGTCCCTTGCCGTCCTTCAGTCCACCGGACCACTGCGCTGAACCTGTACGATTGATCTGCATGCCGTCCTCCTGTTTGGATTTAGAGGAAGCGGGCTATCGCCGCTTCGCCAGCCGAAAGAGGCAACCTGCCTCTTCGACGCGATATAATCCTCTATCGGCGGAAGGCGACAACGCGGTGAAATTTCTTCGAGCGACAAGCAGGCAGGAAGCTGTCAGATCTCGATCCGCGCTGTGTCGAGCGTATAAAGCTCCTGCGCGCGTTTGACACCGCGGAGCGCATAGCGACCGATGCAGGCAAGCGCGCCCCTTTCGTTCTCAGGGATCGTTGCTGCAAACTCCGACGACATCAGCACGTTGAGATCGACCGATCGGCACATCGAGGCAATCCGGCTGACTTCGTTCACGGCAGGTCCGATGACGGTGAAGTCGAGCCGCTCGCGACTGCCGATGTTTCCGTAGAAAACATCGCCGATGTGCAGGCCGATATAGACCTCCGTCGTGGGGCGCCCTTCCTCCGCCCGCTCCTCGTTCAACGCCTTCAGCTTCTGCCGCAGCAATCGCTCGGCTTGCAGCGACGCGGCGCAGGCCTCGTCGGCCTGGTCGGCCTTGAAGATCGCCAGCACCCCATCGCCGATCAGCTTCAACACATCGCCGCCTGCCTCGTGTATCGCGGAAATGACCACATCGCTGTAGGCGTTCAGCATCGGCAGAATCTCTTCAGGCGGCGCGCTGTCAGATATCTTGGTGTAGTTCAGAAGATCCGAGAACCACAGGGCCGCGGAGATTCGCTCCGACTTACCGCGCGTGATCTTGCCTTCCAGCACCTGCCGCGCAGCATCGTCGCCGAGATATACCTCGGCGATAGTGCGCGCGATCCGCGCCAGCGCGATGCATTTGATCGCAAGCGCCAGGACCGGCACCAGCTTTCGCAGGATGATAAGGTCGTGGTCTGAGAACCCCTCGGGACTGCGCGTGGCGAAGTGAGAAAAGAAGCAGTCCATCTCGCCGATTGTGCCCGCCTTCTCGAACCGATGGACCATCGCGACGAAGTCGGTGTGGCCCTGCTGGAGCATCGATTCGAGCATGACGAAGTCGGTCGGATCGCCAAAGCCGATGCGCCGTCTGACCTCGTTTTCTTCGCCGGCCCAAAGATAGTAGAAGGCGGATCGCTGCCAACTCTCCAGCGCCGCGCCATCGCTGGAGGGGCCATATTCGAATTCGGCTTCGATCTCCTCGCGGCTATCCCAGCGAAACGCCCTGCCTTCGTGCACGGGATGAAGCGTGTCCATCAGGGCCATGCCGCGATCAAGTGGAAGGCCGCACTCACGGCAGGCTTCACAAAACCCGATCAGGAGTTCGGCTTCCGAGGCGCCCTTCAGCCCCTGCTCGGTCAACCAGGCCGCAACGGTCCCTACATCACTGTATTCCATGCCGTTTCCCTCGCTCGTGCGAAAGCTGTATCGCGATTTCGCCGACGAGGGAAAGGCAAACCTCAGCCCGCAGCAGGCATGTTGTAAGGTGTGACAATTTCCACCGACGACAATGCCGGAGCCGCGATTCCACCGCTCGCCGAGCGGCTCATCACGGCGCGAAAGGCCGAGCGGGCATCCGTGCGCAGATCATGGTGCAGCACGAAGCTGATCTTGCGACCTGTGAGCAGTGCGCGATTGTCGGCGTCGAGATCATGTGCGACGAAGATCCTGACCGGCCGTTGCGCCGCCTCAAAGGCCGCAAGGACCGCCCGGTTTCCGCCGCCGATGGAATAGACAGCGTTGATCGCCGCATCCGCCGCAATTGCCCGAGCCGCCAGCGTGCCCGTCGCCGCGTCCGTGCCATGCCCTTCGCTGATTTCGGTTACCGAGATGAGCGGATAGCGTTCGCGCAGAACACGACGAAAACCGATCTCCCGCTCTTCCTCGCCGCGAAACCGCCCGCTGGATAGCGTGACGAGGACGCGCCCCGGCGCTTTGCCAAAATGCTCGCCGATGAGATAAGCAGCCGTCTCTCCGGCTGAGCGGTTGTCGGCCCCGGCGTAAGCGCTGCGCGACGAATTTGGCAGGTCCGTCACCAGCGTGACCACCGGAATTCCCGCATCAGTCGCCCTGGAAACGGCAGCGGCGACCTCAGGAACATCCGGGGCCTTCAAGACGATGCCGTTGGTGCCGCGCAGCCGGATCCGGTCGAGCAGTTGCACCAGTTCAGCCTGCTTCATCACCTCGGCAAAATGGAAGCGGCACCGAAATACCGTTGGCAGGAACGTGGCGACTTCCGCTTCGAAAGCATCGCGAACGGCCGTGCTGAAGCGTTCTGGTGTTTCCATCACGACGTCGATGGCGAGCTTCCTTCCGCTCACCTCTCCACCGATCTGCTGCTTTTCGAGCTCCGCGATCGCAGCCTGCACTCGCATCGTCGTCTGATTCCTGACGCCGCTCCTGCCGTTGAGAACGCGATCCACGGTCGCGGTGCTCAGCCCGGCCTGAAAAGCGATATCCTTGACGAGAAACCGATGCGCCATGCAATCTGCTGATGGTTTTTTGATGGATTCCTGATCTATAACACACCGGTCGGCGGCGTATAGTGCCCTCATCGGAACGGGAGGAGCACCATGAAAACCGACAACCTACAGAAACTGCGGGCCGATCGCGTCTGGCTGACCGAGGATTCCTGCGATCTCGCCGACTTCCGCAAGCTTGCCGAGAAGACAACCGCACTGGCCGACTATCCGACGGCTGACGCCGTGGAAAAGAACATTCTGATCTATGACAGCGCCAAGGTCATTGCAGCGATCGCCACCCCCGAAGGCCGCAAAGCGGTGCTCGCCGAGATCTGCGAGGCCTTCGGCGACGGCCCGGGCGTCATCGTCTTCAAGCGCGCCTACAGGGATACCGGTATCATCGACCGTGCCAGCGCAATATTCGACGAGATCATCGAGGAGCAACATCGGACCGCAACCGGCGGCGGCGATCACTTTGCCAAGCCAGGCGCCAATGACCGCATCTGGAACTCGCTGGAAAAACACTGCCTCGCCGATCCCGAGAATTTCGCAGAATACTATGCAAATCCGATCGTCGCGATCGCAAGCGAGGCCTGGCTCGGCCCGAGCTACCAAATGACCGCCCAGGTCAACCGGGTCAATCCGGGCGGCGCGGCGCAGTCCGCGCACCGCGACTACCATCTCGGTTTCCAGTCTTCCAAGGTGATCGAGCAGTTCCCGGCGCATGTGCATAGACTCTCGCCGGTGCTGACGCTGCAGGGCGCGGTCGCTCATTGCGACATGCCGCTCGAAAGCGGACCCACCCTCTTTCTGCCGCACAGTCAGACCTATGAGCCCGGCTACCTCGCGCTCAAGCGCCAGGAGTTCAAAGATTACTTCGAGACGCATCATGTCCAGCTGCCGCTCAAAAAGGGCGACGTGGTGTTCTTCAATCCGGCCCTCTTCCACGCAGCCGGCACGAACCGCTCGACCGACATCAAGCGCGTCGCCAATCTGCTGCAGGTTTCCTCCGCATTCGGTCGCGCCATGGAAACCGTGAACCGCGAACGCATGAGCGCAAAACTGTTCCCGGCATTGAAGTCGCTGAGGGGGAGACTGTCCGAAACCGAAATCGGCAACGCGGTTGCCGCCTGCGCCGAGGGCTACTCCTTCCCGACCAACCTCGACCGCGACCCGCCAATCGGGGGCCTTGCCCCGAAGACGCAGGCGCAACTGATGCACGAGGCCCTGCAGGAAGATTGGGACGATGCGCGATTCACGTCGGCACTGGCGCAACAGAGCGAGCGACGACTGAGCTGACACATCCGCGTCAACAAAATTAGCTCCCGGCGCCACCGTGTCGGGAGCTTTCGGCATATTGACCATCATTCAAAGGAGGAGTGTATGACAACAGACCACAGCCGCCTCGACGGCAAAATCGCGATCGTAACAGGCGGTACGCAAGGGCTTGGCGCAACCATCGCCCGCCTCTTCGCCGAGCGCGGGGCCAAAGGCCTCGTCATTTGCGGGCGCAACGAGCAGAAGGGCAAGGCGAAAGCCGACGAGATCGCCGCCGCCACCGGAGTCAAGGTCGTTTACGTGAAGGCCGATCTCGGTCAGGTCGAGGATGCGAAAAACGTCGTTCATGTCTGCGACCAGACGTTTGGCCGCGTCGATGCGCTGGTGAACGCGGCGGCCATCACCGACCGCGGCACCATTCTCGATACCAGCCCGGAACTCTTCGACGCCATGTTCGCCATCAACGTCCGCGCGCCGTTCTTTCTGATGCAGGAAACGGTGAAGGTAATGCGGCGCGAGAAGATCGAGGGCACCATCGTCAATATCGGCTCCATGTCGGCCAAGGCAGGGCAGCCGTTCATCGCCGCCTATTGCGCCTCCAAGGGTGCCTTGGAAACCCTCACGAAGAACACCGCCTACGCGCTGCTTCGCAACCGCATCCGTGTCAACGGCCTCAACATCGGCTGGATGGCATCCGAGGGTGAGGATCGCATTCAGCGGGAATTCCACGGAGCACCGGCCGACTGGCTCGAAAAAGCGGCGGCCAGCCAGCCGTTCGGCCGCCTCGTCGATCCGGAGGAAGTGGCACGCGCCTGCGCCTATCTTTCCTCGGCGGAATCCGGCCTCATGACCGGATCGATGATCTGCTTCGACCAATCGATCTGGGGCGCCTATGACGGTTCGCCGCATCCGGACACAGCCCTCTGAAAAAATGCGAAGCCGGACGCCTTTGCCGGCGCCCGGCTCTGGAACACATCACCGTTTACGTTTACGAAGAGCGTCATCACATCGCTTGGGAGGAGCTGGCCTGTGTTGGAAGATGCGCTCTATGACATCCGTGACGATCGCTTCACTGGCTTGATTGCAGGCAGCGCCCGGCTGGAGGAGCTCTATAGCGGTTGCCGCTGGGCAGAAGGCCCCGTCTGGTTCTCGGACCTGAATTGCCTGATTTGGAGCGACATCCCCAATGAGCGGATGATGCGTTGGGTGCCCGACGGCAGTGTCTCGGTCTTCCGCTCACCGTCCAATTACGTCAACGGCAACACCCGCGACCGCCAGGGCCGGCTGATCTCCTGCGAGCATGGCGGCCGGCGCGTCACCCGTACTGAATTCGACGGCCGCATCACGGTGCTGGCCGACAGCTACAAAGGCAAGCGACTGAACTCTCCGAACGACGTCGTCGTCAAGTCGGACGGTTCGATCTGGTTCACCGATCCGAGCTACGGCATCATGTCCGACTATGAAGGCCATAAGGCCGAGCCTGAACAGGAAACCCGTAACGTCTACCGCATCGACGCTCCGACGGGAGAGATCGAAGCTGTCGCCACCGATTTCATCCAGCCCAATGGCCTTGCCTTTTCGCCTGATGAAAAGCAGCTCTACATTGCCGATTCCGGCTCGCGCAACCATGAGGTCCCCCGCCACATTCGCGTTTTCGACATCGTCGATGGCAAAAGGCTCACGAACAGCCGCTATTTTTGCTCGATCGACAGCGGCGTGCCGGATGGTTTCCGTTTCGATGTCAGCGGCAACCTCTGGACCAGCGCTGCCGATGGCGTTCACTGCTTCGCGCCCGACGGTACACTGCTCGGCAAGATCAAGGTGCCGCAGACGGTCTCAAACATCGCCTTCGGCGGCGTGAAAAAGAACCGCCTCTTCATCACCGCCACCCAATCGCTCTATTCGATTTACACCACCACCAACGGCGCCCAGTATCCATAGGATAGCACCACGCGCCATCGAACCAGAACGTCAGCGCTGCCTAGCAAGCTAGGCATCTCCACCCGGAAAGACCCACCGATGCTTGAATTTTCCTGCGCCCTTCAACGGCGCCAATCCGTTCGCACCGCTTTTTCCATGGGAGCCTGAGATGCGTTCCGTCGTTTCTTTCAACGAGAGTTGGAGTTTCCATGAGGGCTTCGGCCAGCGTCTGCTCGAGGGCTTCGACGGCGCGGCGACCGTTAGCCTGCCGCATACGGCCGTTGAATTGCCTTTCAACTACTTCGACGAGAAGAGCTACCAGCGGGCATTCACCTATCAAAAGATCCTGCGCTGGATGCCGGAGTTCGAGGGTCGTGAGGTCTCGCTGGTCTTCGACGCTGCCATGGCCGATGCCGTCGTTTATCTCAACGGCGAAGAAATCATCGCCCATAGGGATGGCTACACGCCGTTCGAGGCCCGCCTCACCGGCAGACTGGTCATCGGGGACAATCTGGTCACTGTAAAGATCGACGGGAGCGAAAACCCGGCGATTCCGCCCTTCGGCGGTCGTATCGACTACCTCACCTATGCGGGCATCTATCGGGACGTCTGGCTGAAGGTCACGGACCCTGTCTCGGTTGCCAACCTGAAGATCGAAACCCACAACGTGCTGGCTGAGGAAAAGTCGGCCAGCGTGCGTATCGATCTTGCCAATCCGCAACAGCTCACCTTCCTGGGCTCAGTATCGGCGTCGCTGAAGGATGAAGATGGGCGCGTGCTCGCCACCGTGTCCGCAGAAACGACCGGCGAAAATCCTACGCTCGTTTTCGATAGCCTGACCGGCATGTCGCTCTGGGATATCGACGACCCGGCACTCTACGAAATTACCGTCGAATTGAAGACAAGCCACGGTTCCGACCGGGTCTCCTCGAACTTCGGCTTCCGCACCGCCGAGTTCACGACCGGAGGTTTTCTTCTGAACGGCCGGCCACTGAAGCTGCGCGGTCTCAATCGTCACCAGGCTTTCCCCTATGTCGGCTATGCCGCGGGCAGATCAGCCCAGGAGCGCGACGCCGATATCATGAAATCGGTGCTGAAGTGCAACATCGTCCGCACCTCGCACTATCCGCAATCGAAGTGGTTCCTCGATCGGTGCGATCGCATCGGCCTTCTGGTCTTCGAGGAAATTCCGGGCTGGCAGCATATCGGCGACGAGGAGTGGCAACAGGAATCGATCCGCAACGTCCGTCGCATGATCGAACGCGACTGGAACCATCCCTCGATCATCATCTGGGGCGTTCGCATCAACGAGTCACAGGACAGTCACGACTTCTATGTCGAGACGAACCGGCTTGCCCGGGAGCTCGACCATACGCGACAGACCGGCGGCGTCCGCTACATAACGGACAGCGAACTGCTCGAAGACGTCTACACGATGAACGACTTCATCCTCGGCAACGAGGAGCTGCCCGGCAATAACCGCCCGCGCACAGCGCTCCGCCCGCAGCAGGAATCCACCGGCCTGTCGTATAAGGTGCCTTACATGATCACCGAGTTCGGTGGCCACATGTATCCCACCAAGATCTACGACCAGGAGGCTCGGCAGGCCGAGCACGTACGCCGGCATCTCGAAGTGCTGAATGCGGCCTATGGTGATCCTGATATCGCGGGTGCGATCGGCTGGTGCATGTTCGACTACAACACCCACAAGGACTTCGGCTCCGGCGACCGGATCTGCTACCACGGCGTCATGGACATGTTCCGCGAACCGAAGTTTGCCGCCTATGTCTATGCCAGCCAATGCGATCCGTCTGACGAGATCGTCATGAAGCCGGTCACCTTCTGGGCGCGCGGCGAACGTAACATTGGCGGCGTTCTGCCGTTGATCATTCTGACCAACTGCGACGAGATCGAATTGCGATACGGCTCGCTGACGAAGCGGATCGGCCCGGACCGCGAGAACTACCCGCATCTGCCACACCCGCCTATCGTTCTTGACCATCGTCACTTCACGCCTGATGAGCTTGGCACCTGGGGGCTTGAATGGATCGACGGCGAATTCACCGGCTACATTGCCGGCGAAGCTGTCGCCAATTTGACCCTTGCAGCCGATCCGCTGCCAACAACGCTGCAGGTCGTCGCCGACAGCACGACGCTGAAGGCCCGCGAACGCGATACAACTCGCGTCATCATCCGCGCGCTCGATCAGATGGGACAGCGCCTGCCCTTCATGAATGACAATGTCACCGTGCAGGTCGATGGACCGGCAAGGATCGTCGGACCGGTATCGATTCCGCTACAGGGCGGCACTGCCGGCTTCTGGTTGGAGGCGACCGGTTTGACCGGTACGATCAGCGTACAGGCCAATTGCAGCCGTTTCCCCGCGGTCAAGATCGAACTGACGGCCGTTTGAGCAGATAGCCGGCACGCCCGATATGGCGGGGCGTGCCATCACCCGGACTGTGCCGGCTGCACCGACCGGACCGTCCCGTTGTTATCGACGACGCATGAGAACTTCTTGCCGCCGGCGTCGAGATCGACGGCGAAGGTGCCGTCAGGTAATTGCCGAGAGGCGGTGGGCAATACCTTGGCATTCGGACCGGCAACCCCGGCAGCGGAATTGGCGCAGAGCAGCTGCAGATCCGCCGGAGCCGTCTGCAGCGTGGTGCGTGCCATGCTTTCAGGCGCCGGTGGCGTCGGTGTGCAGGCGCCAAGCAGCGCCGCACTCGTCATTGCGGCCATCAGCCGACCGATCGAAATTCCCTTCGCAGTGTTCTGCAGCAAAATCCTGTCCCCCGACTAGATTGTCTGTTTCGGCGCGACGCCGTCCCCATTCTCAGACGCCCTTGTAGAGCGCCGCCCCCTGCATCAACACGATGACCTTGGCGCCGATCTTGATCCGCGATGCAAGATCAGTGATGTCATTGTTATTCATGCGGATGCAGCCTGACGACACATCAAGGCCGATCGTCCAGGGCTCAGCGGTACCATGGATGCGGTAGATCGTGTCCTGATCGCCTTCGTAGAGATAGAGGGCCCTGGCACCCAGTGGATTTTCCGGTCCGCCAGGCATTCCGGCCGCCCATTTGGCCGCATTTGGGTCGCGCGCCACCATTTCGGCCGGCGGCGTCCAGGTAGGCCACTCCGCCATCCGACCAACGCGCACGATCCCAGCCCAGCCGAAGCCTTCGCGCCCCACGCCGATACCATACCGGATTGCCTGCCCGCCCGGCTGGACAAGGTAAAGAAAATGCTGGTTGCCATCGATGATGATCGTTCCCGGCGGCTCCGCCGTTCGGAACGTCACCGTCTGCATTCGGAATGCTTCTGGCGCCTGGTTGTTGCGTGCGTAGTACTGGCGCGCCTTCTTCTTGTCGTAGTTCACCCAGGTATGCGTTTTGGAATCATAGATTTGTGTCTGCGCCCAAGCGGCGAGCGGGCCAATACACACGCCCGCTGCAATCAGAGCCGCCGTCAACTTGCGTGTGCGCCGAGTCTTTTTCGCCTTCGCCGGAAGTTCGTCGCGTGCTATCATTTGCTAGCCCACCCATCCACACGCTTTGCGTTGTCGGCGACCCATTTTGTCGCGTAGTCGAGCGGCGGGACGCGCTCGACTTCGAGCGCATAGCTCATCGCCGTCGCCTCTTCTGGCGTGAAATCGATCTTTTCCAGGAACGAGGCGATGTCCGGGTGTTTCTTTGCAAAAGCAGCCGCGTAGCCAATGCGGAAATTGGCGGTGTCCCAAGCTGTCGATGCCGTCGACTTGGTGATCCAAAGCGGATCGTTGGCGCCGACCAGTTGCCACTTGCTTCCATCGTGCGGCGGCTCCGTGAGGCGGACGATCTTATGCAGGTCAAAGATGAAGTGCGGCGCGTAGCAGGCAAAGACTAGAGGTTGGTTCGTTGCGATCGCGATGTCCAGTCCAGCCAGCGCGACTTCCTCTTCCGACTCAACCAACGTCAGGTCCTTGGCATAGCCATAGGTGTTCGCCCGGACGCGTTCGATCCCCGTCGAGGCCCAGGTCGGCGCGCCAAGCCACATCTCGCCCTTGCCATCGCCGTCCGTGTCGAGAATCTTCGTCTTTTCCGGATCGCTGAGGTCGGTGATCGACTTCAGGCCCTTTTCGGCGGCAGCGGGCGTCGCGCAGATGCCCTGCCATGCCGGCACGCCATGCTTAGCGAGAACCACGACGCCCTTCTCGGTGACGAAGGTCTTGATGACGTTTTCAAGATTGGGCTGCCAGACCTCCGGCTGGATGTCGACAGTGCCTTTCTCCATGCCGTTGAAGGCGAGCAGCGTCCCAAGCTCCTGCACATCGGCATTAAGCCCGAACTCCTTAGCAATACTGACCTTGAGGATATTTGCCGTCGCCTGCCCCGAGGGCCAGTTCGGCATCGCGATCACAAGATCGGCGCCAAAGGCCGCACTGCTCACTGCGAGCGCTGCGGCAAAAACGGATGAAAAGAGCCCTGAACATGCTACGCACTTCGTCATGCCTGCCCCCCAAATATGCGAGAAAGGTAGAAATGCACGTCACATCTTGCAGGCGAACATGCATAAAGCGCTTACATCCGTCAAGTCGAGTTGACGTTCACGTTTGGCCCTACCGAAGGCAGTTTTCGCGTGCCCAAGCGCTGGTGCGGGCGGCCATGGTCGCGAGGTGATCGGCGACGGAGAAGCCGGAAATTTTCTTCCTCGGCGCAAGATCGTGATCGCCGTCTTCAAGCCAAAGAACTGATATTGCCGGGGAAAGCGGATAGGTCGAAACCTCTTCACGGGTCCCGAATTCGTCGCGCGTCCCTTGGCAAATGAGCGTTGGCGTGCGCAGATTTTTGAGGTGTGCCGTGCGCAGTTGCTGCGGCTTGCCGGGCGGATGAAAAGGATAGCCGAGGCACAACAATCCACAGATCGCGCCCTCCGCGTGCAGGTCGTCCGCAACCATGCTCGCTACTCGCCCACCCATGGACTTGCCGCCAATAATGAGCGGCCCGGAGCTCGCAAGCGCCCTTACCGCGTCCCTGTATTCCGGAATCAAGGTTTCCGCTTTCGGCGGCGGCTTTCGAGCATCGGACGTCCGGCGCGCGGCCATGTAGGCGAATTCGAAGCGCACAATCCGGAACCCGACTGCGGCAAGAGCTTGGGCGGCGGCGGTCATCGACTTGGAGTCCATCGGCGCACCGGCGCCATGTGCAAGCAGGATCGTCGCAGTGGGATTGTCCGGGCCAGTGATCAGGAAGGTTTCGCTCATT
The DNA here is from genome assembly GCF_014193305.1 of Rhizobium sp. BK181. NCBI lineage: Bacteria > Pseudomonadati > Pseudomonadota > Alphaproteobacteria > Hyphomicrobiales > Rhizobiaceae > Rhizobium > Rhizobium sp. BK181. Next base: position 356,054 of record NZ_JACHZA010000005.1, read on the forward strand.
GCGATGTCATACCGCAATGAGCGACGCCCCACCATATTGGTGGAACGAAACAGACGCTGTCAGTGGAATTTCGGCATGTCGGGAAGTGCCGAGAATTCTTCGCTGATCATTTCGCTCATCGCGACCAGAATTTCCTTGCGGGAGAACCCCGACCGCTCGAGCTGCAAGATCATCTGGTCGAGATCCAACTCAAGCTGACCACGGCAGCACGCCACTCGATCGGCGGAAACGAGGAGAATTTCTTCAAGGATCAGCATCGCTTCGCTCCTAATTTCCAGAAGCAACCTGCGACAGCGCTAAATGTTCCAACGCCACCCATCAGTGTCTCTCGGCGCAGCACGATGCGGTCAGGTCGAAATCGTGCTCAGTTGAGCCGGTTTCCCTCGACCGAAAAGAGATGCGCCTTGGACAAGTCGGGCGCCACCTTTATCCGTTCGCCCGGCTGCAACGCGACCCGGTCATGCAGCACCATCGCTGCCGTCTGCGTTCCGATCTCCATGATTACATGTGTTTCTGCTCCCGTCGGCTCCACCACCACAACGGTCGCCAAGACGCCCTCCTCGGCAATGGTGAGGTGTTCCGGTCGGATGCCGTAGGTGTGAACGTCAGCCGGCATCTCGCAACGCGGCATGGGAAGCCTAACACCCTGGTCCAGACAAAATTCCTGATTCACGACTCTGCCTTCAAACAGGTTCATCGCCGGCGAGCCGATGAATGTCGCAACGAAGGTGTTGATTGGCCGATCGTAGAGTTCGAGTGGTCTGCCGACCTGCTCGATCTGCCCGGCGCGCATGACGACGATCTTGTCAGCCATCGTCATTGCCTCGATCTGATCGTGGGTCACATAAACGGTGGTCGTTTTCAGCCGCTGGTGCAACTCCTTGATCTCGGCGCGCATCGTCACCCGCAGCTTGGCATCGAGGTTGGAAAGTGGTTCGTCGAACAGAAAGACTTTCGGGTGGCGCACGATCGCGCGCCCCATCGCCACGCGTTGCCGCTGGCCGCCGGACAATTGCTTCGGCAGGCGGTCGAGCAGCGGCTCAAGTGCCAGAATGCCTGCAGCCTCCTGTACGCGCCGGCCGATCGCCGCCTTGTCCTGCCCCTGTAGCTTGAGCGCAAAGCCCATGTTCTCCGCCACCGTCATGTGCGGGTACAGAGCGTAGCTCTGGAAGACCATCGCGATGTCGCGTTGCTTCGCCGCCACATCATTGACGACACGCCCGCCGATGCGGATCTCTCCGCCGCTAATGTCCTCCAGTCCGGCAAGCATGCGCAACAGGGTCGACTTGCCGCAGCCGGATGGTCCGACCAGCGTGACGAACTCACCATCCTCTATATCCACGGACACGCCATGGATCACGGGGACGGCGCCATACTGCTTGCGAACCTGTTCGATCGCGACGGATGCCATGCTTTTTCCTCCCTAATTCAGAGCTTGATTTGCCATACACGCGCGGCGGTGACGCCGCCTGTGGGCGCTTTCATCGTTGCCGATCGCACTGCGGCGACGCCCGGGATGCGCTTCGTTCCTGCCCATCTGCCGTTGTCGGCGAATACTTCGATTGAGCCGGTATCGATGAAGATCCGCACCTGCGCCGGCCTCGCGCCGGCAGCCAGATAGCGCGGAGACGGCTTACCCGTTCCTGTATCGAAGAGGATCGCCAGCCCTTCGTCGTCGAGGCGCACACCAAGGCCGATCTCGGGGTGGTCGAAACTGAGCTCGAAGGGTGCCCCGGCTTGCGTCAGATCGAGCAGAATTTCGGCGGCTCCGTCCACAAACTCCACTGTCGCGCCGGCCAGCAACCTGGCATCATCAAGAAGCTGGTGCCGCAGGCCATCGACGACCTCCAGGGGCGGTGTCAGGACCGCGCCTCCATCAAGGAGAACGCGACGCGGCAACGTCATGGCGGTCGGAAAATCGACGCTCTTGGAAACGTCCGTCCAATTCGCCAGCCAGGCCAGGCCGACAGGTCCATCATGGTCGACGAAGGCCTGGAAGGCGTAGGCGTCCGATCCGAAGTCGAGTTCCTGCTCAAATTCCGGTTGGAATTCGCGACCATCGAACCGACCGACGGTGACGGACGACATGTTGCGGCGTCCGGTCGCCGGATCGCGACTGGTCAGCAGGCCGAAAATCAGAGCCCAACGTGTCTCATCGCTTGCGACATTGCCCAGCGGGAGCATGCACGGGCATTCGGCGGCTGTCATGCCAAAGCGATCCTCGCGATGCAGGACGCCGACGAAGCTCCATCCGCCGGCGGCATCTTGATCGAACGTCTCATAGAGGAGGATCACGCCACCGGATCTATCACGACTGCCGAGCAGCATCTTCCAGAGACCGTCGGGTCCCTTGAACACATAGGGATCGCGAAAATCCAAAGTCAGCCCCAGTCCTTCGGGGCGCTCCGGCAGGGCAATCGAGGGATTGCCCGCAGAAACCTGATCCGCACTGGTGGCCGAAAGCTGTATCTGCTCTTCCGGCTTCCGATCTCGCACCTGTTCGGTGAAAAAGACGCGGATCTGCTCTCCGCCGTCTGTCGCGATCGGGATGGCCGACCCGGAGAACGCGCCTCCGCGGCCATCATCACGCATCGAAAGTTCGGCTGCCGGGAATAGGAAGACCGGAAGGTGCGTCCAGTGCAGGTAGTCCTGCGAGACCGCATGCCCCCAATGCATGGTATTCCACCGTGAGCGATGCGGGTAATGCTGGTAGAAAAGGTGTGCCTTTCCGCCGAAGCGGCCCAAACCATTGGGGTCGTTCATCCAGCCAAAGGGTGGACGGAAATGATACCCGGCGGGGAGTTGAGGCGGCGCATTCGCCGCTGCGGAGTGCAGCACGCGAATGCCCTCTTCCAGCACACTCGCTGGATCGAAGCTGTAGATCACTGAGACAGCCGTGATCGACGGCTCATAGCTCAGTACAACTCTGCCGCCTGCTGGCAGAACGATGGGCTGGAACTCAAACTCTTCTGCCCTCGTGGAAGCCACTACGGCGCGTTCGACGCCCTCAACGGTGACCGAGATAGAAGCCGCGGTATCCGCAATGAGCGCCCTCAACCAGACATGGATCACGTCGCCTGGGCGGAGGTCGGCACTCACATTCTCTCGAGACAGCGAGAGAGTTCCTGTTTGGATTGTCATCAATCAACCTTTCACGGCAGAGCCGACGAACGAACTCACGAACCAGCGCTGGAAAGCGAGGTAGAGAGCAAGGATCGGGATCATCATAAGAACGGAGGCAGCCATGGCACGGTCCCAATAAATGCTGTCCTGACCAAAGAAGGTGGCGATGGCCACCGATATCGGTCGCGCATAGTCGGTCTGCGTCACAAGGGTCGGCCAAAGATACTGATTCCAGCTCTCGATCCCCATGAGGATCGAGACGGTGGCCAGCGCCGGCAGGCTGAGCGGCATATAGATCGAGCGATAGATACGGAACACCGAAGCGCCATCGATCTCCGCCGCCTCGTAGAGTTCCTTGGGAAGCTGCGCGAAGAACTGGTAGAACAGGAAGATGTAAAGGGGGCTCGCCACCCAGGGCAGAATCTGTACCGCGAATGTATCAGTCATCCCGGCCCGCGAAACCATCACGACCAGCGGCATGATGATGCTCTCTTGTGGAATGACGTAGAGAGCGACGACCAGTGCGAGCAGCACGGCTTTGCCGCGCAGCGAGCCCCAGGCCAGCACGAAGCCGGCCATGGAATTGACGACGAGGCCGCCGCCGACGGTGATTGCAAGGATCAGCAGCGAATTCAGGAGGTAGCGGCCGAAGGCCAGTTCGCCCGAAAAGTGTGCGACTTCCTTGAAGTTGGCGAGAGTCGGATCGGAGACCCAAAAGGCGCGGAAACTGCCCATATCCGCCAAAATCTGGAAGCGATCGTCCTTCAGGCTGGCAATCAACAGCATAAACAACGGCGAGATCACCACCAGAGCGATGATAAAGATGCAGATAGCCTGGACGAGGTGGAATGACGCCTTGCTGGAAGCCCAAGGCTTCACGACCGGCGTCGCTTGGCTCATGACGAGATCAGACATCGAAGCGCCTCAAGAGTTTGCGCTGGATGAGCGCGATTACGAGTACGATGACGAACAGGATGACGGAGACGGCCGAAGCATAGCCGAGCTTCTGCTCCTCGAATCCGGCTCGCACCATGTAGTGCACGACGGTTTCGGTGCTCCCCTTTGGTCCGCCCTGGGTGAGGATGGCGACCTGAGTATAGAGTTTGAACGCCTGGATGGTGGTAATGACGAGCACGAAGACATGGGTCGGCCGCAGGCCCGGCATCGTCACATGCCAGAACCGTCCCAGTGCGTTCGCGCCGTCGATCTTGGCGGCGTCATAGAGTTCGTCCGGTATTCCCTGGAGGCCTGCGAGATAGACGATCATCTGGAAGCCGTAGGCCTGCCAGGCGGAAAGCAGCACGATCGAGAACATCGCCCAATTTGGGTCACCCAACCAGTCGATCGGCTGGATCCAGCCTCCGGACAGGAAGCCTATGATCTGGTTGAACGGTCCACTTGGATACTGGAACAGCGTACCCCAGATGACGCAGACGACGACCATTGAGGTGATTGCTGGCAGGAAGAACATGCCACGCAACAGATTGCGGCCAGGTATCTTCTGGTGCAGCAGCAGGGCTGTTGCGAAAGCAAGGCCACACTGGACCGGCAGGACCCAGAACGTAAATCGCGACACATTCCACAACGAGGTCCAGAACAACGGATCTTTGAAGATCCGCTGGAAGTTCAGCAATCCGACGAACCGAACCGGCGTCGGCCGCGGCACCAGCGGCTGGTTCGTCATGGACGTCCAGAAGGACAACAGGAACGGCGCGATCAGGAAGAAGGCGAGGAGCAGGACCGCTGGTGCAATCATCAGCGCTTCCTGTGCCAGCCGGCGCGGATCCCGCCGCCCGCCGGGGCGAAGCCGCCCGGCGACGGGCGATTGTTGCAAAGTCATGATCTCCTCCTCCTGAAAACTAGGGGCGTTGCCGCCAGGCTGCCTTACAGTGACGACCTGGCGGCAAGGGGCTTACTGCTGTGCGTCGAAGGGCGGGTAGCCGGCGTTGTCCTCGATGTCCTCGTCGATCTTCTGCGCGGCTTCCGACAACGCTTCCTTGGCGTCACCGCCATTGAAGATCTTGTCGACGGCCTGCATGAAGGCAGATGTGATCGTCGGATAAGCCGGATGTGGAGGACGAGCGACAGCAGTCTTCGATGCCTGTTCGAAGGCAACCGCCATTGGTCCACCCGGAGCATAGACCGGCGAGTCGGCGGCAAAGCTCTTCAGCCCAGGGAAGCCCGAATTCTCCTTGGCAAACTCGCGGTAGGCTTTGTCCTTCAGAAGGAAGCTCAGGAACTTGCCGGCAACGTCGGGATGCTCTGATGACTTCGTGATGCCCCAGATCCAGGTGCCGTTCGGGCTGACCCCTTTGTCGCCGAGCTTGGGTAGCGGCATGACGACGATATCGTCCTTCATCGCTGCCGCCGCCTCCGCGTAGAACCAGTGACCGCCGAGCGCCAATGCGGCCGGCTTGCCATCGGCGTAGAACTGGTTTGTGCCTGAAGAGCCCGGAACGACCCAGCCGTTCTTGACCCACGTCTGCATCATCGTCAGCGCATTGACACAGGCCTCACTGTCGAGCGTACCCGTCGCCTTCCAGGATGTCCGGTCGATCAGATCGCAACCTGCCGAGTCGAGAAGCGGCCCATAGGCATAGGTGATCCACTCCGTCTTGATGCCATAGCCGCGGAATGTGTCGATCGGCCATTTGACGCCGTCGAGCTTCGAGAGCTTTTCCAGGTACCCTTCGAATTCTTCCTTCGTCCAGGCGTCGTCGACGGACTTCGGAATACGTGCGCCAATCGCCTCGAGGTACTTCTTGTTGCCATAGAGCACCACCGAGGAGTCGGTCAGACCGACTGCATAGAGGTCCTTGTCGATCGGATAGGTACCCTGCGCGACGTTCGACGGCGTCATGTCGTCAAGAATATCCTTCTCGATCAACGGTTTGATCGGCTGCAGGTATCCCGACCACACATAGTTGGCGAGAAACGGCGCATCGAGTTCCATGATGTCGGGCAACTGCTTGGCCATCACAGCCGCGCTGAACTTCTCATTGTAGGCATCATGCGGGGCATAGATGAGCTCGACGTCGACATCCGGATTCGCTTCCTCGAACCGCTTCGCAACATCGCCGTAGGTCTTTACCCAACCCGGATCGCCCTGGTGCATCATGTGAATGACAGTCTTGGCTTCCGCCAGACCAGCTGTGACGGCAAGAGAAGCCGATGCCAGAAGCACTGAAAGTAAACGTTTACCCATTTTAGTTCTCCTCCTTGAGTGGGACGCTGTCTTGAATTTCAAATGGAAGATCGGCTGATGAGTTGGAACGGCAGGCGTCGGGTGTCCGGCGGCGCCGGCTCATCACTGAGCAGTATCTCCGCCGCGAGCCGACCCATCGCGCGATGCGGAAGGGCCATCGTCGTCAGCGGCGGATCGAGCCGCGTGGCGATCTCGACCTGGTTGTCGAAACTCCCCACCGCGACGTCGTCGGGAATGCGAGCACCCGCGCGCCGCAGAGCGGAATACACCTCCATGGCGACACGATCGTTGCCACAGAGAATGGCGTCCGGGCGCACGCCCGCGCTCATGAGTGCTGCAACGTGTGATGCGACCAGGGTGGGCGCGCGATCACTATAGACAGGGCGACGAACAGCTGGCAGCACACCGATCGGCGCAAGGCCTGCTTCATCGAGCGCCCTGCGAAAGCCTCGCTCGCGCAATTCGCCGGCGAGAAGGCCCGGAAGATTGATGAACGCAAGGCGGCGACGCCCCGCGGCGACGAGGTGACGCGTGATCTCCACAGCAGCCCCCTCTTCGTCAGGCACCAGCGAGGTCACGCGGCCGTTGGCTTCGCTGCAGTTGATCATGATGCCGACATTTCCGACCAGTTCTTCCGGCAGCGCCACCGTCTTGTGGTACATCGCCGCATAGGCGATGGCTCGAGGGCGAAAGCGACGAACTTCCTCCAGAACCGAACCAACGTCGCGGGTACCGTTGAGGTTCATTGCAAAGACGGCCATTTCCGCCGTCCGGGCAGCACCATCTAGGCCGCGGATGATCTCGGTGGCAAAGGGTGACGTAATGAGCTCGTCGGCAACGACGCCGATCAACGGCAGCCAACCCTGCCGCATGCCTCTGGCAGCGAGATTGGTGACATAGCCGAGTTCGTCGGCGATCATCTTGATCCTCGAGCGCGTCTCTTCCGACATGCGGGCGGAACCGCCATGCAGGGCGCCGGAGACAGTCTTGATCGAGACTCCCGCCCGTTCCGCTATGTCTGAAAGCGATACCGTCACCCCATCCTCCATTGGGTTATCGTTTACCCAATAGGACTACCCCGCCGCTTTGTCAAGTATGAAGATGGCATTGGAAACGATCGCTGTGATCGCGAACCTGTGGCCCGCCGCGTAATATACCGTATACTACCGCACGCGACGCGTATCTTACTGCCTAAGCGCCCATACTCATTTTATCCTTTGGAAAACTTGGAGGACATGGCGATGACTGCAAGCGAGACCACCCCTCAACCAATGACCAGCGCTGAAGATCTGCGCAAGCGTGCTCTTGAGCTTCAGCTCGCGGAGATGGAACGCGACGAAAAGATCAAGGCGCGCGAAGCGAAGAAACACTCAGAGTTCCTCGACGACTTCTTCCAGAAGCACGTTGGCGAAAATGAGCGTGCGATCATCAAGCGCCTGGTGACCAAGGCCGCCGCGGACGGAAAATACGAAGCAATGATTTACAGCTTCCCGTCCAGCCTCTGCTCGGACAGCGGTCGCGGCATCAACAACAACCTTCCGGGCTGGCAGAATACCCTGCAGGGCAAAGCCAAGGAACTCTACGATCTGTTCGAACAGGTCGCAAAGCCACAGGGTTACGGCCTGAAAGCGGCGATCATCAATTTCCCGGGAGGCATGCCCGGCGACGTCGGCTTCTTTCTGACATGGGAGCCGCCTGTCGAGTAACGGCGCGGGTGGGGTCCTAGGATACGGGATGGATAGCGCATCGACAGATTTCTCGAAAGTCCTGGCCCTCGGGACGGGCGTTTCGGTCGGACATGTTGTATTGTAAGCCCCGTTCGGGCAACGAGGGCCATCGCGGCACGTCACGAACGCATCTGCTTCCCGTATCGTTCGCCGCAGTACACCACCACTTCCGCCTCGATCTCACGACAGAGTCCCTCATACTCGAGGACCCGCCGTTCATCCGTCGGGCTTGCCGCACGGAAGCGTTCAAGGCAATCGGCTGCCAGATCGTACGATTCGAAGAGATCGCTCAGTGTCTCGCTTGCCGGGGAGGCGAGGAAATGGCGGATCTCGGGGATCCTCAGCATCAGTTTCTTGCGCCCGCGCTCACGGCTCATCGATTGCCTCCGCTCCCTATCGCATTCTAGAGTCTGCATACGTAATCATTGAAGGGTCGGATCGTTCCATTTGAGGAACCAGCAACCGGGAGGATCTGGCAAGTGGTGGAATTCGGCAGACCCCACATCACGGAGGTAATTGACCCGGGCGATGCTCTCGGCGAAGTCCTCTTCGGACTGATTATGGCCCTTACTTTTACCGTGGGCTCACGGCTCATTTTCAGCCAGGAGGGCCTTGATGTTCGGGAGCTGATCGTCGGGACAATCGGCTGCAACGTGGCATGGGGCATCATCGACGCCGTGCTGTTTGTCTTGGGCACGGTGTTCTACAAGAGCAGGCGCGGGCGCGTCCTTCGACAGATCAGGTCCGCCAGAAGCGAGCAGGATGCGATCTCCGCGCTCAGGAAGGAATTTCCGCTCCACGACGAACCGCTTGTTTCTGTGGCTGCGGATGAAGAGGCGCTCTACAAAGCCATGCTCGACCTCACACGACGCGGAAGCCCCGCCAAGCTTCGTCTGTCGAGGGACGACCTTCTCGCTGCTTTGATTGTCTTCCTCTTGGTGTCGGCGACCTCACTGCCCGCAGTTATTCCTTTCTTCATGATCGGCAGCGCCGACCTTGCCCTGAGAACCAGCAATTTTCTGCTGATTGCCCTGCTCTTCCTGACGGGCTACGCCTGGGCGCATTTTTCGGACGCGAGACCGCTCAACGCAGGCATAACGATGACGTGCCTCGGCCTCGGGCTGGTCGGCATCGCGATCGCTCTTGGGGGTTAGGAATGGAACACCGCGACAGGCCCGAGATGGAAGCGAGGACGCCATTGGGCTGGGCATTTCCCCTGCGCTTGCATCTCAGCGTCATCATTGTCGGGCTGCTGGCCTGTACGGCACTGCCGCTCGTTTGGATGGCCTATACGCAAGGCAAGGTGACCGCCCTGTCCGCGGGTGAAGCGCAAATGCGTCAGCTCGGCCTTCGTACCATCGAGGATTATCGCAATGTTTTCAGCAGCGGATATGCCGCCATCGAGACGGCCTCGGCAGTCCCGCAAATGCTTACGCCGCCTCCCCGGGACCTGCCAGCGAAGCGCAACCTCCTGCTGCAACTGCTGAAGTCGTCCTTCCGGATAGACGCGGTCCACATCGGATATCCGGACGGGACCTACATACAGGCCATCGATATTGGTGCAAATCCGGCCTGGCGCGACACGTTGAATGCGCCGGCCGGCGCCGCATTCACCATTCGCACCATCACCAAGGTCCTCGGCATCCCGGTGACAACATGGACCTTTTTCGACAAAGACTCCCGCCTTATCACTCGGCGCGCCGATCGTGACGACGTCTTCGACCCACGCTTTCGGCCCTGGTACACCGTCCCGCTTTCCGAGGGGCGAACAACCTCGGTCGGCCCCTACATTTCGGCCGCGACCAATTATTTGACCTTGACCTTGGCCAAACCTGTGGCGGGCAGGGATCGCATCGTGATCGGCGCCGATGTAATGCTTCTGACGCTCGGGGAAGTCGTCGATGTCGGTGCGGTCTCGGAACAGGCGCACGCCTATGTATTCGATGATACGGGCCGTCTGATCGTGCATTCCGACAGTGCGGTCATGACCAAGCTGCGCGATCAGCTTCGACGCGGCCGGACGCTGACGGCTACGGACGTGGCAACGATGGATCCCGCCATTCCAGCAGTCACGAACATGGCGCACGGCAGTGGCGTGGCGGACGGCGAAGTCGCGCGCTTTGGCGTGAACGGTCGTGAATATCTCGCCCAAAGTTTTCATGCCGAAGTAGCCGGCTTGCTGAAAGACTATACGGTCGTCATCGCCGCGCCACTCGACGATCTCGTCGGGCCGGTCGAGCGTACGCTGAGACGAAACCTTGCTGCCGCGGCCGCCTTCCTGGCAGCTGGCGCGATCGCCGCGATCATCATCTCCCGATTGATCAGCCGATCACTCTATGCATTGGCCGACGAGGCAAGGCAATTGGGCAATCTGGAATTTAGAAAGAGTCGCGTCGCACGCTCCTGGATCTCAGAGGTCAACGCCCTGGCAACGGCGCTGGGCTCCGCACGTGATGCCATTCGGACGTTTGCGCTCTATGTTCCGCGCGAACTCGTTCGCAGGATCGTTATTGCCGGCCAATCAGCCATAGGCTCGGCCTCCAGGCAGGAGATCACCGTCCTCTTCACCGACATCCGCGAGTTCACGACGATCTCCGAGCGACATTCGCCTGAAGACGTCGTTGCCTTGCTTTCCAGCTATTTCGAAGCACTCAATGTGATTGTCGAGCACCACGGCGGCACGATCGTGCAATATATCGGCGACTCCATTTTCGCGATGTGGAATGCACCCATCCGCGACGGCCGGCACGTCGAAAACGCCTGCCGCTGCGCCCTGGCGATGAAAGCGGCGATCGACACGATGAATGCGTCCAATCGCGCCGATGGTCGCCCCGAACTCGTCACCCGCTTCGGCCTGCACACCGGCCCGGCCGTCGTTGGCAGCGTCGGCGCCGAGAGCCGCCGGCAATATACCGCCATCGGCGATACTGTTAACATTGCCTCGCGCCTGGAGGGCCTGAACCGCGACTACGGAACCTCAATCCTGGTAAGCAACGCGATCCGCGACGCGGTCGAAGTAAGCTTCAGCTTCGCGTTTATCGGCACGGTCAGCGTCAGGGGTCGTAGAGGTCAAACTGAGCTTTACGAGCTTCGCGGGTGACGCGGCATGGACTATGAAAGTCGGGTGTCGATATCATCTTGACCGGCGGACTTACGCCGCACCTGTCAATACGCCAAGCAACCTATTCAGTCCCTGGCCAGGCGTACAAAGCGCTCATCGGTGATGGGCGGGGCGCGCTGTGATTTTCGCCATGGTGCTTTTGTGATTTTGGTCTGTTGCGTATAGTGATGTCACGATTATCCAAGACGGGTGGCGGCCTTTCTGTCATCAGCAAGCGTGTCCAAAACTGGCCTTGTTATTTGGAGAACGAATTGAATGTGGCGATTGGTTCGTGTTCTGGTTGGCTTCGCGATTCTTATCGGTCTTGGGACACTTCTATGGTTTGCGACAAGACCGCCACCGCTTATCGTTCAAGGCGAAGTTTCAGCGAACCGGGTCGACATCAGCCCGCGCGTTTCGGGCAGAATTGCCAAGCTTAGTGCCGACGTCGGCGATACGGTCGAAGCCGGTGCGGTGATCGCTGAGTTGGAAAGTCCGCAGCTTGTCGCGGGGCTGCATCAGGCCGAAGCAGCACTTGCTGTCGCCGAAGCGGATCTCGTTCGGGTCAACAGCACCCGACCCGAGACAATCGCCGCGCGCAAGGCCGAATTGGCAGCCGCCGACGCAGACGTTACGCTTTATCAGGAAGACTCCACCCGCCAGGCAAAACTGATCACGACGGGCGCCTCGACGCAGTCCCGTGTTGACGAAACAACGCGCAACCTGGAGGCGGCCATCCGCAAGCGCGAGTCAGCCGAGGCCAATCTTGCACTGGCGGTCGCCGGCGCCAGCAAGGAAGAAAAGGCGCTCGCGGCGACCCAAGTCCAGCGCTCGAAGTCGGCGCTGAACCAGCAACAGGTTGACGTTGCGGAATTGGTTATTCACTCCCCGATCTCTGGGCAGGTGACGACACGCGTGGCTGAACTCGGCGAGAATTTCTCCGCCGGCGCTCCCTTATTTTCGCTCATCGATCTGCAAAATCCATGGTTCACGTTTAACGTGCGCGAGGATCTGTTGAGAGGCCTGAAAATTGGAGATCGCCTCGATGTCACCGTACCGGCGATGAACAATGCCAGAATTCCGGTGAAGGTCACGACGATCAACGCGCAGGGGCAATATGCGACGTGGCGAGCCACGCGCGCGACCGGCGACTTCGATCTTCGGACATTCGAGGTACGGGCAAACCCCGTCGAACCGATCCAAGGCTTGCGCCCTGGCATGAGCGCCATCGCGTCATGGCCGCTGGCGGGGCATTGACATGATGGCGAAGGGGCGGCTCCGCCCCGGCCTCCTTATCGTCTTCAGAAGGGAATTCGATCGCTTCTCTCGGCGACGCCTTCTGCTGTTTTTAACGACCGTTCTGCCGCTGCTGCTGATGGGATCTCTGGCAATCGTGTTCAGCGCGGGCCTGGCGACCCGGCTTCCGATTGCGGTGCTCGATCTCGACGGCACCGACCTGTCAAGGACGATCATTCGCACCGTGGATGCGACACCGGATACAGCTGTCGCGCGCCGCGTCAGTGATCTCGCGGAAGGCAGGCAGCTGATCCTGTCGGGTCAGGTCCGCGGTCTTCTGATGTTGCCGCTCAATCTCGAACGCGACGTCTATGGGGGACGCCGGCCGGAAGTCGTCTTCTTCTACAACACACAGACGATGACATCGGGCAATCTCGCGCTGCGTGGCATCAATGCCGCCGTGCCTGCTGTTGCGGCCGGCATTCGGCTGTCGCTGCGAACGGCGGAAGGACAACCGCTCGAAGCGGCGCAAGCCTCGCTGGCGCCGATCCCGGTCCAGGTCAATCCGCTCTTCAACCCCACGCTGAACTATGCGCATTTTCTCCTCGCAGCTTTGCTTCCGAGCGTCCTTCAAGTCATCATTGTCACGACAATGGCCTATGCCGTCGGGCTTGATGTCGAAACGCCCCATCGTCTTCGCGTCCTGAGACGCCTGGGCGGCGGATTGTGGCCGGCGATGGCCGGGAAGATTCTGCCCTACACCCTGCTCTTTCTTGTCGTGCTTGGCATTTCCGATTGGGTGCTGTTCGGTGTGCTCGACATGCCTTTGCGCGGCAACCGCTATATGCTGATCCTTGCCGGCATTCTGTTCATCCTTGCCGACCAGTTCATCGGAGTACTTCTTGCACTGCTGCTGCGGCCGATGGCAAGCGCGATCAGCATCGGCACCCTGCTGATGGCGCCTGCCTTTGGTTTCATGGGCATCGGCTTCCCGCGGATCGGCATGAACGCGTTTGCCTATCACTGGGGGCAGATGATCCCGGGCACCTGGTACCTGATGGCGCGCATCGACCAGACCATAAGGGGGACGCCGGTCAACCTCTCCTGGAAGCCCATCACCGTCCTGCTTTTCATGGTGCTGCTCTTAGCAAGCCTGACCGCACTGCGCCTCGAGATCATCCGCGCCCGCGGCCGGCCGCTGCCGCTCCCGCAAACAACTGTCGAAGGAGCCCCGGAATGAAGGCCATCCTGACAGTCTGCCGGATCGAGTTGGCGCGTATCTTCTCGCTGAAACCGGCCTTCGCCGTCCTCATTCTTGCATCCGTCGTCTACGCCGCGTTCTACCCGCAGCCCTATCGCACGGAAGTGTTGCGGGATGTGCCGATTGCTGTCGTCGACCTAGACGGGACCGATAGCAGCCGCGCGTTGGCAAGGCGCGTCGATGCCTCTGCCGATGTCGCGGTCGGCGGGGTCTTTCCCGATCAAGCCAGCGCCCAGCGAGACATCTACGCGCGCAATCTCTTTGGAGTGCTTGTGATCCCTCAGTATTTCGAACGGGAATTGCTGCACCATCGCCAGTCGCCAATCGCGCTATATGCGGATTCCAGCTATTTCTTGGTTTATCAGCGCTTGTCCGGCGGCGTTGCCTCCGTCGCGCGAACGATGGGAGCTGAGGTAGAAACGGCAAGGCTGATTGCCGCCCACGTCGATCCTGCGCTTGCCGCCGCCGCCGCCGACCCGATGCCGCTGACGGCAGTCACGCTATTCAACCCCCAGGGCGGCTACGCGACCTACATCCTTCCCGCCGCCTTCGTTCTGATCCTGCAGCAGACGCTTCTGATTGGCGTCGGCTTGCTCGGCACTTACAAAAACGATGCACTCAGCGGCGAACTGGCCGCATCGGCAGGTCCCGCCGCAGCTGTCTGCGGGAAGCTGCTAGCTTACTTGATCCTCGAAACCGTCATCATGTCGTTCTACTTGATTGCGCTTCCCTATCTCTACAGTATCCCCCGCCTGGGAACGCCGCTCTCGATATTCACCTTCGCCCTGCCCTTCGTGCTTGCGGTCAGCGCCTTGGGCATGGTTCTGGCCGGACTGTTTCGCGATCCGCTCACCGTGCAACTGGTGTCGGCCGCCTTGGGGATACCGTTCCTGTTTCTCGCCGGCTTTTCCTGGCCGACAGAAGCGATACCGCCCTTCCTGCACGCCGTGGCGACGCTGCTGCCCAGTACCTCTGCAATAAACGGTATGGTTGCCGTATCGCAGATGGGCGCTTCCATTCCGGATGTTCGCGAGCCCTTCCTGACGCTTTGGGTACTGGCGGCCGTCTATATCGCCATCGCCATCCTGCTCGAAAGCAGGAGCAGGCGAACTGTCTTCATGTCATGAGGAACCTTCTCCCGCAGCAAGGTAACAGATCGGCGTGTGCATACTACTGTCTTGCAACCGGCCCGAGACAACATGACAAAACATCAATGCGCTCCATTGCGCCCAGCTTGCATGCCGTTTGGTGTCAGAGGTCCCGGAGGTGCGGCACGCATGAGGCTAACCAGCAATAGCCCGGCGATAGCGCCCCAGAAGGCGACGGTAAAGCCGTCGATGAACGACAGCACATCGGCTTGACGGCGCACTAGGCGCGCGAGCGTGCCCACCGCCCGCGCCGACGCCGCGGCGGCGCCGTAGTCGAGGAACTCGCCGGTAAGACGCGCAAGGCGTTGCGTCACTTCGCTCTCGCGGCCGATACATGCAGGCCGACAAGGTTGGAATGCAGCTGCTCGCGCACCCGCAGCCAGGTGCTCATTCCTGTCACGGTAATCTCGACGATATCCAGGCGCATCACCTGGATGTAGGCGACGAAGGCGGTTGCCCGTGCCGGGTCCGCATTCGCCAGAACGAAGATGAGCAGGGCTGTGAAGGTCAGACCCTGGCCGAGGGCCTGCGCCAGCGCGATCGGGATGAAGTCGTCCAGCGCCCACGCCCCGGTGACGCGGGTTCCCATCCAGGCGCGATGGCAAAGCTCGTCAGACCGAGGATCATGACAAACCGGGCGTCGATCCGGCGCAGGAGATGGATCGCAACCAACACGACGACGCAGATCGGCAACGCCGTATATACGAGGGGCAGGCTGCCTATCTGTTCGGGCCGAAGCCCGGCGACAGCGGTCAGGAAGGTCGGCACCAGCATGGTGTTGGACAGACTGGTGATCATGCAGGTGATGAGCGTCGCCATCACCAGGAGGACGTTGCGCGACATCAGCACCGTCGGGCTTGCCCATGGCTCGGCGACGACCGCCTCGTTGATAAAGAAGCAGACGACGAGCGCTGCGCCGCCGGCGAGCAGGGCGGTAACGGTGCCGGAACCGAACCAGTCCAGTCTGTTACCCTGGTCGAGGCCGGCATAGATCAGCGCCAGGCTTGCGCCGAACAGCAGCATGCCGCCCCAGTCGGCCTTGGCAAGAAGCGCGCGGTTGATGCTTTCGCGTGGCGTACCCAAAAGGGTCAGCACATGCCTGAACGGAGTGAATAGCTATACGAAGGTTAGCCAAACCTGGAGAGGCGCGCGGCCCCTCTGGAAGACACGCGCAATACCATTTTGAATAGCAGTTCGGCATCGAGACCAACAAACAGCCGCGCACCGACCTTCTGGTCCGTCACGACTTCGAGACGGGTCATCGCGCGACCTCGTGATACCGGAGGGCGATGACCTTCGCTGAATTTGTCTTCGTCCTCGACGACATTGAAGTGGCCCAGAGCCATTGCAACATCGGTGCAAACAGATTGCGTTCCAGCAATCTACATCCGCCTCAACCCTCGACGAGGATAGGAGCAGGAAAGAGCGGACCGGTCGGTATTGATCTTTCGGATGCCCTCGGTCAAGCCATGGCCCGAATCGGCGTTCACACACCCCATCCATCGTATCGGCAACACCGCGTGCCACGCGAACGGAAAGTCGAAATTACCCAAGAGCGTTTTTCAGCGCGGTTATTGCCTGCGCATCCGTCGAGCTCGACACTTGGCAGAAACGCAAAAAAGCTCCTCGACGCTTGAGCGGAGGAGCTTTGTATCAGGCGCCTTGAATGAGCAAATATTCAAGTTTGTTTGGTTGCGGGGGCAGGATTTGAACCTGCGGCCTTCAGGTTATGAGCCTGACGAGCTACCGGGCTGCTCCACCCCGCGCCAGCGCAACTCCTTCGGAGTTGTCGCGATAGAGTAAACCGCTTTGCGGTTTGCTCTTACTGCCGGAGCAAAACCTATGGGTTTTGTCTCCTGTAAGGGACGCACCATTATATGTCTGGTGAATGCCCTCAAATTTCAGTCGGCCGATTATAGCAGAAAGGACCGCTTTGGGCGGCCCTTTTTGATCGGCTTGGGCCGTTTTCGATCAGAGAAGATTGTTTGTTGCGTTTAGCAGACCTGGCAGCGACCGACTCTCCCGCGTCTTAAGACGAAGTACCATAGGCGCTGGGGCGTTTCACGGCCGTGTTCGGAATGGGAACGGGTGC
>NZ_JACHZA010000006.1:0-272256 GCF_014193305.1 Rhizobium sp. BK181
CAGATAGGCAAGGATGCCGCGCAATCCGGGGATCCTGTATTGCGGCTCGCTCTTCTTCTTCGTCATCGCATGCCCCCCACATCAGCGCCGCGGACATCAGGGCATCAACCCGTCGCCCGGACCGGCGCATTGAACAGAAAGTCCCCGACCGGGATTGCCCCGGTCGAGGAGACGCGCTCGTCCCCTCTAAGAGACGCCGTTGAAGTCGCTGGCCGTCAGGTTGTAGTTGCCCTTCAGCATCAGCACGAAGTCGGCATCGGTGTTACTGTCGACATTGCCGTGGATCACCGTGAACTCGTCGCCGTTAAGCACCTCGTGCGTCACCACCACCTGGCCTGCCGCCGTCAGCGAGCCACCCGAGGCTCGCATGAAGTGTTGCACACCGTCCAAAGATGTCAGTCAGGCTTTCGCCCTGAGCATTCCGCAGGATGAAATCTAGATCTGAACGAATAGATTGTACGATGACACCCTCCCCTAAGTTGCCCATTGCCTTGGACAAAGCTTCGCCCTTCGCACAAACGAAGTGCGCTGCCGGCTGAACAGTCGCCGGAGCTATGGCCGAGACAGTTGGTAGGTCCCCAAGAACCACCCTTCGATCATTATGCAGTTCCCAGGACCAGTGCGCGAGGGAACGAGGTCGAACAACTCCCGAGTCCTTAGTCTAAGACCAAAGTCGAAATTCGGATCGTGCCCACTGCAGTGGTTGGTTGCTAACTACGCAGCAACAGGCAAGCTCTCCCGTGTCCAGCAGAATTCGGTTCCGTCACTCCACATGCGATGCATGATCACCGCAAGCCGTCGAGCCAACCCGACAACCACCTTTTGCCTGCCGCGGCGTCTGGCGATATTCGTCGCCCACGCTTTTAGCCACGACCATTTCTTGACGTTTACAAGCAGGACTTGTGCTGCTTGTAAAGCATCGACGCGTCACCGCAACAGGATACGCCCCCGACCCGCTTGCTTTCACCAGGCTCATTCAGTTTCGGCGTCAGCCCGAGCACAGAACCGACCACCTTTGCATGCCTCGTCTCGATGCAGATCACCGGCAATCCTGCCGTGGCAATTCCTTCATAAAGCCATTGCGACAGTGGTCCGGCTGCAAGACCGATCTGCTCAATCTGCCACTTCGGATCCTTGATCACTGAGATCAAATCCTCAGGGTGACTGGCAACTTTCACCTCTCGGCAAATTTTGCCTGTGTCATCAACAATGCAGACCGCGGTCCCTTTCACCGACACATCCAGTGCGCATTAGTGTTTCATGCTGCGCTTCTCCCTTTGATGTTTGAGGCTGTTGAGAGACATGACCTCGTTTGACCATCAGCCAGAAGCGCAGCACCGCAATCCACAATGGTCACGCTGAGACGGAAAGCCGAATATCCCATCTAATCGCACTCCGTTCGTCAAGGCGGTCAGGGCGTTCGGCATTTTCGCAACGCGGTATCAATAGACTAATTGGGTCGGCCTAAGCGGCCAAGTCGATGGCGTCCGCACAGCGTATGATGCCCGCATTTTTGATCAGGATGTCGAGCTTTCCACAGGTCCTGACCGTCTCGTCGACGATTGCGTTGACCGGCTCTATCGAACTAGGATCGGCCTTGATGGCGTGAAAACCTGCGCCGGTCTGGCCACTGCAGCCTCGGTTTCGTCCATCGCCGTGCGGCCGACCGCTACGATGGAGTCACCGGCCGCAGCCAAGGCGACGGCGATCGCCTGGCCAAGGCCGGGATTGGCACCGGTAACTAACAGCCACCTGTCCTGAAAGGTCGAACAGGGTCATCTCAGGCTCACTTCAGGAATTCGGCGCGATGCGGCGTGAAGGAATCGATCAACCGGCCCTTTTCCAGCGCCTTGACGCCGTGGACAAGGTTGGGCCGGAAACGCTGGCCTCCGCCCTCGTCAAGGGTTTCGGTACACCCCGGTTGGCATCGGCGATGCCGATATGTTTGCCGGGATGGCGGACATGCGCCGGGGCGCTCAGCAGGTAGAATGTACCGGCTGCTCGGCCGAGGCCGACCGGAACGTCACGGTTAATCGGCAGCATCTTCATTTGGTCGGGCGGCAAGAACCAAAGCAGGTGGTCTGGATCCGACTGCAGGACAGCCAGCGCTCACAGGCGTGCCGGCACAAATGGATCAGGATAGTGTCATCGACGTAGCCATCGTTTCATTTGGCGGGAACGACACAACGACGCCGTTGCGACGATCGCAGAGCTCCCGGCTGCGGCGACGCAGCTCGAGGTTCGCAAAAAAATCGGTCCAAATGTTGCCCCGCTGGAACGGATTTGCAGAGCTCTGTTTAACCTCGATGCTCTTCGTCGACACGTTGCGGAATTCGAGAAACCTCCACCGCGCGATGTATGCGAATCCGTTCGCTCGCCAACAAACGCCGTTTCAAAACCAAACCCTTTTCGGTGAGGCGGCATCTTTTGTTGTCGGGGTTACTGTCGAGGAATTCGATGAGATCCAGTTCGCGGGCATGCCGTACTGTCTTCACCCCTACGTCCCTTGGGATTGAGCGCCAGGATCGGGGTCCGAGATTGAGGATCAAAATCCTGAGTCCTGTCGTCATGGATCTCGGCATGGCAACCCTCTAAGCGCCAACGAACCGCATTCAAGGAGCGCAAGATCAACAGGGCCTCAACGCATTAAGCGCGAGGCCCTCGGTATCGCGGCGCCCCAACCCGCGATACCGGCCACGGCTAGTTGTGGCCCTTGAACAATATGCAATCCTCAGCAATCTAGCATCGGTCTTTGGTCGCGTGATGGTCGGGACGTTGGTCGATCTCTCCAAAGGATCAAATCCGACTCCGGTGGGCGGGCGGGCAACTCAGCCATCGTGCCTGAAGAGCGGCGGGTTGCGGCCCTATCGCAGTCACGAAGGACCGTGAATCGGTCTTCGATCCGGGATTTCGGTGGACCTTCAAAGACCCCCACGACCGTCTCGCCAATATGGTGGTTTCCGTCACGAGCCCGCGCTTTGCCGCCGCCCAGTCCACGATGGGAATTCTGGGAATCTTAGCATCGACGGCTCCCTGTCTTGCCCTTAAGCTCGTTGAACCGCGAATTATCCTCCGTGGAAATATCCCGGTTACTGATCGGACCAGGGTCCGGCCTCACTACAGCCACCAGATGACGGCTGCGGCGAGAGCGACGGCGCCCATGACGTTTTTGATGTTGCGATCAAAGCGGGTGGCGAGGCGACGCCAGTCCTTGAGACGGCAGAACATACGCTCGACGACGTTACGCTGCTTGTAAGCGGCGCGGTCAGGGCCATTCCCTACTGCTGTGGCGGCAATGTAGCCATCAGCCGTGCCGAGCGAGTAAAACTGTGAAGCCGCTAGATTGAAGGACAGTATGCGCTTTGAAAAATGGGGTAGCACTTCGCTCTCAAGCATCAGCGGTGGCACTCGAGATATAGGCGCCAACCGCTGCAGCTTCCCTCAAATCATTGGAGCGAACGGATTACTGTCTCTCATTTCCTCACGCGAGGGCGGCTCGCAATCACGTGCGCGGCTTCAGGTTCTCCGGGTCGTAGATCGGCTTGTAGCCGACACTGATGACTTCAACCGGGTAGGTTTCGGCGAAATATTCGACATTCAGCTTGCGGCCGACCTCGCAGTACTCCCACGGGAGATAGGCGAGCGCGATGTTCTTGCCGACCGTCGGACCGTAGGCGACGGAGGTGGTGTAGGAGATGCGGCCAACGCTATCGACTAGCGTCTTGCCGGTTTCCGGGTCCATGACCGGCATGGAGCCGACGGGGTAGCGTTTGACCCCCTTGCTGTCGGTGTTCTCGGTCATGACGAGCGTGCAAAGCATCGCCGGCTGATGGTCGCGCGCCTTGTATTCCAGGTGCTTGGCCTTGCCACGGAAATCGGCTTCCTTGACCTTCGGACGAGCGAGGTCAGCTTCCAGCAGGTTATACTGGGTGAGCAGGTCGCCGTTCTGCAGACGCAGCGACTTTTCCATGCGGCGCGAGTTGGCGTAGGTTTCGACGCCGAATGGCATGACGCCAGTGGCGCGCAGTGTGTCCCAGACGGCGAGGCCGTCCTCGTACTTCATGTGCAGTTCCCAGCCCTGCTCGCCGACATAGGAAATGCGGAAGGCAGTGACCGTCTTGCCCGCAATCTCGACCGGCTTGATGGCCGCGAAGGCGAAGTTTTCGGGGTCGAGCGCAGCCGGATCGGCCACGACCTTCTTCAGCGTCTCGCGGGCGTTCGGACC
Organism: Rhizobium sp. BK181; assembly: GCF_014193305.1. Classification (NCBI taxonomy): domain Bacteria; kingdom Pseudomonadati; phylum Pseudomonadota; class Alphaproteobacteria; order Hyphomicrobiales; family Rhizobiaceae; genus Rhizobium; species Rhizobium sp. BK181. The sequence continues at coordinate 4,226 of NZ_JACHZA010000006.1, forward strand.
CCAGATGCCGATGGTGATAAACTTTTCCGAGACATCGGTGATGGTGACGTCGAGGCCGCGATCCTCGGCCACGCGCTTCATGTAATGGAAATCGCGCGGGCCGGCGTCGGCGCCGTTGATGAGGCGGCAACGATCGGTCATGCGGATAACGGTGAAGTCGGCGCGCACCATACCCTCATCGTCGAGGAAGTGGGTATAGATGCCCTTGCCGATGTTCCCGTCACCGCCGATCTTGGCGGCGCAGAGCCATTCCAAGAGCTCGACATGGTCGGGGCCTTCGAGGTCAACGATATGGAAATGGCTGAGGTTGACGATGCCGCAATCCTCGCTCATCGCCAGATGCTCGGCATTGGATACGCGCCAGAAGTGGCGGTTGTCCCATTCGTTTTCGCGGAGCGGAACGCGGTCTGCGTATTTCTCCAGAAGATGCTCGTTGGCGGCATAGCCATGGGCGCGTTCCCAGCCGCCCAATTCCATGAAGTAGCCGCCAAGCTCCTTCTCGCGCTCGTAGAAGGGCGAGCGCTTGGCGTTGCGGCCGGAGAGGTAGGGTTCGCGGGGGTGAACGGCGGGGAAGTAGATCTTCTGCGCGGCCTCGTAGCAACGGCCGGCGATGAATTCCTCGGTCAGCTGGTGCGGATAGAAGCGGGCGTAGTCGATCGAGTTGTGGTCGATCTCGGTGCGGCCGTCGGTGATCCAGTCGGCGATGAGCTTGCCGTAGCCCGGACCGTCCTTGACCCAGATGGCGATGCAGTACCAGAGACCGCGCACCTTCTGGCTCTCGCCGCAGGAGGGGCCGCCGGCGGCGGAAACCTGCAACAGGCCGTTGAAGGAGTGTCCTTCGTTATAGCCGAGTTCGCCGAGGATCGGCGTCAGCTCCATGGCTTTTTCGAGCGGCTCGAGGATCTGCTCCATTTCGAGGTCGCGCTGCGAGGGCGAGAGGCGCGCTTCGTGCTTCTCGAGCAGTTCGCGCGGATGACACATGCGCGGATTGGTGGTTTCGTAGTAGCCCCACTCGATCTGGCCGCCTTCTGTCGTCTTCGGGTCGCCGGTGTCGCGCATATAGGCCGAATTGCCCTGGTCGCGCAGCAACGGGAAGCCGATTTCCTTGCCCGTGCCTTCGAACTCGTTGTAGGGGCCGAAGAAGGTCAACGGATGATCGACCGGCATGACCGGCAGGTCCTCACCGACCATCTCGGCAATCAGGCGGCCCCAGAGGCCCGCGCAGACGATGACGTGGTCGGCCATGATGGTGCCGCGGTGGGTGACGACGCCCTTGATGCGGCCGCCTTCGACGATCAGCGACTGGGCCGGCGTGTTGCCAAACATCCTGAGCTTGCCGGACTTCTCGGCTGCGTCGACGAGCTTGCCGGCAACCGTCTGCGAGCGTGGGATGACGAGGCCGGCGTCGGGATCGAACATGCCGCCCTGAACCTGATCTTCCTCGATCAGCGGGAACATGTCCTTGATCTCTGCGGGCGAGACATAGCGGGCGTTGGTGCCGAAGGCCTTGGCGGAGGTGAGCTTGCGCTTGATTTCGTCCATCCAGGAGTCATCGCCGGTGCGAGCGACTTCAAGGCCGCCAATGCGGGAGTAGTGGCCCATTCTCTCGTAGAAATCGATGGAATACTGGGTTGTCCAGACCGAGAGATAGTCGTGGCTGGTGGTGTAACAGAAGTCGGAGGCGTGGGCGGTCGAGCCGATGTCAGTCGGGATACCCGATTTGTCGATGCCGACGATGTCGTCCCATCCGCGTTCGATCAGGTGATGCGCGATCGAAGCGCCAACGATGCCGCCGAGACCGATGATGACGACTTTTGCCTTGCTTGGAAATTCCGCCACGTGCCGGTTCCTTCTTGGTTCTTCGACGAATGTGCCACGGCACATCCAATTTTCAATTCTCGGTCAGACCTCTTCGCATAAAAACCACGATGTTGGGCAGCTCATAATCGTCATTGGCTCCGCCCCCCGCGACATCGGCGCAATCGCGCCGGCCTAGGTTGAGGCTTGATCAACTCGACATCGCTGATCGCCTTAGTCCTTATGTTCCTGGGTGAAGGTGGCCCGTCCCCTCGCTAAGCTGAATTCGGGGATTGCTCTGGATAGGCCTGAGCGAGGTCCCCATATTTGGACGGCCCCCATCTTGAGGTTACCGCGCGCCCCTAAAGTCGTCCGCACACTACCCGGCCGAGTTCTTTGGATAGCTGGCTGCCCTGGCTCAATAGTCGCTCGGAAGATGGAGCACGGATGCCCTGGCCCAGAGATGAAAGCAGAAGGCTTTGCGAGGCAGAGCGGTGTAATCTCGCAATGGGCTCAATGCCAGCGTCTGGCGAAAAAGGCCACTCAGAGCGGGCTTGCCAGAGCGCCAGAACACAAGGGCCAGCTTCGCCCGAGCAACTGCTTACGACTTCACCGATGCCTTTTACCAGCTCAGCAAAGAAGGGGTTGGTTATGGCGGAGATGATGACCCCGATGGTTCCGGTTTTTGATCGGCGAAGCGAATGTGCAACTCATCGCGACTGTAACGGAGATCGGTGATTGCCCTCCAGGGACACGAAGCTTAGTCTCGGGTGTCACAAACCACGATTGATTGGTTAAGTGACTTACCGTCGCGACGGAAACGCCTGCCTCGTTCGCAACATCGCGAACTGTTGCCATTCTCTCCATCCAACCTCAGCAATCACCGGATGTTGAGCAAAACAGTTGTCAACTCGGCAGAGGATTGCGAGAATAACCTCGATACTGGCGTCGCGCGCGGGACGAAGACTTCTTGACCCGCATTGGCCCCACGTCTCCAGCGCCGTAGCGTTTCAGCTATCGGCCTCACTCCCGCAACAAAATGCGCCATGCAGGGTGAACGCGCCTGACGCTATCAAAGGGGCGCGCGGGACCGCACTGACGTTGCGGACACAGGTCTTCGGCTGTTCCGAAGGTTCGTCCGCCGCTGACCGGTAGTCTCCTGCCAATAGCCGAGGACCAAAAGCGAATGGACGAGCAAATCACAGGTATGCGCGCTTTCGAAAAGAGCCCTAATTGGAGGGCAAAATCCTGGCTCGTCCTGCCATAGCAGCAATCGCGGCTGCGGGCTGTGGCTTGCCATATCTGTAGCCCTGGACACCTTTACATCCGAGCCTCTTGAGAAAGGCTTCTTGCTCCGCTGTCTCAACCCCTTCTGCGATGGTATGAAGCCCCAGTTCATTTCCCATCGAAACAATAGCGCGTACAATCGCGGCGTCTTGAGGTTTTGTCAGTAGTTCACCTACGAACGACCGATCGATCTTCAGAGTTGTAAGCGGGAAACGTTGAAGCGAACTCAGCGAAGCAAATCCGGTCCCGAAATCATCGAAGGCGATGTCGATGCCGAGCGCTCGCAGATCGCGCATTGCTGAAAAGGAATTGCCGTCATCAAGGAGAGCAATTGTCTCAGTAACCTCCAGCTCCAGCATCGAAGGCTTTAACCCATGTTTTTCGAGGGCACGGCGCACTTGCTGTACCAACGACGGAGAACGAAACTGCGCTGCAAAGAGGTTCACGCCAACCTTGAGGTCGTCGACGCCCTGTCGCTGCCATTCGGCCAGTTGACGACACGCCTCGTCGAGTATCCACCAGCCGATGGGCAACGCCAGGGAACTGGTTTCGAGCGCGGCTAGGAATGTTCCTGGAAATAACAAGCCCTTTTGCGGATGGCGCCAACGCAGCAGCGCCTCGACGCCGAAGATCTTACCGTCTGTGAGCGATACCTGCGGCTGATAGTGCAACTCAAGTTCATTGAGCCGGAAGGCTCTACGCAAGTCATCAATGACAGCGCGCCGGGAAACTGCTTCGAGGCGCATGTCAGGTGAGAACACTCGAATGCACCGTCCGCCATCTTGCTTGGCGCGATAGAGGGCGACGTCTGCACTTGCAATGAGCTCCTCCGCGTCGTTTCCGTCACTTGGACCGAAAGCATAGCCGACACTCGCGCCTATATGGAACAATTCGTGGTTCACTTCGAAAGGTGGTTCAAGCGCGCAGATCACTTGCGACGCCAGGGACTGGGTGACAAGGGGATCGGTCATTCCTGGCACAAGCATAGCAAATTCGTCCCCTCCAAAGCGTGCGAGAGTCGCTTGCGCTGGCGTGACGGTCGCGAGACGGATCCCCACCGCCTGCAGCAACGCGTCGCCGGCGGCGTGGCCGGCGCTGTCATTCACCTCTTTGAAGCCATCGAGATCGATCAAAAGCACAGCGGCTAGCGTTGTTTTCTCGAACAGCTCCGACAGCTGTGCCTCGAAGCGGAAACGGTTGCAAAGGCCGGTTAGGAGGTCATGATGCGCCAACCGCATCAGGCGCGCGTCACGCTCCCGAGCCTGCGAAATATCGCGAATGATTGCGCCGACGGCAATCCCTTGTTCGCCGCGCCAAACAGACAGCGCGATGTCGATCGGAAACTCTGATCCGTCCTTCCTGCGCGCCGTCACCTCGATCGTTTTTCCCGAAAGTGCCGTCCCGCCACCTGCAACAACACGCGCCAGGCCGGCGCGATGTGCACCGCGCATGCGCTCGGGGACAATGATTTCGATTGGTTGCCCAACCATCTCCTCTCGGTCGAAGCCGAACAGATCGGTCATCGCGCGGTTGACGAACTCGATTTTGCCGGTTTCGTCGACGGTGACGAGCGAAAGGGTTGTAGCCTCGGCAAAATTCATGACGTTTGACTGAACCGAAAATTCCATTTGTCGATCAATCTCGTCATCGATGTTGCTCGGTGAATAAGCCGTACGGCCGCCCATCTGCTATCGCCTCCTTTCTAGAAGATCTTTCGTTTGGGGCCAATATATCAACCGCAAGTTAGCAAGCTCTGAACAAAAATGAGCCCGCGACATTCCGTGCGCGCGGAAAGAGGGTAGATACCAATAGGCTACCGTCCCCAGGATGCTGCTGCGCGCTCCACTCGTCCTGATAATGCGAAGAACGTTGTCGTCGCTGTCACTAGATGGTGTTGTAACGGGCGGAGCCCACCTTCGCTATCAATAATGGAAAGTGGAAGGGAATGAATTACCGATGAAGCCATTGAGAGATGGGAGCACGCCGACGCAGCGTTCGCATGAGAACGAGCTTATGCGAACAGCGATTGCCGGTAAGGCTGGCTCCATACCGATGAGCTTTTGTCTTCGTGGATCGCCCGGCGCTTTTATGCGACCTCGCCTCTGGCTTCCTTCAGCATTGCCTCCCCAAAATGTATATTTACGCTCCGCCGATTTGAGTCTCTCCGAAGATCCGGTCGTCCGTATCGCCCACATATTCTCGATGGAGCCCACTAGGATCCACCGGATGACGGTCCCAAATATTCTGCAAGGCCAAATGATTGCGAGCAAGCCTCGACAATCACGCTGCATCAGCGCCGAACGGCCGACGAGTCGCCCGTCATCCCTAAAAGCCAATTCCTCGGTCTGCAATGGGCTCACTCGGATCCGGTGTACCAGGGACCGTTGTTATGCTTGCATTCGGACGAACATCAAAACACGCGTAGGTCAAGCGGTGAGAGTGACGTCGCAAAATTTGTCCGGCCAGAGCCAGCATTTACTGCACGGCGGTATGACGACCTGATATGAGTCATCGCGGTAGTATATTGAGGGAAAGACGCTGGAGCTCTTGAACGAATTTGAATCGTTGTCCTTCAATCAGCTGAGCTCGAAATAAATATAGCGCGGGTCGAACAATGGATTCAGAATGTGGCCGCACCACTGCCCCATGGGCCGTGGTGGAAGTCCTTGCCGTCGAGGCGGTCGAAGCCATGGGCGCCGAAGAAGTCGCGCTGTGCCTGGATCAGGTTAGCGGTGCCGCGGCCCTGGCGATAGGCATCGAAATAGGTCAAAGCCGAGGTCAGGGCCGGAACCGGCAGGCCAGCCTGCAGAGCGGCACCAACCACACGCCGCAGGGCCGGCAGCGATTCCTTCACCATCTCGGAGAAGGCCGGCGTCACGATCAGGTTGGCCGCATCCGGAGCCTTGGTGAAGGCCGAGGTGATCTCGTCGAGGAACTGCGAGCGGATGATGCAGCCGGCACGCCAGATCTTGGCGATGACAGGCATCGGCAGCGACCAGTTGAACTCGCGCGAGGCTTCCGCCATTACCGCAAAGCCCTGCGCGTAGGCACCGATCTTGGCGGCGAAAAGCGCCAATTCGAGATCCTTGTCGAGGTCCGAACCGTAGGCCATCGGGAACTTGTATTCCGGCTTGCCGAAGATCTTCTCGGCCGCCTCGCGCTCGGTCTTCATCGATGACAGGCTGCGAGCGGCGACAGCCGCTTCGATTGCGGTGGCCGGGATGCCCATATTCTGGGCTTCGATGGCCGACCATTTGCCGGTGCCCTTCTGACCCGCCTTGTCGAGGATCATGTCGACCATCGGGCCGCCGGAGACCGGATCGCTGGCGGCCAGCACCTTCTCGGAGATTTCGATCAGATAGGAGTTCAGGCGGCCCTTGTTCCATTCGCCGAAGATACCACTGATCTCCTTGGCGCTCTTGCCAAGCCCGTCGCGCAGGATGCCGTAGATTTCAGCGATCATCTGCATATCGGCATATTCGATGCCGTTGTGGATCGTCTTGACGAAGTGGCCGGCACCGTCATTGCCGAGCCAGGCGACGCACGGATCATCATTGTACTTGGCGGCAATCGAGGTCAGCACCTTCTCGACGCGCTTCCAGGAGTCTTCGGTGCCGCCGACCATGATTGAAGGACCATGACGCGCACCTTCCTCGCCACCCGAGACGCCCATGCCAATGAAGGTCAGGTCGGTGTTCTTCAGGCGATCGAAACGGGCGATCGTGTCGCGGAAATTGGCGTTGCCGGCATCGATCATGATGTCGCCTTTGGTAAGGTGCGGCCGCAGCGCCTCCATCTGCTGGTCGACGGCCTCGCCGGCCTTGATCATGATGATGATCGGGCGTGGCGGGCTGATCGCCTCGACGAACTCTTCGATCGTCTTGCAGGCAATGATCTGCTTCTTCAGATCGCCGGCGCTTTCGTAGAATTCGTCGGTCTTCTCAGGAGTACGGTTGAAAACAGCAATCTTGTTGCCTTTTTCCGCAATGTTGAGCGCCAGGTTGGAACCCATGACGGCAAGGCCGATCAGCCCGATTTCTGCCTTCTCCACGATACATCCGCTTTCTTCGTTTCTCGCAATGACGGGATGCACCGCCACGGACGCGGCGGCCCAAAGCTGTCCACTATCGACTGGCTAGAAGGCCAGCTGTACCTTCATCGATTTGCTCCGATCCCCGGCAGCCTCGAAAGCCTGAACGGCTTCCGTCAGCGGATAAATGCCGCTCAACAGGGGCTTAAGATCGACCCGCCGGCTATTGATGAGATCGACCGCAACGCCGAACTCCTCATGGAACCGGAACGTGCCCTTCATCTCGATCTCCTTGGCGACGACCATGTTCTGCGGAATCGAGACGTCACCCCCGAGGCCAAGTTGTACAAGAACCGAGCGGGGCTTTAGCACTTCAATGCCGGAACGGACCGCGCTTGCATTGCCCGATGCCTCGAAGTGGACATCGAAGTAACCCTTGCTGCCAGCGTAGCTCGCAAGCTCGGCAGCCGCATTGGCAACGTTGATGGTGCGATCGGCGCCGACCTCGGCAGCTTTCGTGAGGACAGCGTCCATGACGTCGGTGGCAACGATCTCGCGGGCGCCATGCGCACGTGCAGAGATGATCGACAGTGCACCGATCGGACCACAACCGGTGACCAGTACGCGCTTGCCGGCCAGCGAACCGGCGCGCACGACCGCATGCAGGGTCACCGCCAGCGGCTCGGCGAATGCCGCCTCGTTGATGGAGATCTCGTTGCCAACCTTGTGGCATTGCCATTGCTCTGCAATCAACCGCTGGCGGAAGGCGCCCTGGATGTGCGGCATCGGCATGGCACTGCCATAGAAGCGCATGTTGAGGCAGTGGTTCTGCTGCCCAATGAGGCAATACGCACAGGCGTTGCACGGCCGACTTGGCGACACGGCGACGCGATCGCCGATAACCAGGTGCGACACGCCCTCCCCGACCGCCTTGATCGTGCCTGCGACCTCGTGTCCGAGGATCATCGGCTCGCGCACCCGAACGGTGCCGAATCCACCATGGTTGTAGTAGTGCAGATCGGAACCACAGATCCCGCCCGCTTCAATGGCGACTTCGACCTCGTTCTCGCTCAAGGTCTCCAACTCGCGCTCTTCGATACGCAGGTCCTTGGCGGCATGGATGACGACGGCTTTCATGATGGATGGTCCTCCTCACACAACGGGCGTCGGCAGGGTGTCGCCGGAGAAATGGGCGGCGAGATTGTCGCGCACCAGCTGGCCCATCGCCTTGCGGGTTTCGACTGTACCGGATCCGTGATGCGGCTGCAGCACGACATTGTCGAGCTCCAGGAACCGCGGATCGATCTTTGGTTCGTTGTAAAACACGTCGAGACCAGCTGCCTTGATAGATCGTTTCTGAAGGGCGGCGATCAACGCCTCTTCATCCACAGTCGATCCGCGCGATACGTTGACAAGGATGCCATCAGGCCCGAGTGCTTCAAGCACATCAGCATCGATTATGTTTCTGGTCGCTTCGCCGCCCGGTACGATGACAACGAGAAACTCGCTCCACTCTGCAAGCGCGACAAGATCGCGTTCGTGGTCATAGGAGACCTGTGGCTGCGGGTTGCGTGAGAAATAGCGTATATCGCAGTTGAATGCGGCAGCCCGACTTGCGATCGCCTGACCGATCCGGCCCATGCCGACAACGCCGAGACGCTTCCCGGTGACGCGCGTGACGAGCGGCATTACGGCCTTTCCCCATTGACCGGACCGGACGAAGACATCTGCCTGCGGCATGAGACGCGCTGTTGCCAGCAACAGTCCCAGCGCAATATCCGCGACGTCGTCCGTCAGGATGTCAGGCGTGTTGGTAACGGCTATGCCACGAGCTTTGGCATAGCCAAGGTCGACGGCGTCCGTTCCAACCCCGTATACGGAAACGAGCTCGACCCACGGCACGCACTCCATCAACTCTGCTGACGCACCAAGTTCGCCACGCGTGGCGATGGCCCTGATACCCGAGCCGACGTCCATCAGGAATGCATCACGATCGGCGGCTTCGTAGAGCTTGTGGACGATATAGCGGTCTTCAAGCTCAACCATGTCCCAATCGGGATATGGCCCGACGAGCAGAATTTCGGGCTTTGTCATGGTTTCCTCTGTGAGATTTCCGCCTTATAGCGTTGTTGTGCGAGCTTTCCCGCATACGTGATTACTGTCGACACGATGTGTTCGAACGGCTGGTCGATTTCGATTGTGATGACATCGTGCTCATCGGTCGGGGGCTCTAGCGTCTCAAGCTGACTTTCGAGTAACGAGAGCGGCATAAAGTGTTCGTTTCGGGCGGCTATTCTCGCAGCCAGAGTCTTCGTGCCACCATGAAGAAAAACGAAGCTGAGCGGCGTACCGGCGCCGTTGCGCAGAACGTCACGATAAGATCGCTTCAACGCCGAGCACGAGACGACGACTTGTCGATTCGCCGCCATTTCTCGGCCAAGGGACATCAGCCACGGCAGTCGGTCCTCATCGGTCAAAGGGATGCCGTTGGACATTTTCTCTATGCTGGCATCGGAGTGTTTGCTGTCGCCTTCGATGAACAGGTATCCGAGATCATAAGCCAACAGCTTTCCGACTGAAGTCTTACCGCACCCCGAGACGCCCATTACCACCAGCGGGCCAATCCCTGGGGGCGCATTAAAGAGAGGTGGTGATACCGCCGTCGACATAAAGCGTGTGTCCATTCACGAAAGAGGAAGCCTTGGACGACAGAAACACAGCCGCGCCCACAAGTTCATCGACATCGCCCCAGCGGCCTGCTGGCGTTCGCTTCTCCAGCCAGCTAGAAAACTCCTGGCTGTCGACCAGCGCTTGATTGAGCGGGGTCTTGAAATACCCCGGCGCAAGCGCGTTGATCTGCAGGCCATGCTTAGCCCAGTCAGTGCACATGCCTCGCGTCAGATTTTTTACTGCGCCCTTCGTCGCAGTGTAGGGAGCGATCCCTGGACGGGCGAGTTCGCTTTGCACCGAGGCGACATTCAAAATCTTGCCTCGACGACGGGTGATCATATGCCGCGCGACGGCCTGACCGACATAAAAGATGCTGGACACGTTCGTTTTCAACAATTGCTCCCAGCGGTCTGCAGGAAACTCCTCGAGCGGCGAACGAAATTGCATTCCAGCGTTGTTGATCAAGATGTCGATGGGGCCGCTGCTCTCGATCTCCGCGACTCCCCGTTTTACGGCTGCGGCGTCAGTGACGTCGAATTCGCAGATTGAGACCGACGCGCCGGTTTCACAGAGCCGGGCGGCGGCATCCCGCAGTTTGACGCCGTCGCGACCATTTAGGACGACCTGCGCACCATACCGGGCGAGGCCAGTTGCCAAGGCGAAGCCGATACCTTGGGACGAGCCGGTCACAAGCGCCCGCGATCCAGAGAGATCGAAGAGATCAGCCGCCATCGTCAGTTGCCCAGTGCCCGGTGGACTATGCGGTCAGTGACCCGGTGGTAGACCACGCCATCAAACATCTCGAGTAGCGTTTTGGTCTGCTCTCGGGATTCGAACCTTGCGTCGCAGGCCATCGCTCGTTCGAGCGCGCCCTTGTCTGAGTATGCAATGGCAAGAAGAAGCGGCATCGAAGGCGCTCCCTCATCGCGTTCCACCTCACGGGAAACCGTCACACTTTCCGCGCCATCGAACTTTGTCCAGAGCGGGGTCAAAACCTCTTGGACGAAACGGAAGAACTCGAACTCCTTGCCTTCGCGGATTGCACCCACGAACTCGGCATATCGAATGATCATTGCACTACTCCTTTAGCCTCTCGGGCCATCGTAAAATCGAACAAGCGCGGCGCTGTCGGCCGCACCGAGGCCAGCCGCCATCATCAACCGGTGAATTTCCATGCAAAGCGAGGTCATCGGCATGGCAGTGCCTGTGTGTCCTGCGAGTGATTGCACTGCCATGAGGTCTTTGACCATGTTGTCGATGCGACCAGTGGGCGAATAGTCGTTTCTGGCCATCTTACCCATGTACTCCTGCAGGATCGCGCTATCGGCGCGACCCCCGCTTAGAGCCGCGGGAATTCTTTGGGCGTCGACACCGGCGTCGACAGCGAGTCTAGTGGCTTCGGCGACCGCGACGAAGTTCAAGGCGCAGAGAACCTGGTTGATGAGCTTTGTGGTCTGGCCGGAGCCGCTCGGCCCCATGAGCGTCAAATTCTGGCAGAGGTCGTCAAGGATAAGCTTCGCTTGGGCGAAATCAGTGGGATCGCCCCCGACCATCACGGTCAGCTTTCCCTCCAACGCCTTCGGGGCACCTCCGGACAGCGGACAATCCAGCCACTTCAACCCCGCCTCCGCAGCATCGGCCGACAGTTGCCGCGTCGCCACGGGCTCGATAGACGACATGTCGACGACCACCGTGCCGATCTTCGCGCCATGGACGACGCCTCCTCCACCGAACACCGCCTCACGCACGATCCGTGACGAATTCAGGCTCAGCACGACAGAGTTCGCCTTCGCCGCTGCATCGGCGGCGGAGCTTGCCGGTTGCGCACCCAGTATTTCGAGTTGCGAAACCTTGCCGCGATCAAGATCAAACGCAATCACCGTATGACCGGTCTGAAGGAGGCGGGTCCCGATGGCTGTTCCCATTACGCCGCATCCGACTAGAGCGATCTTCTGTTTGGTAGGCACAGCAGCTCCTTTCCGCCGAGGGCGGTCAAATGAATTTCAGTTAAAGGAATTAGTTTGGTTAGCCGACTTCGGATCGGAGGAAGGCCTGTAGCTCCGGCGTCTTTGGATTTGTGAAGAACTCTGCGGACGGGCCCTCCTCGTGAATGACGCCGTCTTTCATATAGATCGTGCGGTTGGCCACGCGTCGCGCAAAGCCCATCTCGTGAGTGACGAGAAGCATCGTCATTCCCTGGCGCGCCAAGCTTTCGATGACCGCGAGGACTTCGCCGGTGAGTTCAGGATCCAACGCCGACGTCACTTCGTCGAAGAGAAGAACCTTTGGCCGCATCGCTAGCGAACGAGCGATCGCCACGCGTTGCTGCTGACCTCCGGAAAGCATATCGGGATAGGAATCAAAACGGTCGGCGAGACCAACGAGCGCAAGGCAGCGTCTGGCCTCCTCTTTCGCCGCCGACTTCGCTTCACCCTTGACCTGCACTGGGGCGAGCATGATGTTCTCGCCCGCGGTCAGGTGAGGGAAAAGATTGTAGCTTTGAAAAACAATTCCGACGTCGCGGCGTAGTTCGCGAAGCAAGGCCGGCTTCCTTGACATGGCGTGACCCGCGATTTCTATGTCGCCACCGTCAATCGTCTCAAGCCCGTTCAGGCACCGAAGAAAAGTGCTCTTTCCCGAACCACTCCTGCCGATCAAAGCAACAACCTCGCCACCTTGAACCGTCAGGGATACACCCTTGAGGACTGCTAACGGACCAAAGCTCTTACGGATATTGTTTGCAATTACGACGGACATCTCTTTTACCTCTCGGTGGGCTGGCGGGGGCGGCAGGCCGCCCCGCAGTCGGTCTGACTTAGAAGGACGGCAGCGCTGGCATTGGCGCCTTCATCCACTTCTCGTAGATTTTGCCGAGCTCGCCGCTTTGGGTGTGGACGAACAGCACTGTGTTGAGCCAGTGCAGCAGGTCGGGGTCGCCGCGACGCAAACCGACGCCGTAGAAGCTCTGGAGGTAGGTGGTCTTCTCCTCGAACTTGTCAGGATAGCGACCCTGAAGCTGGGCGGCGATGTAGTTCACGGTGCCGATCGCGTCGACCTGACCGGCCACCAGCGCGTTCAGCGTCGTGCTGTCATCGTCGAATCGCACCAGCTCCATTCCTGGGATGTTCGCACTGGACAGGATCTTCTCGTGCGCCGTTCCTCGGGGAACGCCGACCCGCTTGCCCTTAAGGTCGTCGAGGCTTTTGATCGCCGTTTCCTTCGGGGCCACGATCACCGACTTGTGGCCTCCGTAGGGATTGGAGAATGCCACTGACAGTGCCCGCTCGGTGTAGATGCCAAAACTAGCCACAACGAAATCGACCTTTCCGGTCTGTAGCGAAGGGATGCGGCTCTGGCCGGTCACGGGTACAAGCTCCAATTCGACGCCAAGATCCTTGGCGAGCAGCTTGGCCACGTCCACGTCGAGGCCGTCGGCCTGCATCTGATCGTTCGTGATGCCGAATGGCGGGACGGAAAGGTCGACCCCGATCATGACCTTCTTGCGGGCGATGATATCGTCCAAGGATGAGGCCGATGCGACGGTCGCACCAAAGACGAGGGCAAGGCCGACGAACGGTAGCAGTAGGGATTTGAAGCGCATTTTGCGTCCTCTCAGTTTTCGAGTTCCGGTTTCAGTGAAACGACCTTCTTTGTGTCGTTGGATCTCAAGCGCGCGATCCGCGTCGCGCCCCCTTTCGTTCCAGCCAAAGGCTGATTTGTGTGAGTGGAAAGCAGACGGCAAAGTACAGTGCTGCCACCGCGAGGAAGGATTTAAGGGGTTCGAACGTTGCATTGCTGACCAGCTGTCCCGCCCTAGTGATTTCGATAAAGCCGATGATCGACGCTATCGAGGTCTGCTTGATGATCTGGACAAGAAAACCAACGGTAGACGGCAATGCCAGCCTGATCGCCTGTGGAGCGATGACGAATCGAAGACTCTTCAGCGTCGTCATCGCGAGAGCATCGGCGCTTTCCCACTGAGCCTTCGGGATTGCGCGAAGAGCGCTTTCCCAGATGGCGCCAAGGAAGGCACTGGAGTTGATAGTCAAGGCGACCGCTGCGGCGACGATCGCGCTCACCTCATAGCCAAAAAGCGACGGCGCATAATAGCAGATGAACATCAGAACAAGGAGTGGAAGCCCCTGAATGAACTGCATGTAAGCTAATGTCGCATTTCTTAAGAACTTGCTGGACGAGATCCTCAAGAGCGCGAGGACAATCCCGGCAAGGCCGCCCCCGACGAAGGCAATGACGGTCAGCGTCAGCGTCCACCGCAGGGCGTACAATACGAAAAGGAATTCCGGAGTTCCGAATGTTCGCATATTATATTCTCCCCAGCAGCTTGCGGCGCGAGCGTCGAAATACGATCAGCCCCAGGAGATTCAAAAGCGCCCAGAAGATGAAGTTGAGGGTCACGTAGACAGCAGCAATGACCAGATATACTTCCATCGTCCGGAACGTCTCGGAACTGGCGATCATTGCGGCGCCGGTCATGTCCTCTACGCCGACCGCGGATACCAAACTGGTTGACAACATCAACAGTACACACTGCGAGACAACCGGCGTGAAGACCCTTTCCAAGGCAGGTGGAAGGATCACAAAGCGCAATGTCTGTAAGTACGTCATGCCCAGGCTCTCGGCCGCCTCGAATTGACTGCGATGGGTCGACTGGATACCGCCCCTGACAATTTCGGCGATATAGCCTGCATTGTTGAAGACCAGGGCGATCGTCACGGATGTTAGTGGAGACATCCGTATACCGATGTTAGGCAAGCCGAAGAAGATCACGAAGATTTGGACAAGCAATGGCGTATTTCGCACGATCTCCACGTAGCAGCGAACCAGGAAGCGCGGCAAGAACCACGATAGCGTCGAGACAATTGCTAAGCCGACCCCGAGGGCGAAACCACCGAAGATACCGACGATCGAAAGCTGCATCGTCAACCACAGACCGCTGAGGAACTGTGGCAGATATGCGATCAACGGACCGAATTGGAAGGTATATTGCATTGTTGCCTCGGCGCATGTTCCTGTCCGGTTTCGAAACTATTCGAGGCCCAAAGGCCGGACCCGAATGCTCTTGCCCGCAAACGAAATCGTGTCGGGGTGGCAAAGGTCCAGGGCCGCCGCGACATGCCACCATGCGTGATCAGCCTGGCGAATGATGAAGCATTCGGTGCTGTGACCAATACCGCCAAACTCGAATGCGTGCCCCATGCAGATGTGGCCGATTTCGTCGGGAAGTCCCACAGAGAGGCAAACATGTGCGCCGTAGGTAGAATGGCGATAAGTCGGGTCGCCGTAGCGGTCGCCGCGTTCGGCTGAACGCTTGAGATTTACGGGGTCGAATTCCCACGTCTTACCGATGTCGTGGCACAGGCCGCCGGCAAGGATGATGTCTCGATCGACTTTCGCCTCGGGATAGGTGGTCTTGAACTCTTCATAGATCGCCAGGGCAAGCCGGGTGACCCCACGGAGGTGAGCGTCCTGGGTTCCGCGCTTTAGCGAAAATACGTTCGGGCTACCCTCACCTTGAATATCCGTGACACGACTGAACGAAGAACGTTCCAAGGCAAACACCCACGCGTCGATGACCTTCTCACGAAGTTCGAGGGACTGGATCTCCGCGATTTCCGGAAGATCCTCGACAATATGTCCGCGAGAGATGGTTTTGTACATTTTTTCAACACCGTTACTATCTGCTTATTTCTCGACCTTATGATTGATTGAACTTCAAATCCAATTGGGATATTCGGGGTTATCGATTGAATTTTTCTATCTTGCGCTCATGGCTCTGAACTTTTCTGCAGTCGAATCATTCTACTGGGTCTCCCAACTCCGCAGCTTCAACGCCGCTGCAGAGAAGCTCAACATCACCCAGCCAACCGTGTCTTATCGGATCAAGGAGCTGGAGGAGCAGCTCGGTGTCTCGCTCTTCATCAGACAGAGGCGCCAGCTTCTCATGACGAGCGAAGGCGAAGCGTTGAAGCGTTACGCCGAGGCGATGATCGGGATCGCGCGGGACATCGAATCCAACATCAAGACGAGAAACACCAAGCTGCCGACGCTGAGAGTGGGGGTTATGGACAGTTTCGCGGCGGTCGGATTGCCAGCGCTGTTGGATGAACTTGACCACAGATTTGCCGGCACTCGGATTGCGGCGACCGTCGATACGAGCCACAATCTTGCAAGGCAGCTATCCGAGGGACTTCTTGATATCGCACTCCTGTCGACGCCGCCGGAGTATGAAAATGTCGCCCTTGAGCTTCTCGGCCGTCAGACGGTGGAGTGGATCGCCAGTTCCAAGCTCAATATGAAGAAGGAATTCGTTTCCGACGACGATCTACTGACCAAACGCGTCTTTTCAACGCCGGCACCGTCCAATCTCCACGAACTCACGACGAACGCACTCAGCGGTAATTCCACGCTCGGTCTCCGACTTAACGTTTGCAACAGCCTTGGCGCGATCCTGAATCTCGTTGAGGCGGGCACTGGCATCAGCATTCTTCCAGTGCGCCTTGTGCGAGATCAGATCCGAAAGGGATCCGTTTACGTTCTCGAAACCAGATCCAAATTGCCGATGCAGGACGTATTCATTGGCACCAACAAAGGCGCAGTGGTTCGGGCTCTGCCCCAAGTCAAGCAAATGATCCGAAAAGTCAGCGTTGACGTCGCATTCTGCGGCTGACACATCCTCGTTGATATGGTTTTGGGCCGTCGACTGCGTGGTAGACGCCCTTGAAACGCACCGGGAAGACCGATTGAAGCCGTCGACTTCGTTACCTCTCTCCAGGGTACCGTTGCCATGGTCCTCCGGTCAAGAAGGGCACTATTAAAGCCGCTGAGGGTCGTGCGGCACGCGAATGGCCGTTCAGACCGGCTCTGCAGCCGACTTCACCGCCGACAAACTGCCTGAGCTGATAGCATTGCGCGCGTCCCGTGGGCCGTACCGTATGCGACTTCTGCTGCGGCGACCAAGACCAGCGCGGAGCCAGTCCTCGCGACAGAGCTGCTCCGCGAAGAGGCCTTCAGGATTGCCGTCCTGATGGCTTCCAGGGATTCGTCAAACGTGTGGGTCGTCCGGTGCTCAATGGGTTTCCTGGCAATTTCCGTAGCTCGAAGCAGTGCCGCCCTTGCCGGAAAGCCTGCCTTCCTCGGCTTTGTAGAAGTACTGGCTTGCGATCAGCCACCCGTAGCCGGGATGCAGGTAGCGATGAGAAATGGCCCGGTGACGAAGATCTGCTGATGCGCGACTTCCAGCCAAACGGACAACAAGGACGGTCGGAATACATGCAAAGCAAGATGACGAAGAAGGCTGGCCGTCGGCGGGTTGCGCGAAGGAATAATCCTCGTGGACTCCGTGGAAGTTTCCGCCGAGGTGGGCGCCGACGGAAAGGTGGGCATCATGGGAATTGGCGCTTCAGCCCAAACGACCTCGAGCATCAAGATCATTTTCAAGCGAAAGGGTTGAGCAGTTTCCCGAATTTGATGTGGGCCCTCGGCTTTACCAAATCCCTTCAGTTAGGTCACGTATAGGAGCCCATCTCAATGCCGTCCGCACACTTTGCTTGAACCTGTAATTCTGACTGCCGCATCTCCGGCTCATCCGCCTGGGAAATGTCCAGCGCCAGAAAAGAAGGCTGAGAAAAAGCTCAGGAACCTACTGGCGCGGCTTTATCTTACTTTCTCCAGGCAAACTGCCTTGCGGAGATTTCGCGCAGAACATGCCGGCTTCATCCTGGCCCGATTCTGTTTCCTCGCAAGAAGAGTAACGCCTTGAGCGATCAAGCCAAGCGCCGCGATGACGTCACTAGATCCGAGTGCTAGTCGGGGCGTTTCGCGCCATGAACTTACTCATATTGTGTCACTACCCACTGACTAAATGCGGCGATATACTCCACAGGCGCGTATATAACAACTTCGAGCCCCGTATCCGCGACTGCGGGGTTCATCTTGCGGAACGAACGACAGGGGCAGTTTTCCAATCTTGCGGTTTGCCGCCGGGTCCTTCCCGAACGCAACGCTCGCACCCTATAACCGCTAACGAACTGGAGGTTCTCATGCGACCGATAATCGCTCTGGCATTTCTCGCTGCCGCTCCTAGCTTAGCGTTCGCCCAGGCCGCGCCAAAAGGCGCCTCGCCAATACCAGCGGCCGAAATCAAGGAAATTTTCTCGGGGAAAACGTATAATTTCACCGAAAAAGGTCACAAAGGCGAAAGGGAACCGATTTCCTGGTACCTGGGCGCCGACGGAAAGATGCTCGGCTATACCGGAAACGGTCCATCTCATGCGGCGGGCACTTGGTCGACATCTGATGGCAAGCTCTGTGTGTCTGATCAGTGGACCGGGGCATGGGGCACGAACCACTCCGACGAATGTCAGTTATGGGCGCGCGACACTGCAAAGCCGAAGGTTCTCTATCGCGCCGAACCGAGCAAGGGCGGAACTTGGACGAAGTTCACACCGAAGTTGTCGGGCGGGGACACAATCACCCCTAAGATAGAAGCTTTGAAGGTGAAGCTGAATAAGCAGTAGTTCGCGGCACAGTCGCCCTCACGGAAATCCGATGCGCCGCGCGGCCGATCAGCGGCCGCATGTCCGCAATGACCGTCCTCATGCTTGTGCCAACCGTATTCGCGGTGATTGGCGGCTTCACTCCGGAAAATGGGCGATATGGTCATCAAAGGGTGAAGACAATTTCGCCAACTCACCCGGATCAAAATGCAACTGATAGCGTTCCCAAAGCCGACTTCGCCGAACGCGATCTGAACGCCCAGGCATGCGCGGCTACCAACTACACTGCCGACATCCTCGTATTACAGTGTGACAACATTCGTCCCTTGATCGGCCCCGCGAGGCAGCTACAGATGCTTATTTGCTGCCGCGACGGCGCGTGTCGGCGGACGGAATTGAGTTTTCTATTGCGCAGCCTGCTGACCGGTCGCTAACTCATATACCGTCACTTGCTACCGACGAGCGACCTAGGCTTTTTTGAATTTGAGAATCGAAAGCAACTCAATGACCGGACAACTTTCTCTTCCCCGCAATCGGATTTCCGTGCTCTTGTTGGAAGGCATCAGTGAGAGCGCCGTTGACTACTTTTCGTCAGCTGGCTACGTCAATCTGGCACATCTGCCGAAGGCTCTGGATGACAAAG
Source organism: Rhizobium sp. BK181 (assembly GCF_014193305.1). Taxonomy (NCBI): domain Bacteria; kingdom Pseudomonadati; phylum Pseudomonadota; class Alphaproteobacteria; order Hyphomicrobiales; family Rhizobiaceae; genus Rhizobium; species Rhizobium sp. BK181. The sequence goes on from NZ_JACHZA010000006.1 coordinate 23,169, forward strand.
ATCTCAAGAGCCATATAGCCGAAGCGCATATAGTCGGAATTCGTTCACGAACGCATCTGACAGATGAAATCTTCAGCTCCGCAAAAAAGCTGATTGCAGTGGGCTGTTTCTCTGTGGGAACCAATCAAGTCGACCTCGAGGCGGCGCGTCGCCGTGGGATTCCCGTGTTCAATGCTCCCTACTCAAATACGCGGTCGGTCGCTGAGCTTGTGATCGGTGAAATCATAATGCTGACCAGGCGGATTTTCCCGCGGTCGGCGTCGGCCCATGAAGGCGGATGGGACAAATCCGCCTTGGGGAGCCGTGAGGTACGCGGGAAAACGCTGGGGATAGTGGGCTATGGCAACATCGGTTCGCAGCTCAGTGTTCTCGCGGAAAGCATGGGCATGAACGTCCGCTATTTTGATCCTTCGGACAGGCTTCGGCATGGCAATTCAGAATCGATGGCTTCGCTCGGCGAGCTTCTCGAAATCTCCGATTTTGTGACGATGCATGTTCCAGAAACGAAGTCCACGCAAAATATGATAACTGAGACCGAACTCCGGAGAATGAAAAAGGGAGCCTTCTTCATCAACAACTCCCGCGGCACCGTTGTGGATCTCGAAGCGCTTGCGAAGGTTTTGAGAGAAGAACATCTCGCGGGCGCGGCCGTCGACGTGTTCCCCAAGGAGCCGGCTTCAAACAGGGATCGCTTCGAAACGCCGCTGCAGGGTTTGGATAATGTAATCCTAACTCCCCATATTGGTGGATCGACGGAGGAAGCGCAGGAGCGCATTGGGACGGAAGTTGCAAGGAAGCTTGTGGAATATTCGGACATTGGCTCAACACTGGGCGCCGTCAATTTCCCCCAGGTTCAACTTCCACCCCGCCCGAACGGTACGCGTTTCATCCACGTTCATCAAAATCGTCCGGGTATTCTGAACAGCCTGAATACTATTTTTTCGTCTCGCGGACTTAACATCGTCGGTGAATTCCTGCAGACGCACGGCGACACGGGTTACGTGGTTATTGAAGTCGAAGGTGCTGGCCAGACAGCGAATGATATACTCGAGTCGCTCCGCCAGATCCCGGGAACGATACGAGCTCGACTGGTTTACTGACGCCGATTGGAAGGCGTAAAGACGCGCCAGGAAAACTGGCGCGATGGCTAGGACAGGGCGTCATCCTCGATGGACCGGGGTTCAGTCCGCACACGTGCCAAGAATTGGCGCCATCAGTTGCACATGTGCATCGATCCGTTCAAAAAACCTTCGCCGGAACGGCCTCTCGCTCTGGCAGCCCGGCAGGCGCGCGATTGGCGAAGGCCTTCCATCGCTGCACGTTCATCCCCTTGAAGGACCACCGGCCGGCCAGTGACAGAGCCATGGCATCCGCAGGGATGTAGGGGACCGTCGAGTGCGCATCGTAAACAGGCGCAAGTTGCGGTTTGTCGCCAGCCTCGCGATAGATCAATGACCAATTCTTCAGGTGCATGTCGCCGTTACCGGTTATGGCAGCCAGAGCCAGCTGGCGGACGAATTCGAATGCAGAGGCAAGCGAGACGGCAACGCTTAGGGCGGCTGTGATGTCGTGATAGGCGGCCCCTTCATATTTTCCAGACGGATAGACGCCGAAGACCTGTGCAAAATCCTCGATATGTATGCGCTCACCGCCAAGGCCACGACCAAAGCATTTAACGAGCAGGACTTTTCCGTCCGACAGCGAGGAATTTTAATCAGAAGCTGTGGAAATCTGGCGCTCAACCTTGCTTTTGCTACGGCGCATCAGTGACAGCGCCCGCGACCAATGGCAGGGATGCTCGTACGAATTAATGGGGAAGCAACAATGACAACGACCAACGAAATCGCTGACAAGATCGCTGCGGCGCATGGCCTGACGAAGGTCCAGGGTAAGGCAATCGTTGAAGCGGTGATCGCCTCGATCGCTAGCGCGGCTGTCGCCGGGAATGAAACGTCGCTGCCGGGTTTTGGCAAGTTCAAGGTAAAGGCAACGCCCGAGCGCGAGGCTCGCAATCCAGCCACGGGTGCGACCATCAAGGTTGCAGCGGCCAAGAAGCTGACCTTTCAGCCTGCGAAGGCGCTGAAGGATGCGCTAAACAAGTAAAGTGAGAACGACCCCGCCCTGGTTGCGGGGTCATTTTTAGGAGTCAGTGGGACGACGTAAAGTGTGGCTTCGGCGTCCCACAGAGACATTCGGGCGCAAGTCGTGCAGGAAAAGCGGGTGTGGCTGGGGAGCTCCAGCCTTCATCGTATCTTCGTAAAGACCATTGATGGGAGATGTACAACCGCACTGTGCACATGACGCGTCGGTCGTACCATGAACGCACGGTTCAATCATTGGAGGCCTTAATCCCCCAAGCTAACTACAAGATTAGCGAAGCCCGCAAAAATTCCGCACCGAAAACTCAATCGAGCATCAAAGCCGATTTCGCCTCCAATGACATTGTTCTAAGCTAACGTCCGAACGCTACCGTCACGTCGGTGTATCATGATTGGCGATCTAGCAATTGCGGTACTGGGCGAACTCAACGTCAGCCAAAACGGAGAGGCTCTGCCCCTACCGCAGTCGAAGAAGACACGCGCGCTTCTCGCCTATTTGGCCGTCATCGGAAGGCCCCAGCGTCGCGATCATCTATGCAAGATGTTCTGGCATGTCCCAGACGACCCCCGGGCTTCGCTGAGGTGGAGCCTTCACAAACTCAGACCCATCGTGAACACCGACGGTCATGAGCGTCTACATGCAGACCACGATTCTGTTTCCCTCAGCCTCGAGAGGGTTGACCTGGACATCAGGGGCACAGCATCCCTTCGACGCATCGACCTTAGCGTCATGGATACCGAAACCCTGGAATCTCTTGTGGCGATTTTTCGGGGTGAATTTCTCGAAGGCCTCTCCCTGCCGCACTGCCCGAGCTTTGAAGCTTGGCGGCAATATCATCGAGACAAGGCGCTCCGGTTGCACGCGGCCGTTCTGCGCACCCTCATCGGACGGCTCAGGGATAACCCCGAGCGCGTGCACGTTCATTCCATGGCTTTGAAGCGTCTCGCCACAGAGATTGTCGACGTCGATTTGCCCGACCAGCGGTCGGAGCCTCGGGATGCACGACCAATTGCGTTGTCGTTTAGCAGGAGATCGCAGGAGATTCGCTTCTGCAAGACGGCCGACCAGACGACGATCGCTTACGCGGTGTGCGGGCATGGCTCACCGATCGTGCGAGCCGCTCATTGGATGTCACATCTCCAGTATGAGTGGGAAAGTCCGGTGTGGATGCATTGGATTGACGCTCTTTCGGAAGAAACGATGCTTATCCGCTATGACGAACGTGGAACTGGGCTATCGGACTGGGTTGCCGAGGATATCTCGTTCACGGCGATGATCGCTGACCTGGAGGCCGTTGTCGACGCGGCGGGTCTCGAACGTTTTACACTTCTGGGGGTGTCGCAAAGCTGCGCCGTCTCCGTTGCCTATGTCCTGCGACACCCCGAACGAGTGACGGGCCTCATTCTCTACGGAGGTTTTGTCAAAGGCTGGCGGCAGCGAGGCGACAGCCATGAAATCGCTACCCATGAGGCAATGACCGCACTTATCCGGGAAGGATGGGGCCAGAACAACCCGGTTTTTCGCCATCTGTTCACAACCATGTTCATTCCGCGGGCGAACCAGGTTCAGATGGACTGGTTTGATGAACTGCAACGCATTTCGGTCTCGCCTTGCAATGCCGGCCGCCTTCATGAAGCATTCGGCGAAATTGACGTCTCGGACCTCCTCTCACAGATAAAAGTTCCGACGCTCGTTCTGCACGCACGAAATGACGCTGTCGTTCCCTTTGGGTCCGGAAGGGAGTTCGCAACCGGCATTCCTCGCGCACGGTTTGTCGACCTCGACAGCGCCAACCATATTCTCCTTCCCCACGAACTCGCCTTTGAGCAGTTTGTCCGCGAACTCAGACAGTTCGTCTGCGAAACAGCATAGTGCCTTTGCCAATGTCTTCCCGAAGCATTGAGAGCGGACCTGTGGTGCGGTTTCAACGACCAGGCCGACAGTTTCAACGGTTTCTTCAACGCCCTTTCTCACGCGCACGCCTCACCCTGATTCGACATTCATGGGGAGGTAGGACAATGAAAATTCACAATGTCACCGGCGGTGGAGGCGTACGTCTGCAGGTTCGCGAGTGGGGAAACCAAGATGCGCCATCCATCTTTTTCATCCATGGGTGGTCGCAAAACCATCTGTGTTGGAAAAAACAATATGAAAGCGTGCTTGCCAACGATTGTCGCCTCGTCGCTCTGGACCTGCGCGGCCACGGCATGTCGGACGCCCCGCTGGGAGACGGAAATTATACCGACCCTCAGCTTTGGGCCGACGATGTCGCCGCTGTCATCAAGCAAGTTGATCTGGGATGTCCGATCCTTGTCGGCTGGTCCTACGCCGGCTTCATCATCTGCGACTATCTCCGCCTTCATGGCACCGCTCATGTTGCGGGCATCAACTTTGTGGGCGCAGCAGTCACGCTGAACAAATCAGCCTTCGGCACTTTGATCGGTCCCGGTTTCCTGGACCATGTCATCGGCGCGACTGACGACGATCTTCCGACCAACATAGAAGCAATTCGCAATTTTGTTCGCGGGTGCACTTATTCGCAGCTGCCAGCCGAGGTATTTGAGATGGCAATTTCCTGGAATATGGTCGTCCCCGCGAAGGTCCGCGCTGCCCTTCTGTCCCGTCAGATCGATTCTGACGACGTGCTGGCCAGGATCGATGTGCCGGTCCTTGTGACCCAAGGTGAACAGGACACGGTGATCCTCCCGGCGATGGGGCGGCACCTTCTGAGCATGTGCCCTGCAGCCATTGCATCGTGGTATCCGATGACGGGCCACGCGCCCTTTATGGAAAACCCGGCCAGATTCAACAGCGAGCTTTCTCATTTCGCGCGTGACGCTCAATCCCCTTCGGCCGCAGCAGCAAGAGGCGGGATCAGCCTCGGGCGATAACACGACCATACCCGCCATCGCAGCAGCCCTCAACGAGGATTTCCCGCGGGTCTCGACTTTGAAGGTTTGCGCGAACGTCAGGGAACCGTCTTCGTCAGCCTTAGTGCTCACGAATAGCACGCCGCAGCCGATCGGAAAGTGGCTCCCATAGATAGTCGAGGAAAGTCCGTTTGGACGTCGTGATGAAAGCTTCGACCGGCATCCCCGGAACAACTTGTGTACCAGTTAGTCGATCGAGTTCACCGGGGGGCAAATGAACACGGACGGGGTAGTACGAGATCCGCGTTGGCGTGTCCTCGACCAGATCTGCCCCGATCATTTCCACCTTTCCCTCGAGATCCGGTGTAGTGGAACGATTAAGGCCGCTGATCCTGACATATGTCTTGTCGCCAACATGGATCGAATCGACTTCCTGAGGCGAGATTCTCAGTTCGACGTTTAGCTCGGCCATTTCGGGCACGATCATCATGAGCACTTCGCCAGCACCAACAACGCCGCCGACGGTGTGGACGGAAAGCTCGTGCACGACGCCGGCCAAAGGCGACCGGACGCTAACGCGCGTCAAGGCATCCTTCGCTTCAATTTGCTTTTCGCTGAGCTCATTGATCTTGCTCTCGGTCTCCGCAAGGTCCTTGCCCGCCTCGGCAACAGCAATCTGGTCCAGATTCAGCATCTGGAGTTTTGTTTCGGCAATCTTCGCCCGGATCTCTGCGGTGGACGCTTGAAGTTGGCCGATCTCACCATCGAGTTGCGCCATGTTCCTCTCAAGGATCTTTACCTGGCTAACCAGAACAAGTTGCCTGTCTAGGAGACTGCGAAGGCTGCGAAGTTCCGTATCGAGCAATTGATGTTCGTGCCGTTTCGCACTCTCCTGGAGGGCAAGACCATCGATCTGATTCATCAGCTGCGTCACCCGCTCGGTTAGCTGCTGCTTCTGACCCTGCCGTGCCTTCAGGCGCGCATCGAGAAGTTCCTGCTCTCGATTGAAGAGGATACGCGCCGACATGGGGTCAGAATATTTGACGAAATAGCTCGGAAGCTCGAAATTGAGTGCGCCGTCGCGTTCGGCTCCGAGTCTGGCTGCGCTCATCTGAAGCTCCGCGAGCTGATGCTCGACGATTTGGAGTTCGGACCGCGCATTGGTATCATCCAGACGGAGAAGTGCCTGTCCTCCCGCTACTCGCTGTCCCTCGTGGACAAGAATCTGTGAAACCACTCCACCCGCCTTGTGTTGGATTTTCTTGATGTTGCCTTCGACCTCGAAATGTCCTGACGCAACAACCGCGCTGGAGAGCGGTGCAATGGCTGCCCAAATACCAAAGGTGGACGCGAAGGCGGCAATCAACATTGTGCCTGCCCGCCTGTAGCGGCGAAGCGAATGAGAATGGTCAGAATACCAGGAGGTCGAGCTATACATGGGTGGAGTTCCCACTGGCTTTCAGGGGGATCGCCGCATCGGAAGGCCTCGAAAGGACCGCCATCACATCATCCTTCGGTCCGAAGAGCTTGATGCTTTTTTCGTGAACAAACGCGACTTTGTCGACGGATGCCAGCCCGAGCGGTCGATGAGTAATCACGATCGCGATTCCGCCGCGGCTGCGCACGTCGCTGATCGCATTGCTTAGCGCCGCGTCGCCGGAGGCGTCAAGATTCGAGTTCGGCTCATCGAGAACGACAAGGAACGGATCGCCATAAAGCGCGCGGGCCAAACCAATCCTTTGACGCTGACCACCGGACAGAAACATGCCGCCGTCGCCGATCCTCGTTTCATAACCGTCCGGCATGCCGACAATGAGCTCATGGGCACCCGCAGCCATCGCCGCCTTGATGATCCTTTCCGAGTTGCCATCAGCCTGGAAACGGGAAATCGCTTCCGCGATCGTGCTGTCAACAAGGGCGAGATCCTGGGGCAGATAGCCGACATGGCGACCAAGGCTGTCGCGGTTCCATTGGTTAAGGAGTGCACCGTCAAGCTTCACATTGCCCTTCATTGGCGACCAGACGCCGACAAGGGTGCGTGCAAGCGACGACTTGCCGGAGCCGCTTGGGCCGATAATACCGAGGCCATCGCCTGCCCACAGCTCAAACGAAGCGTTCAGCAAGACCGGATCTGCGGCACCAGGCGCGGCAACGGCAAGCCCATCCACGGTCAGCTTCAGGCGAGGTGGCCTCAACTCAACCTGCTCACCTTCGACTGCAATCGACAGCGAGTTCTTGAGCCTTGTATAGGCTGCCCTCGCCGAAACGAACCCCTTCCAATGGGCTATTGCCGTTTCGATCGGTGCCAGCGCACGAGAGGTCATTATCGATGCGGCGATCATGGCGCCGCCGGATACCTCCTGGTGGACAGCCAGATAGGCTCCCAGTGCCAATATTGACGATTGAAGGATCGTGCGGAATATCTTCGCAAATGCACCCAGACTGGCCTGGACGTCACTTGCCTGCAAACTTGTATCGCGGAAATCGCGGCTCAGCTTTCTCCACCTGCTGGCCATCGCTTCATGCATGCCCATTGCATCGACTGCCTCCGAGTGACGTCGCGCCGATTCCGCAAAGAGATGTTTCCGATTTCCCTGTAACGTGGCTTCATGCGTGGGGGCGCGAACTTGCACATCCGTTGCAACCGCGAGGAAGACAATGACGCTCCCGCCACCGACGGCGAGCCAACCGAGCCACGGATGCAATAGAAAACAGCCGATCACGAAAAGCGGCATGAAAGGAAGGTCGAAAAGTGCGGTCGGGCCCGGACTGCCAAGAAACGCGCGAACCTGATCGACATCACGAAGAGGCTGCATTGCTTCGTCCGGCTTTGCGCCCTTCAACGGCAAGAGGCTGGTGGCACGAAAGGCCAAGCTTGAAAGATCTTCATCGAATTGCGCGCCAATCCGGCTCAGCATTCGCAGTCGAAACGAGTCCAGCAATCCCTGAAGCAAAAATGCCACAAGCGCAATTGCAGACAGAACCAGCAGCGTCTCGACGCTGCGGCTCACCAAGACCCGATCATAGACCTGAAGCATGTAGAAGGAGCCGGTCAGCGTCAAAACGCTGATCACAGCAGAAAAGAGCCCGACTGCTCTTAGATCTGACAGGCGGCGCTTGAGCGCAATACTCGCAGGTAGCGTGCTGGATAGTCTAGGGTCGAATAGGGCATGATTTGCATTTGCAGCGCGCAGCGGCTGATGCATGTGAAGCTCCATCTCTCGCTCGGCGAAGCGCACGTTTGTCTCAGTGGGGCCGGCCAATTCCGGAGGGGGTCCAAGGGCTGGCCGGCCCCCTGCCTCAGACGACCAAGAAGTCGGCTGCCTGGAGCGTGAGGTTTGCTTCGAGGGTGGCAAAATGCACCGTTCCTCCGTTGGCGGTGCCGTCGCTGTCGTATGTCAGCCAACCGTTCGTGGTGTTGTAAATAATTCTGTCGGAACTATCGTGGGCGGTACCCGTGGCCGAACTCCAGAAGGCTGCTGCGAGCAGATTTCCGTTGTTTCCAACCTGGCTGAATATGCCGTTTGCGTTATCCAGGACGATGCGATCGTGGTCCGCCGAATTGGCGGCGGTGCTGACAAAATTAGTGATCGTATCGACGCCCGCGCTGTTCAGGTTGGTGTTGAAGACAAACTGGTCTGCACCCGCATCGCCCGCGAGGACATCGTTGCCGGAACCGCCGACAAGAGTGTCGTTGCCATTTCCGCCGTTCAGCGTATCGCCGCCGCCCCCGCCCGTAAGCGTATCGTTTCCGTCACCGCCATTCAGCGTATCGCCGGCGTTGCCCCCGGTAATGGCGTTGTTGAGGGCGTTGCCGTTACCGGTAAACGATACATTGCCGGTGTAAACGAGATTCTCGACGTTGTCGGACAGGGTGAACGTGGGCAACGACGTGCGCACCGTATCTGTCCCCTGGTTTGCATTTTCATGGATCGTGTCACCTGCGTTGTCGACAATGTAAGTATCATTGCCAGCTCCACCGGTCAGTGAATCGGCACCTGCTCCACCGTCCAGCGTGTTATTTCCGGAGTTGCCGACGAGACTGTTCGCACCGCCGTTGCCGGTACCGTTGATATTGCTGCCGCCGGCCAGGGTCAGGTTTTCGAGGTTGTTTCCGAGCGTATAGCTCGTCGAACTAAGCACAAGGTCCGTTCCGCCGTTCGCCTGCTCGACGATGGTGTCAGTGCCCCCGAAAAATCCTCCATTGCTTGCGATCACGTAGGTGTCATCACCGATGCCGCCAGTCAGTGTATCGCTGCCTGCTCCGCCATCGAGATAGTCGTTGCCATCGCCACCGTTAAGAGCGTCGTTGCCATCGCCGCCAAACAAACGATCGTCACCGGCTAGCCCGTTCAACACATCGTTCCCGCCAAGACCGAAGATGGCATCTCCGATCAGCAGACTGCCGGTGCCGCTCAGCGCGCTAGCCCCGGTGTTACTGGACGTGGTGCCAACGACGAGGTTCCATGTATTTGACTGCACCGACTCCGGATTTCCGAGTGCGTCCACGAAGGATGCCACGAGCCGGATCAGCTTTCCAGATGTCTGGCTCTGACTGAGAACATGCTGGCTGGATTGCTGCCCGCTAGCGGTGCCGCTCTGCACCGTAGTCCAGGCGACACCGTCAGCGCTTGTTTGCCAGTTGTAGCCGCTATTTGGAATAGTGACGCTGCCTTGCGGATTTGCCAGAGTGATGTTGTCTGCGTCAAAAAGCGCACTCGTTGGTGTAAGGCGGGCCAGGCTCCCTTGGTCTCCGGCGTTGAACGACAGCGTTCCCGTGGGAATGTGGTTCGCCAATTGATCGACGGTGATTGTCCGATCTGCAAATTGCACAATGTCGATCCCGACCAGAAGGTCCGTGCCATCCGGCGATCCGGGCCTGTTATCCTGTATCTTGTAAGCCAGAACAGTACCCTGGTTTGCCGACGTAAAGGTAACTGTAGTTACCGTGTAATCGGCTCTGTTGCCTGAAAAGATCACGGTATCCGATCCTGCGGCGGCGGGGTCGGAGCCGAGCACCATGTTCTTGAACTTCTCGGTCTTCAGCAAGTCCGTGTAGTGCGTGGCAAACATCTGAGTCCCAAGCGCAACGTTCCCGAGGAGACCGGCGGTGAGGACGTTTCCAACGGAATGCACGGCATTGCCAAGCGCGTCCAGACTGGTCGAATAGCCGCTGTAGGCGCCGATAAGAGTATCGAGACGGATGCTGTCGCCAATGATGACATCGTTGCCGCCGCTGCCGATGTTGCCTGTCGCGTCAGCAACAGTCGTATTGAAACGATCGGCACCTCCACCACCGATCAACCAGTTATCTCCGGCATCCCCGATCAGTCTGTCGTTGAACCTCGATCCCACGATGCCTTCGATTTGACTGAGCAACTGGTTGAAGGGATTGAATGCGGTTCCTCCGTTGGCTGCGGTCAGACCCTGGTTGCGCAGGTCTGCCGGGACATCGAGCACGATGCTCACATCGCTGTAGGATGCCATGTCAAAGCCGTCGCCGCCAAGGGCCTCATCGGCATCGCCAACCTGCGCGGCCTGTCCAATGCCACCCATGATAATGTCGTCGCCACCTTCGCCAAGCAACATGTCGGCGCCCGAGCCGCCCGAAAGGATGTCATCCCCAAGGCCGCCGCGTAGTTCGTCGGGGCCGTCACCACCATACATCTCGTCATTGCCGCCATCTCCGAATGCGAGGTCGGTGTCACCGCCGGCGTCGATGTAGTCGTCGCCGCTGCCGCCGTAGATCTCGTCGATGCCGGCTTCGCCATAGAGCTTGTCGTTGCCGCCGCCACCGATGACGACATCGAGCGCACCGGCACTGGTGCCGGCGTAAACAATATCGTCGCCAGTGCCTCCATCGAGGAAGTCCTCGATGTCGCCGCCATAGATTACGTCCTGACCATCGCCGCCGTAGAGATGGTCTGCGCCGGCTTTTCCGTCCAACACATCATCCCCCCGGTCGCCATAGACCGTATCGTCGCCATTGCCTGCGTCGATCCAGTCGTCATTGTCGGTGCCGGCAATCACTTCGTGAGAATTGTATCCCGAGGCTGGTGTACCATCGGGGTTTTCGCCCATGTCCGGACGGAAATCGCGGATGAAAGTACGTGTGGTGCCGAGGTCGGAATTGGATTTGGTGATAAGACCACCATTGCCGACGATGCCGTTACCGAAGCCCGAGTATATACCGTAGCCCAGATTGGCTGCGCCGCCGACAACATCGATCCCGTTTGGCGTCGCCGCGTAACTTGACAACAACGCGCCATAGGCGTGGGCGTTTTGGTGGTCCTGCGTAATCAGCTGGTGGTTCGCATCATATTTCAGGTCGCCCATGTTAGCGGCGACCGAATTGCCATTGATGTCAAGGATGAGCTCGCCTCTGACAGCCCGCAGTGCCGTGCCAGGCACGATCGTACGGGCGAGTTCGATATTGCTGTCTGCGTATCCCATGACGTCGCCGTTCAGGTGAATTGCGCCAGTCGTGCGTTCGATAATGTCCTTGAATTGTTCGGTGACGATGGCGTGCCCGAGATCGGTATCAATGTTCAAGGCTGTCTGGAGGCGGTAGATGTAGTAGAAGCGATCGCCATCCATCAGCCTTTCCATCTGATCTTCGAAAATCGCATTGAACGTCGTCCCGAGCTGGCCGGTAAAGACGTGCAGTTCAGCCAGACCGCCAATCCAGAGGTCTATGCTGTTGAAGCCGTCAGCCCCGATCGGCGGTTGGTCACCCGGGTTGACCCCGGTATTGTTGAGAAACGCTATCGCATAGTTGACGGAAAAGCCCTGTGCTTCAGCCGAACCTTCGGCGATCGTGCCGTTCTCCAGGCCGACGATTGCTTCGGCCTTTGCCAGATCTCCGTCAAACGCGTAAGCCGCGATGAAATTCACCAGCGACTGCGGGTGCTGCATCTGCGACCCAAATTCAGCCCAGCTTGTGTACGGGTTTAGCGCATCGACAATGAGATTGGTATGGTGCGGCGTCGCCGGATCAGCTGCGCGTTCCGCGACCAATGCGTCGTGAAGCTGCCGGCGCACCTCGTTAAGGGTTGGGATTCCGAGGTCCCGGCCGCGGGCGATGTTGATTGCAGCAAGGTCGAGCGGTTGTCCGAGCAATGACTGCTGCATCGCAGGCGTCAGAAACTCGTCCACCTCGTTCGATAGCTGCTGCGACATGCCCCGGACGATGTCGGTTGCGCCAACGGCAGCGAACTGCCCAGGGTTCAGGAAGGCGCCCGACAGGGCAAACTTGCTGACCAGACCATTGGGATCGATGGCGTCGATCGTCTCGCGCAGTTGCGAGTGGCCGAACCGGAAGGCTGCCTGCGCGTATTCAAGGGAGATATCGGCCTTGATATCGTTGTCGTAAGTCACGAACTCGGGCAGGTCCGGGGTAACGAGGCGTGCATATTGGTCGATTGCCACATGCTGATATTCCATTTCGTTGATCAGTTTCGTGGCTTCGAACATCTTGTCCGGATCCCATGAGATGGGACCGCCGGGTGAAACAAGATAGTTGCCATTTGCGTCTGTGTAAGGACCATTCGGTCCATTGACGGCGATCTGGAAATTGTGGCGCGAGGCTGCATCCGTCTGGCCGAGGATTGCGTGCTCCAGGTTGACGAGCTGGACATTGTGGTTCTCGTGGAAGACATGATGCAGGGCCGTGAGGCCGAAATTCTCGTTGGCCCGACCGTCGCCTGCGATGTAGTGGTTTCCGACCGACTGCATCAACGCTTCGCTGACTGCCGCATACTGCGCGGCGGTGACAGCTACGCCACCCACTGAATTGCGGATCGAAAAGTTCGAAAAGTCGATGAAGGACATGAGATTGGCGGCAGTTATGCCGCCGGCAACGATCGTCGCATTGCCGTAGTTGATGGCCGCGAGGTTCGGGTTCATGTCCAGTAGCAAGGCCTGGCCCGTGAAGACGTAGCCTCCCAGGGTGGCGCCATTCGTATCGATCACATGGCCGCTGGTATCGCGAGCGCGGTAGTTATTGATATCATCCCATGTCAGATCATCGCGGCCGGTTGCTAGCAAATGAGCACGCAGCTCAGCAAGCGTAGGTACGGTCCTCGTTGTCGTCCCAACCCCCAGTCCATCGGGACTGGCATCGTTGAAGACATTACTGTTGTATGCCTGCGTCTGATGACCGTCGAAAAGCTCCGCGCCCGGGCGGTATTGCCCACTGTTGGGGTCCAACACCCATGCCCGCAGCAACAGTGTGATTTGCGTATCCGATCCATAGCTCTGGCTTTGGTCGATATATGGTGATGTGTGATTGGTGTAGGTCGGCAGGGCAGGCTTGGCAACCGGCCCAAAAACATCGGCATCCTGTCCCGTCCCTCCCAGAACGCCATCGGCACCCAGTGATTGGACGTCATCAGCGGTCCCCCAGATGTTGTCGGCGCCCGCTATAGACACCTGGCGGCCGTGTATATCCCGCAACGTGTAGTCATCCGGCGTCGCGCGCGAGATGGTAATTGTCGTGTTGCCGGGGTCCGTAGGATTGTTTGTCCCCGGTGCCCTGTAAAGGGGGTCGCCCGGATCCAGCGGGATAATGATCTTTGCGCCCTGCCCGCCCTTGTCGATGAAATCAAGGCCATGATCGAAAAATTGTCCGAACAGGGTGAATATGCCGCTCGTCGACGGGTCACCCGGCAGGGTATTGAGGTTGCGCACGATGTTCTCGGTATGAACTGAACCGTCCGCATAGGTGGAGGTGATGACGTCGGTCACGGTGCCTGGCGCATTTGCCTCGACCCTTTCAAGGGCGCCACCCTCATTGGACGAGCTGATCGTCTGCGCGATCATGCGCGGTGTATAGTCGACCACGCTCTTGTTTGGATCGGCGTATGCTGCCGGCGTTGCCAGCGTCGTAGCCGCATTTGGATCGCTGATTGTTGGATGTGTTGTGAGATAGCCATCATGTGTCGCATCTCCGGCCAGCGCCCGATTGGTCAATACCTGGTGCACATAATGGCTGTAGTCTGCCACCGTAAGGCGCGGGAAGGGGTTGTCGGTGGCGCCCCACGTCCAGCGGGTCAGATCCACAAGGTTGTTGAACAACCCGCTTGGGATACGGAAGCCGCTCGCTTCGCGCGCACCATCGTAAATTGACAGGCCGGTGACCGGATCGACGATGCCCAGCGGGTCAAAAGTTCCAAACAATCCCAGCTCGTGGACGACGCCAGCAGAGTCGTGATACCCATAAATCGGTCGGCCTTGTGCATCGAATCTGACAATAAAAATCGCATCGCGCATCTGGTCGAGCAGATAGTTGATATCGCCTAATGTTATTTCAAACGGTTTAACGGAGGGCATGTTCATCTCCCCTTGCTGGCGCGATCGCGCAAATGATTTTGCGTGCACCCGACAAATTCCATTAGGAGGAGTGTGATCCATATTCAGTTCGAATATTAGCTCAGAAAGACCCATGCGATGGTTGAACTGAAGTCCAACGGGCGGATAGGGCAATTAGGCCGTATTGGCTTGCGACTTTGGTCGCTAGCCTCCGGTCGCCGGAAGCACTCAGCCAGCAATTTGTCTCGACAGTTCCTGATGACTGCAACGCTGATCGTCGGGGTCTCGATGCTAATGCTCGGAAACTGGATGAGTTCGCGATACCAGGCGAGTGCCACACGAAGCGCGGCCGAGGCCGGCGCAATCTTCCTCCAAGCATTTCTCCAGCCCTACATCCAGGAGCTCGGATCAGCCGATCCCTTGGCAGAACACATCGAAGAACGCCTCGATACGCTTTTTGCCCACACGCTTTTTGCAGGTCACGATGTAAGCAACCGCTTCATTCTCCTCAAAATCTGGCGCCTGGACGGGACACTCGCCTATTCCTCGAATGATAACATCAAGGTCGGAGAGCAAGCGGAAAATGAGGTCAAAATCGCAGCCAGCGGCGGTTTGGCAACCGCGTTCGAAGATCTCGATGAATTGCTCGACGGCGTGACTGAGGACCAGAACATCAGATTGATCGAGGTTTATGCGCCCCTCTATCAGACAGGAACAAATCGCATCATCGCCGTAGGCGAATTCTATCAGAGCGCCGCAGCATTGATCGCCGAGCGCACCAGCATGCGGAACTGGACCTGGCTTCTTGTTGGACTGACCTCGATCGGAATGATCGCGGTCCTCAACCTCATCGTTTCTCGGGGAAGCAAGACAATTGATCGGCAGAGGGATGATCTCAATCGGCGCTACGCCGAAGCTGCCCATCTCGCCAAGCAAAATGATGAACTGCGCAAGGCCGCCGAGCGAGCTCGCGTGCGCGCAAGCCAAGACAACGAGAACTTCCTGGCGCGCCTCGGATCAGAGCTGCATGACGGGCCAATCCAGACACTCAGCATTCTGATGCTCTCGCTTAAATATGGACGGGATGGCGAGGAGAGCCTCGAGCCCGGTGACACCGCCAAGCCGGGAGGCAGTCCGCCAAATACCATCCAGCTTGCGAGATATCTCTATTCGGAGCTCCGCAACATTTCGAGCGGGCTCGTGTTGCCGGGTATCCAGGCAGAAGGACTGGCGCAAGTTGTCGAGGCTGCCATTTACCGCCATGAGCAATTGACGGGCACCTCCGTGGAGCGAAACATCGGGACGCTTCCAACGGAGGTACCGACCGCAGTGAAGATATGTTGCTACAGGGTCATTCAGGAAGGCTTGAACAACGCTTATCGACACGCTGCGGCAGCCGGTCAGTCGGTCGCTGTCAAGGAAGAAAATGGCCGCCTTTTAATCACCGTGAGTGATCGCGGGCCAGGCGTCACTACGCAAATGCCTGAGCCAACTGCTAACGCCAAGCTCGGACTGGTCGGCCTAAAGAACCGGCTTGCGGCGTTGTCTGGAGAGCTTTCGATCATATCGCCGGCGTCCGGTGGTACCGAACTCGTCGTCATGCTTCCTCTCGATCTGGAAAACAGAGCGCTTGGATCATCTCAGCTGTGAGCACGCAGATATCCTACCAATCCGTTTGACCCAGAGCCTCAGCTAGCCACGGCAGAAATGCCGGTCAATACAGGGCAATCAGGTTCTATAGGCCACATCTCGCGACCCCCCAAAAAAAACCCGGTAGGAGCGGCGCTAGACTAGCTCGTGAGCGAAACGTGTTGTTGCGCCGCAAGTGCCACTTCGACGCGGTTGCGGGCGTTGAGTTTCGTCATCAGGTTGGCCATGTAATGCTTGACTGTCTTTTCGCTGATCGACAGGGAAAGAGCGATCTCCTTGTTTGACCGCGCTTTCAAAAGAAGGGCAACGACCTGCTCCTCACGGTGGCTTAGTTTGGTGCCTGCCGCTCCTTCCTTGCGACGGCCCTTCAGTGCGGAAATCACCTTACCCGCCAAACTGGGAGAAATAAAAACCTCGCCTTTGATGACGGCGTCGACCGCCCCAAAAAGCTCGTTTGAAATGCTCTCCTTAAGGATGAAGGCGCTGGCACCGCTGTCCAGGGACTTGACCGCCAGATCGACGCTATTGCACGCCGTATAGACAATGACTTGTGTTCTTCCAGTCGCTGCAATGTCGCTGATTGCCCCATAGACGTCCCCAGGCATACTTAAGTCGACGAAGATCAGATGTGGTTCATATCGAGCAGCAATGGCACGCGCCGCATCTGCATCGCTGCCTTTCGCAACAACATCGTATCGACCGTGCCGCGCGAAGACCGCGCCGATACCTTCAAGTAACATGGGATGATCATCAACGAACGCCACTCTAACAGAGTTGAGCATGACCCCTCCACTACAGTAACCGTAAATGGATCCAGCCTACACTCAAATGTCATCTCTGCATAGGCGAGACGATGGTGGTATCTAAAGTTAGGTTCGGCTGTAATATTTAACTATATCGTTGTTGTTATTGTGTGTTTTCCCGGTTTATTTACATCAATGAATATTTATCAAGTATCCATCGATAGTAATCCTGGTGCGATCTGGATAGTTGGAGGGATGCAACCATCGGGGGCATCGCTTCTGCCAGCCCGCGTTCCGTCATAGAAGAAGGTACGTTGCAGCTTTCAATCGGCGGCGATGTCCATTTGAGCATGGCCCTTAGACAGTCGTTAGCAGTTGCCACAATCGGGCATGCTCGGAGCCTGAAGCTCAGACGCTTTTACCGTCTTCATGTGAATGACTTATTTCGCGGCGTGCCATGGCAGGCCGTTATTGATTAATAGCTCATTATTTTCTTGCGGATAGACATATCTCCGGAATATCTTTCCCGATAATTACTGTAACATATTTGTGATCGAGTAGTAAAAATTTGTTATTTTGAGTTTTAAAGTGTAGTGTTTCTCAACTCTTTCTACGTTGAAGGGTTGATTACATTTGATTGGGGGCTGGTCGAATGTATATTTTGAGCAACGCATCTAGGATCAGGCAGCGAGAAGCACAACTTGCACGAGAAAATCGCGCGGAGATCGTCAGGGCTCTCAACCAGGGAGAAGTCACCCGGCGAGAGTTGCTCAAATGGGGCATCTTCACAGCAAGCGGCTATCTCGCCTGCAAGAATGGGCTAAGCCCGTTTGCAAAGAGCGCCTATGCGGCGGTTCCGACCGGCACGCCAAGGACGCCACTGTTCGGCATCCAGAAGTTTTCTCAGCCGATGCATCGGCTGAACCATCTCAAACCACTGCCGATCACACGGACGGCTGAGGGCCATGCGGCCTTTCCGCCCGGCCTTGGTGAGCGGCCGGCCAAGCGGCTTTCCTATCACACGGATTTTTCCGCCGATCCGTCCAACAGGGAATTCATCAATCCCGTTACCTATCGTGGACCGATCGAGGGACGGCCGCCAGGCGAGGTCTTCGCCCACCAGCGATGGGACGAGTTCTTCCCCAAGGTCGGCTACATCATGCGGCTTGGTCAAGTTGCGCAGGGATCGGGCGGCTATTTCCACGACAATTTCCCGCTTCAACATCCGGATAGCTGCTGGACCTATGGCGGAGGACGGAGCGGCAACTGCACTCTGCCGCCATTCCTGATCAAGGGGCGCTACGGCGAGCCGATCATCACGCGCATCTACAATGATCTGCCGACCGACCGGAAGGCAAACAACGGCTTCGGGCGCAATGAAACCCAGTTGCATTTCCATAACGCTCATAACGGTGCGGAAAGCGACGGAGCCGCGAATGTGCATCACTTCCCCGGTACGTTCTACGACTACCGCTGGAGTACGGCGCTGGCGCGGCGCGACAAGATCAATACCCAGGCCGGCGACCCGCGTGCTTCCGGTCCCGACGACAATTTCGGCCTCGTCAATGTGGCTGGTGATTTCCGCGAGCTGCAGGGAACGATGTGGGCGCACGACCACCGCTTCTTCTTCACGGCGGAAAACGTCTACAAGGGCAACCTTGGCGCCATCAATTACTACAGCGGCCCGGACCGGGGCAATGAAGAGCTGAATGACGGCGTCAATCTGCGCCTGCCAAGCGGCAAGCTTCTCGGATGGGGTAATACCGACTTCGACGTCAATCTGATCTTCTCGGACTGCGCCTGCGACGCCGGCGGTCAGCTCTACTTCGACATCTTCGACACCGACGGCATGCTGGGCGACGTCCCGCTCGTCAACTTCGGGTTCGCACCCTTCTTCGAGGTGCTGCCACGCAAGTACAGATTCCGCGTCCTGAACGCGTGCATGTCACGCTTCCTAAAGCTCGGACTGGCCGATGCCAGGGGTAATCCGGTTCCCATCACCTTCATCGCCAATGATGGCAACCTTGTTGTCAATCCAATAAGGATGCCGGGTCTGCCAGTGCAAGGCATGGGCGAGCGCTTTGACTTCGTTGTCGATTTCTCTGGCTTCAAGATCGGCGATCGCATCAGGGTCGTCAATCATGTTCGTCACGAGGACGGACGACGGCTCAAGGAAGAGCTCAGTCTGTCGAAGGCTCTAAAGGGCACGTCGGAGGATCCGGTGGTTGGGCCGATGCTGGAGTTCCGCATCGTCGGGGCTGTTGAAAGCGTCGATGTCCCGGGCGTCATTCTTCGCGCCACCGATCCCGACAAGAGCCAGGTTCCAGCAACGCTCACGGAACAAATTCCGATCGTGACGCCGGTGCGCACGCGCATGGTCGAATTCGGCAAATCGGGGACCGGAGACTCGCGTGGGCCGAATGGCTGCACGCCGGATTGTGGAGAGTATGTGAGTTTTCCCTGGACGATCCGCATCAATGGCGAGTCGTCCCACTCCATGAACGCCAACCGGATTTCGCTGCTCGTGCCGAAGGCTGGGGAGGTAGAGCACTGGACCTACAAGAATGGTGGCGGCGGCTGGGATCACCCCATCCACCTGCATTTCGAAGAGGGTGTGACGATGCTCCGTAACGGTCAAACGCCGCCACCGACCGAGAACCTGCAGCGGAAGGACGTCTGGCGGCTTGGAGAAAGCGGCAGCGTGACGTTTCAGATCCAGTTCGGCGAGTTTGGTGGGTCCTACGTGAACCATTGCCACAACACGGTGCACGAAGATTTCGCCATGCTGGCACGCATTCAGTTGCTGACTGGGGTTCCGGGATCCCCGCAGTCTGCAGTGACGCCGACGCCAAATCCGACCCCCGATGGCGTCTTCTTCACCACGCCGGAAATCCTGCCAGAAGGCGCACCAAGAGGATGGAAGAATACCCAGACACAGGTTGAAGCCCAGCTGGAGACGGCACCCAAACCGTGATGGGGCGGAGCGATCGCGCGACCAGCTAGATCGTTGGCTCTGCGCTTGCGGGAGACTGCTCTCGCCATTGCCATCGACGTCGCGATATCAACGATGCCATC
Source organism: Rhizobium sp. BK181 (assembly GCF_014193305.1). Lineage (NCBI taxonomy): Bacteria > Pseudomonadati > Pseudomonadota > Alphaproteobacteria > Hyphomicrobiales > Rhizobiaceae > Rhizobium > Rhizobium sp. BK181. The sequence continues at coordinate 42,916 of NZ_JACHZA010000006.1, forward strand.
GCGTGATGGACGGTCAGGCTTCCTTTCCTTTCAAGGGGTTAGCCGTACGTCTCGGTTGAAAGCCTTTCGAACAACCAAACTTGCCTTGCGGGGGTAGAGTGCCTACGGTTCTGGTATTGCCCCCGCCGCTGTTGCAGTTCAGGGGAGCGCCGCTTCGTATGGCGCATATACACCATGAATTTAGCATCGCATTCCGTCACGCTTCCCTGACCACTTGCCTCCACTTAGAATTCCGTCCGACCGAAAAGGTTGTCGCGCGATGCGCCGGATCTCGCCGGCTTCGGCCAACCAGTCCTCCGTACATCGCGCCTGAACAAGGCGTGACCCGCTTCAGCTTCTGGGCGTCGGCATGTTCGAGGTCAGCGGCTTGTCGCTGGCGCCAAACCGAGTTGCGATACCGCATAGTCAGAAAGAGCCGTCCCAACCCTCATGGAGCGAGCTGCGCTTGTTGGCGATGGAATCGCAGTATCCAAGTCTGATCAAAGAACGAAGAAAGAGTAAGTGGCGATGCTGTGTTCACAGATGATCAATGTCTGGCATGATCCTTTTCATGAAGCCATCGAACAACGGCACAGTGAACGCGGTATCACCGTGGGCAGGACTGAAAATCATGCCTTTGGCAATTAACGCGTTGCGGACTGGGGCGACAGTTGTGACTCGTCGTCCGAGGACGTCGGCAATATCGCCGGATCGGTGCGGTCCCGCGCCGAGTTCTGCCATCGCTCGCATATAGCGTTTTTCTGCGGGCGTCAGTCGATCGAACCGCACTCGGAAGAAGCTAGCATCAAGCTCCGCCAAGGCGTCGACGGTAGCTCGCTGCGTATCTGACCTCTCGATTGGCGACATATCAGCGACGTTCCAGCTATGCTTCCCCCACTCCTGGAGGAAATAAGGATAGCCGCGCGTTTGGTCGAGAATCTCGTCAACAGCCGTCGGCTCATACTCCACTCCTTCCTTTGCGGCTGGAACGATAAGTGCAGCGCGGGCAGCGGCATCGTCTAGTCTGTCCACGGGCGAGAACTCAAAGAGCCGCTCTGCATATGATTTGGCGCGCCCTGTGTGGCCAAGAAGTTGCGGCAGCCCGGCAGCTACCATCGTGACGGGCAATTGATCTTGGTTAGCATTATGCAAAGCTGTGATCAGGGAAGCCAGTTGGTCCTCCGGCACATATTGTAGTTCATCAATAAATAACACCACCGCTGTATCTCTGTCGGCAGCCGCCGCGCCAACCGCGGAGAGCAATTCCACTAGATCGTTGTCCAGATCACCGCTGTCGGCAACTCCCTCTTCAGGATCGAGCTCAAGTCCCAACTCGATGTCCTGATATTTTACTTTGAGAGCCTTTGCGAATCCCGCCAGTGCACGTAAAGCTCTCTGGGCGCTCGCCCTCGCGGCTTCTCCTCGGTTCAAACGAAGCAAGGTCGCTCGTAAAGCGGGCGCGAGTAAGCCCGGAAGAGACCGCTCCTCCGGTGCTTCAATCTTCACGCTAGCGATTCCACGTGCTTCCGCGTCGAGCCGAATGCGGTTCAGCAGCACTGTTTTGCCCACACCTCGTAGACCATAGAGAATCACGCTGCGGGCGGAACGACCTGCGCGGATGCGGTCAAGCGCTATCGCCGCTCTTTCGATCAGGTCATCTCGCCCCGCCAATTCTGGCGGGGGCGTACCTGCACCAGGTGCATAGGGATTGAGCCTGGGATCCATATTGAGTCATCTTAGCCTGGTTTATCGAATTTACATAAATTAACGTAAGATCGCTATAATGCAAGTCTGCGGTTCCTGTCGCGATGGGAGCTCATATTTTGCTCGACAGATCGCCCCCAAACGGCGCGGGCTTTATCCACGAACGATCACAGGGTCTCGCCATAAGTCAGCTGTGGCGCCGAATTCGCGTTGTCTGGGTCCTCGGACAACGGAGAACAGAGGCCCGAGCCACTTCAGGTACTCTACCTCGCATCTATTACAGGATCGTCGCCCGTGCGGGGAAGATCGTCGCATTAGTGCCACACCGGCCCACGAACAGCTTTCGTTACGGAAGGAAAGCGGTACCTGACGTATTCCTTTTTTAACATTCTCTCATAGCCTGCGCATGCCCAAATGGGCGGAAACGCTGCCAATGCCTGTCGAAGGCAATCGGGCGTTGGCGGCGTTTCATCCGGTTTAGGGGCTTCCATGAAAGCCATAACCACGCGGGGAAGCGAAAATGCGTAAGCGCTTGCCAGATGGTGGCCTGAACGCGTGTAACTGCGAGACCAGCGTCCGGCCAGCCTTGTCCAGCAGAACGGGGTGGCCTACCCGATTTCCAGTTCCGTCTCGTCTTGTTGCTTGGAGCGTGTTGCAGTCAACTCACTGGTCGTCTGAACAAGCCTATCGGCGAGAACGCGCATCACGCCAACGCCCAGATGTGGGAAGTCGCTGAGCAGCTTCAGAAAGTTTTCCTTGCTGATGCGGAGCGCCTCGACATCGCTTGAGGCCTTGACGGTGGCCGTTCTTGGGGTGTCGCATAGGATCGAAATTTCGCCGACAATCGAGTTCGGTTCCACGTCGGCAACCCTTACGTCACCCGCTGGAGAATGCACAAAGACTTCCGCCTTTCCGGTGAGTATTACGAAAGCTGCGTCGCCCTGATCGCCTTGACGGCAAAGCGCTGTTCCAGATGGAAACTGCTTACGATCTGATGTGAAAGCTAGAAGCTTCAGCTTTGCGGGATCGATCGTCGAGAAGATCGGTACCCGTCGTAACATTTCTACTTCATCACGCAAAAACATGGGGCCTCCTCTAGTCCTCCTGCTCTTCAGCATAGGAATATCGGGAGCCAATGCAAGTTGGGTGCCCCGCATCGGACTTCAGTCCCATGGGCGAGCACCGGTTTCCATATCACGTTCGCACAGGCGACCACGGATCTTGTTCCGTTATCGACACGGCGACTGGATTTCCGGCCGAGATCGACGAGAATATCGATCAAGCTGACGCGATCGTTTCGGTTGCTAGTGGCATCTGCGGCGCAGACATGCGGGTGGAACTGTCCAACGCCTGTAACGATCTGGCTAGATACGACTTCCAGCTAAAGTCGACCTCAGATCTCGGCAGCTCGCATCCTTCAACACCATCGCCCGCTGGATCTCAGCCGAACACAACCGCGTCCAAGACGCTCGGAAACTCCACCGGCATCCCGTTGCCGATAACTTGACGGATGCGGCCGTGCGGCCGCCGCGAGGTCTTGCGTTATCTCGATTGCAGCAGAACGTTGGACAGGCCCTTTGGATATACTGGCCGAGATTGGGAAAAGACCCGCTTTCATGAAAGCCCCTGTTCAAGATATGCCAGACCGGCCAGGTTGGGACTTCCTTTTATGCGCTGATGGCGGCAGCCGGGCGGCTCCTGGGAAGGAGAGTGGCAATCGAACCAGCTTAGGTCTTCCGAAGAGATCGCCTCCTCGGCAATACCCCCGATAACCAACGTTACAAGGGGTGTTGCAGTCCTAAGGGCAGCGCTTATCTTGTCAGGCCGCCTTTGAATGCGTCGAGGTTTTGTTGATCGACGTTACCGCCAAGTTGGTAAGCTTGTTGTTCGTCGCCTTCTCCTGGTCGAGGATCTCGCTCAGAAGTTTGTGTGCCTCATCGTAACCGAGGTCCTTGGCCCATTCGCGCAGCGAGCCGTAGCGTGCGATCTCGTAGTGCTCGACGGCTTGGCAGGCGGCCAGAAGACCGGCGTCCAAAGCGGTACCTTCAGCTTCCTTCATCAAACCGTCCGCCTCTTTGATAAGGCCTTCAATCGCGTCGCATTTTTCGCCAGATGCCGTCTTGCCAATAGACTTAAAGACCTGCTCCAGCTTTTTTATCTGATCTTTCGTCTCCGACAGGTGTTCCTCGGCCGCCTTTTTCAATTCAGCGCTTTTCGCTGCTTTGGCGACCTTTGGAAGCGCCTTTGTGATGGCGCTCTCAGCGAAATAGAGATCCTGCAGCGTGTGCTCGAAAATTTCAGCGAGTGATTTCATCAATGCTCTCCGTGCCATATGAAACGTAGGGGAGAAAGTCTCCAGCAGCCTATTCGTTCCAGCGCCATGCCTGACACGCGGACTTGCGGGACAACAACCGCACGGCGACCACAGACGGGCCGCCGTTACCGCTGGCCACACCCGCCACAGTTCTCTGACGGCATATTGAATGTTTGGCGCCTGTGCCCAATCTACAGTGAGATTGGAGGCCCAATGTTCTACGTCACCCTGGCTTGTTGCGTCATTGCATGCGCTGTCTTCATTGGACGCTATTTTGCGGCCAGAACTCGCCTTGTTGAAAAGAAAATTGACGATGCCGTCGCTCGCAGCCTGCTCAAATCACCGCTTATGGTGGAACTGAGAGATCTAAGGGAATTCAACGGTGCTATGCGAAACCTGCTGATCGATCTGGTGGAGAATGAAGATCCGCGACAACAAAGCGTTGCCCGCCTGACGGCGACAGACAAAAAGCGCCTCTCAAGTGACCGGGAGCAGAGACGGCGAGAGATCTATGGTGAAGCGGTTTTCATCCTTCAACAGGAGACGAAAACAAAGCTTTCGACCAAAGACCACAAGACCGCTGATCTGACCTGATTCCTTGGGCCAATTTGCAATTGTTCTCGTAGCGGGACCATGGCCGGACGCATCTCACGCGGTACTCCGGTCAGGGGAACCCGCATTTCGATCTATGATGTTGTGACACCTATAGCGGCCGCCCATATTAGATTGGCAAACCTATGCCTCGCCTCTGAGGGAACACTATCCCGTCATGACGGACGGGACGGTCCCTCGCCTCTCTATCGTAGCTTCGACGTGAATTGGGGAGTGTCCACGGGACGGAAACAGGCAATAGCCCCGTTTGGCCCATACATGTAAGCCAGGCAATTTCAGTCAGGATCCGGCGGTGCGATCCGCCGGATCTTTAGGCGCAGCCCCTTACTGGGGCGTCGTTGCAGGCGCGGTTGCAGGCTTGTCTGCCGATGTTGCGGGCTTGTCTGCAGATGGGGTTTCGACTGCCGGAACGTTGACATTGACGTCAGCGCCACCACCTTTGCCGCCGCCGATATCGATAACGCCGGTAAACATCAGCAAGCCGCCAATGACAACCACGGCAATAACAATGATGGCAACTGCCCATCCACCATTGCCACTTCCGCCTGTATTGATAACTGTTGGTCCACGATCAGCCATGTGGGAATTCCTCCGTAGTATCTGCGCAAAATCGTAAAGCGAATTGAATTTTCAACGAAAACCATTGCACCGCGACCGCCGTGGTCGCCGACATATTAATTCGGAGGTTGGTTATTCGTTCCCCGTACGGGCCTTGGTCGGGTGCAACCTCAGACCAAGGTCCTACCTTTAAGGTCTCTTTCCGTCGTCTCTTACAACAGGGTGTCAAGATTGCGGATATCATTGGCACTGGAGGGCCGCTTCCGGCCGGCCCGTTAGCCGACCTTAAATTGGACAGCAATCGGAGCAGCAACGGTGTTTAGCAATGTTCGCAATAGGGCCGATTACCGTCATGCAGAGAAGCGCCAACAGCGGTCACCCGGCCTCCGACGTTAGAGCCCACATACCGCCTCCACGACCTCACGCAGCGCAATCGGTTTTTGTAGACGAATAATATTCGCAAACTCATCAGGGATCACGTCCGGGTCATATCCCGTGATAAAGACCAGCGGTATGAAGGACAAGGGACGCTCCGTTTTTGCGGGTATCATGCGTGACATCTGCGCCGAAAGGAAGCGGAAGCCGAACGGATGAGAGCCGGTCACGCGCTCAAGCTGTTAAACCGTAGTATATGGCATCATTACCATCAACGAGCGACGTATCATCCAGAGCGCCAATCCAGCCGTTGAGCAATTGTTCGGTTATGCGCTGCCCGATTGTTCGCCGCGGTCGATGAAGCAGATTGTCTTGCTGAAGGATACCAGGATACGAATCAGGCGGCGCTTTTGCATGCCATCGACCCGCCGCTCCAGGTCCGATATCCGTGTGTTATCCCCGCTGTCCTCGGCTGCAGACCTGCCAAAGGTAATGGCGGCAATGGAAAAGGGAAAAATGCGCAGCAAAGCCCAAGCCGCGCAGGTGAGGCGAGACGTATAAACATTACTGAAGATCCCCTGAAAACCGGCTACGACGACCGGCGCGATTTCCTCTTGCGTGGACCTCCTCAACCAGTCCTTCAAAAATATACCCTTTGCAGTCAAGTGAAAGAGCGACCCAATGCAACCATACTTGCAGCGCGGCTTCGGACGAAATGAAGGATTTCCACGCAAATCGCCATTCTGGCCGGCCGTCGCACTCCGTAGTTTACGCGATACTACGAGAAAGACGCATGGGTTCACTGTAAGGTGTGAGTAGCGCGATCTGAGTGTTTCAGCCTGTTCTAACCGCCATAAAGGAAGTCCCGATGGCGCAAGATCTCCATCCGGCAGCTACCGAGCACTTGCCAATCTTCATCACGCCCTCCGGTCAGACCGACTACCTGTTCGTCGGCGTCGTTGTCTTCCTGATCCTGATGATCCTGATCGTCGGTAATCTCTACTTCCAGCTTCACGCTGTTCCCGAGCGCATGGCGCATCGCACCAGCAAGGTACAGATGGAAGTGGTCGCGGTCCTGGCGCTGATTTCGCTCTTCACGCACAACCACCTGTTCTGGATCGCGGGTTTGCTGCTCGCCTTCATACACATCCCCGACTTTTCGACGCCACTCTACTCGATCGCTCAATCGCTCGGCAAGCTTTCCGGCCGCACGGTTGAAACGACCGACGACCCCGCCTTGGTTCGTGACCAGCCGCCAAAATCCGAAGAAGCGCATGCGAAGCCTGAAGAGCCTGCCAAGAGCGAGCCCCAAGGCGAGGCGAAGGTATCGGCACATGTTTGAATTGATGCTTTGCTCGCTTCTCACAATCTTCCCGGACTACCTCTACCGGCGCTATGTCCAAGGAAAGCGAATTGGCTATGAGATCAACCTCTATACCATGTGGTACGAGTTGCGCTGGGGCATTTCAGCATGCCTCATGCTCACCATATCGCTGATCACGCTGATCTTCTATTTCCATCCCTCGACGAAAAACGTAACGGCGGTTTTCCGCACGGTGACGATCCTGCCGGAAACGGTCGGACGCGTCGATGAGGTCTTTGTCGGCCTCAATCAGAAAGTTGAAGCTGGCGCGCCGCTTTTCCGGCTGGATGATTCACAGCAAAGGGCAGCGCTTGAGACGGCGCGGCGGAAAATCGCGGAACTGGATGCCGAAGCCAAGGTCGCGCAAACGGACTTGGTGACAGCAGACGGTCAGATCCAGGAAGCCCAAGGTGCGCTTCAGGTTGCGATCGACGAATATGAACTGAAGGCCCAGCTCCTGACCAGGGATGCTGTTGCCCGTCGCGAGGTCGATCGCCTCGCCAACACGGTCGAAAGCCGCAAGGGTGCGCTCAGTTCTGCAATCGCCAAAAAGGATACCCTCCAGGCCAAGATCGCAGACCTTCTGCCGTCACAGAAAGCGAGCGCGGAAGCGGCGCTTGCGCAGGCACAGGTGGAGTTGGACAAGACACTGGTGCGTGCAGGGGTCGCTGGCACGGTTCAACAATTCACTCTGCGGCCGGGTGATGTCGTCAACACCATGATCAGACCCGCTGGCATTCTCGTGCCGGCAACAGCGGGCAAAGGCACGCTGATCGCAGGCTTTGGACAGATCGAAGCACAGGTCATGAAACAAGGGATGATCGCCGAGGCCACCTGCATCGGAAAGCCGTTCACTATCATTCCGCTCGTTGTGACCGAGGTGCAGGATGTCATCGCGGCAGGGCAACTGCGAATGACGGATCAGCTTCTCGATGTTCAGCAACTGGCGCAGCCGGGAACGCTTACCGTCTTCCTGCAGCCGCTGTTCGAAGGCGGGCTGGATGACATTCCACCCGGCAGCAGCTGCATTGCCAACGCCTATACGAATAACCACGACGCACTCGCCGACAAGAATATCGGCACCATGCAATGGATCTTCCTGCATGTGGTGGACACCGTCGGTCTCGTGCACGCGATGATCCTGCGCATCCAAGCCTTGCTCCTCCCTGTACAGACCCTGGTGTTTTCGGGGCATTGATCGCGCGCCGGGGGTTTGACAATGGCGGCGACAGCTACGTCCTTGGCGGCACGGCTGGCCTGCTGGTGAAATTGCAATCGCAGCGGGGTCGGCCCCCGCGCAGGGATGCTGGCGATGGGCCGCCGGAAGCGAACATGGAGGTCGGGACGACACGCAAATCCTACCCGTCGCGCCGAACTAAACTAAACTAAAGCGCGTCGCCCGTTTTTTGATTCAGGTTCTCGAATCGGATGATTTGTGCACCACCTCAGCGTTACCAGGCAGCAACCGACATCAACGTCTCGCGCGTCGCCGTCGGCCAGCATATGCAGGCGCTTGAGAAGTTCCTGGGCACGATCCTGTTTGAGCGCCTGCAGCGGTCGGTGAAGGTGACGCGAGTTGGCGAGCACCACCATCTCGCAATCTCGGGCGGGCCTTGCGTGCTACCACCAAAATCAGCAAGCGGTCGGAAAGCGATATCGTCAATGTTGGAACGGCGCAGGGCTTCATGACCTACTGGCTGGCACCGCGACTGGGTGAATTGCGGCCCATCGTCCGCCACGCGTTTCACCTGCTTCTGCCGAAGACAACACTGTCCTCGGTTGCGGTGCGCGCTTTTGCTGGTTGGATCAAGGCGTCGCTTGTGGCGCTGGGAGAGGACCACGACAAACCAGAGACTTGAGCGCTTCCCGGCACCTTAGATGATGTCCGCTTTGTGAGAAGCGTTTCAATCCAATGCGGTTAGCAGCAATGTTATTGCTGGCTTAGCAACGCCAGCCGAGGCGTCGCCGCCTTTCTCGTCGGGCAGAGGTGTTTGCCCTTTTGTTCATTCATTGGAGAAAGCAAATGTTGTCGGTTAAGCTGAAGGAAGAGTTTGCCCGCCTCTTTGACGAAAAACTTCCATCGAGTGAAGGTGACGCAGACGCATTTTTGGAAGTTGATAGCTTCCGAATGTTCGCCCCAACGGAAAAGGGCGATCTGGTCACCCGCCTTGCCCTCTCCAGCAGCGAGACGATCGATCTGTCGGTCAACCCTCTCTGTGCTGTGCGACTTGCAGCGACCATCCTCGATCTCGCTGCCAGGTCGGGTGACTTCGTGGTCGATCTCGCCCTTTTTGATGCCCAGACTGGCGAGCAGGTGGCACGACTGCGGCCTTGAGTGAGATCAGCCAATCAACGGTCATCGGCCGCCAACGGCGGAAGAAAAACATCCTTCCATTGGTCCGCAGCAGATATTTCGCTTCGCGGATCCTGTTCCTGTTGAAGACGACCCTCTCGTGAATCGTCGCCACATGACCGTCTCAGTGGTATCATGAGCCAGCACGGTCGCGGTGTCGGGCAGCCGGATGGTGCATGTCTTCAATCGCCTGGGCTTCATCCGGCCGATCTCCTGAGGGGAGACAGCCATGGCAACTGCAAGAGCAGAGCGGCGGCTGGCCGCGATCGTGGCCGCTGACGTCGTCGGCTATTCCCGCCTCGTCGAACATGACGAGGCCAGCACTTTGTCGGCCCTCAAGGTTCTGCGCCGGGAGGTGATCGATCCGCTGCTGGCCGAGCATCACGGCCGTATTGTCAAGCTGATGGGCGACGGTGCGCTCGTGGAGTTCGGCTCAGTCGTCGATGCAGTCGGGTGCGCGGTTGCCATCCAGAAGGACGTTGCCGAGAACCAGGCCAATATCCCCACGGAGCGACGCATCATCTTCCGGATCGGCGTCAATCTCGGTGATGTGATCCACGAGGTTGATGGGGATCTCTACGGCGATGGCGTCAACATCGCCGCCCGTCTCCAGACCTTGGCGGATCCAGGCGGCATTTGCATTTCCGGCACGGCGTACGATCACCTCCAGGGCAAGCTTGACTGCGAATACGAGTACCTCGGCGAACGCGCGCTCAAGAACATGGAGCGGCCGGTGCGACTGTACCGTCCCCTTCTGGAAGGGACGACCGCACGAACGGCATCACCCAGCCCCGCACTTCCGGACCGACCATCCATTGCCGTGCTGCCCTTTAACGCCATGAGCGCCGAACCGGAGCAGGACTTCTTCAGCGATGGGCTCACCGAGGACATCACCACCGCGCTATCCAGGCTCAAGGGCTTCTTCGTGATCGCCCGCAACACGATGTTCACCTACAAGGGAAAGCCCGTGGATGTGCGCGCCATCGGACGCGAGCTCGGGATCCGCTATGTTCTCGAAGGGAGTGTCCGCAAGTCCGGCAACCGCGTTAGGGTGACCGCGCAGCTTATCGATGCGGCCTCCGAAGCCCATCTGTGGGCCGAGAGGTACGACGGCGACCTCGGCGACATCTTCGTCATTCAGGACGAAATCACCGCAAGCGTCGTCGGCCGCATCGGACCCGAACTCTTAGCCGCAGAGCATGCCCGCGAAAGCCCCAAGCCCAATCATGGCCTGGATGCCTGGGAATGTGTCGTGCGGGCAGTGTTCCTGTGTTCCCAGTTGTCTGACGAGAGCAGCCGGAAGATGCTCCCCCTGCTCGATCGGGCAATCGGACTGGCTCCCGCTTATGCCCAGGCGCTCGCCATGAAAGGTTGGATTACGATATGGCGTGCGTTCCAAGGGTGGGAGGACATGGGATGCGCCCTGGCCCTTGCCAGGGATATCGTCCAACAAGCCATTGCCGCGGACGATAAGGAACCGTGGGTTTACCTTGCGCAGGCGATGATAGCCTTTGCGACGCGCGACAATGACCTGGCAACGGCAGCGATCAGCCAGGCTGTGGCGATCAACCCCAACTCCGCGTTTGCACATGGCCAGTTGGGACTTGCGCATGCCAATGGGGGCCGTGCGGCGGATGCCATTCCTTGCATCGACTATGCCCTCAGACTGAGCCCGCGGGAGGCGTTTCTCGGCGACTTTCAGTTTTACTACGCCATGGCTTACTTCCAGGGAGCGAATTACGAGCTTGGATTGAAGTACGCACGGGAGGCTCATCGCTTGCGGTCCGGCCACGCGGTTCCGCTGGTCATCGGTACTGCCTGTGCCGGACTTCTGGACAATCAGGAGGCTGCCACGGACCTGCTCGGACAACTCAAGTGGTTGGTCCCTGACATCTCACGGGACGCGATCGGAGCAACATCCTCGTTCGTCCGCGCCGAGGATCGGGCGCGCCTGATCGAGGGACTTGCCCGTGCCGGCCTGAATTGACAGGTTGGAGTAATTTCCGCTTTTGGGGAATGGGAAGATCGACAAGCCGGCGCCCACCGGCTGGGGGCAGAGGCGTCGTTCGCCAGGATGGCGCCAAGAAAGCCCTCACTCTGCCTGCATGTAATCCGCCACGCTGTAGCAGTGGCTAGCCTGATAGGCGTTGCGCCCCCTGTTCATGTGCGTCAGGTTGAACGTGCGAATAGCGGCCAGGACACGGCGGCTCGTGAGGAATGTGCGGATCGACAAAGAGCTTTGCACATTGATGCCGAAAATGTTTGCACCACGCGGGAAGAAATAACTGACATGCTCTGGCATCGCCACACTTTGCTCGAGAAAGTGTTCATCCACCTGGCTCGGCGTTGCTGAACCATCTATCGTGAAATCCGAAAGATGCACGATGAACCTGGCGCGGATATCGTCACCGTGGGCATAGAGCGTAAAGAGCTCCATCCAGCTCGCATTGACGCGGACAAGCGGCTTGTCCAAGGTGGATGGCAGACAGGAAACCGACCAGTAGTAGCGCTCGGTCTTGCGGATCATCGGAATGCAGTTTGGGCCGTATAGCCCGACAATCTCCAGCAGTTCCCCCGCTTGCGGGCGGTTGAGGAGCTTCTCAAATCGAGCGACATATTTGAAGCGCTGTTCAAGGGACTCTGGGCGCTCGCCCACGTCCGGCAGCTCGATCTTGCCCGCTATCCAATCGCGCTGCTGCTCAGGATCAAGGAACTGCCGCACACCGGTTGTTCTCGGGCGTGAAGTCGCGGCCATATCAGACGTCCTGCGAAACTCGTATGCTCGTCATAGCCCGCTCCTGTTTTCTCGCTAAGGCTTCAGCGAATCTCACCATCGCGCCCAATGCGCCTTCGAATGATATGTCGCCAATCGTGAATTTGGAAAGTCTACGCGACGACGCCCCCCTTTCATTCAGAAAGGTCTCTGTCTGAAGCTGCTGTTGGGATAAGCTCTTGTGGCGCGGCTTGATGTCAGCGGCCAGCGTGATGCAAGATCCTTCCTGCTCAATCGAACAGAGATCGACAGATGGAGAATTCCGCCGCTTGGCTTGGGCTGTTCTGGCTGTTTTAGTAGCAATCCTCGTAGCCTTGGCCACCGCATGGGCCTCGCTCGCATTATGGTATCGCTTTCCGGCATCAGACGTCGCCAGAGGTTTTGCCGCCGTGCTGTTCGCTCTTTTCGGAGTTTTCACGATCGTCGCGCTGTTGGGCTCCTGGCGGCACAAGGCAATCCTGACATTTGCAGCTTTGTTGGCACCGGTGGAATACGATCAAGCCCGTCGCGGACGCAGGCAGCCGACGTCGGGCGACAGGTTACAGGCAACGGCGATCTGCTGACGCTCACCAATGTCCGCGAGTTCGAGTGGCGTAGCAGCACCGACTTCACTGAGCGATGGACGACGCGTACCTATGACATGAGCAAGCTCCGGATGGTCGACCTGTTCATGTCTTATTGGGCGGGGCCAGAGATTGCGCACGTGATCTTCAGCTTCGGTTTTGAAGGAGGTGAGCAGCTTCCGTGGTCGATCGAAGTCCGCCGCCGGGCTGGAGGCGCGTTCTCGCCGCTTGCTGATCTATTAAGAGCATCCTCTGGTGATCATCGCCGCAGACGAGCGGGATGTTGTGGGCGTCCGGTCGAACTTCCGTGGTGAAGATGTCCAAATTTACCGCCTGAAAGCATCTCCGCAACAGGCGCGGGCACTCCTGCGGGATTATGTTGCAGACGCCAATGCCCTCGCAGCGACGCCGGCGTTCTATAACTCGATCACGAGCAACTGCACGACGACGGTCGTCAAGATGATGCGCCTGGTTGGAGACAAGGTTCCCTTCGACTGGCGTCTCATCGTCAACGGCTATCTTCCCGACTTCGCCTATGATCGCGGCCCGGTGGATACCTCAGTGTCGCTTGCTGAACTCAGGACCGTCGCTCATATCGGCGAGCGGGCTCGGGCCGACGGATTGTCGCCGAACTTCTCAAAGTCGATCCGCGGCGGCGTACCTTCGCCAGCGCCGGAGGGTCAGCGATGAATGGCAAAAATCCCGTGTTTTCATCGCACGTGGAAAACGCCGATCTAAGCCGATAGCGGATACGACGTCACAATCTCGTGCTATACCTCACCGACGTTGCCACCATATCGCACAAGTACGAGCGCAAGCTCTTTGCTGAAGAGTGAAAAGCCGCCGGTTGATTGTCGTAACCTGCACAAACCAAGAGGTAGGACATGCACAAGTTCACTGTTATCGTCATGGATCAAATCGAGGCTGACACCGCTGAGGAAGCAGCCCTGCTCATGTATCAAGGGCTGGCCAATGGGCCCTTGCCTTTGCGCTATTCGGTCACTGATGAGACAAGCATCACCACCGATCTGGTGCTTGATCGGCAAACGGCAGATGATTTCGCCCGTCTCGATCATACTGCAGACCCGGGCAACTGGTGATGCTCCGAGCCTCAAAGTCACCGAGCATGTGCCAAAAGTGTGTGGCCACCATCTCTATAACTCAAGATTGCGCGGGTCATGAGCTATTGCATGATGGTTCAATCACTCATCTGGAGCCGTACGCGCCACCGAGGCTAGATGATCTATGCCTTGGAAAACTTCACCATTTCCCATAGATGCCTTCGTTGAAGGTCGGTGTCCTCACCTATTCCAAAAGATCGAGAATGATTTATTGAACGTCCGACATCGGCGGCTGCAGGAGGATTGCGTTATGGTTGGCGACAGAGAAAAGACGAGAGGAAGGCCCGGCCGGAAGCCTTTGAAAGACGCGGCCTCATCATCCGTCCAGGTGCTCGACCGCAGCCTTAGACTTCTGGAACTCGTGGCTGAGGGTGATGGGGCTGTTCTGAGCGAACTCGCCGAGCAGTCCGGGATGGCAACCTCCACTGTGCACCGACTTCTCAATTCCCTCGCCCAGCATGGCATGGTCGCCCATGACGGTGAGACCGGTGCGTGGACGGTCGGCGTAAAAGCCTTCGAGATCGGGACGGCCTACATGCGCTTTCGCAAGCTCGGCACGATCAGCCGGCCGTTTCTGAAGCAATTGATGGGCGCGTGCGGCGAGACGGCAAATATCGCCATCGAAGAGGATGGCGACGTCGTCTTCATCTCGCAGGTGGAAAGCCACGCACCAATGCGCGCCTTTTTTCGCCCCGGCCGACGCGGGCCAATCCACGCATCCGGGATTGGCAAGGCCATCCTATCGACGTGGCCGGACAAGCAGATCGAAGCCCTGCTTTCCGGCCGCTCGCTCGAACGGTTCACTGACAAGACCCGCGACAGCTTGGCCTTGCTGCTGCAGGATATTTCCGGGATTCGATTGCGTGGCTGGTCGATCGATGACGAAGAGCACACACTTGGCATGCGCTGTGTAGCGGCGCCGATTTTCGACGAATACGGCGAAGCCGTCGCAGGCATTTCCGTTTCGGGGCCGGCCGTCCGTATGCCTGACAACAAGCTCGAGGCGGTCGGCCCACTCGTTCTTGCGGCGGCCAAGGGCCTGACCAAAGCAATGGGGGGCCGATCGCGGCCCCTGTTGTCGATAGATGTCGCCAGCCAGGGCTGAGCCGAAACCGGACTATCAGGCCGTTTCCAGCGTCCGGGGTGCTTTCGACGCATTTTCCTTTCGGACCTTTGCCTTCATCGGCCTGCCGCCGACGTAGACTTCGGCGATGCAGCGGTCGTCACCCATTGTCTGGAGAATGAAGAGTTCTTCGGCAAGCGATGTCACGGTATGCATGCGATATTCCATCGCTGACTTCGCCCTGGAATCAAGGATGACGATATCGGCATCGGCGCCAGCCTCGAGCGAGCCGATTGATCGTTCAAGCCCGAGTGCGAGAGCGTTGCCCCGCGTCATGCGGTAGAAGGAATTCAGCGGAGTGAGCCGCTGACCCTGCAGGTGCAGCACCTTGTAGGCCTCATCCATTGTCTCCAGCATAGAGAAGCTTGTGCCCGCCCCGACATCGGTTGCGACGGACCATCGCCCACCAAGCTTGTCGAAACGCGCAGCGTCAAACAGCCCTGATCCAAGAAAGAGGTTCGATGTCGGGCAAAAGACGGCGACCGCACCTGTTTCGCAAAGAGCGCCGACCTCCCGATCACTCATGTGGATGCAATGGCCTAGCAGCATGCGATCATTCAGCAGGCCGTACCGCGCGTAAATATCCGTATAATCCTTCGCTTCGGGATAAAGGGACGTGGCAAAGGTGATTTCATCACGATTTTCGGAGAGATGCGTCTGGACGTAGCAATCAGGGTGCTCGGCAACCAGCGCCCTGCTCATGTCCATCTGCTCAGGTGTGGAGGTGATGGCAAACCGCGGACTGATTGCGTAGCGTGCGCGGCCGCGGCCATGCCATTTCCCGATGAGCTGCTTCGTCTCGTCATATCCGCGCTGCGGTGTATCGCGGAGTTCGTCCGGCGCGTTGCGATCCATCATCACCTTGCCGCCGATCACGCACATGCCACGCGCTTCAGCTGCTGCAAAATAAGCGTCGACGCTTTCCGGATGAACCGAGCAGTAGGCGACAGCAGTGGTGGTGCCGTTTGAAAGCAGTTCGTCCATGAAACGGTCGGCCACCTCTGCTGCGTGAGCGGCACGCGCGAACTTTTGCTCCTCGACGAAAATATAGGTGTTCAGCCATTCGAGCAGCTGCGCACCATAGGAGGCTATTGCCTGGGTCTGCGGAAAGTGCAGATGCGTATCGATAAAGCCTGGCAGAATGAGGTTCGGCCGGTGATCCACAACCGAAAGATTGGCGCCTGCCTCTCTGCTGATTTCGATGTAGGAGCCGAGCGCTGCCACCTTGCCGCCTCGCACAAGAACTGCGCCATCCTCGATATAGCGGTAGGACGATGTGTCATCGATGCCCTTGGGTTCGGCGACGAATGTCAGCACGCGGCCGCGGATAAGAATGTCGTTCATTGAACTTTCTCCGCGCTGATGGCGCTTTCGTACCAAGAGACAAGGAGGCGACGCTCCTCGTCGGAGATCTGCGTGACATTGGCCGGGGGCATGGCATGCGAGCGGCCAGCCTGCAGGTAGATCTCGCGAGCATGGGCGGCAATGTCCCTGTCCGTATCAAGCACGACGCCCTTTGGCGGCGCGATGATGCCCTCCCAACCCGGCTCCTTCGCGTGGCACATCGAGCAGCGTCCCATCACGGTGTCGCGGACCTTGGGAAAGGCTTGAGCGGCGATGAATGGCTGCTGGTTGGCCGAGATCCTGGCATCTTCCGACTGACCCGTCAGCACCTTCGGGACCGTCGAGAGCCACATGATGGCAATGAACAGGAGCACTGTGACAAGCCATGTCCATGTCGGATTGCCTGCATTGGCGTGGCGGGTATTGAAATAATGGCGGATCGTAACGCCCATCAGGAAGACGAGAGAAGCAATGATCCAGTTGAACTGGGTGCCGAATGCCAACGGATAGTGGTTGGACAGCATCAGGAACAGCACAGGCAGGGTCAGGTAATTGTTGTGCGTCGAGCGCTGCTTGGCGATCTTCCCGTACTTAGGGTCGGCCTTGCGGCCGGCGATGAGGTCGGCGACGACGATCTTCTGGTTCGGAATGATGATGAAGAAGACGTTCGCGGACATGATCGTCGCGGTGAAGGCCCCGAGATGCAGGAACGCAGCGCGACCCGTGAAGAGATGGGTGTAACCCCAGGCAACGCCGACCAGGATGAAGTACAGCGCCACCATCAGTCGTGTATTGTCATTGCCGAAGGGCGACTTGCAGATAACATTGTAGGTGATCCAGCCAAGCACGATCGAACCGAGCGATATCGCGATCGCGACAGGCTTTGATACATCAAGGACGTTGGGGTCGATCATGTAGAGGTCGGCGCCGGCATAATAGACGAGACAGAGCATGCCGAAGCCGGAAAGCCAGGTGACATAGCTTTCCCATTTGAACCAGCCCAGGTGGTCCGGCATGTTGGCGGGCGCAACGAGATACTTCTGGATCTGGTAGAAGCCTCCGCCGTGAACCTGCCATTCCTCCCCGAACGCGCCCGGTGGAAGATCGGGCCGCTTTTTCAGGCCAAGATCGAGCGCGACGAAATAGAAAGACGATCCGATCCAGGCGATCGCCGTGATCACATGCAGCCAGCGGACGGCGAACGTCAGCCAATCCCACGCGATAGCATATTCGTACATAGGGACCTCCCAGTTCTTGAGTACGGTTCTGCCATCGCGCGACTTCCCCGAAAATCCCGGTTAATCCTCGAACACTTTCAAAAAAATCTATAAGATCGCGCCGGTGCCCCTCGCGCAACGGTGTGGTAAAAACTCTCATGTCCTATCTCGACAATGTGCGTGTCTTCGTCCGGGTGATCGAACTCGGTACACTTTCAGCCGCGGGACGCGACCAGCGCGTGACCCCTGCGGTCGCCAGCAATCGCATCAAGGAACTGGAGATCCACCTCGGCGTCAGGCTGTTCAACCGTACGACCCGTAAGCTGTCGCCGACCGAGCATGGCCGCGTATTCTACGAAGGGGCGGTCAAGATCATCGAAGCGGTGAATGAGGCAGAGGCAGCAATCGCGGATCTGTCGCGCAATCCCAAAGGCTCGCTCAGAATTACCGCGCCGCTCGGCATTGGCCGCAGGCTGATCGCATCCGGCATCCCGGAATTCCATGACAAGTACCCGGATATCGAAGTGCGGGTGCGCCTTTCGGACCATAATGTCGACATCCTTGCCGAAGGTGTTGATGTTGCCTTCAAGCTTGGCGTGCTCGAGGATTCGAACCTGCACATGCGCGGCATCCTCAACTGCCAGCGCGTCTTGTGTGCCTCTCCGGCCTATATCGCGCGGCGCGGCCTGCCCGAAAACGCCGATGCGCTGATCGCCGACAAGCACGACTGTCTCTTGCTGCGCTATCCGGGTTCGAAGGAATATTTCTGGATGCTGGTGACCGCCGACGGCCCGCGCAAGTTCGATGTGGCTGGCCCCTATGACAGTGACGACGGCGATGTGCTGACGCAATGGGCACTGGAGGGTCGCGGCATCATCAACAAGCCGCTCTTCGAGGTAAAGGCCGATCTCAATGCAGGCCGCCTGGTGGAGATCCTCAAGGATAGCCCGCCAGCCTCTGTCCAACTCGCGGCAATCTATCCGCACAAACGCTTTCAGGACCCGAAGGTCCGGCTGATGATCGATTTCATGGCTGATCGTTGTCAGCGCTTGATCGGAAAGCTGCTCGAAGAGGAACCGGCTGTTGAGGCAGTTGCCGGCTGATTTCGCGACGCCGACCAGGTGAGCGCCGCAGTCGTGATTTCTGCGGCGGCAAGGGTCGCAATAACGGCCGGACGTTTGTCCTTAACTGCCGTTCCGCCAATCGGGCAGACGAGGTTGGCAAGCAGTTCTGGGGCACCGACCTCGCGTGACAGCCAGTTGCGAAATGTTGCCTTCTTCGTCTTCGAGCCAATCATGCCGACATAGGCGGCGTCCGGGCGCTGGAGCGCTTCGGCAGCAATCAGGAAATCCAGGGCGTGATCATGTGTGAGGATCACGAAACTGCTGCCGGCAGGTGCATCACGCACCACGGCTTCTGGCACGGCCGTCAGGCAGGTTTCGATGTGAGGGGCGGTCGAGGCACTGAGCTCGTCTTCCCGCGTATCCACGAGAACGACGCGAAGCGGTGCCAGCGACAGCACATAGGCGAGTGCATCGCCGACATGGCCGGCGCCGAACACATACACATGAGGGCGTGTTGCGATGTCACGGTCGTTGCGTGCGATGAGGTCCCTGGCGACATCAGGGTTGAGCACTGTGAAGACAAGGTTGACGCGACCACCGCAGCACTGGCCGATCTCCGGCCCAAGCGGCACATTCATCGCCGCAGCCGGGATCCCGAGGCGCAATGCCCGGCGTGCCTGATCGATGGCCATATGTTCGAGCTGGCCACCGCCGATGGTCGCAAAGGTTGCCCGTTCCGAAACGAGCATCCAGGCATCGGTGTCGCGCGGCGTGGAGCCTGCAGCGCCTGCCACCTCGATGAGGATAGATGCCGGTTCGCGTCGGATAAAATCCCGGATATTTTCGCGCGCTCCAAGCATCGGTCCTATCCCTTTTTCCCTGCCTTGACGCGCTCGATCGCCATCAGCACCCGCTCAGGCGTTGCAGGCGCATCGAGGCGCGGGCAGATCCGGTGGTCGGCAACGCTTGCCACCGCGTCCGAAAGCGCATGAAGCACGGAAAGCCCGAGCGGCAGCGGCGGCTCACCGACCGCCTTCGAACGATGGATGGTCGGCTCGTAGGCCTGTGACCAGTCTGTCAGTTCTACGTTGAAGACCTTGGGCCGATCGGATGCAAGTGGAATCTTGTAGGTCGATGGCGCATGGGTTCTCAGGCGCCCCTTTCCGTCCCACCAGAGTTCCTCCGTCGTGAGCCACCCCATGCCCTGGATGAAGCCGCCCTCGATCTGGCCGATATCGATGACCGGGTTCAGCGAGCGCCCGGTATCGTGAAGGATGTCGGTGCGCTCGACGATATATTCACCGGTCAGCGTGTCGACGGAGACCTCGGAGCAGGAAGCGCCGTAGGCATAATAGTAGAACGCGTGACCACGACCCTTGGAGCGGTCCCAATTTATCTTGGGCGTCTTGTAGAAACCGGCTGCAGAGAGCTGGACGCGCGCCATATAGGCTTTCTTGACGAGCACCGGGAAGGGAATTTCCTCAGCGCCGATGCGCACGCGGTTGGGAAGGAACAGCACCTCGTCGCGCGAAACCTTGTAAGTCTCCGCCGCAAACGCGATCAGCCGCTCCTTGATCTGGCGTGCGGCGTCCTGCGCCGCCATACCGTTGAGGTCCGCGCCTGACGAAGCGGCGGTTGGAGAGGTGTTCGGTACCTTGGCGGTCGTCGTTGCCGTGATCTTCACCCGGTCGAGGTCGATCTGGAATTCCTCCGCCACGACCTGCGCCACTTTCAGATGGAGGCCCTGCCCCATTTCCGTGCCGCCGTGGTTCATGTGCACCGAGCCATCGGTATACACGTGGACCAGAGCTCCTGCCTGGTTCGACTCCGTCTTGGTAAAGGAGATCCCGAATTTCACCGGAGTGAGAGCCATGCCGCGTTTGACAAAGCGGCTCCTGGCATTGAACTCCTGGATTGCCTGCCGGCGTCCGGCATAGTCAGCACTCTCCTCCAGTTCCGCGACGATGCGCTGGATGATGCAATCCTCCACCTTCTGGTGGTAGGGGGTGAGGTTGCGTTCGCCCTTAGCGCCCATCGGGTCGTAAAAATTCAGCTTGCGGATCTCAAGCGGGTCCTTGCCAACCGCAAATGCGATCTCATCGATGACCCGCTCTGCGCCCACCATGCCCTGCGGGCCGCCGAAGCCGCGGAAAGCCGTGTTGGAAACGGTGTTGGTGTAGAGCGGGGCCGACTTCGCGCGAACGTGCGGCAGGAAGTAGGCATTGTCGCAATGGAACAGGGCACGGTCCCCGACCGGCCCGGAAAGATCCGCGGAAAAACCCGCCCGGAGCGCAAAGGTGTAATCGACGGCAAGGATGCGACCCTCGTCATCAAAGCCGATATCGTAGTCGATCGCGAAATCATGCCGCTTGCCGGTGGCAACCATGTCTTCATCGCGATCGAGGCGGATCTTGACGGCGCGCTTCAGCTTCTTGGCAGCAATGGCGGCGATCGCGGCGCATTGGTTGGCCTGGGTTTCCTTGCCCCCGAAGCCACCACCCATGCGTCGTACCTCGACGGTCACTGCGTTGCTCGGCACGCCAAGTGCATGAGCGATCATATGCTGCGTCTCGCTCGGCCCCTGGGTTGAGCAATAGACGATGACGTCGTCGTCTTCACCGGGAACGGCAAGCGATACCTGGCCCTCGAGGTAGAAATGGTCCTGACCGCCGAGGCGCATGCGACCGGTCACTCGTCGTGGGGCGCCAGTGAGGACAGTCGTTGCATCACCGCGTTCAAGGGTCAGCGGCGTGACGACCTGGCGATGGCTCGACACGTCCAGATCCCAGATATCGATTTCGGCCGGCAGTTCCTCATACTCGATTTTTGCCAGACGGGCGGCGCGACGCGCCTGTTCGCGTGTTTCGGCAATCACGCAGAAAATCGGCTGGCCATAAAACTCGACCTTGCCTGATGCAAGCACCGGATCGTCATTCATGTAGGAGGGGGAGATGTCGTTGACCCCGGGTACATCCGCATGGGTCAGGACAGCGACCACGCCCGCGGCAGCACGCACGGCGGAAAGATCCACCGACGTCAGGATGCCGTGCGCCACGCTCGAAAGACCGAGGCCGGCATGCAGGGTACCAAAGGGTTCGGCGATGTCATCGATGTAGACAGCGGTTCCCGAGACATGCTTGTGAGCGGAATCGTGCCTTGGGCTGGAATGGACGCCGCCCGTGATCGTTTCGAGCTTGAGTTCGGTAGTGTGCTTGTTCATCGGCTTATGCGGCCTCGTATCTGTGCACCTTGACCGATGTCGGGCTCAAGGTTGTTTCCATGTAGAAACGGAGCAGGAGGTTTTTTGCAACGAGCGCGCGATACTCTGCTGTGGCGCGCATGTCTGATAGCGGCGTGTAGTCTTCTGCGTATTTCTCCATCGCAGCCTCCACCGTCGCCTCGGTCCAGGGTTGACCGATGAGCGCCGCCTCGACGGCATGGGCGCGCTTTGGCGTGGCAGCCATGCCCCCATAGGCGATGCAGACAGATGTAACAGTACCATCGTCGGCAAGCGCCAGACGGAACGCGGCCAGCGTCGCGGTGATGTCCTCGTCGCGGCGCTTGGTTACTTTATGGATGGCAAATTTTTCGTCTGCCTGCGGGACTGGCACATGCACCGCCTCGACGAACTCGCCGGGCTGACGATCCTGCTTTCCGTAGGCGATGAAAAAGTCCTGAAGGGCAATGGTGCGTCGTGTTGCGCCCCTGCGCAAGGTCAGCGTGGCACCAAGAGCAATGAGCGCCGGCGGCATGTCGCCGATCGGCGAGCCGTTGGCAATATTGCCCCCGATCGTGCCCATGTTGCGCACCTGCTGGCCACCTATCCTGGCAATGAGCTCAGCGAGCGGCGAAATTTGCTGCGACAAGACCGCCACCGCTTCGCTGTAGGTCACACCAGCACCGATGGAGATCAGGCCATCCTTCATGGTCATGGACTTCATCTCATCGAGCCCGGCGATGAAGACGACCGGCGTGATGTCCCGCATCTGCTTTGTCACCCACAAGCCGACATCGGTGGATCCGGCGACGATCGTGGCATTGGGTGAGGCCTCGAGAATGGACGCGAAGTCGTCGAGATTTGCCGGGACAACCAGGCGATCCTTCCCTTCGCCAATCTCGACGCGCGCACCGTCGCGCAAACCCTTCAGCCGCGCGATCATCGTTTCGCGTTCGAGGAGGAGCGGATCATTATCCGTCCCGCCATAGGCGGAAATCGCCCTCGCCGCACGCAGGATCGGCTCGTAGCCGGTGCAACGACAAAGATTGCCCTGCAATGCCGTCTCGATCTGCTGGTCGCTCGGGGATGGGGTTTGCATCCACAGCCCGTAGAGCGACATGATGAAACCGGGAGTGCAGAAGCCGCATTGTGAACCGTGATAATCGACCATCGCCTGTTGCACGGGATGCAGGTTGCCCTCGCTGCCGGACAGGTGCTCGACGGTGACGACGTGGCAGCCGTCCAGGGACCCGACAAAGCGGATGCAGGCATTAACGCCCTCGTAGACAAGGCTGCCCCCGGTGGTCAGGCGGCCAACGAGCACAGTGCAGGCTCCACAGTCGCCCTCGGCACAGCCTTCCTTGGTGCCTTTGAGCTGACAAGAGAGGCGCAGCCAGTCAAGCAGCGTCTGGTCCGGCGCGACCCCCGTCAGTGCAATGTCCTGTCCGTTCAGAATGAAGCGCAGCTCGTGGCGGATTGCAGGTCCCGTCATTGTTTAGCTCCCGCGGTAGGTGGAATAGCTGTAGGGCGAGACGAGCAAGGGAACGTGATAGTGCGCGTCCTCGTCGGTCACGCCAAAGCGGAGGGGGATGAGATCGAGAAAGCCGGATGCGGCGGCGATGCTTCGGAAATAGTCCCCGGCATGAAACCGCATCTCATAGGTGCCAGTCTTCAGCGCCTCGCCCGACAGGAGCGGCTCGTCACAACGGCCGTCGTCATTCGTCTCAGTGGTCTTGAGATGATGCAGCGCATCGTCCTCGACCCTGTAGAGGTCGATCCGCAGCCGATCGGCGGGCTTGCCATTGGCCGTGTCCAGCACGTGGGTCGTGAGGCGCCCGGCACCTTGCGAATCTGACTGCATGTTTTCTCCCAGAACAGAACACTCCTCTTCCACTATCCGACAGGACGATTTCCCTGAAAAGCAGCGAGATCCTTGAAGACTTTCAAATTTTCCAGGGGGAATGGCATGCATGATTTGAGTTTACAAACCAGCATGGACCAGAGGACTGACGATGCGGCGAAGCGGAGCAGATCGCGCCGTGAGCCTGTTCGCCGAGGTCAACCGGGCGGCGCGTTGCGCCGGCCGAGCAGTAAGGGCGGCAGGACGAACGAGAGAGAAGAGGAATGAAAGATATTGAGATAAGGCCTCTGAGCCGGGCGGCATTTTCCCCGTTCGGGGAGGTGATCGAGATAGAAGGCGCCGACAATTTCCTGATCAATGCGGGACGGTGCATCCGGTACCACGACCTCGCCAGGATCGAGACTACGGGCGAGAACGCGCGTCCGATGATCAGTCTGTTCCGCGCCGAACCCTGCCAACTACCCCTGGTCCTTGAGCTGGTGGAGCGCCATCCTCTCGGAAGCCAGGCCTTCATCCCTTTGACTGACAGGTCGTTTCTGGTCATCGTCGCCGAGGAAACGGGAAATGGGCCCGGTGAACCGCTGGCGTTTCGAACAGGACCCGGACAGGGGATCAATATCGCCCGCAACGTCTGGCACGGCGTCCTCACGCCGCTTGATGCCCGCTCGGATTTCGCGGTGGTGGACCGGGGCGGCGACGGCATCAATGTGGAAGAACATGTTTACAGTGAGCCCTTCCTTGTACGCTGATCACGGCCGCGATGTTTTATCGTTGGCCTGCCGTGCCACTGTCGCCCGTCTCGTCTATGCTATGGGCTGACTTGTTCCTGCAGCTTATCCAAAATTGCTGAGATATAAGGACAGCAGTTGAGTCTGTGAGGAAATGCCAAGCTTGCGATAGACATTGCGTCGGTGAACTTTCACGGTGCCAGTCGAGATATTCAGCTTCAGGCCGATCGATTCCGAGGAATGGCCCTGCAAGACGAGCTCGACGATCGATGCCTCGCGACTTGTCAGGTTGAGGTCCCCCCATACGGCATCGGCGGGCGAGATATGCTCGCTTTGGCCCCGCTTGCGTCGGCGTTTGCCGCGCTTGGCCAATTGAGCATCGAAGCGTGGTGCAAGCCCCGCCCAATAGTGTCTGACCATGCTCGCAACGAGTGGCCTGGCTTTTTTCAGCGTCTCGAATTCTCGTGGCGGGAAGACACCGGTCTCCTCGCGGCGCATCAGCGACAAGACGATCGTGATGTCGTCGTCGGCGTTGACGAAGAAGCCAATTTCCTCGGCAAGTCCGGTCTGGACGTAGTAGGTGCGATAGTACTCGCTCGAGTAAAAGCGGTCGGGCGCCAGCTCGCGCATCCTCAGCACGCCTTCGCGGCGTTCGCGCGCGGTGTGGTAAAACGGGTCGAGCAGGTAGGGACCCGCCTGATAGAGGGTTACGAAGACGACATGCTCCTGTGTGTCGAACGTGTTATAGAGATCGATCGGCCGTTCTTTCCCGCGGTAGGCGAAGACAACCACATAGTCGAAGCGTACAAGTGAGCCCATCATCTGGCGGAGCGTGTCGCCGAACTCGACATCCGCCATAGCCGGCTTTCCGATCGTTGCGTTGAAGGCGCCGAACAGTGCCTCAAGGTCGGTGCTCATTGACGGATTCCCTTTGCCGCCCACGCGGAACTGCGCATTATCTCATATACACCTTCCACGAAGCCATGCGTGCTTAAATACCCCTTTCGGGGTATATACCTTGCGAGGCGCTCAGGCTTACTCTTTCCTTAACGACGGTGGCATTAAGGCAGCGCAGACTGCCAGATTCAAACCAACCGCAGGGAACAGACGTGGCATCCGCTTCGACGAACGATATCGAATTCCGTTCGGTCACAAAGAACTATGGCGCTGTGACCGCCGTGACGGACATCAACCTCAATGTGCCCAAGGGAGCGTTTCTCGCGCTCCTCGGCCCTTCCGGCTGCGGCAAGACGACATGCTTGCGCATGATCGGCGGCTTCGAACAGCCGAGCGATGGCGCGGTCCTGATCGACGGGCGCGAAATGAATGGCATTCCAGCCTATCGCCGTCCAGTCAACATGGTGTTCCAGCACTATGCGCTGTTTCCGCATTTCAATGTCGAACAGAATGTCGCTTACGGGCTGAAGCAGATGCGCCCGAAGATCGCAGCCGCCGAAATCGATCGCCGCGTTGCCGAGGCATTGGAGATGGTGCGACTGGGAGGCTTTGCCAAGCGGCGCATCCACGAGATGTCGGGCGGCCAACAACAGCGTGTGGCGCTAGCCCGCGCCATCGTCAACCGCCCGTCGGTTCTGCTGCTCGACGAGCCGCTTGCAGCACTCGACAAGAAGCTGCGCTCTGCCATGCAGATCGAGCTGCAGACGCTGCAGCGCGAGCTTGGCATCACGTTCGTACTCGTCACGCATGACCAGGAGGAGGCTCTATCGATGGCCGACGTCGTATGTGTGATGAGCGCGGGACAGATTCGCCAGCTCGGGACGCCCCAGGAAGTCTACGATCGCCCGGCCGATCTCTTCGTTGCCGATTTCGTCGGCAAGACGAACCGTATGTCCGCGACGATGGAAGCCGACGGCAAGACACTCCGGCTGGCGGATGGCTCGGCAATCATGCCTGGCACGCGCCTTGCGCCGGGCAAGGCGATAGCGGCCCTCCGTCCGGAGGCAATCCATCTGACCCGCGGCAAGGCGGCAACCGCGACTTCGCTCAAGGGCATGGTGACGCATCGCATCTTTCTCGGCTCATCGGTCGAATATGCGGTGAGCGTGCCTCAGCTTGGCGACTTTCTGATCACTGCCGACCGGCGCAGCATGAACGAGAGCGATCTCGTGGAGCCGGGCGAAGAGGTTTTCCTCGGCTTCGACCCCACTGCCGTACATGTTTTTCCAGCATCGAATGCATAGACCAAAACACGGGAGCAGCATCATGAGCAAGGATTACAAGGACAATCTTCCCATTTCCGCCGAGGCCTTCATGGACGAGTTCATGCGGCTGAAGCGTGGCTCGATCAGCCGCCGCCATTTTCTCGGCGTCACCGGCCTCGGTCTTGCGACTGCCGTTCTGTCGCGCTTGCCCGGCGCACTCTCGACGCCCGCCTATGCCGCAGAAGACCTCGGCACGCAGATGTCGATCGCGACATGGCCTAACTATCATGATCCCGCGACCTTCGAGAACTTCAAGGCTGCAACGGGCGTTGCGGTCGAGGTGAACGTCTTTGGCTCGAACGAGGAGATGCTCGCGAAGCTGCAGGCCGGTGCTTCTGGCTGGTCGCTATTCGTGCCGACCAACTATACGATCTCGACCTACCATAAGCTCGGCCTGATCGACGAACTCGATCTTTCGAAGGTTTCGAATTTCAGCCAGAAGGACGAGAGCCCGCGCTTTACCAAGGAGGGCCAAATCGACGGCAAGACATACGCGTTGCCGAAGAACTGGGGCACAACCGGCTTCTCGGTTAACACCTCGAAGCTCAAGACGAAGCTCTCGAGCTGGAAAGACTTCTTCGAAATCGCCCAGACAGAGGCCGATGGCCGGGCCATGGTGCATGATTATCAGCTGACGACGATTGGCAGCGCGCTGGTTTCGCTCGGCTACGATTTCAATTCGATCAAGCCGGAAGAGCTTGCGAAGGCCGAGGAGCTGCTGATCAAGGTCAAGCCACATCTGTTCGCAATCAACTCGGACTATCAGCCGTCGATGCGGTCGACAGATGCGTGGCTGACGATGTGCTGGACGAACGACGGCGCGCAGCTTAACCGCGACATGCCTGAACTGGCCTATGTGCTCGGCACGGACGGAGGCGAGATCTGGACGGACTACTACGCGATCCCCAAGGATGCGCCCAACAAGGCCGCGGGCTACGCCCTGCTCAACTATCTGATGGACCCGCAGAACGCGGTGAAGGAGCACATCGCAAACGGCGCGCCGACGACCGACAGTCGCGTCATGTCGCTCCTGCCGAAGGACGTCACGTCAAACAAGATCGTCTATCCGGACGAAGCTGCGCTTACCCCACTGGAGTTTGGTGCCGCCGTCACGCTGACCGATCCGAGCCGTGCCGAACTCATGGCGCGCTTCAAGTCAGCCTGATCCAACCAGGCAATTCCGTCCCCGCACCGATGGGGACCGGTTTGCCTCCTTCAATCCGCGGACAAGAAGACGCAATGCCTCTGACACTTGCCACCAAGCGGCGCCTTGTGACTGCTGCCCTCGTTGGGCCAGCGAGCATCTGGCTGTTCGTCTTCCTGGTGCTGCCTTTTATCGCCATCATTGTCTTTGCGTTCGGGGAGCGCGCGCCAGAAGGCGGATATCAGGCGGCATTCACCTTCGCACAGTTTGCCAATCTCGGCTCTCGGGCGACGGCTTTCGTCAATACGCTGATCCTGGCGCCGATCGGGGCGGCGGCCTGT
The DNA here is from genome assembly GCF_014193305.1 of Rhizobium sp. BK181. NCBI lineage: Bacteria > Pseudomonadati > Pseudomonadota > Alphaproteobacteria > Hyphomicrobiales > Rhizobiaceae > Rhizobium > Rhizobium sp. BK181. The sequence goes on from NZ_JACHZA010000006.1 coordinate 70,892, forward strand.
CTGCTGGTCGCCTACCCGGTTGCCTATTATCTCGCTGTCAAGGCGAGTCCGCAGCGCCGGCTGCTCCTCGTGTCGCTGGTCGTCGTGCCGTTCTGGACCAGTCTTCTCGTCCGCACCTACGCCTGGATGTATTTGCTGGGTGCACGCGGAATTCCGCATCTTCTGGAGCTCTTCGGTATCGAGAATGTCCGGCTCATCAACACGCCGGGCGCGGTTCTGCTCGGGATCATCTATGGCTACCTGCCTTTGATGATCATGCCGATCTATGTCAGCCTCGAAAAGCTCGATCACCGCCTCCTGGAGGCATCCGCCGACCTCGGCGCAAAACCCGTCTCGACGTTCCTCGGCATCACGTTGCCATTATCGCTGCCGGGTGTCATGACGGGCGTGGCGCTGGTGACAATCCTCCTGCTCGGCGAGTATCTGATCCCGCAGTTGCTCGGCGGCGGCAAGGTATTCTTCATTGGCAATGCACTGGTCGATCTTTTCCTGCAGTCACGCAACTGGCCGTTCGGATCGGCGATTGCGGTTACTCTGGTCGCGGTCGTCGTCGTGGTGCTTCTCGTCGCCATGCGCATCGCCTGGCGTGTTGCGGGTACCCGTCAGGTGGATCTCGTTTGATGCGCGTCCTCGTCAGCTCCGTCTATCTGTTTCTCTACACGCCGATCGCGCTGGTCGTCTTGTTCTCCTTCAATTCTGGACGCAATGCGAGTGAGTTCGTCGGCTTCTCGACGCAGTGGTATGGGAAAGCGCTTTCCAACGTCTTCCTGATGGAAGCGCTGCGCAACAGCCTGATCGTCGCTTTAACAAGTGCCGTGCTTGCCGCGATCTTCGGGACAATGGCGGCCATCGGCATGGAGCGGCTGGGGACGCGCATGCGCGCTGTTTTCGACGGCCTCTTTGCTGCGGCGATCGTTGTTCCCGGCGTCGTTATCGGCATCGCGACGCTGGTGGCGCTGGTCGAGGTGTTCGGCTTCATCAACCCGTTGATCGCAGTCGTCTGGCCGGGTAATCAGCCGCCGAAGCTCGCGCTCGGATACGGTTCGATCATTGCCGCGCACGGCCTCTTCACCATGGCGCTGGTGACAATGATCGTGAAGGCACGGATCGCCGGTTTGGGGCGCGACATCGTTGAAGCTTCCAGCGATCTCTACGCGACGCCGCTGACAACATTCCGGCAGATCGTGCTTCCGCAGATCATGCCGTCGATCCTGGCGGGTTTTCTGCTCGCCTTTACCTTCTCATTCGATGATTTCATCATCGCCTTCTTCGTCGCCGGATCGAATACGACGCTGCCAATCTATGTCTTCGCTTCGATCCGCCGGGGCGTGACGCCTGAGATCAATGCGATTGCGACGATGGTGCTCGTTGCCTCGCTGGCCCTCATTCTCATCGCGCGCTTCCTCATGCGCAAAAAGACAACCTAAAACCGTCCGGGGGAAATGCATGATACTCAAGGACCGCATTGCAATCGTCACCGGAGCAGGCTCGGGCATCGGGCGCGCCGGGGCGCTCATCATGGCACGAGAAGGCGCCCATGTGATCATCGCCGATCTTGATCTCAAGAACGCCGCGGAGTCCGTCAGCCAGATCACGGCGGCAGGCGGCAGTGCCGAAAGCCTCGTGGTCGATGTGACCGACGATAAGGCACTGGAGGCTGGAATTGCGGCGGTTGCCTCACGCCACGGCCGCATCGACATCCTTCATAATCACGCAGGTGCGCAGGTGGCTGGCGACCTGGAGCAAGTTGCCGTCGACGGTTTCGACAGGTCGTGGAGCCTGAATGTGCGGGCGCATTTCATGGCCTCACGCTTCGTGATGCCGCTTATGAAGAAGGCCGGCAAAGGCGTTATTCTCAACACCTCGTCGTCATCCGGCGTGCTCTACGACCGCGAAATGATCGCCTATACGACGACGAAGCATGCCGTCATCGCCATGACGCGGCAGATGGCGGGCGATTACGCAAAGTTTGGAATCCGCGTCAACGCGCTCTGCCCAGGCTGGGTCGACACACCCTTCAACGAACCGTTTATCGCTCAGATGGGCGGGCGAAATGCCATCGAATCCTATATCGGCGCGCAAGTGCCACTCGGACGTTGGGCTGACGTGTCCGAAATTGCCGAGCCGATACTTTTTCTGGTATCCGATCGGTCTTCTTATATGACTGGCCAAATCCTGATCGTCGACGGTGGCGAAACTGTTGTCTGAAATCCTCGCCAGCTAACCCAATGCGACTGGCAGGTTGAAAACACACAGTTGGAGAATTGGGAAATGATCATCCGTTCATGGCGGACCGCTGCCGGGTCAGCGGAAGTCCTCGACGCCTATGCATATCACCTCAAGACGACCACCTTCGTGGAAATGGCGGAGCGGCCGGGTGAGTTCGACGATGCTGTGGTGAAGCCGAGCCGCAAAAACTGCTGAAGTCCTTTGATCTCAAGGTCGCGTTCTTTGAGACCTTGGTGTCGACAGGCGTGATCGCCGGCCATGACCATGAGCCTTCGGCAGATTTATTGGCTGAGCGGCAGGTCGGTCCGCTGTAAGGCTCCGAGAGCGATCATTGCGAAGCCGCGTCCGGCGGGGAAGGCCTGAAAGTCAGCCCGGGGCGCCCAGATATGCGCGACGTCGCCAACATTCGGCATTTTAGCAATGTGATATACGCTCCGATAAACCTCGCCGTGTTACAACCCTGAGAGGTTTTTCAGGGGAAAGACATGAAGTTTCCAACGATGGTAGTGTTGAGTTCGGCAGCAGCATTCCTGGGAGCCGGTGGCTATACCTTATTGCCGGAATTCATGTCCGCTCCGATCAAGTCTTCGTTTACCGCACAGTCGCAACCGATGATCATCGACAACGGAGTGATCGTCCAACGAGGCACAGCCTGCAACATTAAGGGTAATGTCAGCATCGATTCCGGCGAACGAATTTATCACGTACCAGGCCAGCACTATTACGAGGCTACGAAAATATCGCCGCAGTATGGAGAACGCTGGTTCTGTTCCGAGCAAGAAGCTCGTGCCGCTGGCTGGCGAAAGGCGGGCTACTAGTCTCGTAAAGGAGAAATACCACTCGTTGCTACTGGGAGATTGGCGACGAGTCCCGCCCCTTCGCGCGCAGCGGTCATCGAGAGCGCCCTGGCGGTGGATGAGAAAGTGTCAGACAAGTGGACGGTAAGCCACCCGGATGGAAGACCGGACGACATCTTAAGACTTGTATGCGCCAGCCCCATTGGTTTCTTACCTCGCACAGGCGTTTGTATTATATACATAATTGCAATTTTGCGATGGAGCACTCTGGCAATTCACCCGGACGACTACGAGACAGACGGGACCCGGGCTTGTCGGCAGGCTTGGCTGAGAGGCTTCACCTCCCACCCACTGTCGATTGTTCTCGGCCCATCAGTGGCATGGCTCAGAAAATCTGGAGCCGCGAAAAATTCCGCGACTCCAGATTCAGGTGAGTGGCTGGTCGGACAAGCCGACCTTTTTCGCGACGTGCCTTACGGGGCAAAGAAGGCGAAGCGCACAACAAACAGCGCGGCCACGATCTGCGTCGCCGGATGCAGGATCGACCACCGGCCGGTGAAGATCTTCATGACGACATAGCTTACGAAACCAAAGGCAAGACCGTTGGCGATGGAATAGGTGAAGGGCATGGCGAGTGCGGTGAGCGCTGCCGGCGCCGCTTCCGTCAAATCGTCCCAATCGATCTCGGTCATCTCGCGCATCATCAGGCCTGCAACGTAGAGAAGAGCCGGAGCGGTCGCATAGGTGGGAACCGAGGCAGCGAGAGGAGAGATGAAGAGAGCTGCCAGGAAGAGGACAGCGATCGCAAGCGCTGTCAGACCGGTCCGGCCGCCTGCCTGCACGCCAGAGGCACTTTCGACATAGGCCGTCGTGCTGCTGGTCCCCATCAGAGAGCCGGCGACGATAGCCGCACTGTCTGCAAGCAGTGCCCGGCTCAGGTTGTTAGGACGTCCCTCCTCGACAAGCTTCGCGCGCTTGGCAACGCCGATCAACGTACCGGTCGCATCGAAGACTTCGACAAGAACGAAGACGAGGATTACCTGGATCAGACCGCCGTGGAGAGCACCGAAAATATCGAGCTGCATGAAGGTCGGCATGATCGACGGCGGCATGGAGACGATGCCCTTGAACTCGCTGACGCCAAAGATCCAGGATAGGACGGTCACAGCGAGAATCCCTATGAGGATCGAACCTCTTACCTTCAGCGCATCGAGCACGGCAATGACGAAGAAGCCGAAGATCGCAAGAAGCGGTCCGGTCTCCTTGAGGTTTCCTAGGCCGACGAGTGTTGCTGGGTTGTCGACGACGATGCCGGCGTTCTTCAGTGCGATGATGGCGAGGAAGAGGCCGATACCGGTCGCGATCGCGCTTCTCAATGAATGCGGGATGCCGTCGATCAGCCACCGGCGCACGCCTGTTACCGTCAGCAGGACAAAGATCATGCCCGAGATGAAAACCGCGCCAAGCGCCTGCTGCCAGGTAAAGCCGAGGGCCGCAACCACGGTGAAGGCAAAGAATGCGTTCAGCCCCATGCCTGGCGCCATGCCGATCGGCCAGTTGGCAACCAATGCCATGATGATTGATCCCAAAGCCGCGGCAAGACAAGTTGCGACGAACACAGCGTCACGATCCATGCCTGTGGTCGACAGGATATCCGGGTTCACGAAGATGATGTAGGACATCGTCAGGAACGTCGTCACGCCTGCGATGAGTTCGGTGCGCACGCTGGTGCCGTGTTCACTCAATTTGAAAAGCCGTTGAAACATGGTTCCTCCCAAGGCAAGCATTCCGGCTCCGCCTGTTGTCGTGGGTCAGCCAGAATCTCCTCCAGATCCAGGCACAAGGAACGCGGCCGTCGAGCAACTTCCTTGCAGATTGGGATTGTGCGTTGTCGAGGCGCGAGGCGCTAGGGGTGGATTCCCCTGTAAAAACGCGAAAGACTTTCAAATTTTGCCCGTGGTTCCGGGGCTCAGCTTTCCTGCCATCCCTCATCGCGTGAGGTCGAAGCACTCCTGAAGGGTGGCCCAGTCGCGTTCGAAATGCGAGTGGCAACCTTCATCGCCAGCCAATCCTTGGCGCATTGATCCCCCGCTCCGTCCCGGTCTCTCTCACGCAAAAACCGGATTTCGCCGGCAATGCCAGCGACGTCCAATCGTCCTGTTCGGCGTGCACCATTGCCTTCGTTCGTGTCACGGGGTGAGCTTTTTCATCGAAGGGGATCGCATCACGAAAAAGCCTTGGGAATCGCGATGCGACCGTTGCGAACCCTAAAATTTCAGCCGGAAGTAACAGCGAGCTTGATGATCCAAACCCAGGGTTTTGGGTTGTCCGCCGCAGGTCAATCCATCACCAGACATCTGTGTGATGCGCGTCGCGATCTTCCGGAATGGGAATTACGCGATGGGCGGCGCATCGCCGCATGCGGGCATCTGGTCCAGTTTTCGCCAAGGTTCGTGCGGTCGCAGGGGCTGTCATAACCCGTGTGACGGCCGCCGTGGCCCGCCGCCATTTCCATAGCCTCGGAGGGAACTTTCCTGTCGTGCTGACGACCGCGAACCGTGTCTCCATCGAAACGCGTTGACACAGATCAAAGGCCAGATCCTTCCTCCTCGGATTTCACAACTTTTCGGTGATTATTCCGGGTGTGAACCGCGCATCAAAATCGCCCGTCATGATTGTCGAATTGTTACTCTCTGTTCGATGTCCCGACGCCCAGTGCCCGGCGTTACGACCCGAGGCACTTCCCTTACAGGAAACGTTCTCCGGCGATATTGGGTCGCGACTCACGCGCATCCCGTTGAATCATTTTTACTTTCCCGTCGACGGATTTCACGGGCCCACTACAGTATTGACCATCGGTTGATTTGCTCTCATATTGTACCGGTAATCAGCAGCTCCCCGTTTATACTCCCGAATGCCGGAATGTTCCGTCGCAATGACACGTATCGCGTGTTCAACGAACGATTCGGAGTCTGACGATGCCCGTACGTCCCACTTACCCAGGCGTGTATGTTGAAGAAATTCCGAGTGGCCTTCGCCCTGTCACAGGCGTCGCCACCTCGACGACCGCATTCATCGGCACGTTCAGCCGTGGCCTTCTCGACGAGGCGGTGCAGTTGCTCAGCCAGTCCGACTTCGAGCGCGAATATGGTGGTCTCGAACGCAACAGCGAGACCTCCTACGCCGTCCAGCAGTTCTTCCTCAATGGCGGAACCGAAGCCTATGTCGTCAGGGTCGGCCACGACGGCAGCGACAGTGCAACAGCGATCGCAGCCTCTACGGTAACCTTGCCTGCGCTAGACGGTTCGAACCTACTGGTTGCGACTGCTGGGCGGCGCATTCGCGGTCAGTCGGCGGTCAATCCCGGTGGATGGGGCGACAACCTGCGCATCGCCATCACCAACAATGGAACCGGTGACGATGCGACCTTCAATCTGGTGGTCAGCGAGCTCAGAACCAGCGGGGTAACGGCAAGCATCGCCTCCTCCGAAGCCTTCAACAACCTGACGACCGAACCCAATACCGCGAACAACGTCATCGACGTCGTCAATCAGGGCTCGAGGCTGATCCAGCTTGCGCTTGCGACGGGCGTGACCCTTTCAGCACCCTTCCCGCGCCCGCGCGCGACCGGGATGGTGAGCGGCGAACTTGCCGGAACGCGGCCGGTCTTTGCCGACATCGACACCATCTCGATCACGCTTGCCGGCTCGGGTGCGGCCGCGCAGCCGCTCACGATCGCGGCCGACGTCCCCGCAAACCCGTCCTCGGCCATAAGACAGACACAGGCGAGCTTCAACAGCTGGGCGCAGCGCCTGCAGGCCGCAATCCGCGCCGTCGCGCCTCGCTTTGCTCCGGAACTGCAGACCTACTTCTCGTCAGCGACCGTCGCCATCATTGGCGACGGGGCGACGGGGCGGCCGCGCCGGTTTGTCGTCACGCCGGGGTTTGGGCCGCGAACATTTGCAGCCGACGCGCTGTTTGTCTTTTCCGGTGCCGATGTCGCCAATTACGCATTGCAGCCGGCAACAGGTGCTGCCAACGCCACCGAGCACCTTCCGACGCCAGGTGCTGCCTTTGCACTCGACGGCGGTGATGACGGCACCGTTCTGGACGGGGAGACCTATGCGGTTCCGCTTGCGGTCTACCAGGGAAACGCTGCCGATCGCACCGGCCTGTGGGCACTCGAGGATGTCGATCTCTTCAACATCCTTTGCCTACCCGATGCTCCACGTCTTACCGCCGCCAATGCCCGGTCGCTCTATGCTGCGGCAGAGGCCTATGTCGGTGATCGGCGCGCGATGATCATCGTCGACATCCCCGAAAATGTCAGGCTGGTCGATCAGATGCATGCCTGGCTCTCGGACAACGAGCCGCTGCGTCATCCTAACGGTGCGGTCTATTATCCACGGACGATCCTTGCTGATCCATTGAACCAGGGTCGCGCCCGTTCGGTTGCCTCATCCGGAACGATCGCCGGACTGTGGGCCCGCACCGATGCAGCGCGTGGCGTCTGGAAGGCGCCGGCCGGCACCGACGCGCGGCTTCGCAACGTCGACAGCCTCGCCTACCAGATGACGGATCTCGAGAACGGCACCCTGAACCCGCTCGGCGTCAATGCGCTTCGCTCCTTCCCGATCTACTCGAACATTTGCTGGGGAGCACGCACCCTCGATGGGGCGGACCTCATTGCGTCGGACTTCAAGTACATCCCGGTCCGCCGCATCACTCTCTTTATCGAGGAAAGTCTCTACCGCGGCACCAAATGGGTGGTGTTCGAACCGAACGACGAGCCTCTGTGGGCACAGATCCGGATGAATGTCGGTTCCTTCATGTACGACCTGTTCCGGCAGGGCGCGTTTCAGGGGTCGACGGCGCGGGATGCCTTCTTTGTCAAATGCGACAGGGAGACGACGACGCAATCGGACATCGACAACGGCATCGTCAACATCGAGGTGGGCTTTGCGCCCCTGAAGCCTGCGGAATTCGTCATCATCAAGATACACCAGATCGTGCGGCGACCTGAAGCCTGAGGATAACCGAGATGGCACAGTTCACAGTCAATCCCCGCCGGTTCGACCCCTATAAGAACTTCAAGTTCCGGGTGAAATGGGACGGTCGCTATGTGGCCGGGGTCAGCAAGGTCGGCGCACTGAAGCGTTCGACGGAAGTTGTGGAGCATCGGGAGGGGGGAGACCCCTCCACCAGCCGGAAGTCGCCAGGCCGCACGAAATACGAAGCGGTAACGCTGGAACGGGGCGTCACCCACGACCTCGAATTCGAGCAATGGGCAAACAAGCTCTGGAATTTCGGGGCCGGCCCCGGGGCGGAGCTGTCACTCGCAGACTTTCGCAAGGACATCATCATCGACCTGTTCAACGAGGCCGGGCAAAAGGTCATTTCCTACAACGTATTCCGTTGCTGGGTTTCGGAATACCAGGCACTTCCAGATCTCGACGCCAACGCCAATGCGGTCGCGATCCAGACACTCAAACTCGAAAACGAAGGCTGGGAACGCGATACCGCCGTGACCGAGCCAACCGAGCCGTCGTTCACGTTCCCGCCGGGCTAACAACCAGCTGAGTTCCAGGGAGAGTTCCGATGGACACCATCGCGATCGAACTCGCACAGGGCCTGTTTCGCGACGGCGCCGTCCATCGGTCGGCAACGTTGGTGCCGTTGACGGGCCGGGCGGAATTTGACCTGCGCGATGGCGTCAGGGCCGGCTGGCCCAACGCGGATCTTGTTTCAAGGCTTCTCGCATCGTCGGTCGTTAGAATCGGGACACTGTCCGGCCTTCTCCCTGCCGATGCCGCCGAACTGACGGTCGGAGACCGGGAGCGGCTGCTGTTTGCGCTTTATCGACTGACCTTCGGAGCCAATGTCGACGTCATCGCGCGATGCCCTGATTGCGAGGAAATCGTCGAACTCGATATCCCTGCCCGCGTCGCAGAACCGCCTCCCGCCAGACAAACGGCGATCTATAAAGTTGAGTGCGAATGCGATGGCGCTCTGTGGCAGATTTCGTTTCGGCTCCCGACAGGCGGCGACCAGGCAAGGCTTGCCCTGGCCGCCCCGGAGGCAGGTGGGGATGCGGACGTGCGCCTCCTGCGCGATTGTGTGGTCGAGGCGACCCGGAACGGGTGGCCGGTATCGATCGTCGATCCAGACGCCGAGATCCTTGCAGCCGTCGAAGACGCCATGCGCCACGCCGACCCGGCGGCAGAGAGCGAGGCCGAATTCGTCTGCCCGGGCTGCGGAAAGACGGTGGAGGTCGTTGTCGATGCAACGACGCTCCTCCGGGGCACATTGATGGACGGTCGACATGTCCTTCGCGACGTGCATCGGTTGGCCTCTGTCTACCACTGGACGGAGCCTGATATCCTCGCCCTTACCCGTGACCGCCGCGCCGACTACCTGGCCATGATCGAGGAGGAGCTGGAGGCATGACAGGCTTTCTTCGATCGGTGCTCATCAGAGGTATCGGACCTTCCGCGGCCGGAAAGGCACAGTTTGCGACCGTTCCTGCCCGATCGCATTTTTCCCCGCGCCAGGTCGCTGCTTACGCCGACCCGGGCATGGCCGAAGCACCTAAATCGGACCGTGGACAGCCACCGCAAGTGACCGTCCGACGCCCCGGCACATTGCAGCCGGAACAGCAGCCCCTTCGACTTGCGACACCTGCCCAACCGACGCCGGCTGCGGCTACGAGGGATGGCCATGAGCGGACGCGTGCGCGCGTGCCCGATGCTGCTGCGCCTGTTGAGCCGAGCCGGCACCAGCCTGCCCCTGCCGACCAGCCTGTTGCGGCACAGCCCGCCGGCGAGGAGGTGCTGACGACCAGACCTGTCGTAGGGCTCGACCCAAATCTCAGAGAACCAAGAGGGACGCCCCAGTCCGCAATCGATCCGGCGGGCATGTCACGGGAACGTGATCCTCAAGCGATGGATCCTTCCCTGCCGGAACGGGCCATCCGTCCGGAACAGCTGGCCAGAGCGCGTGCGCCGGCAGCCATCGCAACGCGGTCCGACAGCGGCACGACGATCGAGATCGGGCGCATCGACATCGTCGTCACGCCGTCTCCGGCAGCCGCGGTCGACCGGGGGCCTGATCGCGCCAGCGGCTTTGCCACGCATGAGCAGCGGCGCCTTGGACCGAGGCGATAGCCATGGCAACACACGAAGCGATCGCTGCTGTCAGCCGGACCCTACGCCATCTGCTTCTCGATCGCATGGCAACGGCAGCCGAGGTGACATTGTCGCCGCCCGACGTGACGCCGCAGGTCGCAGATCGACGTGTGAACCTCTACCTCTACCAGGTGATCGAAAATGGGGTTCTCAAGAACCAGGACATTCCAGGTCGGGCACATCCTGGCAGCCCGGGTCGCCCGCCGCTGTCCTTGGACCTTCGCTTCCTGCTGTCGAGCTACAGCGCAACTGAAGACGCCGCTGATTCCGACCTCAACGCGCAAATCCTGCTCGGCGACGCAATGGCCGTCCTGCATGAGTTCGGGGTCCACATCGACGAGCTTGTCATGACCCGGAATGTCGGCAGCAAACGGATTGGCGATCCGGTGATCGATCCGGTGCTTGCCGACGAATTCGAGCGCCTGAAAGTGGTGCTGAATCCGATGTCGATCGACGATCTCAGTCGCATCTGGTCGGCGATGCCGCAGGCGAATTTCCGCCGATCGGTAGTCTACGAAGTGACGGTCGTGCAGATCGAGACCGTGTCTCCGCGCCTGCGGCCGGCACCCGTGGAAATACGATCGATATCCGCGACCGTGCGTCGGGCACCGGTGATCCTTTCGGCTTTTGTCCTAAAACCACCAAACGAACCGATCGGCGACATCCGCGTCCCGATCGGGGGGACTGTTGTCATCGAGACGGAAGGCACGATTGGCGTCCCGGTATCTGCTGTCCTCGGAACGCTTCTTCCCGCTTCGCTTCCCGCCTCCCCGAACGGGCGCTTCGAGATGATCGTGCCTGATGACATCAAGCTCCAGCCGGGCCCACTCGAGTTTCACATTCTCACCGACATCGCAACGGACACGGTCACCGGCGGGTTGGACCGGGGCACGACCGGCAACACGACACGGAGGCTTCGATCAAACACCGTTCTTCTTCAGCTCGTGCCGTCTCTCGAAGGCCTGACCGTCCTTTCCCCTGCTGGCGATCGGGTCCTTAGGCTCGAGGGCAAACGGCTCTGGCACCGCGGCGCGAAGATCGTCGAGGTCGTGATCGGCGACCGTTCACGCCGGATCGTCAAGGCAGCGGATGCCGCACCGGGTGATCCGCCGACGCCGACACGCATCGAGGTGCCGGTTGAAAGCTTCGAGCTGCCATCCGCAGGCGACTACCCGGTGGCAGTGCTGGTGGACGGTGTGCGCAGCATTGGACCAGAACTCGTCTACCACCAACCGTGAGGAGGATCATGCTGAATACGGTCATCAATGCGCAGGAGAGCATCTGGGAAGACCGACCAGCGCACTGGTTTAGCACCAATGCCGCAACGATGGCGCTCGGTCTCTCCTGGATCTCGGCGCGCCTTGCCGGGGCCGATGACACCGGGGCGATCCGTGATGCCTATGATGCAGCACGGAGACGGCAGATCAACGCAGGTGAGCCCGCCAGCATCGACCGGCTTGGCGATCTCTTCTCGCTGGCACCTTTCGATCTCGACGTTCTGTTGCTTGGCTGTGCAGCGCAGCTGGTGCAAGGCATTGGCAGGGCGGACCTTCAGATGGCCTTTGCGGTGTGCGAAACGATCGAGCCGCCAGAGGCCCGCTTCCTTGCCCTCGCCCGGTTCAGCCCGGACGCGCCACTCAGACGCTTTCGGCTGATCGAGATATCAGACAGCGCTGTCCTGCTGCAATCGCGGTTTGCCGTGGATGAGCGCGTCTTGCGGCTGTTGCTCGGAGAGGACCAGCGCGTCGCCGCGATCGACCAGGCGCTAGAGGCGGACGACTACGGTCCTCTTCCAGAGCAAAATCTAAAGATCGTCGACTACCTTTGCGCGAGCGTGGACATCGCGCGCCCGGCGGCAGCGCTGGTCGGCGCGGCAAGAAGCGCGCGTCGCGCCACGGCCGCAGCCCTTGCCCGCCGCTTCGGGCTTGGCATTCGTACCCTGCTTCCGCGCTTCCTTCCTTCCGATCCTGGCGAACGACGCGACTTCATTGCGCTGCTTGAACGCGAAGCCGCCATCGGCCGCTTCTCGTTGCTTGTCGACATTGACGAGGCCGACGGCAGGCTTGCCGGCGAGGACATGCTGCGCGGCTTTTCCGGCTTCATCATTATCATTGGCAAACGGCCTCTCGAGACGGCGCGTCATGTGCCGACCGGTGACTGCCGTCCGCTTGCGGCGCCTGACCGTCTTTTCCTCTGGAAAACCGCCCTTGATGGGAAGGCAACCGTCCCTGAAAACGATCTCCTTGAAATTGCCGAGCATTTTGCGCTGGGACCGCGGGAGATTGCCCGGCTCGCCCGCGAAGCTGTCGATGCTGCTTCCGCGCTTTGGGACGCCTGCCGCTCAGTCACCAGCCGGGATCTGCTCGGGCTCAGCGAGCGGATCGTGCCCCGGTTCGGCTTTGCGGATATCGTCCTTCCACCGAGGGTTCTTGCCTTGTTGCACGCCATCGAGGCGCAGGTTCGCTTCAAGAGCCGGGTCCTTGGCCCAGGCGGCTTTGCAGGGCAGCTCGCCCGCGGCCACGGCACGACAGCACTCTTTGCCGGTCCGAGCGGTGTCGGCAAGACCATGGCCGCAGAGGTCCTTGCCCATTCGCTGAAGCTTGATCTTTTCCGGATCGACCTGTCCTCCGTGGTCTCGAAATATATCGGCGAGACCGAACGTAATCTGCGGCAGGTCTTCGACGCCGCCGAAGCCGGTGGCTGCGTCCTCTTCTTCGACGAGGCGGATGCACTGTTCGGCAAGCGGACGGAGGTCAAGGACAGCCATGACCGCTATGCCAACCTCGAGATCAGCTACCTCCTGCAGCGGATGGAGGCCTTCTCCGGCCTCGCAATCCTTGCCACCAACCTGAAGAACAATCTCGACCCCGCCTTTCTTCGCAGGCTTCGCTACGTGGTCGACATCCCCTTTCCCGATGCCGCCGAGCGCGAAGCCATGTGGCGGCGCGCCTTCCCGGCAGGCACGCTCACGGACGACCTCGACTATCAGAAGCTCTCCAGGCTCGACTTCACAGGAGGCAACATCAGCGTTGTTGCCGTCAATGCGGCCTATCTGTCCGCAGCAGAAGATTGCGCGGTCGGCATGAGACACATTGAACGGGCGGCCCGGGCAGAATTCCGCAAGCTCGACCGCGACTTTGGGGGGTGGGCATGACAAGGACACTGCAGCGTCATGTCGGAGCGGTCAACGGTAATGGTGCCAACGCACACGGCATCACCCGCGCCGTGGTCGACGGTATTTCGCAAGCGGGGGACACTGCTGGAGCTGGGGCTGCCGACGGGGGCCGGATCCGCATCGACGCACTCACCATCCGCATCACCAGCGACACGGGCATGCCGCAATTGACCGATGCGGTCAGGCGAGAGATTGCCCGTGCGCTGCGGAGGGTGACGTCATGATGCAGGCATATCCTGTCCCGCAGACTGCAGGCAAGACGCCCCAGCCGGGCGCAAAACCGATGGTTCAGCGAAAGGTCAAGCTCGGTTCAGAGAACGATCCGCTCGAGCACGAAGCCGATCGCGCCGCAGCTGAGATCCTCTCGGGTGCCCGTGTTTCCAACCTCTCGCGTTCGACTTCGCTTGCCCAGCGCAAGTGCAGCGCCTGCGAGGACGAGGAACGGCACGCCATTCGCCGCAAGTGCGCCCATTGCGAGGCCAACGACGCGATGCTTCGCCGCAAGGGCGGCGCGGCAGCCGAACAGTCAGCCGTCGACCGCGCAGCGTCAGCCATCAGTAGCGGCGGCACGGCGCTCACTCCTCAGCAGCGCGCCTATTTCGAACCGCGTTTCGGCCATGATTTCTCCGAGGTGCGCCTCCACCGCAGTGCCGCAGCCGAGCGCGCCGCCGAGGGCATTGGCGCGAGAGCCTACACGCTTGGCTCCTCGATTGCATTTGCCAGCGCCGAGGGCGGCAATGCCCTGCTTGCCCATGAGCTTGCCCATGTCGTGCAGCAATCCGGCGGGACGATCAGGCGGCAACCGGCTGGTCTCGCGCCGATCGATACCAGCGGCGGCGGAGGCACGGCGTTCCTGAATACCGTTACCGGCGGACCGACCCTGCAGGCTGACGGAACCTTTACCGGAAGTGTCAGGCGGCAGGAGATTTCACCGGCCACGGCGACCCAGGCTCAGATGACCATCAGCGATGAAACCGTCAACGTCATCTACGATCCCAAGAACTGCGTCGTGCGCCTGCCGTTTCGCATGAATTTTGTCGCGGCACCGACATCTGGAACCGCCGGCATTTGCACGAGCGGGGGTGCCGGCCCCGCGCCTCCCGTCAGCCCGGCCCGGCTTGCGGAGATCGCCAACGAAGTCGTTCAAACGGCGCAGGATGGCCTGAACGGCTGGTTCAAACTGAGGGTCTCAGGCTGCAAGAACCCGTGTGCTGGCCGAGACATTCCGATCCGGGTGGAGGTCAGCCAGACGGCCACCAGTCCCGATGTGACCATCAATGTCGTCAATCGCGGCGGACGCGCCGATGCGGCAACGATCTGCGCGCCGGACTTCAACCCCGGGACGACGGTGCACGAAGGCGGCCACCAGCGGCTCGGCGTCGGCGACGAATATCGCGAGACCAATCAGGCCTACCGAACCCGCACGCCGGCCTGGGCGCGCGATGAGCGGGTCCGGACAGACTTCACCCGCATGGGGTCTCAACACACCTACGGCAGGCTTGCAGCCTTCCATGAGCGGCATTTCCAGTTTGCGCAAGTCTTTGTGCAGGCAGCGCTCGGTGCGAGCTGCAAGGTCGACCTTGCACGGGCCCGGGCTCTTCCGGTCGAGGCACGATTCACGCTGGGTGGCGGCGGATTTTCTGGCAATCTCGGCGAGGGCTACGCGGTGGAGGGGGGCGTCGACGCCGCATTGCCGCTCGATACGAGCCGACGTTTCAACCTCGAGGCTGGACTGCACGCCCTTTATCTGAATGCCCCGGAGAAACATCGTGACGCGCTGCTCTTCGGAGCGCGACTAGGGCTTTCAGCACAGACCCACCCAGCGACCTGGGGCGCCAAGGTCGGCGTCTTTGGCGGCGTCGGGGGCATCGTCTGGCCCGACAAGACGCCCTACGGCGAGGTCGGCGCCAGGATCGGGATTTTCGACGACATGAAAAAGGGCCGCCGGATCGGAGTCGAAGTCGAGGCGGCACTCGGCAAGGCCTTCAGCGACGACACGGAAAAGCTGCACTTCGCCCGGATCGGGCTGAATTTTGTCTACAGCAGGTAGCGATCATGAGGATGAGATCGGAGACAGGCAAAGGGAGGGAAAAATGACGACGACGCACGCCCCACTTTGCGCCAGTCGTTGCCACACTGCCCCTGCACGGCACCCGGTCGTTCAGCGCAAGGCAAAACTCGGTGCGGTCAACGACGCGATGGAGCACGAGGCCGACGCCGCCGCCGAGCGGGTGATTTCCGGTCGCTGTGCCAGCATTACTCCGTCATCGGCCGGTTCTACAGTCCGGCGATCGGCCTCGAGTGACGCCGCAAGTGCGGGTGCGGAGGCGGCCGAGCGTGCAGTCACCTCCCGGCCAGGCATGCCGCTCAGCCCATCAGAGCGGTCCTATTTCGAGCCTCGGTTCGGCCGCGACCTGTCAGCGGTGCGCCTGCATGCTGACGGGGCTGCTGCCCGTGCAGCCGACCATATAGGGGCCAGGGCCTATACCGTCGGACACCACATCGGATTTGCGTCCGGTCAATATCGTCCGACAAGTCTCGAGGGTCGCCGGCTGATGGCGCATGAACTGGCGCATACCGTGCAGCAGGCCGATGGCGTGGTGCGCCGCGACAGTGTCACTGGCGACCCGGACATCGAACTCGGCAAGAAGCTGAGATCGGAAGAATTCAATGACGGCTACAGCCTCGCCTTCTTCGATCCTGACTTCGACCTCATCAAGAAGGCGCAGCCAATGTCGCAGGCACTTGCCGATGCATTTGCTACGCGCGAACAGGGAATAGGCATCAAGGACGAACGATTTGATGCGACGTCGCTGGTCTTCGGCAAGGCCATTCGCGGCACGAAGACGGACGGCACCAGCCGCATCCAGGACGTCGTTCCACGCCTTGCCGGCGTGATCGAAGGAGCACTTCGGAAGGTCCCTGCGGCAGGCGCAGCGACAAGTGCGACGCCCGGCAGGATCAAGTCACTTGCGATTTTCGCGCATGGCACGCCCAGCTGGTGCAGCCTCAATGTAACGTCGTCAAACGCGCCTGGCATCTTCAAGACGATTGCACCATTCCTGTCGAATACGGCCCGGATCATCCTCTACACCTGCAGCTCCGCAAAGGGTGTCACGGAAAATCTCGGGTCGAACAAGGATGACGTCTACCGCAGGGGCTCGTTCGAGCCCGGTGGCAAGGATTCGCTTGCCGCCGTTGTCCGCGACACCCTGGTCGACGCCGGTGTCGGCAATGTCAGCGTATGGGGCCATACGGGTGCCGGCCACCCGACAGAAAACTGGTCGCTCCGATTCTTCACCGGCGCCACCGGCAAGGGATCGCCAGGAAGAGGCTTCGTTGCATCCTTTCTGGCAATCGAGCCGGTCATTGCGGCGGCAGTTACGGTGCTGGCTGCAGAAATTGCCCGACAGGGATTTGCGGTCGACACGTCGAACCCCGCGTTCAAGGCTGAGGCCGGACGGCTTGCCGCGAACGGGATCTACCTCGCCTATGCCGAGATGCATTGGGACAAGTCATTGCCGGTCAAGCCGGCCGAACAGGCACCAACCGCATCGGCCGGGGTGGCCACCCAAGCCATCGCCCACTTCGAGAATGTTTATTGGCCGAAGCAGGTGCCTAACCTTGCTCGGATGCTGATCGCATCGCTCGGCTTAAAGAAACAACCCGCCGCACCATAGGAGCAGGATCATGACCGCATCGCCACGATGGCCAAAGGTGCAGAAAGGCGGAATCGTCGCGTTTCAGCCGCCTGATCCGCTGCCAATTGTAGTTGCATTCCAGTACAATCCTGACGAGGTGACGCGCCAGATCGCCGGGCGTTCGGCCTCGGGCGGTGGACGCGGCGACGCCCGCCGCCTCAACGGCCCGCCCGACGAAACGCTGACGTTTTCGGTCGAGATCGATGCTGCCGACCAGCTCGAGAAGCCGGGGCAGAACGGCGTCACCGTCGCAAATGGTCTCCATCCGGCGCTCGCCGCGCTCGAAAAGCTGGTCTACCCCGCCTATTCCATGGTGCTGGCCAACGAGGTCATCGCGCTTGCGGGCGGTGCTTTCATCCTGGCGGAAAACGCTCCCATGGCCTTCCTCGTCTGGGGGGCACACCGCGTCCTGCCTGTGCGCCTCGAAAGCCTGTCGGTGCGCGAGGAGGCCTTTGACCAGTCGCTCAACCCGATCAGGGCCCGCGCAGATTTGACGCTGAAGGTGCTCACCTATCGCGATCTCAGCATCGTCGACCCTGGCTACTTCGTCTATCTCGCGGCACTGACGCAGAAGCAGGCGATGGCCGCACAGGAGACCTTCGGCGCCCGCTCCGGCCTTCAGGCCCTTGTTCCATAGGAGGATAGGATGTTCTTCCGAGGCAGCCGTTACGAATCCATTCCCGAGGCGCAGTACAAAGGTGCCGACGGGCGGGTCATCCGCTACAAGCGCATGCGGTTCATTCCAGCAACCTCGGGAAGCCGCAGCTACGTCGTCGGCAGCGGCGACAGGCCGGATCTGGCAAGCGCCTCGACGCTCGGGGATCCTGAACGCTTCTGGCAACTCTGCGACATCAACCGGGTGATGCGCCCGGTCGATCTGACCGATCAGCCCGGCACGATCATATCGGTCCCCTCACCGGGAGATCTCGCATGACGATCCTGCCGTCATTCTTCCTGGTCCAGATCGCCAAGGCGCCGCTGCCGCGCTTGCTGATCGAAGCACTAAGCTCGATCGAGGTGGAAACGGCAGTCGGCCGTGCGTCGATGGTACGGCTGAGTTTCGACCTCAGCCGCAACTTCATGGGCGACTATGACGCGGCAGCACTTCCGATCTTCCGGCCAAACACGCCCCTGACCATTCGGCTGGCCCTTGGCGTTCCCGTTCCCTTCGCGCTTGTCAACGCCTATGTCACGGAGACACGGCTTCTTGCCGGCAATGATCCCGGCCGCTCCATTCTCGAGGTTGTCGGCGCCGACGCGCTTGGGACACTGATGGGGCAGCGTCGCGCACCCAAGACATGGCCCAACTGCCCGGACAGCGTCGTCGCCACGGTGATCTTCGGCAGCTATGGCATCATTCCCGACGTGTTGCCGACCCCGCCGCAGCGCACGACGCTCGATACGACAACCACCCAGCGCAGTTCGGATTCCGTCTACCTCAGCCAGCTCGCCTATCGAAACGGCTTCGATCTGTATGTTGCCCCCGAACCGTTCAGCGGCCTCGACATCGGACACTTCCGAGCGCCACTGAGCCTGCCGGTGCCGCAGGGTGTGCTGTCGATCGACTTCGGACGCCAGACCAACCTGCGCTCCTTCAATGCCTTCAACGACATGCAGCGACCGGTCTCGATGCTTGGCTTCACCTCGGAGCCGAAGACACGCCTGCCGCTGCCCTACATTGCACCGGCTGCGAGCGAACTGCCGATGGGCATGGAACCCAATCTCCTGCGCATCCTGCCTCCGCCTGTCGACCGGATATCTGCGACGGATGCGGCAAGCCCGCAGGAGGCACAGTCGTCGGCCCTTGCCAGGGCGACCGCCTCGAGCCGTTCGGTCAGCTGCCGCGGCGAAGTCGACGGGATCAAGTTCGCCAGGGCGTTGCGATGCGGGCAAACCGTGCTGGTACGCGGCGCAGGTCGGGAAAACAGCGGCCTCTACTACGTCGATTCCGTCACCCACCGGATATCACGCGACGATTACGCCCAGAGTTTTTCCGGTTGGCGCAATGCTGTCGGGCTGACCGGCGCCGAAATCTTCATCGACCCCTTTGCCGCGATTGCATGAAAGGAGCAGGACGTGAACGATCTCCTAGCCGCAGCCGACCAAAGCCAGGCGCACTATGAACGCTTCTATGGCAAGTATCGCGGGATTGCGACCGATGTGAATGACCCAAGCAGGCTTGGCCGCATCAAGGCGCGCATTCCCTCGCTGCTCGAGGATTTCGAGACGGGATGGGCGACACCCTGTGCGCCCTACGCCGGAACGACATCAGGCTTCTTCTCGCTGCCGCCGGTCGGTGCGGGCGTGTGGATCGAGTTTGAAGGCGGGGACATTTCGCGACCGATCTTTGCCGGCTGTTATTGGGGCCTTGCCGAGGCCCCGATGGCGCCGCCAGCCTCTCCACCCGATCCCATGACCAAGGTCTGGCGCAGCGACCTTGGGCTGACGATCGCGCTTGACGACAAGCAACAGACGATCACGCTCTCCGATCCGGCCGGTGCCAACCAGATCGTGCTCGACGTCAAGCAGTCGACTGTGACCCTGCGCGGGCTCGCCAAGGTTGTCTTCGAAAGCAGCAAGATCTTCGAGGGAAGCGCGGTCGCATTTCATCCGGCGGTCCATGGCGACCAGCTGATGACCTATCTCAACACGCTGGTGACGATCTTCAACACACACCTGCATGTGGGGCAGATGGCGGCAGGGATCCTCCCGGTGACGCCGGCGCCCTCTGTGGTTCAGATGATGCCGCCACCACCGTCTCTTCTCTCGACCAAGGTCACACTGGATTAGGGGCTTACGATGGCGATCAAACCAGGCAATTTCTCATCCGATCCAGACGATGCCATGAGCTTCGTCAATTCGATGGCCGAAGCGATGGAGAAGGAGCTGAACAAGCTCCTGGTGCTCGATGGCCTTGAGCCCCTTTCAACGTCGAACACCGACCGCGACGTACGCGCGCGGCGGCGCATGTTCGTCGCGATTGCCCGTGGGGTTGCGCTGCATCTTTCTGACCATCCGGAAGCATTCAGGCTAGTTCCCGCCATCGGCGGGGCCACGATCCGTGTCGACGCCATAGAGGTGGTATGACAATGAACGCAATTTCCCGCCATCTCGACGTTCCATTCGGCATCGACGCACAGGGGCGGACGCGAACGACCGGCGACGATGATCATGTCAGGGACATGATCAAGCTTGTCCTCTTCACCGAGCCTGGCGAGCGCGTCAACAGGCCGGATTTTGGCTGCGGGCTGAAGCAGCTCGTGTTTGCTCCTTCTTCCGATGCCCTGGTTGCGGCCGTCGAGGCTCTCGTTCACGGCTCGCTGATCCGCTGGCTCGATTCGGTCATCACGATCGAATCCGTCGCGGTTCGTGCAGACGAGTCCACGCTCGATATCGAAATCACCTATGCCAGGATCGACACCGGCGCGCGCCATCTCGACCTGTTCGTGCGGCAGATCGGCTGAGGAGGTGGCAATGACACGCTTGCGTCAGGGTTTGATCGATTGCGGTGAAGACAAGCGCCGCGGAATGCTTGCGAGCGCTGCCCATCCGCTGAATGGCATTGACTTCGTCGAATACACGCGCACGCCGAGCACGCATCAGCTCACGGTGACTTTCGTAAAGGCGAGGCCCGCTTCACCGGCTCTCGACAAAAGCCATTTTAGCATTGCGGGTGGCCTACGCATCACCGGAATCGATGTGGAGTCGATCGTGCTGCCCGCGGCGTCACAGAAGTCGGTGATCCTGATGCTGAGCGCCGAGGGCGATTTCTCGACCTATGTCGTTCGCGTGCAGCATCCGCAAGTGGACATGGAGCTCAGCGAGGTGAGCTTCGGCTTCAAGGCATCCTGCCCCTCGCCCTTCGATTGCCGAAGCGATTGCGACTGTGGTGAAGGCGCCCTGGAGGAACCCGCCCTCGACTATCTCGCGCGTGACTATCAGAGCTTCAGGCGGATGCTTCTCGACTTTATGAGCGCCCGCAATCGCGACTGGACGGAGCGCCTGCCCCCCGACCTCGGCGTTTCGCTCGTCGAACTCTTCGCCTATGCCGGCGACTATCTGAGCTATTTCCAGGATGCGGCTGCAACGGAAGCTTATCTTGATACCGCCTTGCACCGTGTCTCGGTCAAGCGGCACACACGCCTCATCGACTACCCGGTGCATGACGGCGCCAATGCGCGAACCCTTGTGCATTTCAACGCCGTTTCGGCAGGCACTGTCGATGCCGGGACAAGGGTGTGCACACGGATGGCACGTCCCCTGGCCGGCGCGACCGACCTGCCCGGAACCGTGATCCCGATTGATACCGGTTTTGCGAAAGACCCGGCCTTGTCAGAGGTCGTCATCTTCGAGACGGAAACAGTGCTTGAGGTACGGCCCGAGCACAACGAGCTGCGCATCCACACATCAGGCAACGGCGATTGCTGCCTTGGCGCCGGCTGCACAGAAGTTCATCTCTACCACCTGTCGGGCGATGGCCACGCGACACGACCGTCGCTGGGTCCTGGCGATCTTCTCCTTCTGGAAGAGGTCAGAAGCGCCAGGACCGGAGAGGCCGTTGATCGAAACCCGTCGCACCGATGGGTTGTGCAGCTCGTCGAGGCATCAGAGACGACGGACGAGGCACTGACGGATCAGCTTGCACCACGCCTCAGTGTCGCGGACCCCGCCCTGCCACTGCTACGGGTCCGATGGAGCACAGCAGAGGCGCTCCCCGAAGCCGTGCAGATATCAGCTGTCGGGGCCGATCTTCTTCCAATCGATCCCGTGACGGTCGCGCGGGGCAATGTCGTCGCCGCCGATCACGGTCTCACGATCTTTCTGGATTCGGCCCGCGGTGAACTGGACCTGCCTGTGGAATCAGGCAGCCGCTACCCTCTCGCAACGTTGGCCGTGCCCGCAACGCCGCTGACGCAGACGAAATATGGGCCTGCCATCGAGCTCGTTCTCTCGCTTGCCGGGCAGGAAGACCAGATCTGGTCAGCAGTCCCTGATCTTTTCGACTGCACCCCCTACGACCGCAACTTCGTCGCCGAGGTGGGCGATGATGGCGCACCAACGCTACGCTTCGGTGACGACATCTATGGACGCATGCCACGCGGAGCTGAGCGAGCGCGGTTGACCATGCGCATTGGCAACGGCAGTGACGGCAACATTGGTAGCGGCTCGCTTTTCCATATTGCCGCCGCGACCGGCGTGGTCGATGCCGTATATCAGCCAGTTTCGGCAACTGGCGGAACGGCACCACGATTGACGGCCGAGGTGAAACGACTGGCTCCGGCGGCATTCCGCGCTGAACAGTTTCGTGCCGTCACCGAGGACGACTGGCGCAACGCCGCGCTCAGGCAGATCGAGGTTCTGGATGCGCGCGCCGTCTTCCGCTGGACGGGCAGCTGGCACACCATCTTCGTCGCCATTCATCCGCGCGACGAACGCAATCTCCTGCAAACGGCTGGTGGTGGCTTTGCTCTGGAAAGCCGGTTTGCCGGACGGATTGACGGTCACCTCCGCCGGTTCAAGCTCGCGGGCTATGACCTTGCCATAACAAGCGCGGTCTACGTTCCGATCGAAATTGCCGTGACACTATGCGTCGCCCGTGGATATTTTCCCGGCGACGTTGCGGCTGCCGTCAAGAAAACCCTGGAGGGCTTCTTTGACCAGCTCGGCGCCCGCTTCGGAAAACCGGTCTATCTGTCAAAGATCTACGCCGCGATCGAACTGGTCGAGGGACTGGAATCGGCCGACGTGACGCGCTTCAAACGCTACTGGGAGCCGCAGCGCGACTGGCTCGATCGCGGTGTCATCGATATCGGCGCCTTTGAGATAGCGCGGCTCGACAACAATCTGAGCGCTCCCGAATTCGGCGTGCTCGTCCTCGAAACGGCGGGAGCACGATGATGGGCAACGCCTGTTCCGATCCCTTCTGTGGCTGCGGCAGCGACGCTGCGCTTGTGCCGCTCGACGTCTTCAACCGCCCGGGTCTCAGTGCACTCTCCTATCGCATAGGAACCTTTGCGAGCTTTCGCCTGAAGATGCTCGAGGGCCTTGCGAAGGACCCTGCTTTGTCGCAGCTGACATCCCGCGAGCCGGACGACTACGCGGTTTCGCTGATCGAGATGTTCTCGGCGATGGCCGACGTCATGACCTTCTACAGCGAACGGATCGCCAACGAATATTTCCTTGGTACGGCCCGGGAAAGAGCCTCGGTCGAGCAACTCGTGCGGCTGATCGGGCATGAGCTGTCTCCAGGGCTTGCCGCCACCGCAATGCTTGCATTCGACCTTGAGGACGGCGCGCGTGTGCGCATCCGCAAGGGCCTGCCTGTGATGTCGATCCCGGGACAGGACGAGGTCCCGCAGACATACGAGACAATCGAGGAACTGGTTGCGCATGGTGATCTCAATGCGGCGCGCGCCTTCGCCGCGCCTGTGGCGCTTGCTGCATTTGCTGTCGGCCGCGTAGGATTTGCACTTGCCGCGCGGCCGACCGATCTGAGGATCGGTGATATTCTCGTCATGTCAGACGGCGAACGGTTCGAGGAAAAACGCGTCCAGGCGATCGAAGACGAATGGGGCGGTCTTGCGCTGCGCTTCACTCCGCCGATCCAGGTCAATGGATTTGCCACTGAGCGCACCCAGCTGCGCAAGTTCGAGCGACGCCTGGCGTTGTTCGGATGCAATGCCCCTGCGACCGTACAGCTCTATTCCACCAGTCCGTCGATCGAGCCCGACAAGCGCTGGTCAACGCATACCATCAGCGATGTACTGACGCCCTCGGGCGATGGGTTCTATGCGCTCGAAACCAGTATACAGGGCCTGTCGTCGGGCACGCGTGTCCTCATCGACACAGGGGACGCCACCCCGCGCCGGCTCACTGCAGCTGTCGACACGACGCGTGAGGGGAGCGCTACCGTTTCCACCACCGATGGCCTCGATGTTTCGCAGCTGGCCCAGACGGTGACGCATGCCCGCTTTACGCGGACATTTGCCGGCCGGCCGGCCGTTACGGCCTCTGGATCACAGACCGAGATCGTCAGTCGCGACGGCGCAAACAGGCTCACCGCCTTCCTGCCGATGGCGGGCTTTGCCGCAGCGACACAGTCGATCGATGCCGTGGCAGTCACCGGCAACCCCGTCCTCGTGGCGAGCTCCTCCTCCAGCAGGCTTTTCGTCCGGAACGCCGAACGGGCGCTGATCGGACTGACGCGCGCCGGCGTGCGCTTTGAGGCACTGGTCGACTATGGAGGCATCCTGACCAGTGATCCGGCAGCCCTCTCGCTCGCCAGTGGCGAACTCCTTGTCTTCGGGCGCGGAACCGACCAGCGCCTCTGGGTCATCGGTGTTGGGGCGCCAACATCCGCATGGACATCACTTGGCGGCTTCCTGACGTCGGCGCCCTGCGCGACGAGCTGGGGTGGAGGGCGGGTCGATGTCTTCGTGCGTGGCGCCGACCGGGCCTTGTGGACGCGATCAAGGGAGGCGACATGGTCTTCCTGGACCAGCCTTGCCGGAAGCCTTGCATCGGCGCCGGCTGCCGTCTCCACTCTCCCCGGCCGCATCGATGTGGTTGCCCGCGCCGACGATGGAGGACTTCTGCATCGACGATGGACAGGAACGACCTGGACGGACTGGTTCAATCTCGGTGGCAATCTCGCCGGTCAACCCGCAATTGCTGCACTTCCGGGAGACGAGGTCGCCATTGCGGTTCGGCGTCTCGACAACACGCTCGGTGTCATTGGCCGGCGCGCAAACGCATGGTCCGAATGGCAGGTAATCGACGCCCAACTTGCGTCGGACCCGGTGGTCACACCCGCCTCGGGGATGCTTACGATCGTCGCCCGAAACGACGATGACGTCATCGTCGAGAATGCACGCCAGTCAGGCGGATGGGCTGGCTGGTCGAAACGCGAGGCTCCGGTCAACATTGCGCTTGACCGTCGAAAAAGCCGCATTGTCCAGGTCGGCGCACAGGCGATCGAACCGCGAAGCTTTGACTATCCGAAAGAGCTCGCCGGCAACCAGCTCGTCCTTCGCGCGACGCCTGGGACCGTCGAACTCGGCAAAGGCAGACGGATCCTGATCGAGTCTGGCGAGGTGCAACATGCCGCGACCGTCACCTCGGCATCGCCGGTTTCGGCGATCGCGGGAGAGGCACCCGACCATGTGCTCGTATCGTTTACACCTTCTCTTCCACGACCGCTGACGGCAGTAACCGTCAAGGCAAATATTGCCAATGCCAGCCACGGCGAAACCCAGCCCGAGGAACAGCTTGGCCATGGAGATGCGTCCAGGAGCTTTGCGGAATTCAAGCTGCAGCGCATGCCGCTGACATATCTGCCGGAGCCGGGCAATCTTTTTGGTCGCGCGAATCTTGAGGTCAGGGTCAACGGCGTGCTCTGGTCGCCGGTCCCCGACCTCTTTGGCCGCAAGCCTTCCGAAGAGGTTTATACGGTGAAGACAGGCGATGACGGCATCTCAACCGTCGGCTTCGGTGACGGGCGTACGGGTCGCAGGCTGCCGACTGGGGTCCTTGCCGTTACTGCGCGGTACCGAAAGGGTCTTGGCCTTGCGGGTCGCATGCGTCCCGGCCAACTCGCCTTGCCGCTGGAAACGCCAGTCGGCCTTCGCGCCGTTGCCAACCCGATGGCCTCGATTGGCGGCGCCGATCCCGAAGACCGCGACGATGCGCGCAGGAACGCCCCGAACGGCGTCAGGACGTTCGGAAGGGTCGTTTCCATTCAGGATTTCGAATGGCTGGCACTGTCGACGCGCCTCGTCATTCGCGCAACCGCCTCATGGGTCTGGCTCGGGCTTGGAAAGTCGGTTCATGTCAGCGTGCTCGGCGAAGGAGGTATACGCGTGCCCGCCGATCAGCTGGCGCAACTGGCTTCTGCCCTGTCGAATGCCCGCGATCCAAACTGGCCGCTCTATCTTGCCAGTCTGACCCAGGTGCCTCTTACCGTTTCGGCGCGGATTGTTTCCGATCCCCGTTTCGAGCGCGCCGCCGTCATGGAGAATGCCCATGCCGCGCTGATGGCAGCCTTCCGGCATGACAGGATCACCCCCGGAATGCCAGTTCATCTCAGCCACGTCTACGCGGCCCTGCAACAGGCCGAAGGCGTCGTCGCCGCCGACGTGGACCTCTTTCATCTCAAGGGACACGAGGCAATGACGCCCGCGGAGCAGAAGATCCGCGCCGTCAGTTCCGGGCCGCTGCAAAAACACATCCGCCTGTTTCTCGCCCGTCCGCTGCCGACGAACCCGTTGCTCATCGATCGGTTCGCAAGGCGCGGCTTCGACAATGGCGTCGTGCCGCCGGTGCTTGCGGCAGAACAGGCCTTCATCGAAGACCCGCGCGACGTGACGCTGACTGCTGTGGAGGCGCTCTGATGGCATACTCGAATGCCGCCACCGACAAACTCTTCAACCTGCTTCCGGCCTATCTGCGCGATGAGGATGCCCGAAACGGCGGCGCGCTGAAGGCGCTTCTTGCTGTGGTCGAAACGGCTGCAAACGACATCGAGGACGACATTCGCCAGCTCCATGCCAATGCCTTCATCGAGACCTGCGAGCCCTGGGTCGTTCCCTATATCGGCGAGCTTGTCGGCAATATCAGGCTTTCCTCGACCGAAGCCGAGCCTGTTTCGAGCGCGGCGCGTGAGATTTTTCCGGATTTGCGCGGACCGCGGCTCGAGCCCCTTCCAGCGCTTCGAACAAGGGCGGATGTCGCCAAGACGATCTACTATCGCCGGCGCAAGGGCACGTTGCCGATGCTCGAGGAGCTCGCTCGCGACATTACCGGCTGGCCTGCCCACGCCGTCGAATTCTTCGAGAGGCTCGTCTGGACGCAAGCTGTCCGCAACCGGCTTCGTCCGGAAGCGCTCACGCCTGACGTGCGCAAGGTCGAAAGCTGCAGACGCCTGAATACCGCGTTCGACGGCATGAGCCACACCGTCGATGTGCGCCCCCCATCCCGCAGCGAAGGCTGGCACAACGTCCGCAATGTCGGCTTTTTCCTCTGGCGTCTTGGCGCCTATCCGCTGAGCAGGGCCACGCCGAGACGCCTCGGCGACTTTCGCTATCACTTCAGTCCGCTCGGCAACCAGGCACCCTTGTTTTCAGCAAGGCGACGCGAAGCCGTCGAGACCGAGCTTGCGACTGAACTCGACGTGCCGCAGCCAATCGATCCGGCACGCTTCCACAAGGACCTCGCCGATAGTGCAGCAATGCCCTCGCCACCCAGTCACACCGAGTTCTACGGACCTTTCGACAGGACACCAGGTCATACCGCTGCTCCGGATCAGAGCATATTCATGGTGGTCGATGGCATCGAGGTGCCGGCCACCTCTATCCGTTGCGCCGACCTGTCGACCTTCAGGCAGCCTGCAGACGCCACGGTCCTCATTGACGTGACGCGTGGCCGCTTTGCCCTCGGCGCCCTGTTTGCGACCGATCCCGTGGTTGAGATCAGCTACCACTACGGGTTCCCGACGGACCTTGGGGGCGGACCATACCAACGTCAGGCATGGCTGACGGATCCTGTCCGGGCGGAGCTTGCCGCAACCTATCTGGTGGATACCAGCGGACTGCCCGGCACCTTCTCCACGATCGGTGCTGCCCTGCAGCAATGGAGGGACGACGCGCGCCCGCGTGCGCTGATCCGCATCGGCGACAACCGAAGCTATGTGGAAGCCATTGCCATTGATCTTGACGTGTCGCAGCGAGGTGAATTCCTGGCGATTGAAGCGGCAGACGGAATGCGCCCGCATCTCCAGCTGGATGGAGCAATGACGGTCACAGGCAATCATCCTGACTTTGTCCTGACGCTCGGCGGGCTACTGATCGAGGGGCAGGTCCGTGTTGAAGACACAATTTCGCGGCTTCGTCTTATCCACACTACGCTGGTGCCGGGTCTTGGCATCGTCGACGGATCGTCGCCGTCTGGCGACCCCAGCATCGTGGCGCTGGCGGGATCGCCGGCGACCCCTCTCAACGTAGGGCTTTCGGTCGAGCTCGTCTTTTCGATCAGCGGATCGATCGCAATGCCCCGCCTTTCGCGGCATCTGATCCTGCTCGACAGCATTGTCGACGGAGCGCTTATGCCAGCGCCCGATTATGCAGCACCCGATGCCACCGGTCCGATGCTTTATGCCGAGCGGAGCACCGTGCGCGGCACGGCAAACCTGCGCGGTATCGAGTACGCTTCAACCTCCATCTTCGAGAGCCCGGTTATCTCAGAGCGGGTGCAGGAGGGCTGTGTCCGGTTTTCCTATGTCCATCCTCTGTCGCGGGTGCCTCGTCGCTATCGCTGCCAACCCGATCTTGCCGAAGCCCTGGAGATCGAGGTTGCCGGGCAAGCGACCGCGCTCACTGCGGCTGATCGTCAGCAGATCCGAGATCGTGTGCGATTGCGGCTGAAGCCCGAATACACCGCCGAACCCTACGGCCAACCCGCATACCTGCAGCTGGCGCTCGATGGGCCGCCGGAAATTGCAACAGGTGGCGAAGACGGATCCGAGATGGGTGCCTACTGCCATCTCAAGCAGCCGCAGCGCGAGCGCAATCTGCGCACGCGTCTCGAAGAATACCTGCCCTTCGGCCTCGACTACGGCTTCATCTACGTGACCTGAGGAGAGTGACTAATGTCCGGCGACTATTCACGGTTTACGCACGATGTCAGAAAGCGCTTTTCAAGTGTGCTCATCCAGCAGGGTCGCGTGCAGCTCGATGCCGACTGGAACGAGGCGGCCGACATTGCCCGGGAAAGGTTGAGGGTTCAGGCACTCGACACCTTCGGTCCTGTCGGTGTGCCACATGCCACGACCCCTGATGCATTCAAGGTGACGGCACCGGTTGCCGACGATTTCAAACTTGGCGAGGGGCGCCTTTACGTGGATGGTCACCTCGCCGAGATCTTGCAAGGCGAGAACGTCAGCTACCAGGCGCAGCCATTCCTTCCTGACCCACCGGCGATTGGCGGCGTCAACTACAATGTCTACCTGGATCTCTGGGAGCGGGAAGTCACCTATATCGAGGACAACGACCTCCTCGACAAGGCGCTTGGCGGCGTGGACACGGCAACGCGCGTCCAGCAGGTATGGCAGGTGAAGACTGAACCGGCCGCCGCACAGACACCTGCTGCATGTGGCGCGTTTACCGGAACTCCGCCTTCAGGTGGACGCATGTCCGTGGCGGCTGTTGCGCCTCCTGCGCCGGAGGACCCATGCATTGTTCCGCCACTGACCGGCTATCGCGGCCTCGAGAACCGGCTTTACCGGATCGAGATCCAGACCGCCGGCCCACTTGGCACTGCATCATTCACCTGGTCCAGGGACAATGCTTCCCTGGTCACGACCGTCGCCGAGATAGCGACCGCGTCTGGTAGGTCTTCGCTTACCGTTCACCGGATCGGCCGGGATCGTGTGACACGCTTTGCGATCGGCGACTGGGTATGCGTCACCGATGATCACCGGGACCTTCATGGTGAAGCCGGCGAGATGGCGCAGATCGAAGATATAGACGAGGCGAACGCCATCCTCAGACTCGACCGGACGATTGGCGCGACAGGACGGCCATTCGCAACCGCGCCCGCGGACCTGCTAGCACGCCACACCCGCGTCCGAAAATGGGATCAGTCCTCATCCGATCCCCTCGTCGGCGCAGACGGCACGATCCCGACGGCCGCAGGACCGGTCGCCATCGAGGAGGGCATCGAGGTCAGCTTTTCGACGGTGGGTAGTGAAGGTTTCCATGTCGGAGACTACTGGCTCTTTTCATCGCGCACCGCAGATGCTTCGGTGGAGGAATTTACCGCGGCACCGCCGCGCGGCATCATCCATTCCTACGTACAGCTTGCCGCGGTGAACGGACCCGATGTCAGCGATTGCCGGCCGCAACCCGAAACCAGCCAGGGATGCTGCACGTTCGTCCTGAACCCCGGCGACGACATCCAGCTTGCGATCGACCAGCTGCCCGCTTCGGGGGGATGTGTCTGCCTCAAGACCGGCATCCACAGGCTTCGTGCACCACTCTTCATCAGCCGCAATGATGTCAGTCTCCATGGCGAAAGCACAGGAGCAATCATCGAGACCGGCGAAGGGCCACTCCTGACGGTTTCCGGCCGTCGCCACCGGATCCACGAGCTGCAGTTCCGACGACGGCGCGGCGGTCCGGCCATGATAAGCTTGGTGCGCGTCGAGGACTGCATTGTCGACGATTGCCTCATTTCAGGGGGGGGCGGGGAAGACGGTGGCATCGGCATTGCGATTGCCAGTGCCCAACGGGTTGATATCAGGCGCTGCACGATCTCGGGTACGGATGTGAATGTGCAGATCACAGGCAGCCGCACGCGCCTGCTGACCATTGCCGATTGCTTCCTTGCGGGCATCAGGCGCGATGGTGCCGAGGATGGAGGGTTACCCGCTACTGCGGGAATACTCCTGCAGGATGGCGGAGACTTCAGTCGGATCGAAGACTGTGTCATCGGTGGAACCGCAAACGGAATCGTCTGCCTGGAGAGGCAGATGGACGTTCCGCTCGAGGGGCTTACCGTTACCGGCAACAGGATCGAATGCGTCGCGTCTCGACCGGTCCTTTCGACACGCAACATGGGTATCGGCGTGATAGCCGAGAGTACTACTGTCTCCTGCAACTCGGTGACCATGGAGCGATCGCCAGAATTTGCGCCGGTTACCGCAATCGCTCTCGGCGGCCTCGGTCTGAGGGTCGAGGATAACGAGGTCAGCATCGCGTCGCCCCGAGGCAACGGCCCGCCGAGCATCGGTATGCATTTCGGCTGGAACGGCCAACAGGGAAATGTCATCACGATCGACGGACTGGTCGCGGGCAATCAGATCAGGGATGCAGAGGTCGGGCTTTTTGCGGAGGCGACGCAATCCAGTGCGCTGTCGGGCAATGTAATCAGCTATCGTGCCCGGGAACGCGCAGCGCTGGCAGCCGGCCTGCTGATCTTCAATGCCCATGGCAACCTGTTTGACGGCAACAGGATCGAAGGCACGAGTTTCGGTATCGTTGCAGTCTCAGGCGAGAACAACACTATCGAGCGCAACACCGTCGCGGGCGGCATTGTCGGGATCGGGATGGTTCGCGAGATCAATGCGTCCCTGTCTTCGAATGATATTGATGCTCAGGAACGCTTCGGCATCTTCTGCTTCGACAGCCGTGGGCGCATGGTTGTTCACGGCAACAGTATTGCCAGAACGGGAACCAGAACCGATGAGCTTCCCAAGATCGGCGTCTTTCTGCTTGGGGTATCAGGACAGGCGAGTGTCGAGCGAAACGAGGTGATTGACACGGGCATCGATGTGGATCTCAACCCCTCTCCGGGCGTTGCCATCGGCATTGCTGCCATCCTTTGCCTCGAGGCGGCGATCAGGGATAATATCGTCAACTACAGCGGCGGCTGGGACGGCATTCTCGAGAAACGTGGCCTCAACGTCGAAGACCGAGCCCTTCTGATGCAAGGGATGAGCCTGCCGGGCATCCTGCAGACCGATGGCACCACTGGCTATCCCGCCCTTGTGCAGGGCAACCGCTTCGAAGGCATTGGCTTTTCCGCCCTCGTACAGTTCCTGGAGCGTGACCGCAACGATCCGCTCCTGCGGTTCGAGCGCATAAGCTTTTCAGATAACGACTGCATGCATCGCGTGCCTCGCGAGGCTGAGGCAGCCGTTACGCTGCTTTTGAAGGGACGTCTCGCGCTTGTCTCGGCCAATGCCTTTCGGGCCTTCCCTGGGCAGCCCGCCTGCGTCGACTTTCAGCAGATGACGCGGCCGATCTTTGTTGCCAATTATTTCGTTCGGGCTCCCATTAGCCCTGCGCCGATCCCGGCCGCAATGCTTGCAACCAACATAGACCTTTGAGGAGAAGGCCATGGACATCGAGGAACTGCTCAAACAGCAATCGACCTGGGTCGACCGGTCTGTCGAGATGGCGATGGAAATCACGCGACGCGGCGCCGGCACCACGCCTGACGAAGCTGGCCTCGAACAGGATCGCACGATCCGCGATTTGGAAATCCGGATCAGAAGTCTGGAGACGCGTCGGGAAGCCACGGTGAAGGCCTTCGATACAGCCATCGACGCCGCTCGCAAGACCATCTCCGACATCCAATCAACTCGTCCGAGAAGTGCTCCCCCGACGACGTCAAGAAAACCAACCGCGTCGACGACAAGGTCGCGCAAGAAATAGGTCATTCGTCAGACCGTCGGTGAAGGTATTGTTGAAGCGTTCGCTCCCGCCGGCGGGCGCGAGACAAGTCAAACCGCTCATGCTGCCGGCAGCACCAACCGGGGGGGTCGCGACAGGGCTGAGGGGGGCGAAGTCACACCCGAGGTGCGGCAGGCCGGGGAACCTGACGCCGCCCCTAGCAACTGGTCGGCGGTCGAGTAACCAGAGGCTATGTTGCGTCGCGCTGCCAAGCAGAATTGGAAACGAGGACGCTGTTCTCGATTAGAATGCGCTGGAGGCGGAAGAAGCCCGTCGTGACGTCGTCTCCCTGTCCGGGTCGAGGTGTTGAAGCGACGCCTTAGCACCACCGCCAGGCCGGCCTTCAA
The DNA here is from genome assembly GCF_014193305.1 of Rhizobium sp. BK181. Classification (NCBI taxonomy): domain Bacteria; kingdom Pseudomonadati; phylum Pseudomonadota; class Alphaproteobacteria; order Hyphomicrobiales; family Rhizobiaceae; genus Rhizobium; species Rhizobium sp. BK181. The sequence continues at coordinate 103,552 of NZ_JACHZA010000006.1, forward strand.
GGCGTCGTTATTGTCATTGTCGCCAAGGTGCCGTTGCCGGTGTGGCACTGGCGTTCGGGCCGGCGTTGGAAGCGGACGTATTCGACCGGCTCCAGCTCGCCAGCAGCGATGGCCTCATCCGCCTATGCGCTCGGGATAGCAGCCAAGGCTGCTTGCCGAGCCCATCAAAACTCTTCCAATTTCCATTCCAAAATCCGTTCAAATTATAGGATGCAGGCCATCACTGCCGAAAACTGGCCCTGCCTGCTCCAGATGGTCTTCGAAAAAGCCCTTGTGGGTACTTTGCCCCGGCTAGTTTGAACATTTTCCGGCCCTCGAGTCAGGAAGCGCATGTAAGGACTGCCTTACGGATCATCTCGAAGTAAAAATTTTTGCCATGGACATCATAACGGCTGACGCGGCGGTCGTGACAAACGCGCGCAACCGCGCCTCGCTTTCCTCCACCCTGCCCGCGAGCGTTTCTGCTTCGTGACGTCCTGGAATATCACGGCCTGCATCTGCCTCATGCGGACGGCGCGTCTGGGCACCCGAAAGGCGATGGTTTCTTCAGGTCGCATCGCGGTCGTCGCCTGCTATGCCAGCTGGCTAGCGCGGCAGTTTCTTGAACCAGCCTCAATTTTTCACGGGTCCGGCAGAGCGTCGCTCTACAATTCGGGACACCACACGGATGCTGCGTGGCGGCTGTTCCGGCAAGCGTGGCCGTCTGATGCGTTCCAGGAGCAGCTGCAGTGCCGCAGCACCTGTCTCTCTTCCCTCTTGCCTGACCGTTGTCAGTCCTGGCGAAATCTGCATTGCCGCGGAAAAGTCCCCGAAGCCTACGACGGAAACGTCGTCTGGAATACGAAAGCCCTGTCCAAGCAGTTCGGAAACGACAGTCACGGCAAGTCCATCGTGGGCGCAGAAGAAAGCCGTCGGATGCACGCCCTTTCCTCGCAGTTCACCGAGCGCCGTCGCAAACCCCGATTGCTCCTCGAACTGCATGACATGCAGTTGATAATCACTGTTCTGTTCCAGGATCTCGCGCATGCCGTAGTAGCGCTCGTGGCGACCCCGGTAGATCGGCAAGCCATAAACATATGCAATCGACCTATGGCCAAGGCTCGTCAGGTACCGCGCCACCGCCTGCCCGGCCTCATGGTCCGACCCGCTGACGCTGTCGATCTGCTGGAGGGGATCGGTCCAGCCGAGACGTACAATCGTGGCGCCGCCAGCCGCGGCGGCACGCGCTATGCCTTCCGGTGTATGAGGGCCGACAAGGATGAGACCCGCGAAATTGGCACTCAATTCCTCCAGTGCAAGTTCGCTATGTGTCCAGCGAATTCGGATGCCAACGCCAAGCCGCTCAGCCTCCTCCTGTACCCCCGTCTGGATCTGAAAGTTGAGCTCGCTGTTGACGGGGTCGATGTCATGGAAGACGACAGCGATCTCCTCGCTGTCCGACGCCTTGGTGCGAATGACGGGCTTTGTATAGCCCAGTCTTTCCGCGACCCCGGAAATGCGCTTTCGCGTCTCTTCACTGACACCAGACTTGCCGGCGAGCGATCGCGAAACGGCATATTTGGAAAGTCCGACCTCGTCGGCGATGGCCTGGATTGTCACTTTTGTCCTGGTCTTCATATCCGCCTCTTTTCTCGCCGCAGCCCATATGGCGCCCGCAGAAATTAATCTAACATAACGCTTTACCTAACAAAACTCCTATGTAAACCTCACTTACGTCCAAACAATAACAAAAACTATGGACGCTTTTAGGAGGAGAAACCCATGCTTAAGCTGAAACGCCGCGCGTTTCTGGCCGGGACTTCGGCCGTTTTCATTCTTCCAGCCCTGCCAAGCTTCGCTGGCGGCTACAATGAGGCTGTCAGCCTCAAGGAACAGTCAGCCAAGGGCACGCTGCCACCGGTCAAGGACCGGCTGCCTGAGAACCCGCTCGTAATCAAGCCGGTTGAGAGCGTCGGCAAGTATGGCGGCGACTGGAAGCTCGCCCTCGTCGGCGGCGGCTCGCTGTCACACCTTTTCCGCTACCAGGCATATGAGCCGCTGGTGCGATACACTCCTGATTGGTCCGGTATTACTCTCAACGTTGCCGAGGCATTTGACGGCAACGAGGATGCCACAGTCTATACCATCCGCCTTCGCAAGGGCATGAAGTGGTCGGACGGCCAGCCCTATACGACGGCCGACGTCAAATTCTGGTACGACACGGTTCTGACCGACAAGCGCGTTGCTATTACCGGGCAAGGCCACTGGAAAACCGACGGCAAGCCGGCCAAACTCGACATTGTCGACGAACAGACATTCAAGGTGACGTTCCCGAGGCCAAATGGCCTGTTCCCCCTTCAGATGGCCTGGTCGAACAATGACCACACGACACGCTGTCCCAAGCACTATCTGGAACAGTTTCACATCGACTTCAATCCGAAGGCCGATGAGGTGGCCAAGCAGCGCGGTTTCCAGAGCTGGATAGCTGCGTTCCAGTCGATGTCGGGTTTCCAGGACGACAATTCCTTCTTCCTGAACTCGTCGGCAAAACCCTGTCTGTTCGCCTGGAAGTTCTCGGTTGCGCCTGGAGAAAACACCGAAAGGGCGGTCGCCGAGCGCAATCCCTACTACTTCAAGGTCGATACGGAAGGGAACCAGCTCCCGTACATGGACCGCATCGTCTACCAGATGGTCGCCGATCCGCAGGTCTTGTTGCTGAAGACGATGCAGGGCGAAATCGACATGATGGACCTCTACATCGCCACGCCTAACAACAAGGCGGTCCTATATGATGCACGCCAGCAGGGCGGATACGACTTCTATACGCTGACCTCGACAGAGGCGAACGTGATGACGTTCATCTTCAATCTCAATCACGAGGACGAGACAAAGCGGGCGCTCTTCCGCAACAAGACTTTCCGTGCGGCAATGTCGACTGCACTCGATCGCCAGACATTGATCGACGCAGTACTCGTCGGGCAAGGAGCGCCGGCGCAGCCATCCATCAAGCAGGGCGACCCTCTCTACAACGAGCAGCTTGCCACGCAGTTCACCGCCTATGATGTCGAAAAGGCAAACGCCATGCTCGACGAAATCATCCCGAAACGGGATGATCAGAATTTCCGACTGGACGACAAGGGCCGCCGCCTTACGATCATCTTCGAAATCGACCAGGCGCGCGCGATCTTCCTCGATCTGTTCCAGCTTGTTATTCCCATGTTCCAGGCCGTCGGTATCGACGCGCAAATGCGCACGATGGACAGGTCCCTGTGGGAGACACGGGTCAGGCAGGGACGAAGCTTCGACGCAACAGCCCACCAGTTCGGTGCAAACGGCGGCGTCGCGGCCATGCTCGACCCGCGCTATTATGCACCGACCGACAGCAACGCGTTTTATGCGCCGGCCTGGGCCCTCTGGTATGTCGACCCGACGAATGCCAATGCAGAAGAGCCGCCCGCAGAGACCAAGAAGCAGCTGGAGCTCTACAACCAGCTCAAGGCGAAGCCCGACAAGGCGGGGCAGCAGGAGATCATGAAGCAGTTGCTTCAAGGTGCGGCCGAGAACTTCTACGTCTTCGGGGTTTCGCAGCCTCCGGACAGCTACGGGATCGTCAAGAACGAGATGAAGAACACCACGAAGACCATGCCGAGCTCGTTCGGCTGGCCGACCCCGGCTCCGACCATGCCGGAACAGTTCTACAAGGCCTGACAGGCCACACCAATCAGATCTGCCGAGGCGCCTGCAAGGCAGGCGCCGAGCGCTACCTCTTTGTCAACAATTCGGATCTTGGATATGCTTGAAGCAAGACGACAGAACATAGACACTCTGAGAACGCCGGAGTGGTACAAGACCGCGACACGCTGGACGCAGTTGACCTTCGTTGAAGACGACCCCGTCCGCTACGACCCGGCGTTCTGGATAGACGTGTTCAAGCGTACCAAGTCCAATGCAGTCTGCCTTAGCGCTGGCGGCTACATCGCCTTTTATCCGAGCGAAATCCCCTACCACTACGTCTCGCAGCACCTCGGAGACAGCGACATTTTCGGTGCCCTTGTCGATGCCGCGCGCAAGCTCGACATGCATGTCATGGCCCGCGTCGACCCGCACGCAATCCACGCTGACGCGGCCAAGGCGCATCCGGAATGGGTGATGGTCAACGCCGATGGGACGCCCCGCGAGCACTGGGCCTATCCCGGCATCTGGGTCACCAACGCCTACGGCGAATACAACACCGTCTTCATGCCCGAGGTCGTCAAGGAGATTGTCCGCAAATATGATATCGACGCGATCTTCGCCAATCGCTGGCAGGGGCATGGGGTCGATTACAGCCAGGACAGCGCCCGCAGCTTCAAGAACATGTTCGGCCACGCCCTGCCCGTCAAGGCAGACGCCCAGGATCCGGCCTGGCAGGCATGGCTGCAATGGCGCAGACGCGTCCTGACGGATATCATCGCCCAGTGGGATGATGCCGTGAAGGCGATCAAGCCCCATGCGAGCTTCATTCCGAACATGGCGGGATCGTCACTGATGGAATTCGATCTCGAGGTCATCAAGAAGCATTGCCCGTTCCTCGTCGTCGACCATCAGGGGCGCCGCGGCGTCGAACTTGGCTGGTCGGCCGGCCGCAATGGCAAGCGGATCCGCGCCACCTTCCCCGACCGCCCCGTCGTGCTCATTACCTCGATCGGACCGGAGGAGGAATATCGCTGGAAGGATGCCGTGACAGCCCCGGAGGAAATGCAGCTCTGGGTGAACGACGGCACGGCGCATGGGCTCTATGCCTGGTTCACCAAGTTCAACGGCGTCGTGCCGGACAAGCGCTGGGTGGAGCCGATCGCAGACTCCTTCCACCTTCAGGCTGCCGTCGAACCGGTTTTCGAGGCGACGACGCCGACCGCCGAGATCGCGGTGATCGATCCGTCGACGACGCTTCGCCACTGGGCTCCCGAAGAGCGAAACAACGGCGAGAAACACGATCTCGGCTTCTACCACGCGCTCGTCGAGGCGCGCCTGCCCTTCGAGCTCCTGTCCGACCAGGTCCTGACAAAAGAGAACCTTGATCGCTTCAAGGTCATTGTGCTTGCCAACGCGGCATGCCTGTCCGACGCGCAGATCGAGGCTATCCGGCAATATGTCGGTCGCGGTGGCAGCGTCGTTGGCGCCTTTGAGACCTCGCTCAGGGACGAGAACGGCAAGCTGCGAAAGAACTTCGGACTTTCTGACGTGTTTGGAGCGACATTCGTTGCCGGACCTCGCGGCATCGTCAAGAACACCTATGTCGCACTGTCGGCAAGTCATCCGCTCAATGAAGGCTATGATGGCGCCGAACGGATCATGGGGGGAACGCGCCTCATCGATGTCGATGTCAAGGGCGATGCCACTACGCCCTTCCTCTATGTGCCTGACTTCCCGGATCTTCCGATGGAGGAAGTCTATCCGAGGCACGAGCCAAAGGGTGCCGGCGTCATCGCACGCGAGACCGGCACGGGCGGCCGCGCGGTTTTCGTCCCATGGAACATTGGCGAGATCTTCTGGGAGGTCATGGCTGCCGACCACGGACGGCTGATCGCAAATGCCGTCCGCTGGGCGCTCGGCAAGGCCCCGCGCGTCACCGTGAAAGGTCCAGGGATCCTTGATCTTGCACTGAGAGAGAACGCTGACGGCGTGGCGCTGTCCATGCTCAACCTGACAAATCCGATGATGATGAAGGGGCCGGTTCGTGAGAACTACCCGCTCCCCGCGCAGACGGTTTCGTTGGAGATCCCGGATGGAAAGTCTGTTGCGAAGGCGTGGCTCGTCCTGGCCGATCGCGCTGCACCCTTCAACATCAAGGAAGGTCGCGCAGAAATCGATGTTGCGGCGATCGACCGGCTAGAAGTGCTGCACGTCACCTGGAAATAATGGCAGTACGATTCTTCGCCCCGGCTTGGAGGAAGCCGGAGCGAAGAGAAGACCTGGCAACAGGCGCCTGTAGACGCCTGTCTCGAGGGAGGAGAGACAATCTCATGCTTGCCTACATTTTGAAGCGCATCCTTTACATGATCCCGACCTTGATCGGCATGTCCCTGATCTCCTTCATGATCATCCAGCTGCCGCCGGGCGACTACCTGACCTCGATGATCGCCACCATGAGCGAAAGCGGCCAGGCCGTCGATCCGGGCCAGATCGCCAGGTTGAAGGAAATCTACGGCTTTGATGACCCGTTCTACATCCAATACCTCAAGTGGATGTGGGGGATCGTGAGCCGCGGTGACTTCGGATGGTCCTTCGAATGGAACCAGCCCGTTTCAGGACTGATCTGGGCGCGGATGGGCTCCACGCTGGTGATTTCGCTGCTCAGCCTCATCTTCGTGTGGATCGTTGCCCTGCCAATCGGGATATATTCGGCGGTCCGTCGTCACTCCGTCGGCGACCACGTCTTCACCTTTCTCGGCTTCATCGGCCTGGCGATCCCCAACTTCATCCTTGCCTTGGCATTGATGTATGTCGCTTACCGTTTCCTCGGCCAGAGCGTCGGAGGACTGAATTCCCCTGAATTTGCCGAGGCGCCATGGTCATTTGCAAAGGCCATCGACTTCCTCAATCACCTGTGGATTCCCATCATCATCATCGGCGCCTCCGGTACCGCCGCCCTGATCCGTATCCTGCGCGCAAACCTGACCGACGAGTTGCACAAACCCTACGTCGTGACGGCGCGCGCCAAGGGTCTTCCCGAATACAAGGTCATTTTGAAATATCCCGTCCGCATCGCGTTGAACCCGTTCGTCTCGGCGATCGGATGGGTCCTGCCGCATCTTGTCTCCGGCGTCACGATCATTGCGATCGTGCTCAACTTGCCGACGGCAGGCCCGCTCCTGTTCCGCGCCCTCGTCTCGCAGGACATGTACCTCGCAGGTAGCTTCATATTGCTTTTGTCGGCGCTGACATTGGTGGGCGTCCTGCTCTCCGATTTGCTGCTTGCTCTCCTCGATCCACGCATCCGGTTCAACTGAGGAGGCTGCCATGACCGCGAACAAGAATATTTCCGTGAACGAGGTTCACCCGCAGGCCGCTCTGGAGGGTCCCTCGATCAGCCCGCTCAAACAGGGGCGTGCCGTGTCGACCGCGACGGTCGGCCCGTGGCGGCTGGTCTTCGGCAAACTGGTCCGTCAGAAGGTTGCCATGGTCGCGGGCGCGATCATTGCGCTGCTTTATCTGGTCGCCGTCTTCGCAGAGTTCCTGGCGCCGGCGTTGCCGGCGACCGCAAAGCCCCAGTACACCTATGCTCCACCGCAAGCGATCCGGTTCTTCGTCACCAATCCCGACGGCAGTTCCGATTTCAATCTCCACGTGAAGGGCTACAAGATCGAAATCGACAAGGTGGCACTGCGTCGTACCTTTGTGACCGATGACACCAAGGTTGTCCCGATCGGGTTCTTCGTGAAAGGTCCGGCCTACAGGCTCTGGAACCTCATTCCGTCCACCACGCATTTCATCGGACCGATCAATCCGAACGACCCGATGTATCTGCTGGGAGCGGACCGTCTCGGCCGCGATGTCTTCTCCAGGCTCGTCTATGGCACGCGCATCTCGATGTCGATCGGTCTTGTCGGCGTGGCAATGTCCCTCGTCCTCGGGGTTGTTATCGGTTCGATATCCGGCTTTTACGGCGGATGGGTGGACACGGCGATCCAGCGGGTCATCGAAGTCATCAGCGCAATGCCGACGATCCCGCTGTGGCTGGGGCTGGCCGCTGCCATCCCTCTGACATGGTCACCTATCAGCGTCTATTTCGTCATCACCGTCATCGTCTCCCTGCTCGGTTGGACGTCACTTGCCCGCGAGGTGCGTGGCCGTTTTCTGGCGCTTCGAAGCGAGGATTTCGTAACGGCGGCCAAACTCGATGGCTCCAGCGAGATGCGGCTGATCTTTCGGCATATCCTTCCCTCGCTGACGAGCCACATTCTTGCGGTCGTCACGCTGGCGGTGCCAACGATGATCGTTGCCGAGACATCCCTGTCGTTCCTTGGTATCGGTTTGAAGGCACCGGTCGTCAGTTGGGGTGTCCTGCTCCAGGATGCACAGAACATCCGCACGGTAGCGACTGCTCCGTGGCTGCTGATCTGGCCCTCGCTGGCGGTGGTGGTCGCCGTTCTTTCGTTCAACTTCTTCGGCGACGGACTGCGTGATGCGGCCGATCCCTACGACAATTGAGGAGGAAGCCATGACCGACAAAACCGACGACGTCGTCCTCAGTGTCGAAAACCTGTCGATCGACTTCAGCCTTCGCACCCATATCCTGCATGCCGTCGAAAGGGTCAGCTTTCAGCTGCGCCGTGGCAAGACACTGTGCCTTGTGGGAGAAAGCGGATCGGGCAAGAGCGTGACAGCGCGGTCGCTTCTCCAGATCGTCGACCGGCCCGGTCGCATTGTCGCGGGTCGCATCGTCCTCAAGCAAGCATCTGGCGAGACCGATATCGCCGCACTTTCACCGACCAGCCGGGCAATGCGTGCCATTCGCGGCAAGCGCATCGGCCTGATCTTCCAGGAGCCTATGAGTTCCCTGTCACCCGTCCACACCATCGGCTCGCAGATCGTGGAGGCGATAAGACTGCACAGCGATCTCGACAGGAAGGCAGCGCGAGCGCGCATGATCGACCTTTTGCGCCAGGTCGAGATTCCAAGTCCCGAGACCATGGGCGATCGCTACACCTTCGAATTCTCAGGCGGCATGCGACAGCGGGCGATGATCGCTATGGCGCTGGCGGCAAACCCGGACATCCTGATTGCCGATGAGCCGACGACAGCGCTCGACGTGACCACCCAGGCAGAGATCCTCGACCTCATCAAGCGCCTTCAGATCGAACGCGGAATGGCGATGCTTCTCATCACACACGACATGGGCGTTGTGGCGGAGGTGGCCGATGAGGTGGCCGTGATGCGCTTCGGGCGGGTCGTTGAGGCTGGCACCGTCGATGCGATCTTTCATGATCCGCAGCATTCCTATACCCGCCAGCTTCTTGCCTCGACGGTAAAGCTCACACATCACGTCGAAGGCGTCGTGCCTGCCACGGCCGCAGCCAACGCATCGCCCGCCCCCGTCCTTTCCGTGCGCAATCTGAGCAAGGTCTTCGGCTGGCACGGTACGACCAATACTCTCAAGGCGGTCGACGATGCGAGCTTTGACCTCTATCCCGGGGAAAACCTCGGCATTGTTGGTGAAAGTGGCTCCGGCAAGACAACACTCGGACGGCTGATCCTGAGGACAGTGGAGCCGACGACCGGCTCCGTGATCTTCCGGGGAAAGGACGGCCAGGAAACCGATGTCACAACGCTCGGGAAAAGGGATCTCCGTGCCTTCCATCGCGAGGTGCGGCTGGTCTTTCAGGACCCGTTCGCCTCGCTCAATCCGCGCATGACCGTAAAAGAGGTGATCGGCGACCCGCTCGTCCTCAATGGCCTTGCAAAGGGCAAGGCCCTGGAGGAGCGCGTTGCCGAACTGATGCGCCTCGTCGGCCTCGATCCACTGGCGATGGAGCGCTATCCGCATGCGTTTTCGGGCGGGCAGCGCCAGAGGATCTGCATTGCCCGGGCGCTGGCTCTTGATCCGAAGATCATCATTGCCGACGAGGCGACCGCTGCGCTCGACGTATCGATCCGCAGCCAGATCCTCGATCTCCTGCTCGACATCCGCCAGCGCCTTGGCTTGAGTTTCCTTTTCATCTCGCACGACATCTCGGTGGTCCGATATTTCTGCGACCGGGTCGCAGTCATGCATCGCGGCAAGATCGTCGAACTGGGTGACGCCGCCCAGATCTGCACGGCCCCGCGCGAGGCCTACACGAGAAGCCTGATCTCAGCCGTTCCCAACCCCGATCCGCGCGACAAGCGTCTCATGCACCGTCAGCGTTTCGTTGCGCCGGCCAATGCATAGGCCGGCCAATGCACAGGAAGGAAAACACGTGCCAAAATTCTCTGCCAATCTTTCATTTCTATACCAGGAGCTGCCTTTCCTCGATCGGTTCGAGGCAGCCGCCAAGGACGGGTTCGGTGCACTCGAATATCTCGGCCCCTACGCTGAACCCAAGGAGAAGGTGGCCGAGGCGCTGACATCAAGCGGACTGAAACAGGCGCTCTTCAATGTCCCTTCCGGCGATTGGGCGGGCGGCGAACGCGGGATTGCCTGCCTGCCCGATCGCGTCGAGGAATTTCGGGCCGGTGTCGCCCAGGCGATCGACTATGCGACGGCGCTTTCCTGCCAACAGCTGAACGTCATTTCCGGCCTTGTCCCACCAGGTGCCGACCTCGGCAGCCTGGAGGAGGTTCTCGTCGAAAATCTCAAATACGCGTCGGCTCGATCAGCGGATGCAGGGATCCGGTTGCTGATCGAGCCGGTCAATCTGCGTGACATCCCGGGCTTCTTCCTGTCGACGACGGATCACGCCGAACAGATCCTCGACAAGGTCGGTTCGGACAATCTCTACATCCAGTACGACTTCTACCACATGCAGATCATGCAGGGCGACCTGATCGAGACCTTCGCGCGACTGGAGGACAGGATTGCCCATGTGCAGATCGCAGACAATCCGGGACGAAACGAGCCCGGCACCGGCGAGATCAACTACCCCTTCATCTTCTCCGAGCTTGACCGGCTTGGCTACGACGGCTGGGTCGGCTGCGAATACAAACCGAAATCCAGCACCAGCAAAGGCCTCGGCTGGATGAACCCCTATCGGAGGTGAGCGTGACATGAACATTGGTTTTATCGGACTGGGCGTCATGGGACGTCCGATGGCAGAACACCTGATCGACGCGGGCCATCAGCTCAACCTCAGCCGTGTAAAGGAGGCCTCGGAGTATCTCGTCAAGAAGGGCGGCAAAGCGATCGACAGCGCCAAGGCAGTGGCCGAGACCTCAGACATCGTCATTCTGATGCTGCCGGATACCCCGGATGTCGAAGCCGTCCTTTTTGGCGAGAATGGCGTCGCCTCGGGTCTTTCGGCGGGCAAGCTGGTCATCGACATGAGTTCGATTTCGCCGGTCGCCACGAAGGATTTTACCAGGCGCGTTGAAGCGCTCGACTGTGACTATCTGGACGCGCCGGTATCGGGAGGCGAAGTTGGCGCCCGGGCGGCCTCGTTGACGATCATGGTCGGCGGCAAGGAACAGGCCTTCGGACGGGCAAGACCACTTCTCGAGAAGATGGGCAAGAACATCACCCTTGTCGGCGGTGTCGGTGACGGTCAAACCGCAAAGGTCGCCAACCAGATCATTGTCGGGCTGACAATCGAGGCCGTATCGGAAGCGCTCCTGTTTTCGAAACGAGCAGGCGCAGATCCCGCCAAGGTGCGCGAGGCGCTGATGGGCGGATTTGCCTCTTCCCGGATCCTCGAAGTGCACGGCGAGCGCATGGTCAAGGAGACATTCGATCCAGGCTTTCGGATCCGCTTGCACCGAAAGGACATGACGCTGGCGGTGGACGCTGCGCGTGCGCTGGATCTCGCTCTGCCAAACACTGCGGCGACGCAGCAGCTCATGAATGCCGCGGTTGCCTCGGGAGACGGCGAGCGTGACCATTCCGCGCTGATCAAGACACTCGAACGGCTCTCCGGAGGCGCCCGCTAACCTTATCCCCTGACGCTCGGCTGATGCCTCAACAACCGGCGCCGACACGTCGGACGGCGAAGCCATGTCTGGTATTTCCCAAATCTTGGAGGACCATAGAATGGTACGTGATGACATACAGTTTCCCTACGGGGCCGTTTACTTCCGAAAATCAAATCCCCCGCAGGAGCATTGGGACCGCGACTATGGCGTCGCGGCCGAAGACGGCCTGAACGTTTTCCGCCACTGGTTCATGTGGGGCGCGATCGAGACGGCACCCGGCGTCTACGACTGGGAAGAATATGACCGGCAGCTCGATCTTGCCGCAAAAAAAGGAATAAGGACCATCATTGCCGAGATGACACAGACCGTTCCTGACTGGGCGGTCCGCAAATATGCCCATGCGATCCAGATCACGTCAGATGGCAGGAAGCTCAGTTCAAACATGGGTGTGTCGTCAGCGACAGGCGGTTTTGGCAAGAATGGTGGTGGCGTTCTGACCCTGAACTGCCCGGAGGTGCGCGAGGCGGCCGGCCGGTTTCTGACGGCAATGGCCAAGCGCTACAAGGATCATCCGGCGCTCTACGGCTATGATATCTGGAACGAATGCAACTACGCAGAGGACGTCGACTATAGCAGCTATACGAAGGCTGCCTTCAGGACGTGGCTCAAGGCGAAGTACGGGAACCTAAAGGCATTGGCCAAGGCATGGTATCGCTACAGCTATGCGGAATGGGACGATATCGAGCCCCCCGTCCAGATGGCAGCCTATCCTGAGTGCATCGACTGGCTGCAGTTCAAGCGTGAGAACTTCTATGAGCAGATGCAGTGGCGCATCGACACGATCCGGTCAGTCGACAGCAAGTGCCTGATTGCCGCGCACGGCGTCTCGGGTGCCATACCCGACATGGCCGCGCATGGCTGCGACGATTGGCTGGCAGCGTCAAAGGTTGAGCTCTACGGCTATACATGGATCCAGGCACGGAAAGGCACGGAGCCGTGGAAAACTTGGTACGGCGTCGACATCAATCGTGCTGCGGCACGCGGAAAACCATTCTGGCATGCAGAACGTCAGGCAGGCCCTCTTTGGCTGCAGCCCCAGGTGATCGGGCGTGACAAGGAGGACGGACGTGTCGCCGAGCCGGAAGACATCCGGATCTGGAGCCTGATGTCGCTTGCCGGGGGCGCACGCGGGATGATGAACCTGCGCTACAGGCCATTGCTCGACGGACCTCTGTTTGGGGCCTTTGGTGCGTACGGCATGGACGGCTCGCGTACGCCGCGATCGGAGATGCAGGCGTCGCTCGGCAAGTGGGCCAATGATCCTGCCCAGGCAAACCTCTGGGCGGCAAAGCCCGTTCGCGGAGAAATCGGGATCATCGTCGTGCGCGAGACGCAGGAATGGGACTATCTTCTCAACCACGACCGAAAGGAGAAACCCTACAAGGATGCCATGTGGGGTGCCTACAGGGCGTTCCTTGACCAGGGCGTTCAGCCTGACTGGGTGCATATCGATGACATCGACAGCTATCGTGTGCTCTACTTCCCCTACCCGATCATGTTTACGTCGGAACAGGCGGACCGGTTGAAGACCTGGGTCGAAAATGGCGGAACGTTGATCTGCGAGGCATGCCCCGGATATTTCGGCGACCGCGGCCATGTCGGTCAGCAACAGCCGAACCTCGGGCTCGATGTGATGTTCGGGGCCCGTCAGGTCGATGTCGAATACATGCCCGACATCGGTGACCGGATCCGCTTCAATTTTGGCGGCCGCGACGTCCAGGGCGGGGGCATGCTCCAGTCCTATGAAGTAACCAGGGGAAAAGCACGCGGGACGTTCGACGACGGCCGCCTGGCGGTTGTCGAGAATGGCTATGGCGAAGGGCGCACACTCCTGATCGGCACAAATCCGTCGGTTGGTTACTTCACGACCAACGGAAAGGCCAACCGGGCGTTCTTCGGGGCGCTGATCGACTGGACGAGCATCGAGCGTCACGCCGCATTGTCCAATACCGCCCTTTTCGCCCGGGTACACAAGGGCGAAAACGGCAGCTTCGTGTGGCTCGTCAACCCCACGCGGGAAACACAAATGACGGAGGTCAGGCTTGCCGAGGCCCATGGGTGCATTCAAGGCGCAAAGGCTGCATCCTGGCCGCCCGGCCATCACTACCAGGGCGGCAAGGTCGAAGTCCCGGCCCGTGACGTCGTCATCCTGCAGATCGGCTAGTCATCGAACGGATGCGGGGCGAACCGGTAGCCAGCGGCTCGCCCCGTTCTCTTCGCCTGTTGCCGGCTCGATTTCTTGAAAAAGGGCAGACGACACATGCCGACGATGACGCGGAGGTCGATCATTCATGGCAAGGATCGCTCGAAATAACGATTACGGGGCCCTGCAGAAAGTCGTGAGGCTTCTTTGTGGCAGCGAGGATTCTGCCGCGAAAGTTTCGCAACGCCCTCGACGCACACGATCTTCTCCTTGACGGGCTGTAAGGCACCCCCGAAGGGACGCCCCTCCGCAGCTGCTAAGCCGGGAGAAACGCGGGCGGGCATGGAGGTTTGCCAAGATTCTTGCAAAGGCAATGGATGTTTTCGGATCACTTGGCGAAGCCGAACGATGGCTGGAAAGATCGTCGACAGGCTGGAGCAGCGACGCCCGGTCGATCTGTTGGGCACACCGGCGACGACGCCAGTCCCCGTGCTTCCGATGATATGGGCAGTCACATGAGAGAGACCCGCATTTGGTGCGTGGATCGGCGCAGGAACGGTGTTTGCGGGAATGATCGCCCTGCTTTAGGAGACCAGCGGCAGTGCGTTCGTCCGTCACGATCAGTCGCGCCCGACGCCGCCTTGCCGGACCGCGTTGGTTATGGCGTATGTCCAAAGACGTAGCAGCGAACGAGTAGCCGTAAATGCCCCCAAATGGCCCGTGGTTTTTCACTGCTTCTTGCAGCCCTCTGACTTGTATGAGCATTGCACTTCGGACCGTGCACCGGCCTTGTCGGCTATGGTACACGCGACGTGATGGTCATCGCTTGTGCAGAGATTGGAACATGAAATGAAAGAGGAGTTCGATGCTTGGGCAAAGTTTGTCGCGCCGAGTTCGGCGATCTTGCTTTCTGCCGAAGTCAAGGTGTATGGCTCCGCACCGTGAGCGGCCCATGCCAACACCGATAATATGGTGGTACGGATGATCAGTTTCATGATTCGCTCCTTTCATGCGGACACCGGCATTCGTTCGCTAAAGCTCGTTCGATCACGCGTCATATATTCCACCGTGATCATTCGCTCGTCCACCGGAGATTTCTGGAATTAGATCCCGTGTGAGGGAACCGCCTATGCGGTCAGGAAGTCGCAGCTTTCCATGATGGCGTCTTCCATGAGAGGGCCGCCCCGCACAGGCTCGACCTCCAGAAGCTCGGTCAGTCAGCAGTTAAGGACGAGAACCGTCCTCGGTGGGGCGTCCGGACTTCAAATCCGGGTGGGGCAGCGAGGCTGTCTCGGGTGGGCTCGACTCCATCCTGTTCCGCCATCGCAGATGCGGGGACACCTTGCGGGCGACAACAGGCTCTTCCGGCAAGTAGAGATGCGTGTTGATCCGCACAGAACATTCGGACAGTCTGTTGTAAAGCAAATGAATCCAATATGAAGGTCGGCGGCATGACGTTTTTTTTGAGGACTTTTGGCCGGCTGCAGCTACTCGACCGAAATGGCGATACCGTCGTGTTTCCCGAAAAAGGATTGCTGCTCTTCGTATACTTGCTCACGTCCGATCAGGGCCAGGCAGATCGTCCGGCAATAGCACGCTTTCTATGGGGCGACGCAGATGACGACGTCGCGCGTACTACGCTGAGAAAGGCGGTCTCCAGAATTATGGCGCGTCAGAATGAACTGGGCACCGTAATACTGTCCTCTGAAAACGGACTGCTCTCGATTAACCGACAGGCTTTGTGCTCGGACCTCCTCCTCGAAGCCGGTGGAGCGGAGCGCGAGCCAGTCGCGTTCCTCCAGGACCTTTTGAAACTTCTCAGCCAGCCATTTTTGGGGACCTCTCAAAGTGCGAGCCAGGAATTTAGAAGGTGGTTCGCCGAGCGGGAGAATTATCATGCATGCCTTCTCAAGGAGACGTTGAGAGACGCCTCAAAGCTGCCAAAAGGAAAAGAAGCGCCCGATATCTTGCGACGAGCGGCGACGACACTCTCCTGGCTGGATCCACACAATCCAGAGACAAAGCGCTTTATTTTACAGATCCTCGACGCTGAAGAACACGTGGCATCCCTTAGAAAGGATGTCGAACGTCGTCAGATTGCCCTTTCATTGAAGAGTAGCCGCCTGAGATCTGACGGCGACGTGTTGACATCGTCAACTCAACCGGCCGTGCCTTCAGACGACGTTACATCTGCGAGCGAAGACGTGGTAGCCGCGGTCCCCCGCCTGATGTTGCTGCCACCCCGGAGTCAATCCGTGCAGTCAACTGCGTGGCAACTTGCTGGATCACTCATCGAGGACATCACGATTGGTTTCTGCGCCTTCGACAGCGTTCAGGTGATTGCGCCTTACTCAGCAGCTCAAGTGGGCAAGGATGCAAGGACACAGTCAGATTTTTGTGCGCGACATCGCGTTAACTACGTCCTTGACACCAGCACCAGCGGCGACACGGACGACGCCACACTGTTCGTCCAGCTCATCTACTTTGACCAGCACCAGGTCATATGGGCGGAGCGTTTCAGCCTCCACCACATGGCTCTTGCCAAGGACAGAAGGGCGGTTACCCGACAGGTTGCGCTGTCTGTTTGCAGAGAAATAGAACGATATGAAAGCCTGCGAGACAATCTCAGTCCAGTAGCCTATCATCGATATCTGGTTGGCAGGCGCCACCTGGTGCGCTTGACGCTTCCGAACTTGCGGCGTGCGCGTGCAGAGATGAAAGCGGCGCTGAACGTGAGCCCGAACTTCGCGCCAGCGCTAAGTTCAATGGCGCGGACCTATTCGAAGGAATGGCTGTTGACAGCGCGAGGTGATATCGAACTGCTGAACACGGCCGAAACATTAGCGAAGCAAGCAGGCCGGACGCGTTCCGACTTCGCTGACGCTTACCGCGAGTTGGGCGTCGCCAGATTGCTAAAGGGGCAGTTCGACGAAAGCGCCGAAGCAATGGAATTGGCGGAAACCTGTGGGCCGCACTATGCCGACGTCATCGCCGACTACGCTGACACGCTCGTCCATTGCTCCCTACCTGCGATGGCGTTGCAGAAGATCGAGCGAGCAATCGAGCTCAACCCCCTCAGCCCCGACACCTACCTCTGGACGGCTGCAGGGGCGAGTTATGCCCTCGCCGATTTCAACCGGGCACTGGATTACATCGGTCAAATGGCCGACCCCAACCTGGCTGACAGGCTTTCTGCCGCAAGCTGGGCGATGTTGGACAATCAGGAAAAGGCGCGGCTCCACGTACGGAGATTTCGCGAAGCCAATCCAGACTTTGATGTCGACCGATGGCTTTCTGCGGTCCCGAGCAAGGAGCAATGGCACAAGGATCTCTATCGTGAGGGCCTGAAGAAGGCGGGATTCTAATAGCAAAACCTTCAGAATGGCAGTTTGCGCGACAGGAGGTGCTTGTTTAGCCGCTTTAACGTCGCTGAGGATTGGAAGCAGTGACGTCTTCCTCCCTGACGGACCAAAGTTCTGGTGGTCTCTTGATCACGCCGCATTTGAAAACTGCTACCGTATTCGCTTCACGGCCAAGTCTCTCTTCAAGAGAGGTCCTGTTCACGGTTGCCGATATTCGAGGCCATGGCATCGCCGCAGCGTTACGTTCCTCGACGGGCGCATCGAGATGGATCAGGACGGCGCCCAACGAAGGTCATGACGCTGGAGGACTGTAAATTTCGGACCGCCCATGCAATCTCGAGGATTGCCAGTGCGAGGATGGGCTTGCCGCCCATGGCATAAACGTCGGAAATTGCGGTCGTCGCTGCATGCGTCCGAAATCAACAAGGATCATCGACAACCGGCATGAAGAAATCGGTCGTCGTGACGATGCAGGTGTCCTCGTCGACCTGCCATACGGCAGCATCATCCGCCATTCCATCGCCGACCGGGAACTGGGCGAATGGCTGCGTTACAAAAGGACGTAGCGCCGAAAACGGACGAAAAAGCCCAGTCCGTCTTTTTTGCGCGCCCGACCTTCAGGCGATCTGCCTCTTCGGGCCAGAATCGGTCGGAATGCCGTTTTCAAAGGGATTAATCAAAGGAGGCGAGAACCAAATCCGGAGCTGCGTGGCGTTAGCCAGCGTTCCTATAGGCCGTCTGCGCCTTCAACGCCTCTTCCCGCGAAACCAGCGGCCCCTCTTCGTCCGGCATGATCGGCGGCACTTGCACCACAACCGGCTTCGTTTGCCCCGCCTCGATCATTTCGAACATTTTTTCGAGCATGGCCGGCACGTTTTGCCGCACCATTTCGATGTGATGCCCGAGAAGGGCTGCAAACGGATCCCAGTCGAAGCAGCCGATGACGACATCCTGGCGGTCGATCGGCCCGGCCCGTCGCAGCCACCGCATCACGCCTTCGAGCGAGATCGTAGAATTGACGAACATGCCTTTAGCCGGCAAAACGCCGCGGGCGACTAGCTCATCAAGCGCCTTTTCCGCCTTCTCGGGCGCATATCCGCAAGGCAGGATATTCTCCTCGCTGACGGAAACACCCATTTCGGAATGGGCCTGTCGGAAGCCTCGAATACGTTCGGCCGTATTGTGATCGCTGCCACGGCCGCCGATGAACAGGAGCGGGTTCTTCTCGTTTAGCTGGCGCTCGCAGTTCAGCAGGATTTTTCGGGTCAGTTCCCGTGCGCCTTCAAAATTGTCCGATATCACGGATGGCGCCAGAGTGCCGGGCAGATCGAGGTTGATGCTGCGAACACCCGCCGCCGAACACATTTCGGTGATCCGGTCTGGATCCGTCGCACCCGTCGAGATCAGGCAGTCCACCTGATAGGAGAGCATGGTGCGCGCTGCCTCGACCTCGAGCTGCGGATCGCGCCGCGTGCAGGTAATAATCGGAAACAGCCCGCGAGCACGCGCCATGTCCTCAAAACTTTCGACGATCGAACCGAAGTACCGATTGTCGTATTTCGGAACGATCATTCCAATGATGTGCGACTTGTCACGCCGAAGAAGGCTTGCCTGCATGTTGGTCGCATAACCCTGCTCCTCGGCCAGGCGTGTAATTTTCTCGGCGAGTTGACTGCTGATACGCCGCTTCTTCCAGTTCCCGTTAAGAACCGCACTGACAGCGCTCGCCGACGTTCCTGCGAGGCTCGCAAGATCGTAGATGGTGGTGCGCTTGGCCTGCTTTGGGCGAGTCAAATTTCAATCTCCATTTCGCCGCCACCTTGACACCTTTATGAAGAGGTGGCAATTGTTGCTTCATCGATTGAGCAAAGAGGTGCAATCGATGAAGCAAGCCGGCGGGAGTCCGGCGCGGGAGGGTAATGCTCTAAAGAAGCCGCAACATCGAATCTCGTGATCTGGCGTCCATGGCCTGCCGTGCGCCCCATGGTGAATTCGCGGCGACCGTCGACAATGCCTCAGCCTGTTTTTGTCGTCATTTAAACGTAGGAGGAGAGAATGAAGTCTTTTAATTTGCTTTTGGCCTCGGCCGCCATTGCCCTTGGCACTGCCGCTGCAGCATCAGCGCAGGAAGCGTCAACTGTGGCGTTCCTGATGCCGGACCAGGCGTCGACGCGCTACGAGCAGCACGATTTCCCGGGCTTCAAGGCGGAGATGGAGAAGCTTTGCCCCAAGTGCACGGTCGTCTACCAGAATGCCAATGCCGATGCGTCGCTCCAGCAGCAGCAGTTCAACTCGGTAATCGCCCAGGGAGCCAAGGTCGTCGTTCTTGACCCGGTCGATTCAGCCGCCGCGGCTGGCCTCGTCGAACTCGCCCAGTCCCAGGGTGTCAAGGTAATCGCCTACGACCGCCCGGTTCCTGACAAGCCTGCCGACTTCTACGTCTCCTTCGACAACGAAGGTATCGGTTATGCAATCGCCAAGTCTCTCGTCGAACATCTTAAGGCAACTGGCGTGGCAGATGGCGCGGGGGTCCTTGAAATCAACGGATCGCCGACCGATGCGGCAGCGGGTCTGATCCGCGACGGCATTCACCGTGGCCTGAAGGAATCTACCTACAAGACGCTGGCTGAGTACGACACCCCGGAATGGGCTCCGCCGAAGGCTCAGGAATGGGCCGCAGGCCAGATCACCCGCTTCGGTGGCGACATCAAGGGTGTTGTGGCAGCAAATGACGGCACCGCCGGCGGCGCCATTGCCGCATTCAAGGCAGCTGGTGTCAATCCTGTACCGCCGGTGACAGGCAACGACGCGACGATCGCAGCACTGCAGCTCGTCATCTCCGGTGACCAGTATAATACGATCTCCAAGCCTTCCGAAGTGGTTGCCGCGGCAGCAGCCAACGTCGCAGTCCAGATGCTCAAGGGTGAAAAGCCGGAAGCCAAGACCACGCTTTATAACACGCCGTCGCAGCTCTTCATTCCAGCGGTCGTAACCGCCGAGAACATCAAGGCCGAGATCTTCGACAAGAAGATCCAGACACCAGAGCAGATCTGCACCGGTGAATATGCGGAAGGCTGCAAGAAGCTCGGCATCCTCAAGTAAGAACCGCCTTGTCATTCCGGTCGCACGATGTGCGGCCGGACTTTTCTGGAAGCACAAAGGGCTTCAGCCATGAGCACCACAGCAAGCAATATGCCGGAGCGAGGACAACCCATCCTCCGGCTCAAGAACGTGTCGAAACACTTTGGTGCCGTCTCGGCGCTGACCGACATCGAACTGGAAGTGAAGGCCGGTGAGGTCGTCGCCCTTGTTGGCGACAACGGTGCGGGCAAGTCGACGCTGGTCAAGGTCCTTGCCGGGGTTCATCAGCCCTCCGCCGGGTCGATCGAGTTCTGCGGACAGAGTGTTACGCTCGACAGCCCTGGCACGGCGCTTGAACTCGGCATCGCGACCGTGTTTCAGGATCTCGCCCTGTGCGAAAACCTCGATGTCGTGGCAAACCTCTTCCTTGGCCATGAGCTTTCACCCTGGGGCCTCGATGAGGTTGCGATGGAAGTCCGCGCCTGGACGTTGCTCAGGGAGCTTGCGGCACGCATTCCTTCGGTGAGGGAACCGATTGCATCCCTTTCGGGTGGACAGCGCCAGACGGTGGCGATCGCCCGCTCGCTCCTCCTCAATCCAAAGATCATCATGCTTGACGAGCCGACCGCCGCACTCGGCGTCGCGCAGACCGCAGAGGTGCTCAATCTCATCGAGCGCGTCCGCGACCGTGGCCTCGGCGTCATCATCATCAGCCACAACATGGAAGATGTCCGCGCGGTCGCTGACCGGATTGTCGTGCTGCGGCTCGGCAGGAACAATGGCGTCTTTACACCCGACGCGTCCAATCATGAACTCGTGGCGGCCATCACCGGTGCGACCGAAAACTCCGTCTCCCGCCGCATCGAGCGGAAAGCCGGTGGGCCCCAGGAAACCAGCGGGAGACCGGCATGAGCCAGAAACCAACCACCCCCATCAATGCGCCGGCCGCAGCACTCGACCGAGGCGATGAGCGTGTCCGGCATGACGACAGCGTCATGGCGATGGTCGGTGCCTTCATCGACCGCGTGAAATCCGGTGACCTCGGCATGCTGCCTGTCGCTGTCGGATTGATCGTCATCTCGCTGGTCTTTTCGATTCTGAACCCGGTATTCCTGGCACCCAACAACCTCGTGAACCTTCTGTTTGACTGTGCGACTGTCGGCGTCATCTCGCTCGGCATTGTCTGCGTCCTGATGCTTGGCGAGATCGACCTGTCGGTCGGTTCCATGAGTGGATTGTCGTCAGCCATTCTCGGTGTTCTCTGGGTGAACAACGGCTTGCCATTTGCCGTCGCGATCGTTGCCGCGATTGTCGCCGGTGCGCTGGTCGGAACCATCTATGCCGTTCTGTTCAACCGGCTTGGTATGCCGAGTTTCGTCGCCACCCTGGCTGGTCTGTTGGCGCTCCTTGGAATGCAGCTCTATATCCTTGGCCCGACCGGCAGCATCAACCTGCCTTACGCATCGTCCCTCGTCCGCTTCGGCCAGATTCTCGTGATGCCGGACTGGCTGTCCTATATGCTCGCCCTGATCCCTGGTGCCGCCATCATCGCGAAAGGCATCAGAACGCGTCAGCATCGCGCCGCGGTCAACCTGTCGTCGCAACCGTTCGCAGCAACGGCCATCAAGGCCATCGTTCTCACGGCCGCGCTCGAATTTGCGACATACTACCTCAATCTCGGCAGAGGCATCCCGTGGATGTTCGGTCTGTTCGTGGCGATTGCCGTTGTACTCAACTACGCACTGACCCGTACAAAGTGGGGACGCTCGATGTTTGCGGTTGGCGGCAATCGCGAAGCCGCAAGGCGCGCCGGCATCAACGTCCGCCGTATCTACCTGAGCGCCTTCGTGCTCTGCTCGACACTTGCGACCATCGGCGGGATCCTGTCCGCCTCGCGCCTGGCATCGTCCAGTCAGCAGGCTGGTACCGGCGATGTGAACCTGAATGCCATCGCGGCAGCCGTGATCGGCGGAACCAGCCTCTTCGGTGGCCGTGGCAGCGCCTATTCGGCCCTGCTCGGGATCATCGTCATCCAGGCGATCTCCAACGGCCTTACCCTGCTCAACCTCAGTTCCTCGCTGCGTTACATGATTACCGGAGGCGTTCTTGCGACCGCCGTGATCGTTGACTCGCTTGCCCGTCGTTCCCGCGTCAGCCATGGACGCGCCTAATATCATTGGAGTTTCAGCATGACCGACCTCATGAAAGGCAAAGTTGCTGCCATCACCGGTTCGGCGTCCGGCATAGGCTTGGAATGTGCCCGCACGCTTCACGCCGAGGGTGCCACCGTCGTCCTTATCGACCGCGCCAAGGACAGGCTTGAGGCGATCTGTGAGGAGTTGGGCGAACGAGCCTTCCCGCTGGTCGTCGACCTTCTCGACGGCAAGCAGCTGTCGGGAATATTGCCCCGCATCCTGGACATAGCGGGCAGACTCGACATTTTCCATGCCAATGCCGGTGCTTACATCGGCGGGCAAGTAGCCGAAGGCGACCCAGATGCCTGGGACCGGATGCTCAATCTGAACATCAACGCGGCCTTCCGCTCGGTTCACGCAGTCCTGCCGCACATGATTGCCCAGAAATCCGGAGACATCCTGTTCACCAGCTCGATCGCCGGCATGGTGCCGGTTGTATGGGAACCGATCTATACGGCGTCAAAGTTCGCGGTCCAGGCCTTCGTGCATTCGACACGTCGTCAGGTTGCCCAACACGGCGTAAGGGTTGGCGCTGTACTCCCGGGTCCGGTGGTCACCGCCCTTCTCGATGACTGGCCGAAGGCGAAGATGGACGAGGCGCTCGCGAATGGAAGCCTTATGCAGCCGAAGGAAGTCGCCGACTGCGTGCTGTTCATGCTTTCCAGACCGCGCAACGTGACTGTGCGCGATCTGGTGATACTTCCGAACAGCGTCGACCTTTAAGGGGCGATCTCCGCGACCACGCGGAGACGAGCCATTCGTGCCCGGAGACACCAGAGACCATGAGCGACTTAACCCAAATCCCGCCAACCGACGCCAGCTACGTCATCGGAGTTGACGTTGGCACCGGAAGCGCTCGCGCAGGGGTGTTCGACCTTTCAGGACAGATGCTATCCTCGGCCAAAAGGGACATCACCCTCTACCGTGAAGCGGGCTCAATCGTGGAGCAGTCAACCAGCGAAATATGGCAGGCGGTCTGCAATTCCGTCCGCGAAGCCGTTCGCATCGCAGCTATTGATCCAGCCAATGTTGTCGGCATGGGATTTGATGCGACCTGCTCGCTCGTGGTGCTGGGAGACGGGGGTGCGCCCCTGCCCGTCGGGCCGTCCGAGGATCCCGATCGAAACATCATCGTCTGGATGGATCACCGGGCAGTGCCGCAGGCCGAACGCATCAACGAACTCGGTCACCAGGTCTTGCGTTACGTTGGCGGCCGCATCTCGCCGGAAATGGAAACGCCGAAGCTGCTCTGGCTTAAGGAGAACAAGCCACAGGTGTTCGACGCGGCATGGCAATTCTTCGACCTCGCGGATTTCCTGACCTGGCGCGCGACCGGCGATCTCTCCCGATCCACCTGCACGGTCACCTGCAAGTGGACATATCTCGCCCACGAAAGCCGTTGGGATGCCAGCTATTTCCAGGACATCGGCCTGGGGTCGCTTGCAGACGAGGGATTTTCTCGCATCGGCCAGGCAATTGTCGAGCCTGGCTCAGCTCTGGGCCAGGGACTGACTGCACTTGCAGCCGAGGAACTGGGGCTAGTTCCGGGTACGGCAGTCGCTGCCGGTCTTATCGACGCCCATGCCGGAGGGATCGGAACGGTCGGGTTTGGTGGCGGACCGACCTCAAACCTCGCCTACGTCTTTGGCACCTCATCCTGTACCATGACATCGACGAACGAACGGGCCTTCGTGCAGGGAGTGTGGGGACCCTACTACTCGGCGATGGTACCCGGTCTGTGGCTGAACGAAGGTGGTCAAAGTGCCGCCGGAGCAGCGATCGATCAGCTCCTTTCCTTCCATCCTGCCGCCGCCGAGGCAACCGATCTTGCCAAGGCAAAGAGCATGGCGCTTCCCGTCATGCTCGCCGAACTTGCCGCCGAAAAGGCCGCAACGCCCTCGGATGCGGTCTCACTTGTAACCGGCATGCATGTCGTGCCCGAGTTTCTCGGAAACCGCGCGCCACTCGCCGACCCGCACGCCCGAGCGATCATAGCAGGACTTGGAATGGAGCGTGACATCGATAATCTTGTCCAGTTCTATGTCGCAGGCCTCTACGGCATTGGATACGGGCTGCGACAGATCATCGATGCACAGGCAGATGCTGGTGTTGAGTTCGAAAACGTCGTCATCAGCGGCGGCGCCGGCCAGCATGCCTTCGTCCGTCAGCTCCTCGCAGACGCAAGCGGCAAGCCCGTCGTGGCGACGAAGGCTGAAGAGCCGGTCCTGTTGGGGGCTGCGATCCTGGGAGCCGTAGCAGGCGGCTGTTTTGCCAACGTCCGCGAAGCCATGAACAGGCTGACGACGGTTGACAAGACGTACATTCCTTCCCCGGGAGGCGTCGCTGATATTCACGCAAGACGCTATGGTGCATTCAAGGAGTTGCAGCGATTGGCACAGGGTCTGCGGGACGTCTGATCAATCTCGTCACCCGAGATGGGAAAAGACAAAAAGGCGTTTTTAACCTGGCAGGACCGGCGAGGTCGTCGCTCATATGAACGCGCCGTCTTGGGGGAACCTACCCGGTGTGTAGAGCAGCAGCCTCGCGGACATGAAGTCTTCCCGTTCGTTCCATATCTCGTTGCTGACCATCCATGCGTTGCATCCCTGCCATGGGCGGACGACAACGCCCATCTGATGCATCGACCATATGCTCTCGGATGTTTCCGAGAAACGCTGTTTGCCTCGCCGCATCAGCCATAGAAGCGTGGCAATCTCATTTGCGGTGAGTGTCGCAGGCGACACGGTTTCGGAGGGCTCAGGGGACGCGACGACACCGGGCTCCATCGTGAGCATCGCAAGGGCCAACAATGCCCCAAGCACTGCAAGCGCAATAAGGGCTTTCGCATCGGTCGACAGGTCGGGCTGGACAAGAGCAATACCAATCACGCCGTAGAGGACCACGGCAAGGAGAGAGGTTCTGACATGGCTATGGAACAGGTACCTCATCGCGCTCCACCTTCGATGAAGAGGAAGTTGCAATACTATCAGAGCAAATGCAACTTTTAATGTTCCACTGCCGTTCTCTGTTTGTTTTAAAGTTAATTAGCTTTACCTAATTTACAGTCGAATTGACGTCGGGGCGGGCGAAACCTTCGGCCTATCGCTCTCGCTCGAACGGGCACGCTGCATCCCTTCCCTGAAAGGTCAGAACAAATGTTCATATGAACATTTGTTCTTGCAAAATGAACTTTGCCTGATACGGTCCCGGACAAGTTTGGAGCGGGAGGCTCTGAACCAAAAAGGGAGTGAGCATGAAAAAGACGGCTTTGTTCCTGTCCGCAGGTGTAGCGGCAGTTCTTCTGGCGTCGCAGGCTGCGTCCGCGGCGACCAAGATCCAGTGGTGGCATGCCATGGGAGGCGAAAACGGCGCCAAGCTCGAAGAGATCGCCAAGAATTTCAATGCTTCGCAGAGCGACTATGAAATCGTGCCTGTCTTCAAGGGCACCTATGATGAAACACTGACCGGCGCTATCGCGGCGTTCAGAGCCAACCAGCAACCCGCAATCGTACAGGTCTATGAAGTCGGGACGGGCACGATGATGGCAGCAAAGGGCGCCATCTACCCGATCTACCAGTTGATGAAGGACCAGGGCGAAGCCTGGGATCAGAGCAAGTTTCTCACTCCGGTAGTCGGCTACTACTCCGATACGGACGGGAACGTGCTGTCCTTGCCTTTTAATTCCTCGACGCCAATCATGTATTACAACAAGGACGTCTTTCAGAAAGCCGGCCTCGATCCGGAAACCCCGCCAAAGACGTGGGCGGACGTCGAATCCTTCTCGCGGAAGATAGTCACGTCAGGCGCTGCCAAATGCGGGTTCACCAGCGCGTGGATCTCGTGGATCCAGACAGAAAATCTGAACGCCCTGCACGACAAGCCTTATTCAACGAAGGCCAACGGGTTCGGCGGAGTGGACGCCGAATTCACCTTCAACAACGACCTCACGGTGCACCACTGGGACAACCTCAAGAAGTGGCAGGACGAGGGCCTTTTCAAATACGGTGGACCAGGTGGCGGTGACAATGCTCCCCCGATGTTCTACTCGCAGGAATGCGCCATGTACATGAACTCCTCGGCAGGGCGCGCGGGCGTCGTCAACAACGCCAAGAGCTTCAAGGTCGGCTTCGCGCCCCTGCCCTACTACAACGACGTGATCAAGGAACCGATGAATTCCATCATCGGCGGTGCAACACTCTGGACCCTGCAAGGCAGACCGGCAGACGAGTACAAGGGAGTGGCAAAGTTCTACACCTATCTCCAGAAGCCCGAAGTCCAGGCTGACTGGCACCAGTTCTCCGGCTACCTTCCCATTACCGAAGCAGCCTACAAGCTCGGCCAGGACCAGGGCTATTATGAAAAGAACCCTGGTTCGGACGTTGGCATCAAGCAACTGACACGGGTCGCCCCGACGGAAAATTCCAAGGGTATCCGCTTCGGTAACTACGTGCAGGTACGCGGCATCATCGATGACGAGTTCGCAGCTCTTCTTGGCGGCAAGAAATCAGCCAAGGAAGCGCTGGACTCGGTGGTTAGCCGTGGCAACGAGCAACTGCGCGATTTCCAATCGGCCAACGAATAGTCCCCGAGGCCGAGAGCCGGTCAAGCCGGCTCTCTCCTTGCCATCTGTTCTTGCGTGAGGGGACCATGCAGACCAAGCGAACCGTCTTTCCGAACAAGGTACTGCCCTATCTGTTGATTGCGCCGCAGATGCTGGTAACCATTGTATTCTTTCTCTGGCCGGCCGGAACTGCGTTCTGGCAGTCGTTTTTGCGTAATGACGCATTTGGCTTCAAGACCACTTTCGTGTGGTTCTCGAACTACCGAAAGCTGTTTGCCGACCCGATCTACATAAGCGCCTTTGGCAATACCATTGTGTTTGCCGTGCTCGTCACCTTTCTTTCGCTGTCGATCTCGCTGCTGCTGGCGGTTGCCGCAATGCGCGTTCTGCGGGGATCGCGGACCTACTCGACACTGCTGGTCTGGCCCTATGCCGTCGCACCCGCGATTGCTGGCATTCTGTGGTGGTTCATGTTCAATCCATCGATCGGCATCGTGGCCTACATGCTGCGCGCAATCGGGATCAACTGGAACCATCTGGTCAACGCAACCGATGCAATGGTGCTCATTGTCATTGCGGCCACGTGGAAGCAGATCTCCTATAACTTCCTGTTTTTCCTTGCGGGCTTGCAGTCCGTCCCGCGATCCCTGCAGGAGGCTGGTGCAATCGACGGAGCCGGTCCCGTCAAGCGCTTCTGGACAATCGTCTTCCCGCTCATTTCTCCGACGACCTTCTATCTGATGGTCATCAACATCGTCTACGCAATGTTCGACACGTTCGGGATCATCCACGCAACGACACAGGGCGGTCCGGCACGCGCAACTGAGATCCTTGTCTACAAGGTCTATTTCGACGGCTTCATTGGCCTCAACCTTGGCTCCTCGGCCGCCCAGTCCGTCATCCTGATGCTGATTGTCTGTGGCCTTACCGCAATCCAGTTCCGCTTCATCGAGCGGCGTGTCCAATATTGAAAGCGCTCCGCCCATGGTTGAGAACCGTCCATTCCTGAACCTCCTGGCCCACCTTGTTCTGATTGTCGGTGTTGCCATCGTCGTTTTTCCTGTCTACGTCGCTTTCATCGCCTCAACCCATGGCGGCACCGACTTCCTTTCCGACGTCGTGCCCCTTGTTCCAGGTCCCCACCTTATCGAGAACTATGCAACGATGCTGTCGGCCGGGATGACGAGTTCGGGCGCGCCGCCAATCGGGCCGATGATGCTCAACTCACTCGTCATGGCCGTTGGTGTCGCAGTCGGGAAGATCGTCATCTCCATCCTGTCGGCATTTGCGATCGTCTATTTCCGTTTCCCATTCCGAACCCTTGCCTTTTGGATGATCTTCATCACCTTGATGCTCCCGGTCGAGGTGCGCATTGTACCGACCTTCAAGGTTGTTGCCGACCTAGGGCTCCTCAATAATTATGGTGGACTGATCATTCCGTTGATTGCTTCGGCAACAGCAACGTTCCTGTTCCGCCAGTTCTTTCTGACCGTGCCGGAAGAACTGATGGAGGCCGCACGCGTCGATGGCGCCGGACCGATGAAGTTCTTTCGCGATATTCTTCTGCCCCTCTCGGTGACCAACATCGCAGCGCTCTTCATCATTCTGTTCGTGCTTGGTTGGAACCAATACCTCTGGCCACTTTTGATCACCACCGATCCAAGCCTTTACACGGTGGTCATGGGCATCCAGCGCATGGCGGCGGTTGCTGATGCAGAGCCCCGCTGGAACCTCGTCATGGCGGCGGTCATCCTCGCTGCCCTGCCACCCGTCCTCGTCATCCTCGCCATGCAACGCCTTTTCGTCAAAGGCCTGGTTGAAACGGAGAAGTAAGAATGGCCACGATCGAAATCGTCGACCTCAAGAAGAATTACGGCTCCGTACCTGCCGTCAAAGGCGTCACCCTTTCTGTTGCCGATGGCGAACTGATCGTCCTCGTCGGACCATCTGGCTGCGGCAAGTCTACATTGCTTCGGATGATTGCGGGCTTGGAAACGGTCAGCGACGGGAAAATCGAAATTGCCGGTCGCAACGTCAACAATGCCGAGCCTGCAGAGCGCGATATTGCAATGGTCTTCCAGAACTATGCGCTCTATCCGCATATGACGGTGCGCGGCAATCTGGAATACGGGCTGAAAAACAGGAGAACGCCCCGCGCCGAAATTGACCGACGCGTGCATGAGGCGGCCGAGATTCTCGAGATCGGGCCGATGCTTGAACGAAGACCACGCGAGCTGTCGGGAGGTCAAAGGCAGCGCGTCGCGATGGGCAGAGCGATCGTGCGCGAGCCAGCAGCGTTCCTGTTCGACGAGCCGCTCTCAAACCTTGACGCCAAGCTACGTGTCCAGATGCGTGTCGAAATCCGCCGGCTCCAGCGTCGGCTGAAGACGACGAGCATCTACGTCACCCACGATCAGCTTGAAGCAATGACACTCGCCGATCGGCTGGTGGTGATGAATGGCGGGCTCGTCGAGCAAATAGGCTCGCCTGTCGAAGTCTACGACCGCCCTGCAAGCCTGTTCGTCGCTGGCTTCATCGGATCCCCACCAATGAATCTGATGCCGATTGAGGTCATCGCCGGCTCCAACGGCCAACATAGCTTTGAGTTTCCCACTGGGACCGATATCGTCGGCGTGCGCCCCGATCAGCTGTCGCTGGTCGAGCCAGCCGAACCGTCAATCCGCCTCAACGCGACGGCCGAGCTTCTGGAGCCGATCGGTGGAGAAAGCCATCTTCACGTGCGCCTCGGCGATCGCGACCATACCGCCATCCTCAGCGTCCCCGGACGTCCAGAAGTCGCTGAAGCGGCAAAATTTCCAGTCTATGCCCGTGTCAGCGCCATGCATCCGTTTAACCGCGAAACCGGCAAACGAACAGATGTCGCACCGGCATCATAACCGGAATGTAGCAGCCAACAGAAAGCCAGAACATGACGATTTCCCAGCAGCGCATCGGTCCGGCGCGTAACGAGGTCCATGCACATCGGGGCGCTTCGGCCGTTGCTCCCGAGAATACGATTGCAGCCTTCCGGGCCGCTGCTGAGCAGGGCTGCAAATGGGTCGAGCTCGATGTTGCACTCCTGCAGGATGGAACGGCTGTCGTCATTCACGACGTTTCTGTCGATCGATGCTCTTCCTCGCGCGGCAATCTCGGTGACATGGTGGCCGCAGATATTGAAAGCATCGATGCCGGCTCGTGGTTTTCAGAAGCTTACCGCGGAGAGGCGCTGCCAACACTGGCGCTCGCGATCGAACGTCTCGGCGACCTCGGGCTCAATCTCAACGTCGAGATCAAGCAGCACGCGCACCACACATCGCTTGCGCAGTTGACGGAAACCGTCCATTCTCACCTCAGAAAACGCGCACCCCATACTGAAATCGTCATTTCAAGCTTTGATGCCGAATCGCTAAAAGCGATGCATCGGCTCGATCCAGACTACGAGCTCGCCATGCTGTGGAGCGAACTGCCGCGTGACTGGGTCGATGTTCTGGCCTCTATCCCGGCAAACACGATCCATCTAAATTACAAGTCGTTGAGCTTCGGGTTCCTCGAGGAGGCAAGTCGGCGCGAGATAAAGGTCAGGGCATGGACGTGCAACGCACCACACCTTCTCCGTCCTTTCTGGGGTGCTGGCTTGACAGGTGTCATTACTGACGACCCAAGTCTCTTCCTGACTTGAAAGCGTGCAGGGGGCGGTAATGATATCGAGCAGACAGCGCGACATGCTCGCGCTCATCGAGAACGAGGGGATGCAGTTCATCGAGGATTTGGCGCGTCGGTTCGGCCTGACGACGCAAACGATCCGGCGCGATATAAACGCGCTTTGCGACCTTGGTTATGCCAGGCGTTTTCATGGTGGCGTCGATGTGCCCGTCGAGGGAAGGAACATCTCCGTCAATGCACGCGCTCAGCTCAACAGCGCTGCCAAAAGGCGCATCGCGAGACGCGTTGCAAGCGACATCGGTCCGAATTCCACAGTCTTCCTTGGGATCGGCAGCAGCGTCCAATTTGTTGCCGAGGCGTTGCGGGATCACCAGGGCCTTACGGTCGTTACCAACAATATCCATGTCGCGCTTATCCTTTGCGACGCCTCAAACATCGAGGTGCACCTGACTGGCGGGCTGTTGCGCCATGACGACCGGGATGTGGTCGGCGCCGACGTCATCCGGTTTTTCGAAAAGTTCTATGCCACGCACGCCGTCGTTGGAGCTGGCGCCCTCAGTCACGTTCATGGGCTGATGGACTTCAGTTACAGTGAAGCGCAGATCACCAACGCCATTATCGAAAATTCCAAGAGCTGTTTCCTGGCAGCTGATGCCAGCAAGTGGATGCGCAACGCTTCGGTGCGCGTCGCCCCCTTCAACAAACTGACCCGGTTCTACACCGACCGGCTGCCTGACGACCAAGGTGTTGTCGCCGCTTGCGCGGCAAGCAGCATGGACATCGTGTTGTGCGGCGAGGAGTATTCATGACATTCATAGGCGCTGCCCCATCGCCGGCGGACCTGCGCAATGTGCGTTACCTGTTCACCGATATCGACGATACCCTGACGACAGAAGGTCAGCTGTTACCACAGACTTACCAAGCCCTCTGGGATCTCTACCGCGCCGGGATTTCAATCATTCCCGTCACCGGAGGATCGGCTGGCTGGTGCGAACACATCGTTCGAGCCTGGCCGGTGGCCGCGGTCATCGGCGAGAGCGGAGCCTTTGCTGTTTTCCGGCGAGATGGCGAGGTCGTCTTCGACTATTGGGAAGACGGCGCCCTGCAGGCGCGACGCCAGCGTGAACATCTCGAAGCGATCGGGAAGATTATCAGATCCACGCCCTCGCCATTTCGGATTGCCCATGATCAGGCATTCCGGCTGGCGGATGTTGCCATCGACATCGGTGGTGTACCCTATGAGGAGGTCGATATCCTGGCTGATCAGATTCGGCAGATGGCGGCGACCGTCGCCATCAGCTCCATTCATATCAATACGTGGATCGGAGACTATGACAAGAAAGCCATGAGCGAGCGATTGCTCAATGAAGCTTTTGCGGTGGATCCCCTGACGACGCCTTCAGTCACGGCTTTCGTTGGTGATTCACGCAACGACGCTCCCATGTTCGGCTACATCCGCAATTCTTTTGGCGTGCGCAACATTTTGCCCATAATGGACAAACTTCCGCATAAGCCACGATGGGTTTCGTCGGAACCGGCTGGCCTCGGGTTCAGAGATATTGCGACCACACTTTTGCGCGCGAAAGCATAGAATGTGGCCTCGCGAAATGATGATGATCGGGCACGGGGGGCGGATCGCCTCGACGAACTCTTCGATCGTCTTGCAGGGAATGATCTGCTTCTTCAGATCACCGGCGCTTTCGTAGAATTCGTCGGTCTTCTCAGGCGTGCGGTTGAAGACAGCAATCTTGTTGCCTTTTTCCGCAATGTTGAGCGCCAGGTTGGAACCCATGACGGCAAGCCGATCAGCCCGATTTCTGCCTTCTCCACGATACATCCGCTTTTTTGGTTTCTCGCAATGACGGGATGCACCGCCAAGTACGCGGCGCCCCAAAGCTGTCCGCTATCGCCCGGCTAGAAGGCCAGCTGTACCTTCATCGATTTGCTCCGATCCCCGGCAGCTTCGAAAGCCTGAACCGCTTCCGTCAGCGGATAAATGCCGCTCAACAGGGGCTTAAGATCGACCCGCCGGCTATTGATGAGATCGACCGCAACGCCGAACTCCTCATGGAACCGGAACGTGCCCTTCATCTCGATCCTTGGCGACGACCATGTTCTGCGGAATCGAGACGTCACCCCCTCGATCAGATGACGCAGCACAATGCGGCCATGGTGAAGACCATGAGTTCGACCAGTGAAGCCCTCGCTGCCGGTGCTGCCCTTTTGGCAAGCCTCGTCGGACGCTTCAAACTCGACCGTCGCCGGTCCATTCGGGAGCCTGGTTCGGCAGCCTGTGGGAAAGGACCAGAATATCGCCAGCGCGTCGCATAAATGAATGAATCGGTCGGGAACTTTCCCCGACCTCGTTTGTTTGCAGGACGCAGCGATTTTTGAAACACGCTGCGGGATCAGCATCGCCCTATGCAGGTCCGCTCAAGGCCCGGCGCTGGTCACCTGATCCGCCGGGCTTTCGATTCAAATCTTTGCCATTAAAGTAGAATCGACTGGGAACCTTTCCTAAGCTGAATGGTTTGAAGCTCGCAATGCTTTCACAGCGGCATTGTCAGCTGGTATCCGTCCCTCAGAGAAACCAGCGCGCAAAGGGCTCGGTGCTCCCAGCACCGGGCCTTTTTCTGCAGGCGGATTTTGTTCGAGCGCGAGGTTTGGAATCAGCGGGAACAAACGAGTCCGAGTTCATTACGAGCAAAGGCGGCGCGTTCGCCCTGCTTCGACGTTCAAGAATGAAGATCATTTCAGCGCTTGCCGCTACTTGCCTACTAACGCTCAGCCTTGCCTCATGCGCAAACACGATCAAAGGTGTTGGACGCGACGCAGCCAATACTGTGACACCGCGGGGCACTAGTTTTGCAAATCGTCACGACGAGGTGGACAACTTCTGTCAGACAGAGATGCTTGACCAGCGATCTCGGTCGTGAGCTGTGCTGGTCATTCATGTCGGCGGTACCTATGGAGATATTCCCAGCAGGCGGTCGGAGACGAGGCTAGAAAGTTGGAAATTCGAGCGTTGCCTTGGCCTAGTGTACGTCTTTTGCCACACCTAATATACATTTTACGCCTCCTCTAATAACCATTCTAAGGCGTCGCTGGTGCTCCCTTGATGACCGGGCAAGCGGGCACATGCAACCCATTCCCTTTCTCCACGTTCGTGCGCACGATCGATCATCTTGATTTCGACCTCATGCTGGAAGGGAAAGCCAAAGACCTTGAACTCCTTCGACTTCGGTCAGATGTTCTTCGCTATGCTCCCCACCTCGCATCGCGCTTTGAAAGCGAAACGGATCGGCATCTGCCGGTTTTGAATTAGGGCTACAGGCACTCGGCCGCGTTTCGATTTGAGCGCTGCCTACGCGCCCACAAGAGCCGCAATTGGAGCAGCAGGCAAGTTGGAGGACAACGTCGATCTCAGCGGAGCGACCGTGGGAGTTCCTCGCCATGAATTGGCAACGAGCAGGACGACGAGGGCGAGGAGCAGACCAAGGCCGACAGTGGACCAGACGGAGATGCCCTTGTTCCTGGCTGAGATAGGCGTTCGACGGCCTTGATAGGCTGTGCGCTCCCGATCGCCATTAAACTGCGCTGGTTCCCGCATGTCATTCATCCCGGGCTACGTGGTATTCAATACCGGACCGCCGCTTCGTGGTCTGCGGGGAGAGATAGGCGATAAATGCGGGATGACCAGGCTTCATTTTAGGCGATCACCTTGCACCTGAACAGTCGAAGCGCCCTGATGACAAACCGCGCAATCTCGACCCCTGCCCGATACGGCACCACTGTGGGTGGCTTGCGCCAGCCCAGCTTGTAGCGTGATAGTCTCTCCTGGATTTGAGATTTGGGCTCGGCGTCCTGCCTGGCTGGCAGGGGATCAACAAAAAACGCCCTCAGACCAACCAGATGTTCCATGTCAAATGCCAGATCGTATGGCAATCGCATCGGCATCAGGCGATCGACGATCCAAGCCGCGGCGCGGCGATTTACCAGGTACGCCCCAGCGCCCTTTTCCCGTGTCAGTGAAATCGCCATCGAATGTTGAGAGGTCAGCCGGCGAAACCGGAACTTCCTTCCCTTGTTGACCGTCGAAAGCCTGACGATGTCCCATTGGTTTCGATTAGCCAGCACCTCCTTCAGGACGGCCATGAAATTCGGGTCGAAATTGAGATCGTCCTCGAGGATCAGGGCATGTTCATCAGGTGATGCAATGAGACGCCGGGCGCAGTCGACATGACTGAGGTAACAGCCGATTTCGTATGGATTTGGTCTTCGCCCGTGCCGAAGGAGGTAGCCGCGCTCATCGAAGTCCGAAATCGGCAGTCGAAGGTCAGCTCCATCCACGGCCGAAATCCTTTCGAAATTCAACCCGAAGGTTTTGATCAGAAACGTCATGCGCCTTCCGCGATCGGGCGCCCGATCGAGGTTGATGAGAAAGGTCCGCAGCTGCGGCAGCGCCTGGCGGGCGATTAGATTGTCGTGCTCGGGAAGGTAGTTCATTGAAGGCCCGGGGATGATCACATCTGCCAGACCTTGCCCACCGAATATCTCCCTGCTCTGTCCGCTTGCTTACGTTTTTGTAAGGTCGCTATCTGTCAGGAAGGCTGAAAGCTAGTTGAAAGCTTCGAGAAGCTACGAACGAGCTGCATCGTGGAGGAAGCACCTGTATCGTGATGAAAGGCGATGCGTAACTCGTACCGGAGGAGACTTTGATGCGTTCATCACGCAGGCTTTTTAATTCAATCGCTATATCTGCAATCATTGCCGCGGCATGCGCGCAGCCGTTCATCGCAGGTTAATGCTTGGTAACCGAGACTCACTGCCTGAAAGGATGCCCCGATGAAGACGCTTTTTTCACCTCTCGCAGCCATGGTCCTGGCTGCATCGTTCGCCCTGCCGCTGAGCGCTGCGCCGATCGCGGTGCCGAAAGCAGCGCCATTACACACCACCGATGTCGAGCTTGTCAGGCACAAGGGCCACGGGAATGGCTATGCTTATGGCCACTACAAGAACCGGAATTACGCCTACCGCGACTGCCGGTATTACGGCTCATGCTACCGTCATCGGTATTCCGGCTATCCACGGTATGGATATCCCCGGTACGGCTATCGCGACTACTACTCCTACCAGCGTAGGCCGGGCGTGAGCCTGTACTTTAATTTCTAGTCACAGTCCTACGGGACAGACGTGGGACAAAGAGACTTTTTAGCCCGTCAGCCCGAACGTTGGCGGGTTTCAATTGCCTGACACTCGCCCGCAAGACTTGAAATCCCTCCGCGATCAGCATGTTTCGACCATGCCTATCCCGCGCCACGATCTCGTTCTTGAACGAGCATTTCCGATCGCAGAATCCTGCCCCGGCTTGGTGCGTCGCGCCGTGCCGCGGGGCGACGGCAACGCACCGCGTGACGGATCTGGCGCTGCCACTGACGCGACATAAGCTCCTTACTGCCAGCACGGTCTTTTAGGACGTAGGAAATGGCGTCCCAGACGACGCTTCGACAATCCTCGATCACCCTCACACAGACCGACCACACGCGATTGTCAAAACTCGCGGAGACCCATAGCTCGAAAAGCACTGATATTGCCGGGAATTGCTTTCCGAACTCGAACGCGCTTGCATCGTGTCCGACGAGGCTATCGCCACGGATGTCGTCTACATGGGTTCCACGCTGCGATTGGTGAGCGACCTCGGCGAAGACCGTGCGGTCACGCTCTCTTTCCTGGAGAGGCGAACATCGCAAAGGGCAAGGTTTCGATACTGACCCCGATTGGAACGGCCCTCATCGGAGTTTCAAAAGGACAATCGATCGACTGGCTGGCTCGCGATGGGCAAGTTCATCGCCTCACGGTGAAGGCGGTAGAAGCAGAGGCGATATGATCTTGGTTTGACGGCATCTCCCGCCCTGTCCGGGGGAACTGAACGCAGTTCGAGCACCACCACCTTCTGGCGCGTAATTCAATGCCAAGGGGTCAGAGATCTTTGAGAGGGGGGTTAGCTCCCGCGCAAGACTATAATCGGTTTCGTTGCCCAGCCGGCGCCGCGCCGCTAAAATCGAAAGCATACCTTTCCGTAGGGCGCCCGCAAGAATTTGGGCGCTCTGTTCCCCAAGCGGTAATGGGAGGCCACAAGGGGGTTTCCGCGACACCTTGTGGCCTCCATGTCCTTCCCCCGGACGGAAGAACGATGACAAGATTAGGTCGAGGAAGTCCAACGACAACTGGACTTTGGTCCGACGTTCTGCCTGCGCAATTGTTTGTACGTTATCGTACGGTTGCATTGCCGAGGAGGCTCGCTACATGCCAGCCGCGTGGCGCAAAGGCTGGTTTCTGGGAGACACCCTATTCGTTCTCTTGCCCTTACAGCGTCTCCAGGATCGGCAATCGCAGGGTAACCAACAGGCCCACCACCGGCTGCATCGCTGAGATACGCGGTACCTCCCGCTCCCTGTATGACTTCTCGCACGATGGCGAGACCCAGACCGCCGCCCTCTTCCTGGGTTCCCATGACCCGGTAAAATCGCTCGAAAACGTGCTTGCGTTCCATCGGATGGATTCCGGGACCATTGTCCTCGACGGTAAACAATGCCCTACCGTCGAGGCGGGTCACCGATACCTTGACCTTGCCGCCCACGGGAGTATAGCGGATTGCGTTGTCGACGAGGTTTACAAGCATCTCTCCCAACATCGTGCCGTCACCTGCGACCCTAATCGGACTGGCTTCCTTCAATCCGATATCAATGCCGCGGCGAAGCGCTTCCTCGGCTTGGGCTCCGAGAACGTCTTCGGCCGCTTTTGCGAGGTCAATGACGTCGCAGCGCAGCCGCCTGCTACCCGGCTCCGCGCGCGACAGGGTCAAGAGCTGGCTTGCGAGCCTGGATATCTGTGTCCGTTGAAAGCGACGGGAATTGGTGCCGTTGGTGCGCGAAGAAAAGGCCCAAAACTCAACAAATCACGCCAACCGGCTTGACCACCCCGCCGAGATCCGGTTCTCGACAATGAGCATTCCCATAAACACGATCACGGCCAGCAACCAGCCGAGGAGTGCATCGGAAACGTAGTGCGAGCCAACTGCAACGCGCAAGGCGGCCATCGTCGCTGCATGCCTCGCTTTGACCGGAATAGCGACTGGTGCGTATCCTGCCTATCTGCAACTGTCAGAAAACTTTCATACGGTTGTCGATGGCGAACTCTATCGATCAGCCCAGCCAAGTCCGCAACAGCTTGAAGCCTATGTGCGGGACTATGGAATCAAGACGGTCATCAATCTGAGGGCACGGGGTGATAAGGGCAGCTGGTATGCAGCTGAGGTGGGGACCACAGAGAGGCTGGGCGTAACACATGTGGACTTCCCGATGTCCGCATCGAAAGTGCTGACGCTGGATCGCGCTGATGAACTTATGAAACTGATGGCTTCGCTACCGAAGCCAATCCTCGTCCATTGCCAGGCAGGAGCGGATCGAACGGGTCTCGCCTCTGCGATTTACAGCACCCGTATTGCAGGCCGGGATGAAGAAGCTGCTGAACGTCAGCTGTCCTTCTACTTCGGACATGTTGGCATCCCGCGCCTCTCCGCAGCATATGCAATGGATGAGAGCTGGGAGGATCTTGAAGACAGCTCCCGAACTTCCAGCTAATCGGGCGGAGGGACCGACGACAGTCCCGCGACATGGTTCTGTCGCGGGCCAGATTTCAATCAAAAGCGCTTCAATGAGCGGTGGTCATCTTGTCAAAAGCCCCACGCTTCTTGAGGGAACTGACGAGCCCCGTAAGAGCGATGACCCCCACGAACAAAGCGACGAGAGCAATCGCGTACGACAGTTCCTGGTCTGAAATAGAGTCCGCCGCGATCCGGTAGAACTCTGTTGCCAGAAGCGCGATAAGTGTCGAGGACATGGTGGAATAGTCTTTGGCGATGACCCGCCTGATATTGAAGCTCATACCATCCGTCGATGTCGAGAATGCACTGAGCTTGAGTGCCCATCGGGGTACGTCACGGCAATAGGCGCTATAGGCATCGCCGAACTTGTTGGCGAGGAACTCCTCTTCGGCATGGATGATGCACTGATAAATGAAGGCGAAAAGCAAGCATCCAACAACCACGACCACTGGGTTTCCGTGAAACAGGAAAAGCCCGGAATAGACGAGCATATTCCCGACATACAATGGATTGCGGCAAACCCCGAACATGCCTTCTGTGACCAGATCCTTGGCGTAGACCCGCTTGTTCAAGCCGCCCCGTTTGATATATGCGTATCCGATAACTGTTGCACGCAACAGCAATCCGGCAAGCACGACGAGAATCGCCAGGATATTCTTCCACGCCTCGAGCGCTTCACTTCCGAACACCGTCGTTGTCGGCGGCGTGGAGATGAACAGGGCAACAATAATCAGCGGAAATGCCTGGTTTCGGTATTTGAAGAAGAACGTTCCGATCTTCAGCATAAGGGACTTCATGGCAATGGGTTCTCACTTGATCGCGACGATGCCGCAGAAATTATACCAACGGAAGAACACCTCCGTGCTCTTGAAGCCCACCTCCCGGAGCAACTGGATATTTTCCTCCAATCGATAGGGAATGAGCACGTTCTCCAGCGCTTCTCGTTTCTTTGAGATCTCGATCGACGAATATCCGTTGCGCCGCTTGAAGTCGTAGTAGTGGTCGATGAAGAGCCGGTTGAACGTCGTGTCCTCGCTGGTCAGCTTTTCGATGAGCAGCAGACAACCATGTTCGTTCATACCGTCGTAGATGGTCTTCATCACACGTTCGCGAAACAGCGGTCGCACGAACTGCAATGTCAGCAGCATGGTCACGACGCTGGCATTCTCCAGGGAGAAACCGCGATGGAGATCGCCGGTGATCAAATCGATCGAACGGTTCGTTCCCGACGCTTCAATTTTCTCGGCGGCCTTCTTCAGCATCTCCGGGGCATTGTCGATGCCGACAAAATCCACCTGATTGTCAACGAAATGATCCAGCGCAAGCAGTGTTGTGGCTGTCGAACAGCCAATGTCATAGAGATTGGACTGAGGCTGTGCGAAATCCTTTGCCAGTTCGCAGACCATTCGCTGCATCTCGTCATAGAACGGTACAGAGCGGCTGACCATGTCGTCGAAAACATTCGCGACAGTGGAGTTGAATGAAAAGTCTGCGACCGCATCACGTTCGTCGGCGAAAACCTCGTCACGCAAATTCGTATGCAGGACAAGTCGGTTAGACTGATCGGTCATATCCGCTCCAATACACAGCAATGTAAATGGGCGGCTTCGTTCCCCAAGGCACACCCGGCGCATAGCGATTTGGCCATATGTTCCTGACGAGAACCTGAACACCGGGCTGCCCCCGGGGGCCTTCACAAGCGGCGAAGGTGTCCTTCATCCAGCCAAATATGGGCCAAAAAGGAGACTTCCTCGGTCAGCAACCGGTGCGGAATTCTAGTCGCGTTCAGCACGCGAGAGCAACTTAGTGGCGGATGAGCTTCATTCGAGCTGAAAGTTCACGGAGATCGAAGGGTTTGACGAGAAAGTCGTCCGCTCCTCCCCTTATTCCTGCCAGACGATCACTGTACTGGTCTTGTGCGGTCATGATGATGACCCGAACCGTATTATTTGCCGCCCGAATGTCGCGGAGGAGTGAAAGTCCGTTCCCATCCGGCAGACGCAGATCAAGCAGTACCAGGTCGTAGTTCGCTGATACGAGCCTACGGGAGGCTACCTTCAGGTTCCTGCACCAATCGACCGTGTGCCCCTCACCAACCATATGAGCTGATACAGCATCCCCGATCTCTATATTGTCTTCGACGACAAGAACATTCACCGGCCGGGGCCCCTGATCCACTTCTCAACGTCGGCGGTCTCGCCCATCAGGAATTCCCGCCCCTACACGGTGAAAACACGTCCAGCTCGCGCTGGTAGACCGAGGTCTGCACGTTCATCATTCCAAGCACGCTGTGAAAGAGGTTGTCGTGGGAGGTCGGACGAGTAGCCTCCTTGCGAAGGCAGGCGGTGTCCAGCTCCATTGATTTCGTG
Organism: Rhizobium sp. BK181; assembly: GCF_014193305.1. NCBI lineage: Bacteria > Pseudomonadati > Pseudomonadota > Alphaproteobacteria > Hyphomicrobiales > Rhizobiaceae > Rhizobium > Rhizobium sp. BK181. The sequence goes on from NZ_JACHZA010000006.1 coordinate 144,217, forward strand.
AAGTCGTCGTCAAGCCACGTCAGGAAAGGCACGTGCGTTTGCTGCGATGGAGCGAAAGTGTACGGCGCACCGTGCAGATAGAGCCCCTTTTCACCCAGGGATTCTCCATGGTCTGACATATAGATCACGCCAGCCGCCATCTGGCTGGACCGGGCCTTGAGGCGATCGATAACGGCGGACAGGAAATAGTCGGTATAGAGGATGGAATTGTCATAGGCGTTGGTGATTTCGCCTTCCGAGCACCGCCCGAGTTCTGCCGTTCGACAGTCCGGAATAAATCCGCCCATGTGTTCAGGGTATCGAAGGTAGTAAGCAGGACCGTGACTGCCCAACTGGTGGAGCACCAGGACGCTGTCGCCTTCGACGTGATCCAGCCAGTCGTCGAGCTTCTCCAGCAAGATGGCATCCAGACATTCACCTTGCTTGCAGAAACGCGGATCCTTTGAGCTCGCCAGGTCAACGTACAGGACCCGGTCCGCAACGCCCTTGCTGCCCGTGTTGTTATCGAACCAGGCAACGTTGACCCCGGCATGGGAGAGCACGTCGAGTAGGTTTTCGTTGGCGCGTGCCTTTGCGTGCGTGAATTCCGCCCGCGTGAACCGCGAGAACATGCAGGGAATTGATGTTGCGGTAGCCGTACCGCAGCTCTCGGTATCAGGGAAATAGACGACCTTGCGTGCCTTGAGCTGCGGGTTCGTTTCTCGGCCATAACCCCCGAGTGAGAAGTTTTCGGCACGGGCAGTCTCCCCAGCAACAATAATCGTCACTCTCGGCTTGTTGATGCGCGCCAGAGGCGGTTTCACAACAGCGTCGGTCCCGACAGGCTGGACAACAATCAATGCTTCCTTTCGGGCGCTGAGGAAATAGCGCGCCGTGCTTACGATCGGTGTAACGGGATTGAGGCTTTTGGTGATGTCGCGTCGTTCTCTGACAGCGGCACTATACTCTTTCGAGTAGGTGATGCCGCAAACCGCGACAATTCCGAGCGAAATCACGATCGCTGCCAGGTTCCATACGACCTTGCTGACGAACGGTCGGTGATCGACCTTCGTCCACGCAATGATCAAGGACGGTAGGACACCGAAAATCGCAAGATGAAAGGCGAGGTCGCGGGTGATCAGGTGCTGTGCCTCCGCAGGCGTTGTCTCCATCGCATTGCGGATCATGTCGGTGTCCACGACCACGCCAAATCTGTCTATGAAATGGCTTGCCACGGCAGCGACGATGACAAGAAAAATCAGGAACGGCTTTATGAGGTATTTCATCGAGAAGGGAGTGATCGCGGCAACGCAGAGAGCCACCATTGCAAGATATAGCGCCCACAGGGGACCAGTCCCACTTCCGAGATAGTCGTTGGCCTTCTGCCAAAACGTGTTGTTGCAGAAGACAAGAATATAGATAGATACAAAAATGCAAAGCGGAATGCTGCCGATAACGGGCCGTGGCACGCTCACGTTTGCGGGCTCGTTCTTCACTTTCACTTCTCCAACGCAAACGGGCCTTTTGAAGAGGATTGCTGACACCAACCTGAAGCGACGAGAATGAAGGGCGTCCAGATTCATCGCCGGCCGGACGTCGATTCTGTCAAGACATTGCGTCGAACCACGCCCGAATCTGCCGTGCGGACCAACACCAACGGGTCATCGACCTCTCGGCCGAGGCGATCGCCATTCAATCAAAGCGTTCACCGGCCAACGACCGATACCCGCACCGCTTCCGGCCGGTAGTCGTTTGGGAAAAGCCGTTTCAGGCTTTCGATCTTCGGCAGGTCGTTGATGACGATATACGGATACGTCGGATTGTTCGTCAGAAAGTTCTGATGGTAGTCTTCTGCCGGGTAGAACGCCTTCCCAGGTTCAATTGTCGTGACGATCGCCTCATTGTAAACCTTCGCCTGATTGAGTTGGCCGATATAGGCCCTCGCAACTTTTGCCTGCATGTCGTTCGTGGGAAAGATTGCCGAGCGGTATTGGGTCCCCGTGTCAGGACCTTGCCGATTGAGCTCCGTCGGATCGTGTGCGACTGAAAAATAGATCTGGAGCAGATGGCCGTAGCTCACCTTCTTCGGATCAAAGACGATGCGAACTGACTCGGCATGGCCTGTCGTTCCGGTGCCGACCGCTTCGTATTGAGCCGTCGACCTGCCACCACCAGCGTAGCCCGACGTTGCACTGACGACACCGTCAACATGCTGGAAGACCCCCTGCACTCCCCAGAAGCAGCCACCGGCAAGGACGGCGGTCTCAAGCTTTTGTTGGGACGCCATATCCTGAAGCGGTGCTGGAATGGCATGAGCCTCTTCCGCGGCGAGGACGGCGATTTGAAACGCAGACCCGGCTGCAACCGCCATGGCCAGGGTTGGCACGAGAGCCAATTGTCTCAAAAGACCCCGATGACGCGTCATTTCGATCTCCTTAGTCTGATGGGAACAGGTAGGCCTGACGCCAAGGTTCGGGAACGTGATGTCGAGTGCAGGTCGCTGATCGGTGCCGCCTTCGCGTGAGGGCCGGTCGGGCCCGACCGGGTCAGGATGTCGCCGAGCGGAAACGGAATCATGCGAATACCCCTGACCTGTCAGCCCGCGAGTGGATGGAATTTCATGGCGACGCCGTTCATGCAATACCGATGGCCGGTAGGCTTTGGACCATCATCGAAGACATGTCCGAGATGGCCGCCGCAACGACTGCAATGGACTTCCGTACGCACCATTCCAAGTGTCGCATCCGTGGAGGTCCCAACCGCGTCCTTGAGCGGCGCCCAGAAGCTCGGCCATCCTGTCCCACTGTCAAATTTCGTGGTGGACGAAAAGGCATTCTGGTCGCAACCCGCGCAAGCGAAATTGCCTTTTCTATGCTCCTTCAACAATGCACTCGAGAAAGGACGCTCCGTGCCTTCCCTCCTGAGGACGGTGTACTGATCCGGGGTGAGTAGCTTCCTCCACTCGGCATCACTATGCGATATGGCGAAGGTCTCGCGGGCGACCGCAGACTGCCTTCCGAAGCAAAGCCCAAACGCGCCCAGTGCAGCGCCGATCAGAACTTGACGCCTGCCCACCATCTTGTTCTCCTCCTCGGTTCCCTGACCCGCGTCCGACGTGTTCGGGCTGCGGTATCGGAAGATCTGCCTTTTGTTGCACACATGGAAGTGGCAACACTGAAAAGTGAAACCGCCTTTTTCCCGACCTGTTCAGGCCGAACAACACCGGCATCCACGACAACAGGCCTATCTTCGCAGATTCCAAAGTTTCAAAAGCTCGAGCGGTCCCGAAATACCAGCTTCGATGACGAACGGGTCTGATTTCAGAGGGCTTTTGACCGGTAGCCCGTGTCCGAAGCCTCTGAGCGAATAGAACGACACCTGCCCCTTGTGGAACCCATCCCATCGCACCACGTGCCCCCAGGGCTTGTGCAATTGCTTTGCCGTTGCCACATCGATGCCAACGATATCCAGCCACTGTGAGGCGGCTGCGACAGCGTTGTCCGGATGGACCGTACGATCGCCGCTCCCCTGCCAGATCGATATGGGCGGCCACGTCTTCCGCTCCGGGGAGATCGTGCGTGCCAGATCGCCCCATTCGCGAGGCGAGCGCGAATGACCGGATTTCATCGTTCGAAGCGCCGAAATTGCATCGCGTGCCGCCCCATAGGGCATGCCGGCAAAGATCGCCCCGCCAGCGAACAGATCAGGGTAGGTGACAAGGAGAGCCGATGTCATCGCACCACCGGCCGAAAGTCCCGCCACATAAACGCGGGCGCGATCGACTTGGTATTGCCTGACAGCATGATTGATCATTTGCCTGATCGACATCAGTTCGCCCCGGTCACGGGCGATGGCGCTCGGCCGAAACCAGTTGAAGCAACGCTGCGGGTTGTTCGCTTCTCTCTGCTCGGGATAGAGAAGGATAAAACCGCGCTGGGCTGCAAGCTTTGAAAAGCCGCTCGCAAGGTCGAGGCTCTCCGGTGTCTGTCGGCAGCCGTGAAGGAACAAGACGAGCGCCGGCTTTGGGGGATGCCTTCTGGGCACGAACAGCTTCATTTTCAGGCGGCCGGGGTTTGAGCCGAAATCCGTTACTTCAGTGAGCACGGGCTTTGGACTTGCCGGTCGGCGCCGACGTGTGGTCGGCTGTTTGGGTATGCGAAAGAACGACGTCTCGAAGAGGCGCCGGACCTTCTTTTGATTTTTCAGGAGTCGTGAGAGTGACCTGGAGAGTTTCAACGTCATTGGCGGGCCCCGTTTTGACGTCCTCGACGCTTCTCCCGCGGCACGCCGCCATCGATAGACAATGCGCCAGTTTAACTAGGCGACGATGACCGCTATCCAAGCGGCAGGAGAAAAAACCTCGCAGGCTGCCGATACCTGCTCAACACTGAGGCAGGGGGAATGGGGAGGGACCAGGCGCACGGCTGATGGCTTCTCCCGGGAGACAAAGATGAAAAAAACGCCCGTCACGATGTGACGAGCGCTTTCAAATTCCAAGTCTGGATGGCGCCGATTAACGGCCCGAGGCTGCCTTGGCAACGCTACGAATTTCGGCGCGATCGATACCGAGATCGTGCAGTTCGCGATTGCTCATGCGGCCGAGCTCTGAGACCGTCTGCTGGTACTTGCGCCAATTGTTGAAAGAGCGTGCTACGTTCATAATCACTCCCCTTTCCTGGGCTTTCAAAGCTCAGCTGCCAGTCCGTGGCGCTTCGTTCGCTTTGTTGAAATTTATGTAGTGATCTTGGATCTGAATGTGCAGCGCTAAGGGGTGATCCCAGCCCTGCCTTAGGTGCATAGCGCCTGGCTACTCGTTCGGCACGCGCCTCCCTTTCCGCACATGACGTTGTGTCCACCTTTTGGCCAAACGTGGTCAATGCCCTGTCATCAGAAGGGCTACCGGCTCGCTTTCAAGCAATTCCCTGAGGTAGAGGCATTCTCGAGAAAAATCTCGTCCAGTCAGGAGCTCGGTCAGTTTGCCGTTGATCGATGACAGCTCGAGAACCGTATCGTCCCAGAAGTCGGGACCAGCGCTGAAGGCCCTCGGCGTGACATGCCCCAGCATAAGACGGGGTGCGACGACGATGAGCGTAAGATTTCCAAGAGACCGGGCATAGGTGACAATATTCCTGGCACGACAACCTTTTGCGCTGATTGGCAGGTAGTTGCCTCGTTCGAAAAGGCGCGGATGAGCTCGTCGCAACTGCAGGACCGTTCTGATCATGTGCTGCTTTCGACGTTGAAATTCGTTGCCGCAATCTTTGCGACCGTCCTGGTAGACCGCCCCGGCCAGCCGTTTAAAGTCGGCCGGGCGCCTGTTATCAGGATCGACAAGGCTGAAGTCGGACGCCTCGCTTCCCTGGTAGATGTCGGGAATACCCGGCGCGGTAAGCTTTATAAGGGTCTGGGACAAGGAATTCACGGCGCCTGCCGCGACGAACGGACCGATCGTCGCCACAAGATCCTGCCGGAAAGCCGAATTTTCGGCCGATGTCAGGGCCTCGGCGTAAGTCTTGACGGCATCTTCGTAGGCTTCGTCCACATCGGTCCAACTTGTGGTGAGCTTTGCCTCCCGGACGGCCTTCTCGGCGTACGCGGTGAATCGCCGCGTGATGTCGTCAGCACGGTCAGAGTCTGGCCAGATTCCGGCCAGAGCCTGATAGAGCATCCATTCGACATCAGGCTCTGGCACGGTCTTGCCGGAAAGATCGGTCAGATACCTGGCGTTCAAGCTGCGCCAGCGCGCGAAGGCGATTGTCCAGTCAACGGGCGCTTCGCTCAGCGTATACAACAGAGCGCGTGCATCCTCGCCTCTTTTGGTGTCGTGGGTGGAGGTCGCCGACAATCCTTTTGGTTGCCTCTTTTGCCTCTCCATCATCAGGTCGTGGAACGCCTCGATCCCCCCTGGAACGGAACTCGGATCACCCCCGACCTCGTTGGCCGCGAGAAGCAGGGTGAACCTGTAGAAGAGGGTGTCTTCGACAGCCTTGGCCATGATCGGGCCGCTTAACTGCTGCAAACGGGCACGGAACTCCGGTTGGCTTCCGTCGCGGAGCACGGATCCGACCCAATCCAGGGCATCTCTTTGTTCTTGATGTGGCGCTGCTTCGACAAGGACTTTTCGGAGGACGATCGCATCCTCTTCATCGAGAGCGCCCTCTTGCCCGTATGTGCGATAGACCCGAAATGCCACCAGGATTTCCTTGATGGCCTCCCCAATCGCCGCTTCCGACAGGTCGGTGCGCGCGCCGCTTGCGAGCCCTATCAATCTCTGCATTTCGCCTTTGAAATTGTGCTCGACCATCAGGCGTTTAGCCTCGCGCAGATCCTGCTGGTAGTTCGAAGGCGCGGAGGCAATGGTGGCGTAGGTCTCACCAATCGAACGCACCCCCTCCGGATCGATGAAGAGGTTTGAAAGAGCCGCGATGAATTCGTAGCCAGTCGTTCCCTGGACTGGCCAGTTCCGGGGCAGGCTCTCCCCCTTTTCGAGGATTTTTTCCACCACGACGAAGACATCGGCCCCTATCTTCTTTCGAAGCCGGTGAAGGTATGAGGTCGGATCGGTCAGTCCGTCGATATGATCAAGCCGCAGACCCTGAACCTTACCAGAACGGACGAGGTCGAGGATAAGGGCGTGGCTGGCGTCGAACACATGGTCGGCCTCCACGCGCAGCCCGACGAGACCTGTCACCTCGAAGAACCGGCGGTAGCTGAGGTGCGAGGCTGCCTCCTTCCAATGGATCAACCGCCAGGCCTGGGCGTTGTGAACGGCTGCGATCTCGGCAGGGTCAGCAGGGTTGGAAACGGAGACGACGCTTGCCGGATTGAGCGGCAGGCGAGTATCAAAATAGGCGAGGTTCCAGTCGCCGGTCGATTGATCCCGCTGCAGCTCAAGCTCTCCGTCAGCGAGTGTGTCGTCGAACGTTTTGCCGAGAATTGGAAGGGTGAGCGGCTCGCTCCAGTCGATATCGAAATAATCGCTAAAACGGCTACTCTCTCCGAATTTGAGGACATGCGCCCACCATGGGTTTTTCACCGACGCGGCCATATGGTTGGGAACGATATCAAGGATGAGACCAATACCATGGTGTTTCAGGGCCTCCGATAGCCGTTCGAAGCCCTGTCTCCCGCCAAGATCGGGATCGAGCTCGTTGCAGTTCGTCACGTCGTAGCCGTGGGACGATCCTTTCGTCGCGGTGAAGATCGGCGATGCGTAGAGATGGCTTACGCCAAGATCGCGTAGATAAGGCAACGCCTCGACCACCCGGTCAAACGTCATCCCGTTGCGAAACTGTATGCGGTAGGTCGACGTCGGAACAATCATTGACTGATGCTCCAGAGTACGGACCAGGGCGCGAGTGCGCCGCGTGTCAGCGATCCGGTTGAAAAGAAGGGTGGGTCCCGTCCGACATCGCCCAGCGACACCCTTTCATCGGTCAGATTGCAGAGGAGCTTTAATATTTCCCCGTCCGACACGCGCCATTCGACGCACAGTGCATCGCCAGGCAATCTCAGGAAGGTCCCGTTTTTCGAAATCATCGTCAGACGCGGGATGACATGCTCGCGCCTTGCCTTGAGTGCTCCCTTGTAGAACTCAAGCCACCCGATGGATGCCGGCATGCAAGCCGTCAACCAATCGAGCTTTGCTGACCTGAAGGAGGCTTCCGCTGTCGGATCCGGAAGGTCGTCGACATCAAATCCGGGAAGCCTGGAAAGCTCGTGTCTGCGCCCAACCCTGACTTTCTCATTCAAGTCTTCATTGAAGTCGCAAAAGTAGGGGAATGGCTCCACCGCGCGCCATTCCTCGCCCATGAAAAGCATCGGTATTTGCGGAGCAACGAGATAGATTGCGGCGATGGCCTTGAGCGCATCGGCAGGAAGCGAGGCGATCCGTCTGTCACCCAAGGCCCGGTTGCCAATCTGATCGTGATTTTGAATGAACGAGACGAAGGCGGTTGGGGGTAACCCCAACGCGGATTTGCCTCTCGCTGCCCTGTGATAGGACATGTACTCGCCCTGATAGACAAAGCCTTCTGCGATCGCCCTGCCGAGCTTTTCCAGATCGTCGGCGAAATCCGCATAATAGCCGGACACTTCACCGGTCGCTGCAGAATGCAGAACGTGATGAATGTCGTCGTTCCATTGCGCGGTGAAGATTAACGCCCGCCCGTCAGTATCGCGTGTCAGAAGATCGCTGTCATTGCTCTCGTTCTCCCCAATCAGGTGGATATGTCGCTCGCCGGCGGCCAATCGGACCCGCCGCGCCAACTCCGCAAGAATGTGTTCTTCGGAATGGTCCTTAATCGCATGGACGGCGTCGAGGCGAAGACCATCGAGCCTGAAGTAGGTGATCCAGTAGATTGCATTCTGAATTACGAACTCCCTGATCAGCCGCGATTGTTCTCCATCATAATTGATGCCATTGCCCCAAGGGGTTTGGTGATGGTCCGTGAACAGCGGCGCATAGGCACCCTGGTAGTTCCCGTCGGGGCCAAAATGGTTGTAGACGACATCAAGAAAGACTGCGAGCCCGCGTCGATGTGCTTCATCGACGAGCTTCTGGAGTTCCTCGGGCCGACCATAGTTGCTGTCAGGAGCGTAGGGCAGCACCCCATCGTAGCCCCATCCCCATCGGCCGGGGAAGTCACCAACCGGCATGATCTGGATCGCGGTGACGCCGAGCTCTCTCAGATGGTCGAGCCGATCGATCGCGGCAAGGAAAGTTCCTTCTTCGGTGAACGTTCCCACGTGAAGCTCATAAAGTACGATTTCTTCCCAAGGTCGGCCATGCCAGCCCTTCGTGATCCACTCGTAGGATGCGAGGTCGACCACCTCACTGGCCTCATGAACGTCTTCTGGCTGAAACCGGGATGCCGGATCGGGGACGGCAAGTCCGTCCGACAGGATGAACGAGTAGAGCGATCCGGGCGTAACATTGGCAACCTCGCATTCGTGCCAACCATCCGCCCGTCGCGCCATCTCGAAGCGATCCATTCCTTTCACATCCAACCGGACAACATCCTGCAGTGGCGCCCACAGCCGAAAGGCAACCAAACCAACGCCCCGGACGGACGGACCAAAATCGAAATCCCTCAATCCCGCCTCCTGGAGACCCCGCGATGACAGCTTCTTAACGCTCCATCATTCACGCAATTGACAACATGTCCCTTCAGCTCATCGCAGGCAGAGCCAACCTAATGTCCTTGCCGCGGATTGGTTCCGAGCGCCGGCCATTTCTGCGGGGACGGCACGCACAAAATATTTGCCTCGGCCAGGAACTGTGACGCCGATTTGTCGTTTCGAAGCGCGGTCAAACAGCTGCGTTGATCAGCCCCGGCTTTAGATCGGGATCCGCGGTAAAGATTGGAGGCGCGCTCATGAACGATAACAGGGAAGAGTGGATCGCGGCGCGGGCTTACGCGTTGTGGGAGCAGGCAGAAAAACCCTTGTGGCAAGATCAGGCTCACTGGCAGCAGGCGGTTCTTGAGCGCGATCTCCTGGAGCAGACGCGCGCGTCAGCCGATGGACAGGAGGTGATGAGCCGTGTTCGGTCAGCTCGTTCGCGAGGCACGGACGCTTCGAGCATTCTTGTGGTCGAGGACGAGCATTTTCTTCGCTTCGAGACTGTGGATGTTCTCGAGCAGGCCGGATACCGGGTCCTGGAGGCCGCCAACGCCGACGAGGCCCTGGTTCTTCTCAAGACAAACTGCGTCAACACGCTCTTCACCGATATCGACATGCCTGGCACGATGGATGGGCTCGGCCTTGTCAAGACCGTCCAGTCGAAATGGCCGTCCACGAAATTGATCGTCACGTCAGGCCTCATAAAACTCTCACATCGGGACCTGGAGAGCGGCGTTCACTTTATCGCCAAACCTGCACCGAGCCGGGAGTTGCTGAAGCTGATCGTATGAGCGCAGAAAGGGCGAACCCCAAGGAGGCTTGGCGACTGTCTGCTTGGTCACAGCGTTATCGATAGCACAGAGGATGCCGTGAGCGGCGACACTCAGTGATTGCATTGAACTCGGCCTTGCGTGTGATCCTGCGTCCCACAAAATGAGGGGCAGCGGAGGCTTGCAAACTTAATGCCAGCGCCTCACCACGGGTGGTGGATCGTCGTGGGCGGCTGACCCTGGAAAAGCTTAACACCCGTCTACCAACCCGTTTTCTGGACCAGGCTTCAGCGGCGGCACTGAAAGGCGTGGACCTCACGCGTCCCTTTCTCTCGGACCCGAACAGACGGTGACTTTCCGGATCGCGGGCGTTTCCCCATACCCCGACGAACCAAGCCGTGGGGTTGAAAAAGCCGAGGCCGCGGCATGTGCAGCGGCCTGGCTGTAAACAGAGTTGCAAAGGCCCCGACTGGGGCATGCCGGGTCCGGTGCGGCCCTGCTCGCAGAGGATTTCAGGACGCACCACAGCATAACCGTTTGCGGCGGAAACGTTATCCAGTCGTTTGGATGAGTGGCTTATCACTTAGATTGGGCGGGGAGAAAGTGCGGGTCCGCAAGGGGTGTTAGAGCGGACCCTTAGCACTGTTGACAGAAGAGGCCAGTTCTGGGCCGAGCTCATATAAGCACAACCAGCCGACGCGTGCACTTACCTCAATAGACGTATAACCGCCTACTGGCAGCTGATTAAAATGACAGGCTCCGGCCTGACGACGCTCGTCGTGCCAATTGAGATCGAACCAGGATGCGTGTTTGTCTGTAAGCTGACAGGCAAGGGCCCGGTCTTCACAGGTGACCGGACCCTCCCGCACCGCCTCAACACGTCAGAGCACGGCGGGAGCGGAATAGTGCGTGAGTCGCAGTCGGTCAAGCTGGTACGGCGAGAAGTCGTTGCCCTCTCCCTCCCAGGCAAGGTCGAGGTGAAAGTGAAGTATGAGCGGGGCCGGCCCGTGCCAGTTCAAAGCCACACGGCCCTTTTTGTCGGCCCGAGCCTGGCCAACAAAGGTCGAGGGGTTACGGTCGACAGAGACGGATGCGAGCACGTTCGCCCGTTTCAAAAAGCCTTGGCAATAAATCTCAACGTGCACGACACCCAAAGGGCGCAATCCTTGATAATTATCCTGCCGTGTTGGTATCATCGACTTGCAATGCCGACTTGCGCGAAGGTTGAGTCTTTAGCCGGGCATTGCCGGCCAGATGAATTCGATAAATCCAGGCCCACGCACGTCACAACGGACGTGATTTCATAGCGTTCAAGCAAGTGTCTGGAACAAAACCGATCGAGAACTCGTTGCCCTGATCTCGATCAAACGGGGTTTCTCGATGTTCAAGGCGATTAAACTTGCACTGGTGCTCGGCGTTACTTGCGGGCTTTATGTATCATCGCTGCTACCGGCGCAGGCTCTTAGCGTCATTGCTCCAGCAACGCAGGTCAAATCCGATGACCAAGACACTTTGTCGGCTTTTGCCTCCAGCGGTCAGAGAGAACCTCGCGACAGCTTTCTGCTTTCAAGCAAGGAAATCGCCCACGTCAGGTGGTGCGCCAGACGTTATCCGTCCTACCATGCAACCGATAACACCTACGAAATGCCCGAGGGGGCCAGAGCCGAATGTCGCTCTCCGTATTGACGGCTTAAACCATCCATGCCGTTGACCGAATTGCTGATCGCGTGGTCGGCATCCGGCAGATGATGCCCTCCCCTCCCCGCCTTTTTTCTACGCCTCGGTTGCGGCGGCGTTCGAGAACAGTCCGAGTGCGGCGATGATTGCGGGCAGGACAAATGCGGCTGCTGGTGCAACAACGAAAGCAAGTGCGCCAAGTCCACAGCCGGCTGCAAACGCAATCACTGCGACAACCATGCGCTTGATTCGAGCGGACGCTGCCGCGCTCTGCTCGCCTTTCTCTCCTGCCATGATATCGGCCAGATCGAGCATGATCTGCGTCGTCGTTCCAGTCATGAGCGTCGAAGGCGGTGCCTTGGGAAGATGAACTCTGTGGACAGCGTTCTGGATTGCCATTGCGGCAACAAGCGTCATGCCAACCCCGAGCATCACATCACTCTCGGCTACTGCGAAAGGACCATGCCAAAGTGCGTAAGCAGCAACCGCCGACAGCAAGAGCAACTTTATGAACAGAAGCGGTCTGAGCACCGGCAAATTCCGACGTTCGAGGCAAAGGCCTGCCCAGCGCGTCAAGAATACCACGACACAAAAGACCGGCAATGCCAGCAGCTTTGGAAGTGCACCAGCCGTGCCGAGGGCAAGGGTCGCGCCAAAGGTTACGAAGTTGCCGGTAACATGTGCGGTGAACAGGCCCGAAAGCGCGAGAAAGCCGAGTGTGTCGACGTAACCGCCATTGAAACTCAGGAGCAGCGGAAGAGCCGGGAACTTCATCTGTCTATCCAATCCGTTTAAGTCTTTTCGGGAGACTGGTCTGCCAACGCGTCGTCGGCAGATCAGGGAGCCTTGGTCAGGCCTTTACGAAGGCAAGAAGGTCGGCGTTCAGCACATCGGCGTTGACAGTCAGCATGCCGTGAGAAAGGCCAGGATAGGTCTTGAGCGTGGCATTTTTCAAAAGCTTCGCGGCTTTCAAAGCGGAGTCTGCAATCGGAACGATCTGATCGTCCTCGCCATGCAGGACAAGGGTTGGGACCGAAATTGCCGTGAGGTCAGCGGTCTGGTCGGTTTCCGAGAAGGCCTTGATCCCGTCATAGTGCGCCTTGGCGCCACCCATCATTCCCTGACGCCACCAGTTCTGGATGATGCCTTCCTGCACCTTGGCACCGTCGCGATTGAAACCATAAAACGGTCCGGCCGGTACATCACGGAAGAACTGGGCGCGGTTTGAGGCAAGAGCGGCACGGAAGCCGTCGAAGACCTCGATCGGCAATCCCTCCGGATTGGCTTCAGTCTTCAGCATCAACGGCGGTACCGCCGAAACCAGGACCGCCTTGGCAACGCGGCCAGCGGGTTCTCCGTATTTGGCCACGTAGCGAGCGACCTCGCCGCCGCCTGTCGAATGGCCGATGTGAACGACATTTTTAAGATCGAGCGCTTCAACCACTGCGAATGCGTCCGAGGCGTAATGATCCATGTCATGGCCATCGGCGACCTGGCCAGACCGGCCGTGACCGCGACGGTCGTGAGCGATGACACGGTAGCCATTTGACAGGAAGAACAGCATCTGCGCGTCCCAGTCGTCTGATGACAACGGCCAGCCGTGATGGAACATGATTGGCTGCGCATCCTTTGCGCCCCAGTCCTTGTAGAAAATCTCGGTACCGTCTTTCGTGGTGATAAAGCCCATTGTCTTGTTTCCTTCGTTTAAAGTGGAATTCGGTGAAGTAGAGGTTGAAATCTGGAGGGGCTGGAAATGGTCGGCCCCCCGTTGCGAGAGGGCCGGTATCGAAATTGCTGCGGTCGCTTCTCCTACTATGCTTTCCCGAGCGGCATGACAGGCGGCTCTCGTCGGTTTGGTGGAGGAAGAATGGCCGGAAAAGGTTGATCATACAATTGCAAGAATAATTCACATTTCATTGCCATTTCTGCAATGACCCCGGTCCCTGCCGCGTGAGGTTCCGAATGTGCAACAGCAAGGCGGCAAGGCGCCCGGCCGGCGCCGTGTCCCGAACAAAGACCGCAAGCAGCCCTTTATCCGCGTATCGCCTCGAGCTAGACAGCCCAGCAAGAGCAGCCGAGGGCGCCAAAGAAACCCTTCAGATCAGCTATCGGAAGTTTTGCGGTCCATGCGCCGGCATGGTCATGGCCATGGACGCCGCAATTGCGGGCGCAGCCACAGGAAGCAATTGTAGTCTCTCTGAGTGATTTCCTCCCTGCACCATCTGGCTCTCCCCAGGCCGCGTAGCCTCCGAACCCGCGAACGGGCAACAAATCAGGCATGGCTGGCGGGATCTCGTCAAGGAAGTCATTCGACGCCCGACGCAGCGTTCGCAAGGGATGCGGGCGCGACGGGGCACACGAGAACTCGACCATTCGCGCCTGACATTTGCCGGTCCTGGCAAGTTTATAACTGGTAATCCTCTTCGGGTCGCGCCAGCTTGCGAGCGTGATGCAGGAGCGCGTCCCCTGGCCGATGAACTTGGCCTCCTGCTGTCGCGGAGGATCGAAACCGATAAGCATCTTTTCAACGAAGGCATGTCCCCGGAGTCGACACACAGTCAACGTTGACGGCACGGATCCGACATCTTTTTGAAATTCTCCATGCTCCGCCATAAACAGGTAGCGATCATGCCGGACGGCTGAGAGCCTTTGGCACCTATGCTTCCGCTTGGCCAGGTTGATGGCGGGATTTGGCTGCTGCGAGGGTAATAGACTGTACCAAAGGACAGACATTGCTACGCCGAATGGTGGCCTTGCCTTCCTGTCGGGCTTTGGCTCAGTCTCGGAGTCAGGACCACGGGGGTGGCTGATGAATCACGCAGCAAGGCGCGCAGGGCAGATCGATAGGGAGATTGGCGAACGCCTCAGGTTCCTAAGGGAAATGAAGGCACTCAGCCAGACAGAGCTTGGCTCCGCAGTAGGCGTCACTTTCCAGCAAATACAGAAGTATGAACGCGGCATAAGCAGGTTGTCGGTTTCGGCCCTGATCATCATCTGCAGGACACTGGACATCCATCCGCTCGAATTCGTCGGCGGTTATTTCGATGGCGTTGACGGTCTCGCCACGATGGATCTGCTCATGAGGCGCTTGAAGGATGCCGAGGATAGGCTGGGGCAGATCAAGTCGATCGTCACCTGAGCCACACAAACCACCAGATACAAGCCTGCCCGTCGAACAGCGCGTCGGTGCCGTCGAGGTTCGTCGCATGCCCTGGAATGGTATCACGAAAAAGCTTTGAGACCTTCGACAGGAGGCTCTTGAGTTCAGTCTCCTTGACAATCGATGCTGCGTCCAGCGGACGGAACCATTCAAGCTTTCGCTGGCCGCGCTCTGGAAAGAGTGACCTGGTCTGCCGCACATCCACAAGATGGACGTCGACCGTCGCGCGTACTTCACTCCCGCGGCAAGGGTTTTCAGGTATGTGAATTTGCCGAAGACTCGCTTTCGCGCCCTCCCTTGACGCCCGCTTCTTCCCAACCCTCCTGTTCGGCCACCTTGTGCGATTTCAGGCCCGGGATGAGCCATCCCTTGGGAATGTCCATCTCCCAGTCTCTCGTGTGGTGATTAAAAGGATTCTCCATTGGCCCCTTGCTGCAGATGGCCCCCAAAACCAGCGAGCCTTGTCAATATATTGCGTTCATGAGAACGAAGTGGAGCGGGAACGGACGAGAGCAAGCGTTTGGCTTTTCTGTTTCTCGTTCGCTTTGAACCGCGCAGAGATCCTGTCCCGAAGTGCGGCAAGGTCGTAAGGCTTTGGCAGGTAGACAACGCTTTCACCGAATTCTGAAATGTCCACATCGCGTCCGGAGGTTATCCAGACCGGAAGGGACGGTCGGGTGACGGTCAGCATCCGGGCAAGGTCCAGACCGCTTAACCCACCGGGCATGTCAACATCAGTGACCACAGCCTCGATGCATCCGTTCGTTCCCAGGGCTGCAACCGCTTCGAGCACATTACGGCATTCGATGACGACATGGCCGTCATCGGCCAGTTCGTCGGCGAGTGCGAAGCGGATCAAGGGTTCGTCTTCCACAATCAGGATTCTTGCCATTCTCGGTGTCTCCATTGTCAGACGATGGCTAAACGCAAGGTGGATCAAATTGGTACACGTAGCCCCATCAGTATTTTGATTCATGCTTAACAAAAAACGAATGACGGAGTGAGCAATCGGCATGTCTTTGGCTTTCCGCTTCTTGCGATCAGTTTAATTGTGAACAATGGCATGGAAAATTTGCAATGGGTGTCCGACCGGCGGAATCCCCACGACCGTCGCCGGAAGACAAGGACGACACCGCAGCCGCCCTTGCATGTAGGACAAGACAGTGACCTCCGACCAGAAGCCAGGCATCCTATAGCGTCATTGTTGTCGGATCGGGATTTTCGGTGTGATATAGGATTCAGACGTCGCCGATCATGTGGCGAGGTCTATCGGTGACGAGAAGACCGAGGTCAACTAATCAAACCGCGATGTGACGTGGCTCGGCAATGCCTGGCCGATTTACGAGACAGAATCCAATGGCGCACGTTCAGTCGGTGAATTCGACCACAATGCCGGGCTTGACCATGCCGGCCAGTTCCTGCGCATCCCAGTTGGTAAGCCGCACGCAACCGTGTGAGCCGACCTTGTCGATGAGTGACGGTTCGGGGGTTCCGTGAATTCCGTAGGTCGGCTCTGTCAAATCAATCCAGACTGATCCCACGGGACCATTGGGACCGCCGGGTAGTTTCAGGATCTTCTTGTTCTTGCCCTGCTGGAAGTTGATTTTCGGATTGTAGATATACGGCGGCATCCGCGCGACGCCCTTGACCTTGTGCGTCCCGGTAGGTGATGGCGTCTCTTCGCTTCCGATGGTCGCCGGATAGGCAGCAATTAGTGCACCGTCTGCCGCAAAGGCTAGTACCCGTCCGGATTTTCTGTGAACTTCTATTTTTTTGACGGAGCCAGCCTTGGGACCACCTGGCATCGCAACGAGCACCGTCGCTCCGACTTTAAAGTCCACACCGGAATTCAGTGCCTTCAGCAGGTCTATGTCCATATGGAAACGTTCGGACAGTTTTTCCGCGATGCTTGTGTAGCCAAGATGTTTCATCTTTGCCTGCTTGGCGTAGTCCTTGGGAATTTTGTCTAGCAAGTCAGCGGCATCGTCCTCGGTAATCCGATAGGGTTGGATGACAGCCGCCTTGTCTGAAAGCCGTTGAACGACGTCCGGATCGAGCTTTCCGTCCGATGAAAGATTCTGCAAGGTTTCGAACCCGGCGACCGCCTTTGTAACGTTTTCACCGTAATGGCCGTCAATGACCCCGGGCGACGATCCCGCGCGGTCAAGGAGAACCTGAAGGCGGACAATGGCGGGGTCCGGCTGAGAGGGAGCATTCTGCGCGGGGCGCTCAGGCGGTATTGCCTGCAGCGAGGCGGAGTTGATCGCCTCCGCCGTAAGCTCATCCGCAGCCGCAGTCCCAAACAGTATGAGAACAATGGATGTTGCGAGAGCGATAGTCTTCATCATAGAAGTAAAATTGACATCGCACCAACTTGTTCCAAGCCTTCGCGCGATTTCGCTTTCAACCTGATAGCGCGCGTCGACGATGCCCGTCGGACGGCCTGGCGAGGGAACGCTCTCAGAGCGTGTCGCGCACAAGCTAGTGCTTGGAGCCAAGCGAAACATGCAAGACAGTTTTACGTGTACTACCTTCCAACTAGAGCAACGCTCTGGGGTCAGCGCTAGGCGCTGGTCCGCGGGACATGCCGGCATGAGCCATTCTGCGAAAGGGTCGGAAATGCAGAGCCCAATTTTTCGCCTGCCGACGCCGGGGCGATCAATGCCAATCCTGCCAGCGTCGCGCCCGCTGCTCTAATACGCAGACGGGATCGTTCATGTCGGCGACGCATCTCCAGCAACTGCAATCCGGCGCGGCTATGTCGGAGCGTCGAGCGTGGCCAGCACCCGCCATTCGTTCCGCGCCGAGATCGCCTCGTCGGCCCTAGATCGACGAGCGCTATGTACCGAAGCAGCTCGACCGGCAAGTATCTGTGTCGGTCCCCTTTGAAGGCCCTCGCCTGCCGCTACACCCCTCGTAAGGTGAAAACTTCGCGTCGGGGTTTCAGCTGACAGCTTAAATTGAAATCGACAGGTCAAAGGCACAAGAACTGCCCCGTTTACCCACCGCCGTGTAAGCGGGGCAAAATCGGTGGCAGCACGTTTGTCGTTGAAGACGGTGTGATTGTTGGGATGCACTACATCCGAACTAATCGTACCGGCGGAGAAAAACATGTTAGCAACCGCGGCTACGTGACAGACACGGCGGCAAGTGGTCGAGGCTTGGCTCGTCGGATGCACGAGCATTCGTCTGCTCACATAGTGCTTCTTGATTAATTGCAGGACATGGCAAAACGCTCTATTTTCCCTTGCAGGGCGCCTCGACGAGACGGGAGCGGGCTTGCCAGGCCGGACCGCCTCGGTTTCCGCACCAATCCCAGATGCCGCTCGACGATACGATCCAGGAGGAGACGTACGATGGGCGAAATGACGCCGGACAACATCATGCAGCTCGGGATGGGGTTCTGGGCCTCCAAAGCCATGCTCACCGCGGTCGAGCTTGGCGTCTTCACCGCGCTCGCAGCCGGCCCGGCCAACCTGCCCGACCTGCAGGCCAGGCTGCAACTGCATCCCCGCTCGGCCCGCGACTTCTTCGACACCCTAGTGGCCCTGAAGCTGCTCGAACGCGAGGATGGCCGCTATCGCAATGCCCCTGATACAGACCTCTTCCTCGACAAGGGCAAGTCCTCCTATATCGGCGGCATCCTCGAAATGGCCAATGCCCGGCTCTACGGTTTCTGGGGCTCGTTGACCGAAGCCCTGCGCACCGGCGAGCCGCAGAATGAAGCCAAGCAAAGCGAAGACTTCTTCGCCGCGATCTATGCCGAGCCGTCGCGGCTGCGCGGGTTCCTGGAGGCGATGAGTGGAATCAGCGCCGGTGCGGCCCAGGCGATCGCCGCCCGGTTCGACTGGTCGAAATACAAGACCTTCGTCGATGTGGGCGCGGCGCAGGGCATGGTGCCGGTGGTGATCGCGCAAGCGCATCCGCATCTTCAGGCCATCGGCTTCGACCTGCCCGCCGTGCAGCCTATATTCGACGAGTTCGTCGCCCGGCATGGTCTCGCTGACCGTATCCGCTTCCAAAGCGGAAACTTCTTTGACGGCCCGATGCCGAATGCGGATGTGATCTTGATGGGGCACATCCTGCACGACTGGGATCTTGCCGAGAAGAGGATGCTCTTGGAAAAGGCCTTTGCCGCACTGCCGAACGGCGGGGCCGTGATCGTCTACGATGCCGTCATCGATGACGAGCGCCGCTTGAACGCTTTCGGCCTGCTGATGAGCCTCAACATGCTGATCGAGACCCGTGGCGGGTTCGACTACACCGGCTGCGACTGCCAGGCCTGGATGCGCGACGCCGGTTTCGTGGCCACGCACGTCGAGCCGTTGCTGGGGCCTGACTCGATGGTGATAGGCTTCAAGCCCGACTGAGCGGAAACCGCGACCGCGGCCGGTGTTCCGCAATCTCGACCAAGGATGCGATGTCGATCGCCTGGCGCTGACGTGGTCGATGGCCTCGCGTCGCTCTTGAACTGAACAAGCTTCTCGACGATGAGATACCAAGCAGGCTGCCAGCGCGCAGCAATGAACCCCGCAGCCGCTTGGCTCGGCCGCACTCGGCGAAGTTGCCCCGAAGTGTAACTGGAGCAAATCCGGTGGCAGCGGGCATTCCTGTTTTCTGGAAGCCACCATTCACTCCTTTCATGACGAAGCGCCGCCTGCCCATGACCGAGCATGGCGATACGCTGCCGCTGAAGGCGCTGCGGGAGCTTGTGACTGGTCTGGTAGAACGGGCCGACCGGGCAGACATCCGGATCGAAAAACTCGAGACCGAAAACCAAAAGCTTCAAGACGATACCTGCCAGAAGTTGGGCCTGTCGTTCTGGCACTATCTTGGCGGTCGGCTAGGCACAGGCACACCCGGGCGGGCCGCTCCTCTGCTGGCCACGATAGTCGCTGCCAGAACCTCGGCACATCAACGGCGATCAGGATTGGGGAACGCAACGATCCTGTCCGACGCACCAGTCCTGTCTGGCTTGCCCGTCACGACATCATCCAGCGTATCGAGCACATGGGAGCCGGTGAGCGTCAGCAAAGTCGGCGACACATTCCATTGCCGCTCATCATCGGCATGCACCGTCACTGTCTTCTTGTTGCGGCGAATGACAACGCCCCGGATCGTCACCCCGCCCGGCCCTTGAAGGTCACGCCGCTTCCAACACGGATGTCCTGCAGCCTCTCGACGATACGGGCGTTGAGTTCGACGAGCGCCGCCTCGTCCAGGCTATCAATTTCGATACGCCGCATTGTCAGCCCCTCGCTTTTGTCGACGAGGCTATCCTGCCAGGGAGCGGTGACAGGACGCAACCCCAGTCTCCGATTTGCCCTGTCGTACGGCGGTGCCTCCGAATTTACCCCGCTTGCCCCGAAGTGCTCAACAAACCCGGCAGGGCATCAATCTGTAACCTACTGAAAGAACGAACTCAAACTGCTCAACGGAAGCCACTAGAGCATTTTCTTCCGTTAGTGGATAACCGCCAAATCTCGCCCTTTATGGGTCTGGATGAATGCCGCGGAGAGAAATGAAGCCCTTTGCAAGATCAAGTTACTACGCGCCAGCATATCACCTCGTCGGGCCCTGACGAACCGGCTTCTGTTCTTGACCACACGGCATTCGTGCGGCTACCGCCGGAGCGGCGCGTCTTGTATCGATCTAGATGCGGGCCTTGCCTGGCGAGACGTCGAGGATCGGTTCAGTCCCGCCTTCGTCGCGACGCCGGAACTGGCCCCTCCACGGTTCCCCGTGCCGACACGGTCATGCTCCCGATCTTGAGGTTTTCGAGATACGTCACGTCGCAGCGTCTGACGACGTCAGTCGTCATCTTGTGCCTGGGGTCTTTCGCGCGGCGCAGACCCGCGCCTTGAAGGCTGGCAGCGCCCATAGAGCAGCCCGATCAATACGCCATTGCTCGAACTTCGCCATCAGATTGATGATGAAGGTCGCCACAAACCGCGTTCCACATCATCACGAAAGATGGAGGACAGACAGGTGACGGACTGTGCAAGCGGCGCTGCGCTTCCACGTTGCTCAGTCGACCCAAGCCACCTGGAGGCAGATATATGGCGGTACTTTTTGGCATTGGAGTTGATCGGGAGTCTGGAATGAGCTAGCGCGTAAGCCCCCATATACCCCCCGCACTAGCCGCTCTTCAAAGGACCTGCGAATGGAACCGGACACCGTAACAATTGAAAGCCGCAATGACTTTGCCCTCTGGGCGATCGAAAAGGCTCGGGCAATCGTCGCTGAACAAGGCGGCGATCTGGCGATAGCGGCGCGTGACATGGACGAAAAGGCAATTGCGGAAACTGGCAATGCACTCGGTGCCGCGATCACGCAAGCCTTGCTGGAGGTCTATGACGGATTGACTCCTGCGGACGAAGACTAGCCAATGCAAATGCCGCCTGCCCTGACGGGTTGGCCCAAACTTGGCTGGGAAGAACCGGACGGCCGGCTAGGAAGTCTTCCTTTCATCACGCTAAGCAATCTGGCTTCGCTGATTATGGGAGTAAGCGGCGAGATCGAGCACATCGCCTTTCAGCTGCCGAACCGTTCAGGTCTGCTTTTTGCTCCCCAGATTCTTTTGGAGAATGCAAGAATTGCCAAACATGTTCGTCCGGTCATTCACTACCAGGTCGCAGCATATGACCCGCATAGGCAATGTTGAGGGAAGCTGCGCCGGTTCTTCGGTTCTCCGGGATATAAAGTCCTAGTTCCGGCAGAAGCACACACTCGGGTCCGCCCACACGAGACCAATGCCGGATGCAATCGCGCGGGCGGTTTGCCACCCCGCCAAGGTTCGGCGGTCCGAACCCCGGCTACCCAACGGTCTGGTGGCCGAGGAGCCCTCCCCGCCCGAAGAAGGCAACGGCCGCCTCCTGCCGCGCAAACACAGTGACCCGCCCCAGACCGCTCCGGGAACAAGAGCACCACGGCATCGTTTCCAATTTGGTTGCAATCACGCAACGCTACCAAGGAGGACGAAATGTCCATCAAGCTTGTTACGACGTCACTTCTGATCATCGGCCTTTCAGGCTCAGCATTCGGGCAGTCGAACCCCGCTCCTGCTGGATCCACCATGGACAAGAATCATGGGGCCGCCACTCAAACGACCAAACCCATGAAGATGAAAAAGGTCGACCCGATGAAGACCCACAGCACGACTCAGAATGTCAACAAGGAGAACTGCAAGTCGCTGAAGGGCAAGAACTCGCTGCAGACGCAGGGCGGCAACAGCAACACCGAGAATGTTGAGAATACGTGCGCCGATAACAACAACTGACAGCTCGTTGTTTCGCGCCGGGTGACGGCTCGAACCATGGGCCGTCATCTGCCACTCCTCTTCATTCACAGGGGCAAGCGACAACCTATGCGTCCCGGCGACTGAGATGCTGAATGTCTCAGGAGTTCTTCCAACAACTTCACCGCACCTGCGGTTCGCTTTGCAAAGCTCTTCGAAGCCTTTTTCGCTCCAGGCGACGCAATTCACAGGCTAATATTTTTGACAGCCGTGCAAACATCAAAATTATCGTTGAAAATCATTGAGTTGATTCGCATTTGCCGGATCGCGGCACACCTGCCAGCGTCCGAAGCCAGCCTATGATAAAGAATCGGCATATTAAGCCTTTGTTAACTAAAAACTTCTTGCGCCCGTTAGAGAATCGCATCTAAATCACGCTTATGATGCAGATCGCTTGAGAAAAGCGTTATTCCGGAAGATGGCAAGATATGAACATGGCACCAGTCTTCATCGAAGACCTTGATTTTGACAAGGAAATCCTTGAGCAGGGCGAGCTGATTTCTGACAAGCTGAACATGCTTCGGCTAGAGCAGTACCCTCCTAACGCGATGAAAGGGCTTCGGCAGTTTTCGTTGGCCGAGGTCGCCGAGTATCTCGGCGTTACGCAAAACCACATCAAGAAGCTTCACCTCGAAGGCAAGGGCCCTGCTCCCCAGGTCTCTGGCTCGGGACGTCGGTCTTACACTGCCGAACAGATGATGGATTTGCGCCGCTATCTCGACAGGCATGGCCGTTCGGATTTCAAAAAGTATGTTCCTCACCGCCGCAATGGTGAAGGCTTGCAGGTCATTTCCGTCGTGAACTTCAAGGGCGGCTCCGGAAAGACGACTTCGGCAGCGCATCTTGCCCAGTATCTGGCTCTGACTGGTCACCGTGTCCTCGCCATCGATCTTGACCCGCAGGCATCGATGACAGCCCTCCATGGGATTCAGCCGGAACTCGATCGAAATCCCTCACTTTACGAAGCACTGCGTTACGACAGCGATCGCAAGTCGATCACGGAACTCATTCGTCCTACCAATTTCCCGGGGCTTGATATTGTTCCCGCCAATCTGGAGCTTCAGGAATACGAGTATGAGACACCGCTTGCGGCATCCAGCAAGAACCTTCAGGAAGGCAAGCTCTTTTTCACGCGGATCTCGAATGCCTTGAAGGAAGTCGACGATCGCTATGACGTTGTGGTGATCGACTGCCCCCCGCAGCTTGGCTACCTCACCCTGACGGCACTCACGGCGTCAACGGCCGTTCTGATCACCGTCCATCCCCAAATGCTTGACGTCATGTCGATGAGCCAGTTCCTCCTGATGCTTGGTGGCATCCTTGAATCGATCAAGAGCGCCGGCGCTTCGGTGAAGCTGAAATGGTTCCGCTACCTCGTGACACGCTACGAGCCTACCGATCAGCCGCAGGCGCAGATGGTCGGGTTCCTTCAAGCCCTTTTCAACAAGCGCATGCTGAAGAACCAGATGCTGAAATCGACGGCAATTTCAGATGCCGGGATCACCAAGCAGACCTTGTACGAGATCGAGAAGTCTCAGTTCACCCGGTCAACCTATGAACGTGCCGTCGAAAGCCTGAATGCGGTCAATGGCGAGATTGTTTCCTTGATCCATAATGCGTGGGGACGGAAGTGAGGTTTTTGACAGCCGTGCAAACCGCGGAAAAATTGTTTTCTTTCAGAGGGATGGGCACTCACAACGGAGACGGAAATGGCTAGAAAAAACCTTCTTGCGAGCGTGACGGCGACGTTGGGCGACGATGTCGACCGCGGCGCCCCGTCTGCGTCCGAGGCCCGGGCGTCCTATACACGGCGAGGGGCCTCCAGGTCGATGATCCAGTCGCTGGATGAGCTCGCCGAGACGTCCATGCGCGTCCTTGATGGCGAGGCGGTCATTTCGCTCGATCCCGGCGATCTCGATGGGTCTTTCGTTGCCGATCGAATTGGTGACGACGATGAGGCCTTTGAGAACCTGAAGGAGGCCATCCGTCAGTCCGGGCAATCGACCCCTATCCTGGTGCGGCCGCATCCGAGCGATGAGGGCCGATACATGATCGTATTTGGCCACCGCCGAGCCCGTGCAGCCCGGGAGCTGGGGTTGAAGGTGAGAGCAGTCGTCAAACCGCTCGCCGATATCGAACATGTGATCGCCCAGGGCCAGGAGAACACGGCTCGCGCAGATCTGACCTTCATTGAGAAGGCGATTTTTGCGAGCCGGCTCCAGAGAAGTGGCATGTCGAGGGAGGTTTTGAAGACGGCCCTCACGGTCGATGACAGCCTGTTGTCGCGAATGCTTTCTGTCGCCGAGATCGTTCCGGACACAGTTCTTGACGCCCTCGGAGCAGCCAAGGGTGTTGGACGAGACCGCTGGGAAGAGCTGAAAAAGCTGGTATTGAACCCTTCGATCAACGCGCGCGCGCGCGAGGCTGTGCAGGACCAAGCATTCCTCGCATGTGAAACAGATGAAGCGAAGTTTCTCTTTCTTCTTTCCGCATTGAAATCAGCCGGAAAATCGAATCGCCGTAGCAAGCAGACACGGGCAGGTACCGCATGGACACCGTCGGACCAGTCCGTGAGTGTCCTGGCAACGCCAAAGGGCAACGGCCTCGTTATGGAATTTGGAAATCCGAAGGGCAAATCCTTCGGGCAATGGCTCTCCAGCAACCTAGAAAGCCTATTCGAGCAGTATTCGCATTCTGAAGAGAAACAGCAAACGGGAGATTGAACAGCAAAAGAAAAAGGCCCCCTCAACGTTGCCGCCGTGGAAGCCTTCCTCTGATCTAGACAACCAGAGAATCGCACTTCCTCGAATCACAGTCAAGAGTCTTTGGCACCGTTTTGGTGAGCAGATTTCTTTTGCCTTCTGAAAGGTGAAGGAAAATGCAAGGTGAACATGTGACGACGCCCTTTGGGCGGCGGCCGATGACGCTTGCGCTGGTGAAACGGCACACCGCCGTATCCGAAATCAGCCAGGGCAAATCGGTAAACAAATGGAGCGTCTTTCGTGACGTCTCTGAAGCTATGCAGTCGCTCGGCCTGAAAGACCGCAGTCTGGCTGTGCTTGACGCGCTGTTGAGCTTCTATCCCGAGAATGAGCTTCGCCAAGACGCCCAACTCGTCGTCTTCCCGTCAAATGCGCAGCTTTCGCTCCGTGCCCACGGCATAGCGGGCGCCACACTTCGCAGGCATCTCGCGTTTCTCGTTGAGGCGGGCGTGATCCTGCGTCGGGACAGTGCCAATGGCAAGCGATACGCCCATAGGGGCAGGGGAGGGGAGATCGAAAGCGCCTATGGTTTCGATCTGTCGCCCCTGCTGTCGCGCGCTGAGGAGTTCGCGGGCATTGCCAAGCAGGTCGTTGCGGAGCGCACAGCCACGCGCAGGGCAAGGGAGAGTTTGACCATCTGCCGGCGCGATGTGCGAAAGCTCTTCGGCGTCGCCAAGGAAGAAGGCATTGAAGGCGACTGGCAGATGATCGAGGTGGCCTATCAGGACCTCGTGGATAGGATTTCCCGCTCACAATCGCTCGATGGTATCCATGTCATTCTCGACGGTATGCGCCGTTTGCAGGCAAGGATCATCAATATCCTGAAATTCCACCAAGATTTGGATAATTCGAGCTCCAATGACGCTCACAATGAGCACCACACACAGAGTTCTAATACCGAATCTTATCTTGAATCTGAAGCATCCGCGGAACGGCCAGTTCGGGTCAGCTCGATCGGGGAGGAGCCTCCACCATCCACGTCCAGCCAGGCACTGCCGCTCAGTCTTGTTTTGAAAGCATGCCCTGATATCGCCGCCTATGGCCCGCGCGGTGTGATTAACAGCTGGAGGGACCTGATGAATGCGGCTGTTGTCGTCAGATCGATGCTCGGCGTGAGTTCAGCGACGTTTGAAGACGCCTGCCACGCAATGGGCCCGGAGAACGCGGCTATTGCCGTGGCCTGCATCCTGGAGCGAGGTCGGTGTATCAACTCGGCTGGCGGATACCTGCGGGATCTGACACGCCGTGCCCAGCGAAAGCAGTTTTCACCAGGACCGATGCTCATGGCCCTGGTTCGAAAAAGCATGACCGGAACACGGATAATCTCTCCATCACCTGATGAGGAATAGCGTCTCTCTAAACCCACTGTTTCAGCGATCCCGGCGAAATTCCATGGACGTTTCTGACCACAATGCGTATAACAATGTCACGTCGAACGCCGGAAGCTGCTGACCCGATTCGACATTCCGAAGCCAGGTGGCGGCCCTTCTCAACACTATCTTCACAAACGGTTCTGCAGGCGATAGAAGCGCCTATACGAACGAGCGGAAGGGAACGGCCGGTTTACTTCCGTTATCGCTTCCGGCTTCAACGGAGCGAAGCGGTTACGGATTGCGCAACTCGGCCAACATCGGTGCCCACGGAGCAGTGGCTAGCGAATGCGACTGGCCACACTCACCTGCGCGCGAGGTAGAAGACCGGCGCGGATCCGATCTGTTTTCGCCAACAAAGGCGCAGCAGGTTCCAACGCAGGAGCATCAGTTCGTCGCAACATTTCATACCGCTCTTGGGCCGCACTGTAGCGCAGGACGGCGTCATAGGCGCCATCGGCGATGAACTGCCCGATCGCAGCGTCGATCTGATCGAGCAACGGCTCGACCTGGGAGGCGTCGCCGGTGCCCTGATCCGTGAGCGCATGCGCAATGATCTCGCCACTACCGGCGTCAAGCGCCAGATGCAGTTTGCGCCAGCCAAGGCGGGATTTTGCGCCATGCTTTTCTTCCAACCATTGGCCCGCGCCGTAGATCTTCAGCCCGGTGCTATCGACCAGAACGTGAAGAGCTCCATCCGCGATGGGCTGACGGTCATTGCCTTTGGCAGGTGGCCTCCAGGTTCTTGCCCGCCGGCTGAGGGTGGTGTGGTCGGGCACGGGAAGCTCCAATCCCATCAGGGCAAACACCATGCTCAGCGTCAAGGTAGTTTCGATGGCGAGATCCGGATAGCGCCGCTGACCACCGCGTGTCGTGCGTCTTGGCGCAACCCATCCGGCAAGTGCTTCCGGCGTCCACAGCGTCAGACTGCCGCGACGGCGAAGGCCCGCCTCATGTTCCCGCCAGTTCGTCACCTTGAATTCATCTTGCCAATACGATGACGGCGGGCGGCGTTATGCTTCGGCGGCATGGTGTGCGGATCCATCACGCTGGTTGCGATCGCAAACCCATTGAAGCGGATCAAGGAAATCGGCAAGGAGCTTGTAGCCGACGAAGAACTCGCGCAGAACATAATGGAAACGCTGAAGATGCAGGGGCGTCGAGCAGTTCGGCGATTTCGCTATCCAGATCCGCTTGAACATCATGACAACGCCTGGAGAGCAGTCAATGATCCGCCGCAAGGCCTATGGATTGATTAAGAAATCGTTCGACGCCAACGGTATAAAGTTCGCCTTTCCTACCGTCATGGTCGCGGGCGGGGGCGATACGGCGGCGGCAGTGGCGCAGAAGGCCTTGGAATTAGTCAAGCCGCTGCCGGCCGATCAGTCCGATTCCGCAGCTTGACACGCCGGCGACACGATCGGTACCAGCGTGATCTTCCTTGATTTGGGACACGAGCAGGTCGCGTCGGAGTGTTCGGCCAGTCGTGCCGTTCGTGCCGCCGCCTTAGCATCGTTCGCCGTTTACTCAGACATTTCGCCATATAGAAGTCATCACGAAGGCCACTTTGGGCCGACAGCGTACGATGGCTGTCGTCGGAATAGCGCCCCAATAATGGTCATCGGGCCACCGGTCGCTGTCACTGCAAAACGGACATGACGCAGTGACAACACGGGTCGCAGTTGTCCAGAAGCGGTCGCCCTTTCGCGCTAACGCTTGCATCTTGTTGAGTGATGCATGAGAACACAGCGTCGCTCCCTTGCAGGTTGGCGGGCAGTATCACACAGTTTCCCTACTATCGAATTGTATTGCCCGCCTAGCGTATGTTTCCCACAGCGTGCTGCGCGAGGAGGATCGTGCGAATGGCGGGTGCCTTGGATTCTTCGCAATCCTTTCGCCGACTAGCTTCAGCCGCCAACCCGTTTGCTCGGCGGGGAAACCTGTATGCGCTGAACGTCATACGGATAAGTCGCATCCTTGAAAGTCAGGATTTCGACGCGACAGATCGAACGCGCGACTTCCTGACCTATATCGTCGAAGAAGCCATCGCCGGCCGTGCCGACCGCATTAAGGCTTACGCCATTGCGACCGCCGTCTTCGGAAAGGACCGCATTTGACGCCCACTCGGACCCAATCGTTTGCATCGAGGCCGGACATCTGCGCCGTGCGCTAGACAGATACTATCTCACCGCCGGCGTATGATGCAATCGTCATTCCTGTCCCCAAGGGTGGCTATGTTCCGAAGTTCGAAAATGGGGATCTGCCGAAATTGGCCGAGACAGCCAACAAGCCCTCCATTTGGCACAGCATGCTTCCTGTCGCGCTTCTTTCGCTTGCGGCTGTTGCCGTCCTTTCCTGGTCACTATTCGAGTGGATGGGCAGCGGCCGGCACCTTGATGCTCCCGCACTTCCGCATTTGCTCGTGAAGCCCTTCGACGACCTTACCAACGCGGGAAATTCAAAGGCGATATCCCTCGGCCTTGCCTTGACGTGCCGTCAAACAGCGTGCTTACGAATATGTAAGCGCTTACAGTGAGGCAAAGTCCCGCGAACAAAGCGCAGAGGGAGTGTGGCGTCATCCTCGAAATTTTCTTCAATCGATGCCTTGACGTTTCGTAAAATAGCGTGTTAGCAGTTTTGTAAGCGCTTACATTGGAGGCAAAGTTGAGATGTAAGCGCTTACGCGGAGGGGTAGCCAATAGCGGCTTGATCGCTTTCCGTCTCAAACGAGCCGTACTCGCCCCAGAAAAGGTGGGGCGACTTCAAACGCAAATAGGCTTTCGCGCCCCCGGCGGCACGGCGGTTCATAACCGTCTGCCCTAACAATGGCGCACGTACAAAGGTGAGGAAATTCATGAATATCCTAGCGAAGAAATTGCTGACCGCGGGCGCCAGCCTTGTGATCGGTCTTGCCCTGGCAACGACGTCGGCCAGCGCAGCAAACAAGAAGATCGCCGTCTCCGTGCCGTATCTGGGCTTCCCGATCTTCGCTTACGCCATGAAGGCGGTAAAGGATGAGGCAGCGAAGATCGGGGGCGTCGACATTATCGAACTCGACGGCCAGAACAGCTCGCCCAAGCAGGTCGCAGACATCGAGAACGTGCAGGTCCAGGGCGTCGACGGCATCCTCATCTCCCCGATCGACGTCAACGCGTTGACCGCGACGGTACAGAGCGCGATCGACGGCGGCACGCCGGTTATCAACGTCGATCGCCGCGTCGAGAATGTCAAAGGCCTGCTGGCCTTCGTCGGTGCGGATAATGTCGCCGGCGGTGAAGCCGCGGCGCGATGGGTCATGGCGCGGTTCCCCGATGGCGCGCGCATCGTTCATTTGCAGGGCCAGCCCGGCTCCAGCCCGGCAATCGACCGCAATCGCGGTGTCCACAACGTCCTCGATCCGGTCAAGGACAAGTATCCGATCGTCGCCGAGCAGACTGCCAACTTCCTGCGTGCCGACGGTCTGACAGTCACGCAGAACATCCTCCAGAGTCTCGACAGCCCGCCCGAGGTGATCATCGCGGCAAATGACGACAGCGCCCTGGGTGCCTTCGAAGCCCTGGAAGGCCTGAAGCTCCAGGACAAGGTGACCGTCATCGGCTACGACGCACTGGCCTATGGTCTCGACAGCATCCGTCAGGATCGCCTGGACGCTACCGTGGAAATGCAGTTCGGCGAGCAGTTTCGTCACGCGCTGCGCACGATGGTTGCCAATCTCGACACCAAAGAAGCGCAGCAGGACCGCATCTTCAAGCCGTTCGTGATCGACAAGACAAATCTCGACAAGGCCGAGCAGGCCGCAGAAAGCAACTGATCGTGCCGGCCATGGCCCCGCGCGGGCCATGGCACCCCCGTCGAACGGACATATGACCATGACATCGAACCTGCTCCTTGAAATCCAGAGCCTGACCAAGGCCTTCCCCGGCGTAATAGCGCTGCAGGGCGTCAATCTGGAAATTGGCTATGGCGAGGTCCACGCGCTGCTCGGAGAGAACGGTGCGGGGAAGTCCACCTTGTTGAAGATCCTATCGCGCGCAGAAGGCCGATGCCGGGTATCT
The DNA here is from genome assembly GCF_014193305.1 of Rhizobium sp. BK181. Classification (NCBI taxonomy): domain Bacteria; kingdom Pseudomonadati; phylum Pseudomonadota; class Alphaproteobacteria; order Hyphomicrobiales; family Rhizobiaceae; genus Rhizobium; species Rhizobium sp. BK181. Next base: position 174,410 of record NZ_JACHZA010000006.1, read on the forward strand.
GCGGTTCGACGGCAGCAACTATGATTGCGCCAATCCCGCCGAGGCCAGCGCGCGGGGCGTGGTAACGGTCTACCAGGAATTCACGCTCGTGCCGGGGCTGACGGTCGCAGAGAACGTCTTTGTCGGCAAGGAGCCGCTGCGCTACGGCCTGATCGATTGGAGGCAGCTGTTCTCCCAAATGGAAGAGCTCAATACCCGGACCGGCTTCGCGCTCAATCCGGCGGCGCGGATCGCCGATCTGAGCGTGGCCGAACAGCAGCTTGTCGAGATCAGCCGGGCGATGACCGTCGATGCCAAGCTCATTATCCTGGACGAGCCGACGGCAGCCTTGAGCGCGGCCGAGGTCGAAAAGCTCTTCGCCCTGATCAAGTCCCTCAAGGCATCAGGCGTGAGCATCATCCTGGTCAGCCACAGGCTCGATGAGGTGATGGAGATCTGTGATCGGTTTACCGTGTTGCGCGATAGCATGGCAGTGAGTTCGGGCGCGGTCTCCGATGTCGGCGTTGATGATCTCATCCAGCGTATGGTGGGCCGCGAAATCGTCATCGAGGCGCGCGCGCCAGGCACTGCCGCCAGCGGTCCGGTCGTGCTCAGGACCGAAGGGCTTGCCTGCCGAAATGGCAGCATTGTCGATGAGATCGCCATCCATGACATCGATTTCGAGGTACGGGCAGGGGAAGTCGTCGGCATTGCGGGTCTTGTCGGATCGGGGCGCACCGAGTTCGCGCGCGCTCTATTTGGCGCGACACCGCATACGTCGGGCACCATATTCATCGATGGCAAGCCCAGCCGCATTCGCTCGCCGCGCGATGCGATACGCCTCGGCATCGGTCTCGTGCCGGAGGATCGCAAGCAACAAGGCCTCTTCCTCTCCCAGGCCGTGGACGCAAATTTCAGCATCTCCGCGATCGACAGTTTTGTGTCGGCCGGACTGCTCGTCGGCGACCGGGAACGGTCCGCCTATACGCATTACAAGGACAAGCTGCGCATTAAGAGCGCCAATCCGAAGCAGTCGATCGCCAACCTGTCGGGTGGCAACCAACAGAAGGTGATCCTTGCACGCTGGATGGCGATGAAACCGAAGGTGCTCATCGTCGACGAACCGACGCGCGGCATCGACATCGGCGCGAAGTTCGAGATCCACCAATTGCTGCGGTCGATGGCGGCCGAAGGCACGGCGGTCATCGTGATCTCGTCGGAGCTGGCGGAAGTCATGATGGTCTCCGACCGTATCGTGGTGATGCGGGAAGGCCGCATCAGCGGAGGCGTCATGCAGCACGACGCGACCGAGGAAATCCTCGCATCTCTGATGATGAGGCCGCATTCGGGCGAACGCCCCGCCAGAGACAACCTGCCCGGCGGTGACCGGCGCATAGCCCAATTCTGAAAAGGACAAATGGATGACCATGGCATCGACACAGACAGTCGCCGCGCCCGACGCGGAGAAGCGGCGTGACCTGAGCTGGCTCACCCGCTTCGCCCCGCTGATCTTCCTTCTGCTGCTCGTGCTGTTCTTCGGACTGGCCAACGAGCGCTTTCTCAGCACGCGGAACCTGTTCAACATCTTCACCGAGGTTTCCGTCTACGGCCTGATGGCCATCGGCATGACCTATGTCGTGCTTACGGGTGGCATCGATCTCTCCGTCGGTGCGATCCTGGCACTTGCAGGCATGGTCGCGGCCATCGTCATCACCGGCGGCGCCAACAATTCGTTCAGTCTCAACGATGCTGGCGCGCAGGGTTTCGGCTGGCCGGTAGGCCTTCTCGCGGCAGCGGCCGTCGGCACATGCTGCGGCCTGGCGCAGGGCCTCGCTGTGACGCGGCTCAGAGTCCCGCCCTTCGTTGTGACGCTGGGCGGCATGTCGATCTTCCGAGGCGCGACGCTTCTCCTGGGTGGTGGCGGTCCTCTCGGCGTGAACGACGAGGGCCTGCGGTGGTGGGGCCGGGGCCGCATTCTCTGGGATACGGTGCCTGTTCCCGTCCTCATCTTCGCGATCGTGGCTTTCCTCGGCTTCTTCATCCTGCGCTACACGCGCTTTGGCCGGCGCATCTACTTTATTGGCGGCAATGCCGAGGCAGCACGCCTGGCCGGCATCGACGTCAAGCGCGTGCTGCTCTTCGTCTATGCCATTTCCGGCATTCTTTCGGGGCTGGCGGGCTTCATCATGACAGCGCGCCTCGGATCCGCCGAAGCAGTAGCCGGAGTGTCCTTCGAACTTCGGGTCATAGCCTCGGTTATCATCGGCGGCACCAGCCTGTTCGGCGGTATCGGCACCATTGGCGGCACGATCGTGGGCTCAATCCTGATCGGCGTGCTGCTCAACGGCCTGGTGATGCTCAACGTCAATTCCTACTGGCAGGAAATTATCGTCGGCTCGATCATCATCCTGGCCGTGGCGTTTAACATCCTCACCAGCAAGCGGCGTGCCGCCTGATCTTCTTCATCCTCCCAATTAAACGCTTCGGCCGGCGCGCGACACGTCCGGCGCCGGTCGGAGCCCCGCAATTCGCAAGGAACGCATCATGTCAGCCAGTATTTTCGATGGCATTGAAATCGACGAAACGCACGCCATCGAGAAGACCATCTCCGAGTCCGATGTCTACCTCTATGCCGGCATCGTTGGAGACTTCCATCCCAACCATGTCAACGCTGTCTATGCGGCGGGCGCGCTGGGCGGACGTGTCGCCCATGGAGCGCTGCTGCCAGGCTTCGTTTCCCGCGCCGCGGTGGAACTGATCGGCAAGCGGTTGATAGCCAACGGATATGCCGCTCAGGAGTTCACCGTCAAATGCCTCGCGCCCGTGTTCATCAACGACACGATCAAGGTCTCCATGCGCGTGCGTGAACTGAATGAAGAGCGCCGCAAGATCTTTATGGATGCCCAGATCACAAACCAGGACGGCGTGCTCTGCGCGATCGGCAGCAAGGTCATCAAAGTTCTCAAACCGCGCACCAACGCGGCGTGACCAACATTTTCGATTCCCGATTTTGAGATGAAACAGGCAATGAGAAAAACTGAAATCCTAAGCGCGGCGCAGGCTGCTGAACTGGTCAACGACGAGGACACGATTGTCATTTGCGGCTGCGAAAACGTGTTGGCGCCGAACACCCTGCTGCGTGCGCTGGGCGACCGCTACAAGGCCACGCAGCGGCCGCGAAACCTGACGGAAATCCATCCGATCATCGTCGGCATGGGGCCGGATCTCGGGCTGGAGAACCTTGCACATCCTGGCCTGATCAAGCGGGCAATCGGCAGCGGCTACAGCTTCCTCAAGACATCCAGGTATACCGAACTTCTCAAGCAGGGTGCGTTCGAGGCGCACGTCGTGCCGATGGGTACGCTTTACGAGATTCCGCGACACCGCGGCCGGCAAGGACTGCACGCTGACGCGCGTGGGGCTGGAAACCTTCGTCGATCCCGCTTCGGAAGGCGGCAGAATCAACGGCAAGTCCGAACGCTCGCTGGCCTCCCGGATCGATATCGATGGCAAGACCTTCCTCAAATACGATAGGCTGCCGGTGCAGATCGCCTTCCTTCGCGGCACGACGGCAGACGAGGACGGCAATATCAGCCTTGAACATGAGCCGGTTTCGCTGGGGGTGAAGAGCCTGGCGATGGCGGTCAAGAATTCGGGTGGCAAGGTGATCGTCCAGGTCAGCCGGATGACGCAGAGCGGCGCGCTGCATCCCCGCATGGTGGAGATACCCGGCATTTTCGTCGATGCCATCGTCGTGGACCCCGAACAGCCCCCGTCCGGTGGCGCGTTGCTCAATCCAGCACTCACGGGCCAGACCCGACTGCCGATCGGCCATATCGAGCCGGTGCCGAAAGGCCTGGAACGCATTGTGGTCGAACGCGCCGCCGACGAAGTCGAAGACGGCCAGATCGTCAATCTCGGAGTCGGCATGCCCATCGGCATTCCCAAGATCCTGGTGGAGAAAGGTGCAATCGGCAGGGCGACCTTCTTTCCCGAACACGGGTCGGTCGGCGGCGTTCCCGGCGATCGCGCAATTTTCGGCACAAATATCAATCCGGAGGCGATCATCGATTCCACGCAGGTCTTCGAATTCTTCTGCGGTGGCGGTCTCGACATCTCGTTTCTCGGATTTGGCCAGATCGACGCGGCCGGCAATGTAAACGTCAGCAAGTTCAACGGCATCGTGCCCGGCTGCGGGGGCTTCATCGATATCACCCACAGGACGAAGAAAGTGGTGTTCTGCGGATCCTTCAACGCCGGTGGCGTCGAGATGGAGATCGGCGGCAACCGCCTCACGATCACATCGGAAGGGCGTTATCCGAAATTCGTGGGTCAGGTCGAGCAGGTGACGTTCAACGGGCGGCAGGCCATGCGGAAGGGACAGTCGGTCCGCTACGTCACCGAGCGCGCGGTCTTCGGCCTGCGCGAGACGGGGCTGGTGGTCGAGGAGGTGGCCCCGGGCATCGATCTCCAGAGCCAGGTGCTCGATCTCATTCCATTCACGGTCGGTGTCCTGCCAGACCTGAAAACCATGAACCCCGCATTGTTTGCCTGATCGTTGGACGAAAGCCTGAACATGAAAGACCAATTCCAGGAAATACGCACGGATGTGCTTGTCGTCGGCAGCGGCGCTGCGGCGCTGCGCGCCATTCTCGACGCCGACAGTGCCGGCGCCGAGGTGCTTGTCGTCATAAAGGGCGAGTTTCGCAAGAGCGGTGCGACGTACCACAGCGTTGCGGAAGTGGGAGCCTTCAACGTGCCTGATAATGCCGGCGACGTCGATGACAGCCCCGATGCCTTCCTGGACGACATTCTCACTGCGGCACAGGGCATGGCCGATCCGCGCCTGAGCCGCGTTCTCGCCGACGAGGCGGAGGAAGCATTGCGCTATCTCGCCGACCATGGCGTCCATTTCGAGCGCCAGGACGATCGCTATCTCGTGTTCCAGGCATGCTTTTCGTCGCGGCCGCGATCGCATGTCATCAAGGATCATTTCAAACCGATCGTCAAAGCCCTGGGTGGTGAGGCATCGCGGCGTGGCATCAAGGTGCTGGACAATCTGATGATCACCAATCTGATCGTCGGGGATGGCCAGTGCCTCGGCGCCTACGCCATCGATGCGGCCGGCATGCCGGTCGTCATACGTGCCAAGTCGACCATCCTGACCACAGGCGGCGCCAGCCAGCTGTTTGCCACCAACCTCTATCCGTCCGACATTACGGGCGACGGCTATGCGATGGCTCACAGGGCCGGAGCGCATCTTGCCAACATGGAATTCATGCAGGCCGGCATCAGTATCGTGTCCCCCTTCATCAATCTCTTCGGCAATTATCTCTGGAATGCGCATCCCAATCTGACCGATCGCGAGGCCAAGCCCTTCGTCCGGGACTACCTACCGCGCGACCTCACGATCGATGCCGTGATCGACGAGAAGCAGCGGCACTTCCCCTTCAGCTCGAGCGACATCTCGAAATATATAGAAATCTCGGTCCAGAAGGCCATCAACGAGGGCCGTGCCGCCAACGAGGGCGGCGTGTTCCTCGATTTCCTCGATACCGATTTTGGCAAGGTTCTTGCCGATCCAAGCCAGAGCATCGCGCGCATGTGGCCGATGACCTACGACTGGTACAAGGAGAAGGGTGTCGACCTCTACAGAGACAAGGTCCAGATCGCCTGCTCGGCGCATGCGATCAACGGCGGGATTCTGATCGACGAGAACGCCCAGTCCAGCCTGCCAGGCCTTTTCGCGGCAGGTGAGGTCGCGGCCGGACCACACGGCGCCGATCGCCTTGGCGGCAACATGGCGGTAACCTGTCAGGTGTTCGGCGGCAGGGCGGGACGGGCGGCGGCTGACCGCGCCGCCCGGACCGGCCATGCCGAAATCGCCGGCCTGCTCGAAGCGGAGCGGGCTTTCCGCGATACTTTCTGCGGCAAGGGTACGACCAGCCTCTCTGCCATTCGCGAAGAGCTGCAGCGCGCGGCCAATCGTCACCTGCTGATCATTCGAACCGCAGAAGGGCTGGAAACATTATCCGGGACCTGCGATGCCCTGCGCGGCGAGTTGCAGTCCAATGCGGCGATCGAGGGACCAGCGGACCGGCGCGCGGCCATCGAGATCGGCAACCTGCTCGACGTCTGCGATATGATGATACTGGCAGCATCGGCCCGCAAGGAAAGCCGCGGCAGTCATTATCGCGAGGACTTCCCGCTGAGGAGCGAAGCAGAAAAGACGAGCATCATTCTCGATGGCGCCTCCCGGGAGGGCTATTTCAGGATATCGCTTGCAGAAAGATGAGGCGATCCCGGCGGCGGTCGCCGGACATCGCATCGCAGGAACAAGGCGGATCGAAAGAGCGGCAGTGCTGGAAGCGTTCCGGTCCGTCGCAAACCAGAGGTTTATGGAATGGCAGACTTTATTATCGTTGGCGCAGGCTCCGCGGGCTGCGTTCTCGCCAACAGGCTCACCGCTGATCCCGCGATCAAGGTCGTTCTGGTCGAGGCGGGTGGCAACGACAGCAGTCCCTACATCCGCGCGCCGGGCGGTCACCGAAACCTGATGCTCTCCGGCCGCTACGACTGGGGCTACAATACCGTGCCCCAGCCGAACTGCGAGAACCAGCGCTTCTATTGGCCGCGCGGCAAGGTTCTGGGCGGTTCGAGCTCGGTCAACGGCATGGTCTATCTCCGTGGCGATCCGTCAGACTTCGATGTCTGGTCGCAGATGGGCAATCGCGGCTGGTCCTATGCCGAATGCCTGCCCTATTTCAAAAAGTCGGAAGGCTACGAGGGCGGCGAGAGCAAGTTCCACGGCGGCAGCGGGCCGCTCAAGACCAGTAAGGTCAAGGACATCCATCCCTTGTCGCAGGCCTGGATGGATGCGGGTGTCGCAGCCGGATATCCTTACAACGACGATTTCAATACCGACCAGCAGGAAGGCTTCGGACCGCTCTACAGCACCATTCACGATGGCAAGCGCGCAAGCAGCGCCTGGTCCTATCTCCGCCCGGTGCGCAGCCGGCCCAACCTCACTGTCATCACCAATGCCCAGGTGACGAAGGTTATCATCGAAAAGCTTCGCGCCGTCGGCATTCAGTATGTGGAAGGCGGGGTTGCCAAGGAAATCCGGGCGACGCGCGAAGTCATTCTCTCCGGCGGCGCGGTCAACTCGCCGCATCTTCTGCAGCTGTCGGGTATCGGCAACGCCGATCATCTGAGGGCGGCAGGCGTCGCGGTTCTGCATGACCTCAAGGGTGTGGGCGAAAATCTCCAGGATCACCTCGCCGTTCCCTTCCGGCAGCTGACATCGGGACCGTTCTCGACACTCTCGCTGCTCAACCCGATGCGGGTCGGGCTGGCCATGCTCGAATATGCGCTGTTCCGCAGGGGGCCTGGCGCACATTCCGGCTTTCAGGCGCTGTCCTGCATCAAGACGCGTCCGGAAGTCGCGGCACCCGACATCCAGATTCATTTCATGACCCTGCTCTATACCGATCACGGCCGGAAGATCATCGATCAGCACGGCGTGCAGCCGTTGATCAACATCCAGCGTCCCGAGAGCAAGGGAACCGTCAAGATCGTCAGCGCCGACCCGCTCGCGCATCCCGAGATCGATCCGCGCTATCTGTCCGAGCGCGCGGATCTGGAAACACTGCGCGAAGGCGTCAAGATCGTCCGCAACGTCATGGCGCAGAAGCCGTTCGACAGGTTTCGCGGCAAGGAACTGACGCCGGGCGCCGATGTCTCGACCGATGCGGAGATCGACAGCTTCATCCGCAAAAACTGCGTGACACAGTATCACCCTGTCGGCAGCTGCAAGATGGGCCATGACGACCTGGCCGTCGTCGACGATCGCCTGAGGGTGCGTGGCGTCGACGGGCTGCGCGTGGTCGATGCCTCGATCATGCCGAGACTGGTCAGCGCCAATACCAATGCCCCGACGATCATGATTGCGGAACGGGCATCCGATTTCATTCTCAACGGCGCCGCCTGAGCCGAATTTTTAGGAGTTCACTATGGAAACCACCCAAATGCTCATCAACGGCGATCTCGTGACGGGTGAGCTGCCGCTGGATGTCGTCAACCCCGCGACGGGCAAGGCGTTTCTGACCGTGTCGCGCGCATCGGAAAGGCAGCTCGAAGCCGCGCTGGCCGCAGCCAAAACCACCCAGAAATCCTGGGCCAGGACGTCGTTCGCTGAGCGTTCAGTATTGGTCGCGCGGTTTGCCGATGCTCTGCGCGACAATGCGGAGGCAATGGCGACACTGCTTGTCAAGGAGCAGGGCAAGCCGATCGCCCAGGCGCGCATCGAGCTGGCCGTGGCGGAAAATTTCGTCCGCTATTTTGCCACGCAGGAGTTCGCCTCTCACGCGCTGCCGGATAGCGACGAGTTCAGAAGCAGCCTTCATTACCGGCCGCTCGGCGTGATCGCGGCCATCACGCCGTGGAATTTTCCCGTCCTGATTGCCGCGTTCAAGATCGCGCCGGCGCTGATGATGGGCAACACGGTCGTGTTGAAGCCCGCACAGACGACGCCGGCGACCTCGCTGGCAATCGGTGCGCTTGCCCGTGACATCTTCCCTGCGGGCGTTCTCAATGTGGTTACGGACAATGGTGATCTCGGCGCATTTTTGACCCGCCATCCCGCCGTCGACAAGATTTCATTCACCGGTTCCACCGCGACCGGCCGCAAGGTGATGGCCACGGCCGCGGATGCGATCAAGCGCGTGACGCTCGAGCTCGGCGGCAATGACGCGGCGATTCTGCTTGAGGATTGCGACATCGACGCCGTCGCCGACCGCCTGTTGGATGGTGCTTGGGCCAATGCCGGTCAGATCTGCACGGCCATCAAGCGCATCTATGCGCCGCGTCACATGTATGCGTCGCTGTGCGACACGCTCGTCGACAGGGCGAAGGCCCGGCAGGTCGGCAACGGCCTCGACGAAGGCGTCCGCGTCGGGCCGCTTCAGAACGGCGAGCAGTTCCGCAAGGCGCGGGACTACATGGATGTGGCAAACCGGGATGGTGAGGTCATTTCGGGCGGGTGGATTGGCAACGAGGGCAATTTCGTGGCGCCCACGCTTGTCCGCGGCGTCGCGGCAAGCAGCCGGCTCGTCCGGGAGGAACAGTTTTGTCCGATCCTGCCGCTCTTGGCCTATGACGATCTCGATGCGGCCATCGCGGACGCCAACTCAACGGAGTATGGTCTGGGCGGCTCGATCTGGACCAACGATCTCGACCGTGCGGCCCGCCTGGCGCCGAGTCTCCACAGCGGCACGGTCTGGGTGAACACCCACGATCAGGTCAGCCCGCAGATCCCGATGGGCGGTGCCAAGCAGTCCGGCCTGGGCGTTGAGTTCTCCCGCTACGGCATGGAGGAATTCGCTCAGAAGACGGTGGTCCGCATCCGCCTGCCGAACTGAGGCGTCGTCGAACGACACGCAATGAATTCAGGATAAAGGAAAAATCTCGTGCTTATTTCCCAGATCAATAGCGACAAGGGCGGTATCATAGTCGCGGCTCGCGAGGCGGGCGGTGCTGCCCGTGTCGTCAACAATGCAGACAGCGTCTATGCGTTGGCGATGGAAGCGGCGAAATCCGGCAAATCGCTGGATGATGTGATCAAGGCTTACGGCTTTGGTGATGCGGTCGATCTGGAAAAGGTGCGTGACGAAGGCAAGTTCCTGCCGCCCATCACCCATCCCGATCCGGCCCACCTTCATCTCACCGGCACCGGCCTCACCCATCTCGGCTCGGCCGCGACACGTGATTCCATGCACAAGAAGACGACCGAGGCCGCCGAAGAGACGCTGACGGACTCGATGAAGATGTTCAAGATGGGTCTGGAAAACGGCAAGCCGAAAGCCGGCGAAACGGGCGTGCAGCCCGAATGGTTCTACAAGGGCAACGGCACGCAGGCAGTGGCAGGCGAGCAGCCGCTCGTTTCTCCGTCCTTTGCACTGGATGGCGGTGAGGAGCCCGAGATGGCCGGCATCTATGTGATCGGACAGGAAGGGACGCCGTTCCGCGTCGGCTTTGCCGTGTCCAACGAGTTCTCCGATCACGTTACCGAGCGGATCAACTACCTCTATCTCGCTCATTCCAAGCTGCGCCAGGCAAGCTTCGGCCCGGAGATCCGCATCGGCGCGCCGCCGGAAGACATCCGCGGCACGTCACGCATCCGCCGTGCCGGCAAGGTTATCTTCGAAAAGCCCTTTTTGTCGGGAGAGGCCAACATGTCGCACACTTTTGCCAATCTCGAATATCACCACTTCAAATACGACCTGTTCCGCCAGCCGGGCGAAATCCATGTCCACATGTTCGGCACAGCGACGCTTTCCTTTGCCGACGGCGTCAAGCCGGAAGCAGGCGATGTGTTTGAAATCGAAGTTCCGGAATTCGGGCTTGCACTGCGCAACCCGCTGAAAATTGCTGCCGAAGAGAATATTTCGGTCCGCATACTCTAAATCGATTAGCGGCCGGTCGGGATCCGCCAGACTGGCCCGTTAAGGAGAATGAAACGATGGCACTGCACCAGAATCTGATTGCCGGCGAATGGGTCGGCTCCGAAGCGGTTGCAAACATCAATCCGTCCAACGCCAACGAAGTCGTCGGTCATTATGCAAGCGGCAATGCCGCCGATATGGAAGCCGCAATTGCTGCCGCGAAGGCCGCTTTTCCCGAATGGTCGCGCTCGGGCATCCTCCATCGCCACACGATTCTCAAGAAGACTTCCGACGAGATCCAGGCACGCAAGGACGAGCTCGGTGTGCTTCTCGCACGCGAGGAAGGCAAGACGCTTCCGGAGGCGATCGGCGAGACGATCCGCGCCGCCCAGATCTTCGACTTTTTTGCGGGCGAGGCGCTTCGTCTGGCAGGTGAAACAGTGCCTTCTGTCCGTCCGGGCATCGGCGTCGAGATCACGCGCGATCCGCTCGGTGTGATCGGTATCATCACGCCATGGAACTTCCCCATCGCCATCCCGGCCTGGAAGATCGCGCCGGCGCTCTGCTATGGCAACACCGTGGTCTTCAAGCCGGCCGAACTCGTTCCGGGCTGCGCCTGGGCGATCGTCGATATCCTGCATCGCGCCGGCCTGCCCAAGGGCGTGCTCAACCTCGTCATGGGCAAGGGCTCGGTCGTCGGCCAGGTCATGCTCGACAGCCCGCATCTTTCCGGCCTGACATTTACCGGTTCGACCGGTACAGGCAAGCGCGTCGCGCTCGCTTCGATCGAGCATAACCGCAAGTTCCAGCTCGAAATGGGCGGCAAGAACCCGTTTGTGGTTCTCGACGACGCGGAGCTGACGGTCGCCGTCGAAGCCGCCGCCAATTCCGGCTTCTTCTCCACGGGCCAGCGCTGCACCGCTTCCTCGCGCATCATCGTCACGGAAGGCATTCACGACAAGTTCGTGGCGGCGCTGACCGAGAAGCTCAAGACTCTTGTGGTCGACGACGCGCTCAGGGCCGGGACCCATATCGGGCCCGTTGTCGATGCCCGCCAACTCAAGACCGATACCGACTATATCGAGATCGGGAAGCAGGAAGGTGCAAAGCTTGCCTTCGGCGGCGGCATGATCGAGCGCGAAAATCCGGGTTTCTTCCTGCAGCCGACGCTATTTACGGAGGCAACCAACGACATGCGCATCAGCCGCGAAGAGATCTTCGGACCGGTTGCTTCCGTGATCCGGGTCAAGAACTACGAAGAAGCGCTGGCGACAGCCAACGACACGAACTTCGGCCTGTCCTCCGGTATTGCCACGACCAGCCTGAAATATGCGACGCACTTCAAGCGCAACGCAGAGGCCGGCATGGTGATGGTCAACCTGCCGACGGCAGGCGTCGATTTCCATGTTCCGTTCGGGGGCCGCAAGGCTTCGTCCTTCGGCTCGCGCGAGCAGGGCAAATACGCCAACGAGTTCTTCACAACCGTCAAGACCGCCTACACGCTAGCGTGAGCGCAGCCGAGGCGATGATATCGTGGACCGGCGCTCGCTTGAAGCGGGTCCACTCTTGAAATACACATGTTACAGAGCGTTGCGAGGTGAAAATGTCGACTTCAATCCGGGGTGGGAAGGCTGGCAAGGCTCGATTGATGGATGTGGCGAACGCAGCTGGCGTGTCGATCGCCACAGCGTCACGCGTGCTCAGCAAGCCACATCTGGTGAGGGAGGACGTCAAGGAACGTGTTCACCAGGCGATCAAGATCCTGAACTATACCCCGGATCGCATTGCGCGGGCGCTGAGCTCGGGCCGCAACACCACGGTCGGTGCCATTGTACCAACGCTTGGGACGGCGGTATTCGCCGAAGGCGTGGAATGTCTGCAAAACCGCCTGGACGACCTTGGATATACGTTGCTTCTCGGGAACTCGCAGTATGATGCACGCAAGGAATGCAAGCAGATACAGGCCTTTCTCGAGCACAGCGTCGCGGGCTTGCTGCTGGTCGCAGGCGATCTCGCCCCCGCCTCGTTGAAGCTCATCAAGAGTTCCCGGGTCCCTGTTGTGGCGACCTACATGCAAGAATCGCCCTATGGGTTTCCCACAGTTGGTATCAACAACGAAGCCGCGACAGCCCGGCTCGCCGAACATCTGATCTCCCTCGGCCATACCCGATTTGCCATCATCTCGAATACGGCGCGTGCGAATGCGCGGTCGGCGGCGCGTCGCGATGGCGCGATCAATGCGATGAAGGCGGCTGGCCTCACGGTTAGGCCGGAACTCGTGGTCGAGGTCGACACGCCGACCATCATCAATGGCCGGGCCGCCATGAACGGGATTCTCGCGGCGTCGAGCGACGTCACTGCCGTCATTTGCACAACCGATGCGCTTGCGGTTGGCGCTCTCGCCGAATGTCGCTCGCAAAATCTGCGCGTGCCGGATGATATCAGCGTGACGGGATATGACGACATGGAACTCGCCGCTCAGGTCGATCCGCCGCTCACCACGGTCAAGATCCCCGTTCGGGAGATCAGCCTGCGCGCGGTGGACATACTCGTTGCTATGATTTCCGGCCGGACGACAGAGCAGAAGGTCGAACTCGACGCCTCGATCGTCTATCGAGAGTCGATCGCTCCGCCCCGCAGCGATCGTCTTGGTAAACTAGGAACTCCGTGAAGTGATTTTGACGGCCTTTAGTCGATCGAATGGACGCATTCAGCGTCTAGCGGCTGAGAGCGATTGAAATTATCGTAAGCATGGTCCTGGGTTTGCGCGCGGGAGGAAGGGGGACGGAGCTAGCCACCGGCACCGGGTGGCGCATCGTTTACGAGATATTCCTTGTATTGAACCGTGTCCGCTTCATCGGTATAGACCCTTTCTGCTGGTTTGAGGCGCACGCCTGGTCCACCGCCATTCGAATATTCTGTTAAGAAGACAACACCGCTCCTCTCCACCGAGGCGATGATATCCCTTAAGCCCTCGGTATCTTCAGCGATTATCCCCATCTGGTTTTCCACAAGATCGATAGTGCTTGCCGTTACTCCCGCGGCCATGGCAAGGTCGCTCACCTGCCAACCCAACAGGGCCCTGGCCGCTTTGATCTGACTGCCCAGTATCATGGTGTTCTCCCACGGCTTCGGTCATGTGTTAGACAAGCAGGGATATTGGGTCCCGGACATATGCTCGAACGTGCAAGTCTCTTTCCCGTTCCGCATTTCATAAGAATTACTGTCGGTCCTGCGATCGAAGGCCGTAATGGTTAGCGGGCAATTCTTTGGCATCAGACAGTGCTCAGCGGTCGTTTGGCTCGTTAGGACAGCGCATGCATCAAGTGCTGGCGTGCACGGTTGACGCGGCTTTTAATGGTGCCGATAGGGCACTGAAAATGATCCGCAGCTTCCTCGTAGCTGCGTCCGTCAATGAAGACGAACTCGAAAGCGCCCCGATATTTCTCAGGCAGGCGCACACAGGCCGCTTCCAGTTCATGACCTCGAATGCGCCATTCCTGGTCCGGCTGAACGCTTTCCCGCGAGGACACGCATTCCAACGTCCCGACCGCTTCCCTTCTTGTCACTCGATAGCGCGAGCAGAAGGTGTTGCGCATGATTGTGAAGAGCCAGGATTTGAGCCGGGTTCCCTCTTCATAACGGTCCAGGTGAATAAGTGCGCGGACCAGCGTTTCTTGAACCAGATCGTCGGCGTCGGCGGCGTTCCGGTAAAAGGTTCTCGCAAACGCGCGCAACGCCGGCATCAGACTCACGATTTCCCGGCGAACGGATTCGGTTGAACTGTACACGAGTATTGCCTTCCCTTGGAGATACATGAAGGAGAAGGACTGACCGGGTACTTCGTTCCGGCCTCATGCGTTAAGTACGAAACCGCACGAATTGAAGATGGCAGTCTCAGATCGAGGCGACAGTTCCAAAAAGAGCCTCGGCAATCTGCTGGAGTTCTGTCGTCCTTGCGCAAAGATGGAACCCACCATAGACACCCGAAAGTTCCGGGCTGACATAGGCAGTGGCGAAGATGAAGGGAATTTCGAGGAATAGCAGCCTTTCGGCTAATGGAAACACTGCGTCACCATCGAATTGTAGATCGAGGATGGCAGCGTCAATGTTCTCATTCGTCAACAATGTCAGGCCTGACGGCACCGATGCTGCAGCGATCACGATGGCACCGCCTGTTTCGAGAAGCAGGCGCGTGTCATCATCGAGAAGGTGTCCCTCCTCAACAATGAGGACGGTTCGTCCTTTGAACAACAGGGGCGCTATCTGTTTCAGTCGACAAATCCTTGTTTGCTTCCGGCGTAGACTGCCGGTGGGATGATACGGACAAAGTCCGGTCTTGTCTTCCGCGGGCAAGCTGTTCGTGTCGCCAAGGCGTTCGACACCGCGTTACCCACCTGTTTGAATACGGCTCTGGTGCCCCATCAGCTTACGCACCGAGAAAACTACGAACCGCGGCGGCGTCGTTTAGTTCCCGATCAAACGACTGGATTGATGGGCAGTCCTTTGCACCTCTGGCTTTCCGCAACGCGGAGCTCAGCTGGCCACAAGCTATATCAATTCCCGTGTCAGGTGAGATGGGTAGTGGTTCGAACAGGAACCTTACGCTCGCTCAGCCAGACCGTTGCAAATCCAATTCAACCATCAGCGGCAGATGGTCCGATGCCTGGCGGGCGAGAAGGTTGGTCTGGATCTCAGAAGCAGTGACACCAAACCCCTCGGAAACGAAAATATGGTCAAGACGCAATAGTGGGAACCTCGACGGGAAAGTCGGCCGGGGCTTGCGAGGCGCCATCAATTGTGCGTCCTGAAAGTGCTGCGCCAGGTGCCGATAAGCGGCGGACGAGCCCACGGCATTGAGATCGCCACAAATGATGGCAGGCAGTGCGCGAAATGCGGCGCTACCCATCCAGTTCTCACCGAGGAGTGTTGAAACCTGTCGCCTTCGATCTCCTGCTCGCAAGCCGAGATGGGTATTGATCACGTTGAGACGGTGACCCTGGGCAGTCACTTCCGCCCAGATCGCGCCACGCGTCTCGCCGACCGAGGGCAGGGACCCGGCCCTTACCAGTTTTGTGGGAAGCGCTGTTAGGATCGCATCGCCGTAACGCTCTTCGCGCACGTGCAGCGCAGGATGGAAGTGGGATTCCATCTTAAGAAGGCTTGCAATCGTCTGGGCCTGATCGATACCGCCGGTTCGCTTTCTTCCCACATCAAGCTCCTGGAGGGCGATGATGTCGGCTTTCGATTGCGCGATGACCTCTGCTATGCGGTTCGGGTCGAGGCGTCGATCCGTCCCGATGCAACTGTGAACATTGTATGTAAGGATCCTCAGTCCGCGCAGAGGGGCCGGCAATGACGCTGATTCGATACTCATTCGGCGGGAACCCGCGTTGGTTTATTTCGTTCCCATTGAAAGCTCAATGCAATCGGGATCTTCATGACAGCCAAGCGCATTTTCATCAATCTGACTCTTATGTTGGGCCTTCTTCTTGCAGCTTACCTTCTTTACAAGGTCTTCAAGCGGTACTCGCTTGACGAAATCATGGCGTCTGTTGTTGCAATTCCCAAAACGCGACTCATGGCGAGCCTTGGGTGCTCAGCGCTTTCATATTTGTGCCTGACCGGCTTTGATTGGATGGCACTCCGCTACGCAGGCAGGCCGTTGAGCTATCGGCGGGCTGCCGTTGC
This sequence comes from Rhizobium sp. BK181, assembly GCF_014193305.1. NCBI lineage: Bacteria > Pseudomonadati > Pseudomonadota > Alphaproteobacteria > Hyphomicrobiales > Rhizobiaceae > Rhizobium > Rhizobium sp. BK181. The sequence continues at coordinate 190,522 of NZ_JACHZA010000006.1, forward strand.
ATCCTTCACCGGACTTTCGATCGGGCACAATCTCGGCGTTGCAGCCCTTAGCAGCGGAGCCGTACGATACCGATTCTACTCGCGGTGGGGTCTCGATGCTCAGCAAGTGGCCAAGGTCATACTGTTTTGCGGCGTCACTGTTGGCATCGGCTTGTCAACGCTGGCTGGCATTGCCCTGCTCGTCAATCCCGGCGATGCGAGCAATCTGCTCCGCATCGGCTCGGCTGGGCTGCTTTGGATGGGAATCCTTTGCCTCCTTGTTCCCGTGGCTTACGTCATTTTGGCCGGGACAGTGCGATCGGAACTGAAGCTCTGGAGATGGAGCTTCGAAATGCCTAACACTAAATTGGCAGTGGGGCAGGTCATTATCGGTACCTTGAATTTCATTTTCGTGGCGGCCTGCCTGCACCAGCTTCTGGCAGCGAGCGGCGACGTCAATTTTGTCCAGACGGCTACGGCCTTCGTCCTGGCTAATGTGGCAATCCTTGTCACACATGTTCCAGGCGGTCTTGGCGTGCTGGAGGCGATTGTCAACCATGTCTTGCCAGGCTCTGCCTCGATTGGGGCGCTCGTCGCTTTTCGCGTTGTATATTTTCTTCTTCCCCTCATGATCGGCCTGGCTGTCTTCGGGATCAGCGAGCTGACCTTCCGCAAGCGAAAGGCCACATCCTCAACCAAGCCCGCTCAGGATACGACTGAGGCGCAGGCGCAATCGTTGTAGCGGCCAATAGGGTTTGCGTGGATCGACAAACGATGTACCGGGTAACAACTCCGTTTTTCCCTGGATATCGACCGGAAATTCTCTCAGTTTTCGTCGTCCGATATTCAGCTCATCGATTGTTGTCAGCATTGACCTGCAAGATCGTTCCAACTCGGTGACGTCTGCAGGACTTGCGTCCAGATGCTCTGCCATCAGGCGATGCCGCAGGAATGAGATCGCGTCTTGATGCTTCTTTGAATTTGCCTCGAGGGCAAGATCGCACTCGGTGTCCAGGCCCTCTGATCGGTTGTTGAGATTGGACGAGCCAATGCGCATGAAGCGGTCATCCACAATGATCAGCTTCGAATGAACAGTGAGTTCTTGATCTTTATCTTGCTCGTCCGGAACAACGGCATACATGACTTTCAGTCGACCATGACGATCGACGCGCTTCAGTCGGCGGATCAACCTGTCACGATTGTTCCCCATTGCGAGCTTTTCGATGAAGCCGTGCGAGCTTTTCGTAACGACCACCGCGATCTCCGGGCCATCTGGATCCTTCAATCGCTTCGCAAGGGCCCGAGCGACACTGGATGATGCGAGGTACTGCGTTTCGACATAGATAAGACGCTGTGCGGAAGCGATGGCATCCCGCGTCAGCCGCCTTGCCTCATAACGCCCCCTCTTTCCGATGAGACCAGGTTCGGTCAAAGCAATGGCGGCAGGAATGTTCTCCATCTCGGCAGCAACGACTGGCCAGATATCCGATGGCCGCTTTAAGGGCTCGATCTTTTCGCCCGTTGCTTTCTTCCAGCGCCGGCGCGCGACATCGCCGACCAACTCTGCCGCCTTGCCTGAGATGACTGACTGGATGTCGTGAACCGGCTCGTAAGGCGTGCCGTCGGGAGAACGACGCAGCGGATTTGACACGCGATGATCAGGCTCGTCCCATCGTCTGGCGGTAAGGTCGATCCCGCCGAGGAAGGCCAGGTTTCCGTCAATCGATACAAGCTTTTGATGGTGGCATGCGCGAAGCGGGTGCCGGAAATCAAAACGCAAGGAAATCTGCGGATGGGAGACGGGGTTGCGATGGAAGAGCTGGAGCGACTTGCCTGAATAGATCGGGCCCATGCCCCAGACCAAAATCCGGACCTGTAGCTGCGGATGGCTATCGACGATGGACAGAAGCAGTTCGCCAAGTGTTTGGGTGCTCGTCTTTGGCTTCAGCCGGATGTCGGGGTTGAAGTCCCAGCCGACGATCCAGATCTCGCGGCGTGCCTGTCTCAGAGCATGATCGAGGGCGGAAAAATAGGCTGCGCCATCGACGAGGAAGGCTGCTTTATCCGCACATTCGCTGCGCCAGGCGTTCCATCCCGGGCGGATGACCGGTTGGCCAGGCAAGACCGGTTTCGCTCGTCGCAAAGCTGAGCCAACAACCTTGATTGGATTGACAGCTTTTGGCGCGCCCGTGGTATGAAACTCCAGCATTTGGTCCCGTTTTCTGTTGCCATGGAAGTCTCGCGTAACGCGCAAGCCTGCGTGTGGGTTCCAGCCTCCTATCGAGGTGCACGCCAGACAGAGGTGTGTAACATTTTGCCGCTGGAACATTCCGGCCGTCACGTCGTTTGGGCCGAAACTTCAGCCGGATCAATGCCATGTCATCTCACGCCCTGCTTCCCCTTCAACCTGTGGCCCCCAGGACCGCCTTCCGCTCTATTCCCCTCCATTTCTCGGCAACCTGTTTTATCGGTGCCCTGCTGACCGACATCGCCTATTGGAAGACCGCTGAAATGACCTGGGCCGATTTCTCGGCCTGGCTTCTGATGGCAGGCTTGGTATTGGGCGTCGTCGGAGCGATAGGGGTTGTTGCGGATTGGAGCCGTGGGGTTCTGACGACGGCTCGATTGCGCCTTGTCATGTACTTCGGATGTCTTCTGGCAGCGTTTCTCCTCGGTTTTCTAAACACACTCATTCACAGCAGGGATGCCTGGACGTCTGTCGTGCCGACGGGCCTGGCAACCTCGATCGCAACCTTCGTGGCAATCGTCATTGCCGCGTTGCTTGGCGCGGGCATTCAGCGCCATCCGGCAGAGGAGGTAATGGGATGAACAACCTTTCGCCCAATCTGAAGGTCCGAGCCTGTTCGATACTGCTGGCTTCGACGATTTTGGCTGCATGCAGTGACAACGATCCGGATCCATCCGGCGGCATAGGCCCGACGCCCGATCTTCCCGAGCAGTCGCAATATCTCTTTCCTCCGATGCATCTTGCCAAGGTCGTCGGCTGGAAAAGCAACGAAACGCCGTCGGTCGCGTCTGGGCTGAAGATCCAGGCTCTCGCGCAAGGACTACAGCATCCAAGATCACTCTACACGCTGCCGAATGGCGACATCCTCGTGGTCGAGTCAGAGGCTCCTGCCGAGGCACCAGCCAAGCGGCCCAAGGATATCATCATGGGCTTCGTTGAAGCCTTCGCCACCAATAGCGGGGGTGGCAAGCCCGCCAATCGAATTACGCTTCTGCGTGACACGGACGGTGACGGCAAGGCCGATATCAAGCAGACGTTCCTCGAACATTTGAATTCACCGTTCGGTGTCGCGCTCGTCGGGAAAGAGCTGTACGTTGCGAACACGGACGCGATCATGCGATATCCCTACAAGGACGGTGATACGAAGATCTCCGATCCGGGCACCCGCCTTACCGAACTGCCGGGTGGGCCGATTGATCATCACTGGACGAAGAGCCTTGTGGCGAGCGAGGACGGTTTGCGCCTCTATGTTGGTGTCGGTTCTAACAGCAACATTACCGAAAACGGGATCGAGGCCGAAAAGGGGCGGGCCGCCATCTGGGAGGTTGATCGCGCATCGGGACGGGCACGGGTATTCGCCGATGGGCTTCGCAATCCAAACGGCCTCACATTCGAACCGACGACAAAGGCACTCTGGACGGTGGTCAATGAACGTGACGAACTCGGCCCCAACCTCGTTCCCGACTATATGACCTCGGTGAAGGAAGGCGGCTTCTATGGGTGGCCATACAGTTATTACGGAAAGAACGTTGATCCACGCGTAATGCCGCAAAGGCCCGACCTTGTCGAAAAGGCGATCGCACCGGATTATGCCCTCGGCTCTCACGTTGCCCCGCTCGGTCTGGTGTTCAACCAGGGACAGAGCCTTACAGCCGCCTATTCTGGTGGCGCCTTTATCGGCGAGCATGGCAGTTGGAACAGGCATTCCTTCAACGGATATAAGGTCGTCTTCGTGCCGTTCGAAGCAGGTAAGCCGAACGGAAAACCGGTCGACATCGTCACCGGCTTCCTGAGCGACAGGAATGAAGCCAGAGGCAGACCGGTCGGTCTGGCACTGGACAAGGGAGGTGCACTGCTGATCGCTGATGATGCGGGCAATACTGTCTGGCGCGTCACGTCTGGCTGATAGTTTGAGTTTTGCTTCGAAAACGAGCTGTCGTTTCGTCAGTAGAGCTTACAGATCAAGGATCGCGTACGGCTTCCCGTTCGGTTTTTCGACGTGGGCGGCGACATTGTAGACCGGAGCCCCCCGCGGGGTTTTGCCCTCATAGGTACCGTGGTGTGCATGACCGTGAACGACTGCGGCTACATTGAAACGATCGATGGTTTCCGCAAGTCTCGAGGATCCGAGAAACGGATAGATTTCCGGGGGCTCACCTTCCACGGTCTCCGCAATCGGAGCATAGTGAAGCACCACCATTGCCCGGTCCGAACTGATCCTGCGCATTGCGTTTTCCAGCCGCATGGATTCGTCGATGCTTTCGGCGACCATGGCCTTGATGGCGCTTTCTCCAAAAGACCCAAGCATATGGCGGCCAAAGCCACCGGCAAAACCCTTGACACCGACGAACGCCGCACCGTCTATCTCGGTCGGGTTTCCGTCAAGGAGTACCACTCCCGCATCGGTCAGTACCGTGGATACTTCCTCAACCATCCCGCTTTCATAATCATGGTTGCCGAGAACCGCGACAACCGGGATCGTGCAGCTTCTGAGATCCGCCGCCAGCAACTCGGCCTCCTTTGGTTTGCCGAGATCTGTCAAATCGCCGGCTATGACCAAAACGTCCGCGACGCCTGATATTTCTGTGAACATGTCCTTGTAGGAGGTTTTTCCATCCTCCTTCACATGCAGGTCGGCGACTGCCGCCACCTTGAGCTTGCCGGCACTACTGGTCATCATCGATCTCCCAATTGCCTCGCATCTCGCCTTCGCCACCGACATCCGCAAAGCCCCACTCCTTCACGTCGATTTCGTAGTCGACACGGGAGTACATCCGCCCGCGGCAGATGCGCATTTGCGGCAGGGGCATGTCGCATTGGGTCTTCAGGCGATCAATCAGTTCATCCAGGAGCCACTGGGGAACCCTGTCTCGCTCGGTAGGATAAATCCATCGAAAGTTGAGGAGATGGATCAGAAGCACTTCCCACTGCACCTCGAGGTATCCGAGCAGTCTTGCCCAATCGATTTCTTCGCTGGCCCGCAAGATGACGTGGGCGATGTCAGCACCATCATAGCGGTGTCTCAGTTGAATGAAGCATTTCGACCAGATCAGTTCAGTCGGACTGACGATGCGGACGGGAAACCCGCATAATTCAATCATCCGGGCGTCATCGAACCACGCGTCGCCGACCGGCATCGTGCCATTGGATGAGGCGAAGATGACATCAAAAAAGTGCTTTCCTTTCAGCACTTTCCCGATCCAGCGCTCGTCCTCGACCGCGATCTCGTAATCACGCTCCCTGAAGTAGCCAAGGATGCGCCCGCAGTCTCCGGCCTTGCAGAATATGTCCAGATCCTTGGTGAGACGGGAGATGCCCGTATAGGCACTGACGGCGTAAGTCCCTGCGACCAGAAACGGTATTTCGGAGGAAGCAAGTTCCTCGATCGCCTTGGCGACGAATGGCTCGGCGTCAGGATCGATCAGCTGCGGGATGGCCCGTGCCTTCATCATCGGACTGTCTGAAGTCTCGGATGTCATCGGGGGTACGCTCATCCAAATTCCTCTGAAGCGGTCGCTTCCATCAACCCGCGAAAGCGACTGATGTTCCGGAATGGATTCTTAACCGGCCGGGCGGGCGCTTGCGGTTTTCGACAACAGGGGTACGGCGCGAAACACAAGCACGGAGCTTCCGTCTACCGCTCAAGCTCGCCTCAAGATGACAAGGCTTCTGGGTTCCAGGTCATAGTGATCGGTGTCGTTGAGATCGACCCTCTCCACGTCAGGGTCGGCGGTCGTAAGCTCCAAAATCCATTGGCCGTCTTCCAGTGATGGAAGATTGAACGGCACCTGACCGTCGTGAGGGTTGAACAGCACCAGCGCCTCCTTCCAGGCATTTTCATTGCCATCGAGCTTGGTGGTCAGGCGCAGCCCAAGTGTCGTGCTTCCCTCATCGTCCCAATGGTCTTCGGTCTGTTCACCGCCGACAGGGTTGAGCCAGCTAATCGTAAGGTCGTTGCGCCAGCTTTCACGCCGCAGTAGTGGTTGTTCCTGGCGGAGCGCAATCAGCCGAGCTGTAAAGACGCGCAGAGCCTGTGCGCTGTCCGGCAGCCCTTGCCAATGCAGCCAGCTTATATCGCTGTCCTGGCAGTAGCCATTGTTGTTGCCCATCTGGCTGCGGCCGAATTCGTCGCCAGCCAAAAGCATGGGAACGCCATGGGACAGGAGGAGGGTGGCGAGGAAATTTCTCTTCTGGCGATCGCGGACAGAATTGATCCCATCATCGTCGGTGGGGCCTTCGGCGCCGTAATTGAAGCTTCGGTTGTGGTCGTGGCCATCACGATTGGCTTCACCATTCGCTTCATTATGTTTTTCGTTATAGGAGACCAGATCGTTCAGCGTGAACCCGTCATGTGCTGTCACGAAGTTAACACTTGCCCAAGGTCTGCGCCCGCGGAAGTCGTAAATGTCACCTGATCCGAGCACGCGTGCGGCAAAGTCGCGCGCGGTTCCGTCTTCATCCTTCCAGTAGTCGCGCATTGTATCGCGGTATTTGTCATTCCACTCGGACCAGCCGGGGGGAAAACCACCGACCTGATAACCGCCCGGTCCAATGTCCCAAGGCTCGCCAATCAGCTTGAGACGGGAAAGGACCGGATCCTGCCCAACCGCATCGAAGAAGCCTCCTCGCTGGTCGAAACCCTCTGGTTCCCGCCCGAGGATGGTGCCGAGGTCGAAGCGGAATCCGTCGACATTCATGACCTGCGCCCAGTAGCGCAAGGAGTCCGTGATCATTTGCAGGACACGGGGATGCGAGGTGTTGACGGTATTTCCGGTGCCGGTGTCATTGATGTAGTAGCGTGCTTCGTCGGGCATCGTCCGGTAGTAGGAGAAGTTGTCGATACCCTTGAACGAAAGGGTTGGTCCGAGCTCGTTTCCCTCCGCAGTATGGTTGTAGACGACATCAAGGATGACTTCTATCCCCGCATCATGGAAAGCGCGGACCATATTTCGGAATCCTGAAAGGCCATGGGGCCCGTAGTAGCGCGAAGCCGGAGCGAAGAAGCCGATCGTGTTATACCCCCAGTAATTCCTCAGCCCCTTGTCGAGTAGGTGGGCATCATCGGGAAAATAATGGACGGGGAGAAGCTCAATGGAGGTGATTCCCAAGCTTTTCACGTACTCGACGACGTCCCGGTTCGCCAAGCCCTCAAACGTGCCCCGCAGCTGTTCGGGGACGGCAGGATGCAATTGCGTCATCCCCTTCACGTGTGCCTCGTAAAAGATCGTACGTGACCAGGGTATGCCGGGTTTGAGATCGTCGAGTGAAGTGAAGTCGTTCGGGTCGATCACACGGCATTTGGGCATGTCGGGTGCGCTGTCGGCTCCATTGAAGGAAAGGTCCTTTTCCTCGCTTTCGAGATCGTAGCCGAAGCAAGATTGACCCCAATGGATGTCTCCGACGAGCTCCCGCGCGTATGGATCAATGAGAAGCTTGTTGGGATTGAAGCGATGGCCGTTTTCCGGATCGTAAGGCCCGTAGACCCTGTAGCCATAAAGCGCTCCCGGTTTCAGGCCAGGGATGCGACCGTGCCAGATCTCGTTGGTGTATTCCGGAAGCTCGATACGGTGTTCGTTGCCGCCCTCTGCATCAAAAAGACAAAGCTCGACCCGTTCGGCATGCGCCGAGAAGAGAGCAAAGTTGACACCATCAGCGTCAGGTGTCGCGCCGAGAGCCAAATGGTCACCTGCCTCGACGTCGAACCCAGATTTTTGCGGCATAAAAGTCCCCCAAATGTGGTCAGCGGGACAGGAACACAATTTCCGTCCGTTTGTTCCACCGGTGCCCCGACATGAGCAATCGATCAGGTTCGGCTTGGTTCATGACCCCAGAGTAATGCCGGGACGGCTTGCGTTCTGGGCGATCATGACTTTCCGTTGATAGGAGAGAGATCGGACGCACAAAAGCGCAGTCAGGATGACCGGAAGGCAAATGAAAAACGCGGTGCGAATGCCAGCCTGTTCGGCGACGAAGCCGAGGAGAGGCGGGGCCAGGAAAAACACGACGAACGACATCTGACCCAGGGCTGCGACGTTGACATGGGCTGCCCTGTCGACTCGTTGAGCGGCTGCCGAGACAGCAAGAGGATAGACGGCACTGCATCCGGCACCCATCAACGCGAATCCGACCAGTGCGATACTCTGGTGGGGCGACAGTGAAACCGCGCAAAGACCCGCGGCAGATGTAATGAGAAGGACGACGGCCACGGAACGTGAGCCAAAGCGATCGACAAACGGGTCTGCAAATAACCTTGCCAGGGCCATGAAGAAGGTGAAGAGGGTAAGGCCAAGCCCCCCGACGAATGGTTCCGACTGGAATACGTCGCGCATATAGATGGCCGACCAGTCGATGCCTGCTCCCTCGACAAGAAATGCAGCAATTCCGATCAGGCAGAGGGGCAACAGGCCTGCCGTCGGAAGAGCGATATGCCCGGCATCGACATGTTCGGTGTTCGGTTTGGCCGGGGCATTGCGCATTCCACCAATGACGACCCCACCAGCGACAAGGACGAAGGTGAATGTCAGCGCGAGATGGAGTTGCATTGACATTCCCGCCTGACGGAGAGCAGCCGATATGAGCGCGGTGACGAAGAAGCCAAGGCTCCAAAACCCATGGGCCCTGTTCATGACCCCGCGGCCCAGCTGGGCCTCTATGCGATCAATTTCGACGTTTAAATTTATCTCGAGTGCACCGGCCAACAGTCCCTCCAGGAAGAGGAGACCGAATACGAGCGGGGCAGCGGTCATCCATGGCACGAGCGCAAGCAGAGCGGAGGTTCCAAGAACTGTTGCGAATGCCGTCGTGCGTGCACCAAGGCGGGCAACGAGCGGGGAGGAGAATGTCAGTGACAGCAGAGCGCCGATTGCGGCGCCGATCAGTGTCAGGCCCAATTCCGACTTGTCGATCCGCAGGGCATCCTGAAGATCGGGCAGGCGCGACAATGTCGCTCCCATCGACACCGCAAACAGGAAAAAGCAGATATAAATCCGCTGTTGCGGCTGAATGTGCATGGCTCGCTCCGGAGAATCCCTAGCGATTTCTACCCGAATGCGACCAGGGTCTGCAATCGAAGATAGATGTTCGGATCGGTTATTGGCCGATCAATCTCTCATTGCGTGCGATCGGAGCATCCTATGGCTCGTGACCGCGTCTGGCCATCCCTGAGGTGCCAGGGTGTTGCCGGTCTGGCCTCGAGCAGTGCGCGATCAGTCTGCACTGATCATCAGCGCAGGTCGGATGTCCACGGCCGAATCCTTGGTGGTCCTTTCATCGTTAAACTGTCTTTTGGCGTTCCGATTGCCTTGGTTCCTTCGGCTGCCTCTTCCGTCGCCCCGTGGTTTTATTCCGCCCGTGCCCAGTGATCACGATGTCGGCCTTTGGGGCCCGCATCCTCCCATATATGATCGCAGCGCATGCGCCGCCGCTGTTCCTTTTCGTCCAAGCAAAGCTCCTTCTCGCAGTACAGTTGACGATCCTGGAATGAGGCAGACCGGTGACGACAATGTGCAGTTAAGGAGAAGACGGCGTCGCCGTATCATACTCACCCTAGGTGTTCCTGAACGTCGCGTGTAAAATCGGACCCACGTTTTATGAAAAGTCGGCAATATGGGACCAAAGTCTTGCGCCCCCACTCCCATAGGTCTGATGCCCTCCTAGTTTGGAAACAATACAATGATCTAACGCGTATTGACTTGCGTAGCTGATACCGAAATGAGGCATGCCATGATTCTTTCCAAACGCTCTTTGCTGAAGCTTTTTGCAGGCACCGCTGGAATTGCGGTCGCTCTTCCGTTCTCTGCATCAGCGAAAGACAATGGAAACGGCAATGGCAACGGCGGCGGTAACGGAAACGGCGGCGGAAATGGGAACGGCAGCGGCAACGGAGGCGGTAACGGCGGCGGAAACGGAAACGGTGGCGGGAATGGCAACGGCGGAGGAAACGGGAACGGGAAGTCCGGCGGCGGCAACAACAGCAACAACGGCAACGGTGGTGGCAGTGCCAGCACAGGGAACGGTAGCTCGAGTTCTACGTCCAGCGGATCGACGGTGACGCAATCGAGTGAGGGCAGCGATGGCTCGATCAATGTCCGCCACGCCAACGGGATCACGGAAACCCTTCGCAAGGGTCGCTACATCATGCGAGATTCGAAGGGACGGACAATCATCAGTCGGGGTGCAACCGCCGACGATGCGCGGCGGCTTATCGGCATTCTACGCTAGTCTGTCTCGCCACCGCATAGCGGCTTCAGTCCTGTTCGAGACCCCAAGCTTGGTCAGGATCTGGGTCATGTGATGCTTTACTGTCTTTTCCTGCAGGTCGAGCTTCAGACCAATCCGCTTGTTGGACAGACCCATTGAGACGAGATCGACAATCTCGACTTCGCGTGGGGTCAGCACGGTTTCGGCCGAGCGATGACGCTGCAGGGACTTCTCCATGATCTTTGCCGTCATCGCCGGACTCACGGCTCGTGACCCGCGAAGAACAGAAGTGATGGCGTCGATCAATCCCCTCGCACCCACGCCCTTCAGGACATAGCCGAGCGCTCCGAGACGCAGGGCCGTAACCAGGCTTTCGACCTCTTCAGATGCCGTCAGCATGATCACTTTGGTCGACGGACTGGTATCGAGAACGTCTGAGATGGTAGAAAGTCCGTTTCCTGGCATGGAAACGTCAAGAAGCAGGATGTCGGGGTTCAATTCGCGGGCGATCCGACAGGCGTCCGCGCCACTTGCGCCCTCGCCAACGACGACAAAGTCCTTGTTTTCAGACAGGCTTCGCACGACACCCTCACGAAAGAGCGGATGATCGTCGACAACGCCGATACGAGTTGATGCCATTCTAGTCTTCCGCCTCCATCGGTTCAAAGCTCATGGTCAAAGTCGTGCCATCAGGGCCCGACTGCACCTCGAAAACACCTCCGAGGCTGTCGATACGTTCCCTAAGACCGACCAGTCCCAGGCTCGATGGCCTGATTTCCTTCGGATCGAAGCCCTCGCCTCTGTCGCTGACTTCGATGCGCACATATCCATTGTGCGATATTGCCTTGACTGCCTGCTGAACGCCGCCACCATGCCGATAGGCGTTGTTGAGCGCTTCCTGGATGAAGCGATAGATGCAGATCTTTACAGCGGGCGCGAGATCCGGGTCGTCGTCGTCGATGGTCAGTTCGACGACTGTCTCGGTCTTGCTTTGATGAGCCTCGACAACACGGTTGACGATTTCCCGGATCGAGGCGTTTTCGATCTCCGGCAAGACAAGCCCTCGGCAGATGCTGCGGATTTCCGAGATCGCCTCTGCAAGGCTAGAGCGGATCCATGACAGCTCTTCATCCCGAGCGGCAGGCGCGGTTGCCGGATTGACGAGGAGTTCGCTGTCCAGCCTCAGCGATGCGTAAGCAATGTGCTGGGCGGGGCCGTCGTGAAGGTCCGCGCCGATGCTTCGCAGGTAGGTTTCGTTCAAGGCTGCGGCACGCTGGTATGATTTCTGCAGCCGTCGCTGCAGACCGCGGTTTTCGCCGAGCAATACGGAAAGCTCGTCTACGCGTGCTCCGAGTGCCACCCGTTGTGCTTCGATAATGCGGCTACCACGAAAAACCAATGCCGAAAGGGCGAGGAAGAACACGGCTATTACGCCGGCGACCGCAAGCCAGCTTCCCAATCGCGCCTGCGTCAGGCTCTCCTCCAGCCCTTCTGCACTCTCATAGAATTCCAGTACCGCAACGGCCTCTCCCGACCAGGGTTGAAGGACGGGATTGTAGATTTCCATGAGCGGCCTGCCGTAGACCCGCTCTTGCGCGCTTTCTGGATCGGTTGGAATTTCATATCGGGCAACGAGAGTGCCGGAGAAGGCCTCGCGTAACTTGTCAGTGACCGGAAACGTCCTTCCGACCAGCCCTTTTTCGTTTGAATAGAGGATGGTGCCATCCCGGCGCCACAACTTGAAGGAAACGAGTCTGCGGCCCAACGCCCCCTGGCCAAGGGTCTCATCCAGGGCGCGAGCCGTGGCGTCGTCGAGAAGGCCTTCCTTCTGCATGTCCGGCAACAGGGGGGCGACCACACTATCCACATAAAGTGCGGTGGTCGCACCTGCATTATGGATGACGGCCCCCTGGATGAAGTGGGTCACCAGCAGCCCAACCAGGAACATGGCAATGGCGGAGACGATGCCCCCAGCGAGAAAAAACTGCGAAGCGAGCGTTTGGTTCTTCCAGCGGCCGAGCCAGTTCATCGATGACCTGACGGGGAGGGTAGCTGATGGACATGGGATAGATAGGGCATGGATATTACTGCGTACTATCGATGAAACGGGCGCCTGCAACGCCTCCCGCAAGCTTTCCTGCATCACCGGGCATTGTCTAACGACACACATAGAGCAGCCCGGCCGAGAGTACAATCCATGCCGAAAAAGGTGCCTTTCGGCGCGCGCAGGCCATTCGAATTTGCTGTTTATCCTGCAAGACGTCTTTCCCCAATCCGGCTCCTGTTAGCCGAATTGCTCTCAAACGACGGAGCGTGACTTAGGTTCCCGGGCTAGGACTTAAGTCTGATGAAAGCCTCAGGAGCGCATCCAGAAAGGAAGTTTGCGCGGACTGTCTTACCTCCGTTATCGTTCGGCGGTGGTGCCTCGGAGCAACAATCGCGGACGCCGTTCTTCGGACCAGCACAACGATCTGAGTGGTCCTGTTTGGCGGCCACGGATCACGATATATCGACCGTCCGGGTGTGGAGAGGCGTTGTTCTGTCCTTCATCATGATGGGATCCGCTCAACGGGCATTTTCGTCCCGATGCCGCTCCTTGCGCGTTTGCTTTCTCTTCTCCGTTAGGCGAGGCGGATGCCGGACAGGTTGGACGCTCGACTGCCATTTCGTTGGCCGCAGCGAGAAACCGGAAAAACCGCTGCGTTCGCCATCCCTGTCGCGTCCGGTTGACACGGCCCGCGCTCGGGGAGGGAATGGGTAGCAACAGGAAAAGGTTCCTCGCGCGGTCTCCAGATTTGCCTAAGGTTGTTACACCCTCCGCAGGCAGCCATAGCTCGTCAAAGAGAATTCCACAGGCACGGGCGCTGATGCAAAAATTCCTTCAGTGGCGCAAAACCTTCCGTGGCGCAAAGGCGGCATCCTCTTATCTAGGAACTTGATTCATCTGACGAATCCTCATCACACCCCAAAATGAGGAATAATTTCCTGTTTTGAGCATCTTGACGACGTCGGCGGAAAGGAACAGAAGAAGAACATCACCGTTATGAACGACATGAATGTCGTCCCTCTTAATGCGATTTCGGAAGGATTCGCCAACGATGTCGGCTGCTCGCCAGGACATTCTCTCGGATTTGCGCGAGCGCATCTCCTCCTTGGAGGGGGGAGCGTCCAGGCGGGCGGGCAGCCTGTCGTTCGGCGTGCCCGAAATCGATCGGATCCTGCCTGGCGGTGGTCTCGCCTATGGCGCGCTACACGAATTTGCAGGCGGCGGATGCGGGACGGTCGACGGAGCAGCGGCAGCCTTGTTTGCCGCGGGAATCGCCGCGCGTACGCGAGGAAAGATTGTCTGGTGTCTGACACGTCCGGACCTCTTCTTTCCGGCGCTGGCTCAGGCGGGTCTTCATCCCGATCGGGTCATCTTCGTTGAAGGCGATCGGGAGGAGGATGTCCTTTCATCCATGGAGGAGGCGCTTGGGTATGGTGGCCTCGGTGCGGTGATCGGAGAACTTGTTCGGCTACCGATGGTCGCTTCGCGACGTCTGCAGCTGGCAGCCGAAAGGACCGGCACGATGGGGATTGTTGTCCGGCGGTGGCGCCGTCAGACCGAAGCGAACGACTTCGGCCAGCCGACGGCCTCGGTCACACGCTGGCGGGTCAGTGTGCTGCCGAGCGCAGAATTGCCCGTTCCGGGCGTCGGACGTCCAAGGTGGTTGCTTGAATTGATGCGATCGCGGGCGGGCGAATGTGCTGAGTTTGAAATTGGAGCCTGCGATGACAAGGGTCGTATCAATATATCTTCCCTATCTGGCAACCGATCGGATTCGTCGCGCCGATTCCGGCATTCCGGCTGATCAACCGATTGCGGTGATTGAACGAAGAGGCCCGAAGCGATGGGTCTCGGCTGCTGACGCCGCGGCGCAGAAAGCGGGGGTCCGCATCGGCATGCAGGCTGCCAAGGCACAGGCGCTCTTTGCCGGACTGGCGATGATTGACGCAGACGCCGCCGCCGATGCCGAGGCTCTCAGGCGGATAACCTTATGGGCGCTGACGGTGTACTCGCCGATCGTCGCGGTCGATGCGCCAGATGGCATTGTCCTTGACACGGAAGGCGCCGACCATCTTCAGGGAGGAGAAGCGCCGATGTTGACGCGTCTTGGCAATCAGTTCCATGCCAGGGGTCTGACCGCACGCATTGCCGTGGCAGACACCTGGGGCGCGGCGCATGCCTGCGCGCGTGCGGCGAGAACGCAGACAGTTGTTGTCCCTCGCGGCGAAGCCGCCGGAGCAACCGAGCGGCTTCCAATCTCTCTTCTGAGATTGCCGGAGCCGATCGTGTCAGACCTTCGCATGCTGGGTTTCAGGACCATCGGAGAGCTTTCTGCAACGCCCCGTGCCCCGCTGGCGCTTCGGTTCGGACCTGAAATCGGCCGGCGCATTGATCAAATGTTCGGCCGGCTGTCGGAACCTATTGAGCCGATCCGTGCGCCGGAGTGGATCGAAGTCTCGCGCGCTTTCGCCGAACCTATCGGCGCGGCCGAAACAATCAACAAATATGTGGGTCGCCTGATCGTTCAGCTCGTTGCCGAACTGCAGCGCAAGGGGCTCGGCGTTCGCAGGACAGACTTGATCGTCGAGAAGGTCGATGGCAGTAGGCAAGCAATCCGCGCCGGCACGGCGAAACCCGCGCGTGATATCGCATGGTTGACGAAGCTCTTCAGGGATCGCACGGAAAAAATCGAGCCGGGTTTCGGTATCGAGAAGCTTACACTTGCCGCCGTGATCACCGAGCTGCTGGCCGAAGAGCAGCACGCGTCGTCGCTCGTGGAGGAGAAAAACGAGGACATCACGCCCCTCATCGATATCTTTGGCAACCGCGGACAGCGTGTTTATCGTGTAGCTCCGGTCGCGTCCGACGTTCCCGAACGGAGTGTGCGGCGCATTTCGGCTGCGGCAGCCGAAGTCGAGGAAACCTGGGTTCATTATTGGCCGCGTCCTGTCCGATTGCTTGATCGCCCTGACCGGATAGACGCCATTGCCCTTCTCCCTGACCACCCGCCAGCAACCATTACGTGGCGCGGCAAGCGACATCGCGTAAGACGGGCCGATGGACCGGAGCGGGCCTTCGGTGAATGGTGGACGTGCGATGCCGAGTTCACAGCAGTGCGCGACTACTTCATCATCGAAAACGACGCAGGCGAACGACTGTGGATTTTCCGTAGCGGGGACGGCATCGACCCCGAAACCGGCAGCCATAAATGGTTCCTGCATGGGATCTTCGCATGAGATATGCCGAGCTTCAGGTCACCACCCACTTCAGCTTCCTCCGGGGCGCATCATCGGCCGACGAGTTGTTCTGGACCGCGAAGGAGCTTGGAATTGAAGCTCTTGGCGTGGTCGATCGCAACAGTCTTGCGGGTGTCGTGCGGGCCCTGGAGGCATCTCGTGCGAGCGGTGTGCGGCTCGTCGTGGGCTGCAGGCTTGATCTTCAGGACGGCCCCTCCCTTCTTGTTTACCCGACCGACCGATCGGCCTACTCTCGTCTGACCCGCCTTCTCACGCTCGGAAAGAGCCGAGGAGGAAAGGGCAACTGCATCCTGACGCTTGATGATGTCGCCCGTTACGCCGGGGGCCTCATTTGTGTTCTCGTTCCTGATCTCCCGGATGAAACTTGTGCGATCCAGCTTCGAAAGCTGGCTGAGGTTTTCGAAAACCGCACCTACCTGTCGCTGTCGCTGAGGCGACGGCCGAACGATCAGATGCGACTCCACGAGTTGTCCATTCTTGCGGCAAAGTTCAGGGTTCGCACTGTCGTGACGAACGATGTGTTGTTCCACGAACCCAACCGTCGGCAACTCCAGGACGTTGTGACCTGCATCCGCAATCACACCACCATCGATGATGTCGGCTTCGAGAGGGAACGCCATGCCGACCGATATCTAAAGCCGCCTGAAGAGATGGAACGTCTGTTTCCGCGCCACAGCGAAGCACTCGCGCGAACGATGGAGATCGTCGAGCGATGCAGGTTTTCCCTTGAGGAGCTGACTTACCAGTACCCCGAGGAAGCCATCATGCCAGGCATGGATGCTCAGCAGTCGCTGGAGCATTATGTTCGCGCGTGTATTCCGGACCGCTATCCTGAAGGTTTGCCGCAGAACGTGCTCAGGGTCATCAGACATGAGCTCGAGCTCATCAAGGAGATGCGTTACGCTCCCTATTTCCTGACGGTTTTCAGCATCGTCAGGTTCGCCCGCAGCCAGGGGATACTTTGTCAGGGCAGGGGATCGGCAGCAAATTCCGCCATCTGCTATATCCTCGGCATCACCAGCATTGACCCGGAGACCAACGATCTCCTGTTCGAGCGCTTCGTCTCCAGGGAACGCGACGAGCCTCCCGACATCGACGTGGACTTTGAGCATGAGCGTCGGGAGCAGGTCATCCAGTGGATTTATAGGACTTATGGTCGCGACAAGGCCGCGCTCTGCTCGACCGTAACCCGATACCGTGCCAAGGGTGCCATCCGCGATGTCGGAAAGGCCCTCGGCCTGCCAGAGGACGTGATCAAGGCGCTTTCGTCGGGCATGTGGTCCTGGTCAGAAGAAGTGAGCGATCGCAACATAAGGGATCTCAACCTTAACCCTGCGGACCGGCGCCTGGTGCTGACATTGAAACTGGCTCAGCAGCTCATGGGCGCCCCGCGGCACCTTGGCCAGCACCCCGGCGGCTTCGTTCTTACCCATGACCGACTGGACGATCTCGTTCCCATCGAACCGGCGTCGATGGTCGACCGGCAGATTATCGAATGGGACAAGGACGATGTCGAGGCACTGAAGTTCATGAAGGTCGACGTTCTTGCCCTTGGCATGCTCACCTGCATGAACAAGGCGTTCGACTTCATCCGGACCCATAAGAACGACGATCTAGATCTCTCGAATATCCGGCAGGAGGACAGCGCGACATATGCGATGATCCGCAGGGCCGACACGCTCGGGACTTTCCAGATTGAGTCCCGCGCCCAGATGGCGATGCTCCCGCGGATGAAGCCACGGACATTTTACGACCTTGTCGTACAGGTCGCGATCGTCCGGCCTGGTCCCATCCAGGGCGACATGGTCCATCCATATCTGCGTCGGCGCGAGGGCAAGGAAAAGGTCGAGTATCCGACCCCCGAGCTCGAAGCCGTGCTTGGCAAGACCCTCGGCGTCCCGCTTTTTCAAGAGAGTGCCATGAAGGTCGCGATGGTGTGCGCAGGTTTTACCGGTGGTGAGGCTGACCAACTGCGCAAGAGCATGGCGACCTTCAAGTTCACGGGCGGCGTCTCGCGCTTCAAGGACAAGCTTGTCAATGGCATGATCAACAATGGCTATACGGCGGAATTTGCGGAGAAGACATTCTCTCAGCTCGAGGGTTTTGGCTCGTACGGCTTTCCTGAAAGCCACGCGGCATCCTTCGCGCTCATTGCCTATGCGTCCAATTTCGTGAAATGTCATTACCCGGACGTCTTCTGCGCTGCGTTGCTGAATTCACAGCCGATGGGGTTTTATGCGCCGGCTCAGATTGTCGGCGACGCACGAAATCACGGTGTCGAAATACGCCCGGTCTGCATCAATCGCTCGCGATGGGACTGTACGCTTGAGCGCATTGGCAATACGGAACGCCACGCCGTCCGGCTTGGCATGAGACTGGTCATGGGACTGGCGGTCGTCGATGCCGCCCGCATCGTCGCAGCGCGGATGAATTCGCAATTTGAGAGTGTCGACGATGTCTGGCGCCGGTCGGGTGTTCCGTCGGAAGCCCTTGTCCAGCTCGCCAAGGCAGATGCCTTCCTTCCTTCGCTGACGCTGGAACGCCGCGATGCAATGTGGGCGATCAGAGCCCTGAGAGATGAGCCCCTTCCCCTATTTGCGGCCGCAGCCGAACGCGAGATGAAAGCGATCGCAGAACAGCACGAACCCGAGGTCAAACTGCGACAGATGACCAGGGGTCACAACGTCGTGGAAGACTACGGCCATGTCGGCCTGACGCTTCGCGAACATCCTATAGCGTTCCTGAGGAAGGATTTGATAGATCGCGGGATCGTCACCTGCAATGACGCGATGAATGCGGGTGATGGCCGCTGGCTTATGACGGCGGGCCTCGTGCTGGTGCGGCAGAAGCCAGGCTCCGCGAAGGGCGTCATGTTCATCACGATTGAAGATGAAACCGGTCCTGCCAACATTGTGGTCTGGCCGAGCCTGTTCGAGAAGTGCCGCCGCGTGGTCCTCGGCTCTTCGATGATGGCGATCAACGGCCGCGTGCAGAGGGAAGGGGATGTCGTTCACCTCGTTGCACAGCAGCTTTTCGACCTCAGCGGCGAACTGTCAGGCCTTGCCGACCTGGATATGTCAGTCCGGATCCCGACCGGACGCGGCGATGAGTTCACCCATGGCTCGCCAGGCAGTCCGGATTCGCGCGAAAGATCACCATCGACCGTCCGGCCCAGAGATATCTTCGTTCCTGATCTGCACATCGACACATTGAAGGTGAAGAGCCGGAATTTTCACTAAGGTCACTTTCGCCATGAGACCAAATCAAGAACTCTGTTCAAAGCCCTATCGGCGCTGAGGGCAACGCTCGAGCGATATCACGCGTGAGCAGTTCGAATTCCACGGCATGCCATTAAAGGTGCATCAACAGCAAAAAACGAAAACATCTTTTGAACTCAATAAATTACTCGATGAAAAGGCGCTAAAAAGGCCCGACGTTTTCGACGGGCCTTGGTATTTCAGTCGCGATGCTCGGGCATCGCCTTTAGCTGATCCTCCGTCCACGTGGTCACGGCGTGGACTTCGCCGTCTTCATCTCTCATGAAATCAAGCTGGCTTGCAGGCACTGCCACTGGTTTGGCGCCGAGGCCGAGAAACCCACCGACATCGATAATGACAGTGCTGGCTTCGCCGACGCCGTGAACGTGATCGACCTTTCCGACCTTTTCGTCATCTGCGCCATATACGCTCGCCCCTTCAAGATTATCAGGGACGAGATCCGCAGTGCTAAGCCGAACGTGATTGGTATGGTCCATTTCTGAAGCCTCCGCCTTGTTGGAGTTATCCAACCCATATCCGGCGGTATTGTTCCTGCAACAGTGGGCGGACAAGGGCGTTCGGCGGCCCCTCACGCCTTCTCGTGCAGATACCGGCGCTCACGCCTTGCCGAGAAGTCGTTCGAATTCCTGCTCCGGCGTTCCATAGCAACCTGCGGCGAGGGCTTCGAGACCCCTTCGATCCCGCACGATCACAGAACCACGGCTAGAGCGAATGAGGCGCTTGCCTTCGAGGACATGCAAGCTCGTGGTCACGCTTGGTCTGCGCACACCAAGCATAAGGGCGATATACTCGTGGGTAATGGCCATCTCCTCGGAGTGAAGCCGATCGTGACACATCAGGATCCAGCGCGCGAGCCGTTGTTCCACATCGAATTTGGCGTTCGCCAGCGAGGTATAGGCCACCTGGGTGGCAAAAACGTGCATAAATTTGATCATCGGAACCTGAAGGGTCGAACTTTTCAGGGTTGTCTGGCGCATCGCCTCGACCGACACCCTGTATCCGGTTCCGGCCACATGAATTTCAATCAGGTACGGAACAATGTCGTCGCCTATGATCGTGGCAGTCGGAACAAATCCTTCCCGGCCGAACATGCCAGCTTCCGCCATCTGTCCTGTAGGGCCGACCGCCATCACCGATCCGATGCCGCTTTCCGGAAAGTACAAGAAGTCGAGTGTCTTGCGCGGCTCCGCTATCCGGAAGTTGGCGGGCAGATCGACGGCTTCCAAATGCTTCGCGAGAAGATCGAAATCGTCGGCTGTCAAAGCCTTGAGCATTCGGTTGCTAACGTCTCCTTGCGACGGCATATCAGACTCTCCCCTGCCCGTGATCACCCGTTACCAACCGAGACAAGGCAACAGGTAGCGCCCCACATGCCAGAATAGGTCGCGCACTGTTCGGTTCAAGTACGATCACGTACACACGTTCTTCATTGACCTCCAATATACCGTCGCTGCCATTTATCCTGCTAAACCAGACGGAAAGGTTGGTGATGATCAACAGGCGCATTCGAGACAGTGAAATGGCAATGCTTCAGTGAGCCTTGAACAGCCATTGCCGGCTGCTCATAACGGAAACGCGTCGAGAATCCTTTGCATCGAAGCGATGGATCTTTTCGCTCATGGTCACCGGACCCAGGAGAACTTACCAGCCTGTTGATTTCAATTTCCCGGACTACCAGCGGCTCTGACCGACGCCCGACCTTCGCCATCCAGCAGCGTCAGCGGCTGCAATCGATGATCGTCCATGCTGCTGACCGTGCGGCCCGCCGCGCAGGAGTGTCGGGTCGCGTTCAGGCTTAGGTGCCTGAGGTATGGCCCTTTAGAATGAAGTCCCGATTCCCAGCTTCCGGAACTGGTCGAATACATACAAAAACCGAGCGCGGGCCCGGAGCGGTTGGCTCCTAAAGGCAACGCGTGGTTACTGTTTCCATGTTCCGAGTGACCCGACCATGTTCAGCGATCTCATAGGACAGCGCGTGCTCGTCGTGGAAGACGACGATCTTCAGGCCGTCAATATGACCCTGGCGCTGGAGGAACAGGGAAGTGATATCGTCGGGCCCTTTCCTCACCTCGATGGCGGCTTGGCCGCACTCAATCACGCGAGCATCGATGCAGCTGTTCTCGATGTTCATCTGCTGTATCGACACGTCTTCCAACTCGCTGATTGCCCTATGAAGCAAGACATTCCGTTCCTTTTCGTTACCGGCTACGACCCGATAGAGATCCCGGATCGCTTCAGAGGTGTACAATGTCTTCTCAAACCAGTGGAACCCGGAGAGATAATGGTGAGGCTTGCTGCGGTTATAGCCGGGCACGCAAGGCGCCATTAGATTTGGTCAGATCCCACGGATAAGGAGCCGCGATTTGGAGACCGCTGGTGTTGCCGGGCGCGCCTCATGCTGCATCGCTATGACAATTCAGGATGAGTGGACAGACGTCTGGAACTTTCGTGTCGCAAGGTTGTTGGGCCACCCATTCAAATCGCAGTGGGCGACCGATGCCAGTGCTGCCGGCGAATATATTGCCGAGGCGACCCTCGAACCCACCTGGAGGTCCAGATGCCGTTTTTGAGCAGTTCCGCCTTTGCGAACGGAGGCCCAATTCCCAAAAAGCATACCAGGCTGGGTGAGAACATAGCGCCGGCATTGTCCTGGTCCGGAGCGCCGGACAATGTCAAAAGCTTCGCCATTGTCATCGAGGACCCGGATGCTCCTTATGGAACTTTCCGGCATTGGGGCGTCTATAATATTGCGCCAACAAGCAACGGCCTGCAGGAAAGCAGCGATACAGCTAACGGCAGCGGGTTGCGGTTTTCAGACAACAATTTTGGCAATAGACGTTACGATGGACCAGAACCGCCGCGAGGACATGGCGTCCATCACTACCACTTTACAGTTGCAGCGCTCGACGTGCCGAATCTCACTGTGCCGGCATCAGCAGCTATCGAAGCGATGTGGGAGGAGGTGCAAAATCAAATGCTGGCAAAATCGTCCTTGATGGGAACATTCCAGCAGGTGTGAACGGCAGGGAACGGGCGATCGCACCCATCCCTTGATCGCAAGCAAATTCCCGACGGCGGCCGGGCAAGGGAAAGGGTAGGAAGGCGATGCCGTTAAAGCGCGGAAGAAGACCGCCAGGTCCACGCAATCTCAGCCGAACCGTTTCGAACCGGCCAGGGATGCGTTAAAGGACATCCGGCTTCGGTGCCTTTCGCGCATCCCTGCTTTCATCCCGTTCCGTCAGCTAATGCAATTGCTTGGTCCGGTGAACCACCTTTTTTCTCGCACCTGCGGTAATTGTCATATGATTAATTAACGCTAAATAATTACAGAAATCAGTTGCTTAATGGATAGTTCTGGCATAAATTTTTATGGCTGCCGTTGGCCTTGCCAAAGGGAGTGATGTCTTGTCCATCCGACTAAAGTTCTTCGTGACGGTGCACCATGTGCGTTCGATCCGATACCGGCTCTCGAGCGTGTATTGACGCGTCCTCTTTGTTCATTCCACTTGCTAGATGTGACGCCCATGACGGGCCAGGGATTGGTTATGCAAAGACAAGCTGTCGTCTTTAACGGTCAGGAAGTCGGTATTGCGGTTCCAGTGGATAACCGCCTCAAATTCATCGCGGTCCGTTTCCAGGTCATCGACCTGGACAACGAGGTGTTCGACACGGTGACTGAAATCAGGCGTGCAATAAGAGACCACCTAGCATCTCGTGCTGAAACCACGGCCACCTCACACTGACCCTTGGTATAAAGGACCTTCCAAAGGGGCAGCGCGGGTATTATCGTGGATTTTCGGTGGCCTCACTACTACTGATGGTTGCCCTGTCGTAAATCCTTCATTCGATCTTGCTAAAGATGCGCCGAGGTTGAGTGTGCAGGGCGTTTATGCAAAGGCAAGCAGTCATTTTTGGTGGTCAAGAGGTCGGTATCGCTGTCCCCGCCGACAGCCGGCTGAGATTCATCGCCGTTCGTTTCCACGTGATCGACCTGGATAATCTGGTGTTCGACACGATCACGGATATCCATCGGGCGATCAGGCAGCATCTTGCCGTCGCTCGCGCTGCGAAGGCTGCGGCATAAGAACACGGCATTCTCACCTCTTCTGCTCGATCACTTTCAGCAATTTTGCCAAGTGAACAACGCATGGCCGGCGTGAAGAACCAGGTCTGTCGTTGCGGCCGGATTGCGAAGGATGATCATCGTCCTCAACGCTCGAACGCGCGATCATCGCGCAACGATGCTTGACGCTTAACACCGTTGCTCTTTATTGGCGCGAAATCAGGAGGCCATAAACGGATCGTCCCTGACGGCTTCGACGAGGAAGTCGAGAACGGTGCGAACCCGCAAGGGCAGGTTCTTTCGTGACGGATAGACAAGGTTGATCGGCAGCCGCACGGGTGGATAGTCCGGCATTGCATTGATCAGCCGGCCTGCCTCCATATCGGGATATGCCAGAATATGCGAAAGCACGGCAAGGCCGCCTCCGCTCAAGACCACGCGGTGCACCGCAAGGGCGCTGTTTGCGACCAGCCGCGGCGAGATGCGAACGGAAATTTCGTTTGAGCCGTCTGAAAACAGCCAGGATCGGCCATCTCCGGCTCGGCTGTAACAGATACAGTCGTGCGTGTTGACCTCGGCCGGAGCCTTTGGAACTCCCCGGCGTTCGAGGTAGGCGGGGGCTGCGCAGAGAAAGGCTGTCGTCCACCCGATCCGGCGACACATGAGGCTGCTGTCAGAGACAAGACCGAGCCGTACCTCAAGGTCGATGGCTTCTCCGATGAGGTCTGATGGCTCCTCCCGGAAAAGGAGTTCGACCACCAGGCCAGGATGTTGGTCGAGAAGCTGCGCAAGTCGGTCGCTCACATAAAGGCCAAGTGGGGCGGGCAAGGCGAGGCGCACACGGCCCATGGCATTGGCTGCTTCGGCACCCGACGCCTCATTGAGTGAGTCCACTGCGTCGATCACCTTCAAGGCCATCGTAATGATCTGCTCACCCTCGAGGGTCAGGGCGAGCGCATTCGTGGTGCGATGGAAGAGGCGGATGCTGAGGTGCTCCTCGAGCGCGGAAACCTGCCTTGAAACGGCTGGCTGCGTCAAGCCGAGATCGGCTGCCGCTGCAGAAAAAGATCCTGTCTCGGCGACCCTCATGAACGTCCTCAGCGCGCAAACGATGTCCATCCCACTTTACCCGTACCGTTCGACATAACCCTTATGTTCCGAGACTAGACCGCAAACGCTTTACTGTCCAGCAATTACGGATATCGTATATCCATAAGGATGACAAATATCCTTAAATAAGGAGACGGACATGACCCAGCGCCTGAACTACGCACAGCAATCCCCGGAACTTTTCAAGAAGCTCTCCGAGCTCAGCATGAGCCTCAAGGAAAGCGTCATCGAGCCGAAGCTCCACGATCTGGTGCAGATCAGGGCGTCGCAAATCAACGGGTGCGGCTTTTGCCTCGATATGCACGTGAAGGAAGCCAAGTTGCATGGCGAAACAGAGCTACGCCTTTACCACGTCGCGATCTGGCGCGAATCGAACCTGTTTGCCCCGCGCGAACGCGCCGCACTCGCCTGGACTGAAGCGCTGACGAAGCTTCCGGAGGGTGGAATTCCCGACGAGCTTTACGAACGCGTTCGAGGCCAGCTCTCAGAAAAAGAGATCTCTGATCTGACCTTTGTAGTTATGGTGATCAATGCCTGGAACCGCGCCAGCATTGCGTTCAAGTCGGTGCCGGGCTCCGCAGACAAGCTTTACGGCCTCGACAAGGCAGGCTTGAACTAAGCCCCTGTCCTTTAGCCACCAACCACCGCGGCCTGGCCGCAAACCGGGGAGAAGTCCCATGAAAATCGTTATTATTGGCGGAACCGGCCTGATCGGTTCGAAGACGGTCGAACGCCTGCGCAAGCAGGGGCATGATGTCCTTGCTGCCTCTCCGAACACGGGCGTCAACACCGTGACCGGGGAAGGTCTGGCTGCGGCATTGGTCGGTTGCGATGTTGTCGTCGACCTCGCCAACTCACCATCCTTCGAAGATAAGGCCGTCCTCGAGTTCTTCGAGGCCTCGGGGCGCAATCTTCTTCGGGCCGAAAAGGATGCCGGCGTCAAACATCACATCGCGCTGTCGGTTGTCGGAACCGAGCGCCTGCAGGAGAGTGGCTATTTCCGGGGCAAGCTTGCGCAGGAAAAGCTGATCAAGGCATCGGCGATTCCCTACACCATCGTACACTCCACGCAATTCATGGAGTTTGTGGGCGGCATCGCCAAGTCCGGAACGGTCGGCGATACAGTGCGGTTGTCACCGGCCTACATCCAGCCGATCGCATCTGACGACGTCGCCGCCGCGATGGCCGAAGTTGCCGTCTCTGCCCCGATCAACGGGACGGTGGAGATCGCCGGCCCCGAGCGTTTCCGGCTCAACGAACTCGTTGCGCGCTATCTCGAAGCAACTGGCGACGGGCGGAAAGTGCAGCCGGACCCGGAAGCTCGATACTTCGGCGCCCGGCTCGACGACGGCTCGCTCGTCTCTGACAACAATCCCCGACTTGGCCAGATCACCTTCGAACAGTGGTTTGCAATGGCCCAGCGCAATTGATCGGCCGACTTGTGCCGCTAACAGGTGCGCAATCGTCCAGAACAGGAGAATGACAATGATCAGATCAATCATCGCCTTTTCGTTTCTCGTTGCGGGACTGACGGGACCGGCCGGCACTCACGATGCAGTTGCCGGCGAAGCGTCGAAAGTGACCCTTGTGTACGAACATGAGCTTCCGAATGTACCCGGTAAAAGCATCAAGGGCGTGCTCGTGGAGTACGGCCCCGGCGGATTTTCAGAGGGGCACACCCATCCGAGCACGGCCTTCATCTATGCGACAGTGCTGGAGGGTTCGATCCGCAGCCAGGTCAACGATGGACCGGTCAAGGTCTACAAGGCAGGTGAAAGCTTCTCGGAAATGCCGGGGGATCGCCATGGTGTGAGCGAAAACGGCAGCAAGACAGAACCTGCCAAGCTTCTTGCTGTCTTCGTGGTCGATACCAGTGAAAAGGAACTCACCTTTCCCATGAAGAAATAGTGAGGGAAAGCGGGGCGCGGTGCGGTTGAGCATCGTGCCTCTTTTACTTTTCTTTTGGGGTGCCAAAGAGTATGAAAGAGGGAACATCCGTTGCTGCCGCTGACGCTGATCAATCTCCTGGGAATTGCCGGGATTGCTGTCTGGCATCTTCAGGGCAGCGGCCGACCGA
The DNA here is from genome assembly GCF_014193305.1 of Rhizobium sp. BK181. Lineage (NCBI taxonomy): Bacteria > Pseudomonadati > Pseudomonadota > Alphaproteobacteria > Hyphomicrobiales > Rhizobiaceae > Rhizobium > Rhizobium sp. BK181. The sequence continues at coordinate 216,780 of NZ_JACHZA010000006.1, forward strand.
CGGCCAGACTTGTCGTGCAAATCTTCTTCTTCACTGCCATGACCGTCGTTCTGGCAGGAGCCGGAATCATGCCGCACCGGGTCGACGACTTGCAGCTAACGGGCTTCAGGGCCGGCATGGCTACCACTGCACGCGTCCTGTGGTGGACTCACCTCGCCTGGACGCTCATCGGTTTTGTCCGCATTTACATCGTTCTTGAACGACGTCCGCGCGAGGCGCGACTATTGCAGGACCTCATTGTTGCGATCGTCTATCTCGGCGTAGCGCTGTCCATACTGGGCTTTGTGTTCCAGGCGCCCATCGGCACTCTGATCGCAACCTCGGGCGTTGTCGCGATCATCTTCGGCCTTGCGCTGCAGAATACGCTCGGTGACGTCTTTTCCGGGGTTGCATTGACCTTGGGACGGCCCTTTACAATTGGCGACTGGATCGTGCTCGGCGACGGTACCGAGGGAAGGGTTATTGAGAACAACTGGCGGTCCATCTCCCTGATCACCGGCGCTCACAATGTCGTAGTCTTGCCCAACAGCGTGCTCGCCAAGGTTGGCCTCACCAATCTCAGCCGGCCCGACGAAAGTCATCAGATCGCGCTTCTTATAAGAATTGCGGCAAGCCACGATCCGGAGCAGGTCGAAGAACTCATGCTCACCGCGCTTCAAGCCTGTGATGCGATCGTCAAGGATCCGCCGCCCGTCGTCGCACTGAAAGCGATTGACGCAGTAGCGATCGAGACGGAGCTTCAGTTTCGTGTCACGAGCCCGGCAGCCCGGACGCCCGCCCGAAACGAAGTGATCGCTTCTGTTCATCGCCATTGCAGGGAGAAGGGATTTTTCCTGGCGATGCCGCTCCAGTCCTTTCCCGCCAGGATTCCCGGAACACCATCATCCGGCGCGCTCTAGCACCCATTCAAAACTGCTCTTCCAAAGAGCGCGCGGAATATCCCTGGAAAGCGTCTCCACTAGGTCGGAAAGTCTCACGCTGCGGAGCTTGTCCCGCCACGCTTCGTCGGCCTCCCACATGATCCGCGCGACCGCGCAAGGTTGGTCTTCGCAGTATCCTGGAGGTCTGCAGGGGTTGTTTGCCCGGATGTTGTTGCAAACGAAGGTTCTGGCCTTGCCTTCCACGGCTTCGACGATATCGAGAAAGGTCAGTTCGGCGGGCGTTCTGGCCAGCCGATACCCGCCCGTCGGGCCAAGGGTCGTATGCACCAGTCCTGCCTGCGAAAGTCCTTGCAAGGCCTTCGAGAGGTATTCCTTCGGAAGCCCATGGAACTCCGCCAGAGCTTTGGTGGATAGATAACGGCCCTCTGGCAGGCCTGCGAGAATGGCACAGCAGTGGAGCGCCCATTCGACTTGGCTCTTGAGATTCATTGAAAGATCCGAAAGATGCTGATTTGCATCTATTAAGGATATAGAATATCTCTATTTGTCGTAGGTGTAAACTGCCAGATCACTACCATGAATCCGAGGATTAAGGCAGGCACGAAGGACTCGAAGCCGGCCTTCACAAGGTTGCGCTCGATGAGCTTCAAGCGCTGCGCCCGAAGATCGATTGATGGTTTCCACTCGCTGGACTTGCGTTCGCCGTGGCGGGCTTTGCAGAACCGGAATTCGGCCCGCGTCTCCTTCGCCAACGGGTTCTCCTTGAAGGATCGACGGGGGTCTGGATGTTCCTTTAGCGTGTCGACGATTGAACTGAGGCGGCCGCTACCCATCTATCGGGGAGGTTGAGCGGATGCCCGAATTGGAGAGAGACCATGTTGGTACACCGATGGGAAAAGCCTCTCGTGTTAGGAGACAGCCGCATTCGTATTGTTGTCGGCTCCCCAGAGGAGGCGTTGACGTGGCTCATCCATGAGCCGCACCAGAGCGCTGCCAAGTGGCAACGAGCATGGAAAGCGTGCCAAGCGGTGGTTGACGGTCGGATGAACGCTGAAGACGCCAAGACCGCCGTCGAGCTCGCGGCTGCGCATTAAGGCCTGGTCATATCCATATGTCCTCCATCCTTCGATGATTGACTTACAGCTTCTCGCAGCTCGCGCTGTTTCGTGTCGCGCTCGTTCCATGTCGGCGCCGATGACGACTGGACGCACTCTAAACGACTTTGAAAGCGCCAGCACTTTCCTTGGGGGGCGTTCTCATTGATCCCGGACTTATGTTCGCCCTTCCGGCCGTTTTGAGCCTGTCGATCCGCCAGCTTCGAAAGGCCTGAATTTCCATGCTGTAGAATTCGAAGCTGAAAATGACGGGAACTGGCCGGAAGCATTTTGTCGCCACCTTGCTGCACTCGGCATTCACCTTGCCGAGCAGCTTGTCGCTACATCGGTTGTCATCTTGTGCCTGGCGTTTCCGCCGCGCACGATCCGCGCATTGAAGGCCGGCGCGCCCGCATCACAACAGTGGGAACGGATCCGATCCGGAGGACGGACGTGACATGTACATTTGCGCTGCCGAGAATTCCGCTATATCCCGATCCGAGATAGCCGCGGATAAAATCCGAATTGGACGAGCTTGAAATCCGAATTGGACGAGAGAAGGTTCCGAATTGGACGGGATAGGGCAGGCCGTTGTGCGCCGCATGTCTGGAGGATTCAATGACTGGAAGACAAGCAGATATGCTCTATCCGAGGGGCGCAGCCGAGCGGATCCGCACCGCCTTGAAGGACACTCCGGTCGTCTTGATCAATGGACCACGCCAATGCGGAAGAACGACGTTGGCACGAACCCTGCTGGAGCCGGATCGACCCTATTTTACGTTTGACGACGAAACAACATTGTCATCCGCCAGGACCGACCCTGTCGGGTTCATTCGGCAGATCGACACTGCCGTCATCGACGAGGTTCAGCGGGTTCCTGTAACATTGTGGCATTTGAGATCAAGGCCTCGGCCACCGTGACACCGGCCGACTTTAAGGGTCTTAGAAAGGTCGCCGCAGCGACGGGAGCGGCTTTCACAGCGGGATGGGTACTCTGTGACGGCGACAAGGTTTTGCCGTTCGGGGACACTCTTGCAGCAGTGCCTCTCTCTTGCCTGTGGAGCGCTTAGTCGCACGGCTGGCGAGCGGCTACCGGCCCCTGCGCCTGTTGCAACAACCAACGGCAGCACCCCCAGGCACCGAAGCCATTCCGGTCATCAGCACGGGTCGGAACCGCTGCGAGGTGCCTTCGATTGTTGCATTCATGAGGCTTGCGCCTTGCTCGCGCCGCTCCTTGGCGAACTCGACGACGAGGATGGCATTCTTAGCCGCAAGGCCTATCAGGAGCAGCAATCCGATCTGGGCGTAAATATTGAGGTCAACGCCGGAAAGCGCGAGCCCGGTGAGTGCCCCAAGCACGGCAAGGGAGACGGACATCATGACCACTACAGGACACTCCAGCTCTCGTACCGGGCGACGAGAAGGAGGTAGGTAAAAACCATTCCCGTCAGAAGGATCAGGGCGGTCTGTCCACCCGCCTGCTTTCCTGCCGTGCCAGAACAGTCCATTCAAACCCGAAGCCGGGCGGAGGTTTCTCTGCGGCGAGCGTCTCCATGGCGACGAGCGCCTCGCCTGTACTGGTGCCCGCCGATGCCTGTCCGTTGATTACTGCAGATGGCTTTAATGGTACATGGCGCCTTCATTGACCCGTCTCCGGTAGAACGTTGAACCTGGTCGAGGGGCAAGACTATTGAGGTGATCGGAAGCTGCAGTCATCGATCACGTCCGTCGATGTGGCCGTACACTGGGCCGAACAGCTATCATCCTGGCGATCGCCGCCGATCCGAAATCTTGAGCAAATCTCTCCGCGGATATTCTCGCAGCCACATAGCTGCCTGCTGGAGAAGGGGGCTGGCGCATTTCCAGCCAGCGTCATGAACGAGATGCTGATACTTCCTGCCCGATCGCAACATCGCATTCTCCTGAACGCACGCCAACGCTGAAGTACGGGCGAAACCTACCATGTCGCAGGCGGCAAATCTACCGACAGTTGTTCGGCTGCTCAATTCGCAATGGAGCACGGTCGAGCGTCCGTCTCATACGTCCCGCCCACAAGGAGGAGGCATCGAACCAAATTGCCTCGCATCGCGTTTGTGTCTCAAGGAATTGATAGGAGACGGAGGACCTGCGGGGAGCCATGTCAGACATTTCTGGGTGCACCTCGCACTGCTAGCACGCACCAGGAAGTTTGCAGGAATATATGGACCTGCGATCGTCGCTAGACCGGTTCAACCCGGCCTTCAACCGAGCGGGAGGTATTGATGGAAAGTAGGGTCGACGCAGGACCGACGGAAGCAGGGTGCAAAAGGCTATGGACGCTCACCAGGGCGGACTCACCGGTGATCGGTACAGCAATCCATGACGGAAGCGGTGTCAGGGAAAGTCTACAGGACCGATTTGCGCTGTCAGCCCATCAAAGACAACGCGAGGAAGATCCGTTTACCGCATTCCTGATCAATGATGTGCCGAACCAGGTCGTTGGCCACCGCTCGCGTTTTGAATTCGACCTCAACCGGAGCCGGGACGGCGCCCTCTACCTCACCCCCGAACAGGCGTGGGGGCTGAAGGTCTGGCGCGAGCCTCTGCCACAGGAGGAAAAAGCCCGATCGCTCGCTCTTCACGATAGCTACTACACGATGCTTCGGACCTTCCTCAAACAGATTGAGCTCGACTTTGGCAGATTCGTTGTTCTGGACGTCCATAGCTACAATCATCGGCGGGCAGCGCCTGACGTCGAGACCAGCCAAGAGGATGCGCCGGATATCAATATTGGCACATTCTCGATGGACAGGGACCGGTGGGCCTATGTGGTGGACCAACTGATCGAACACCTCCAGACCATCGTCGTGAACGGCAGACCTTTGGATGTGAGAGAAAATGTTGCCTTCCAAGGCAGGGGAGAACAGACACGGTTTATCCATGAGGCATTTCCGGAGACAGGCTGCGCCGTCGCGATCGAATTCAAGAAAATCTTCATGGACGAATGGACGGGCGAGCCCAATCGCGTCGTCCTTGATGAATTGCGTCGTGGTCTTGCCGCGGCAGTACCCCTGCTGGAACGCATTCTGGGGTACGGCTCATGACTGGCCCGGTCCACTTTGATCAGATCGACTGGCTGGTTGATGTCGTGAGCTCTCTGAATGAAGGCAAGGCCATCCGCAAGGATTTCGGTGACGGCAGTCGCCTCCATGTCGATCGATTGCTACCCTTTCTGTTCCTCCACATCGATGGCGGTCGCAACGAGGACGTTGCCCGATCCGTGGTGCAGGCGAACGCCTCCTACCTTGTCGCATCGGATCCGAGGTCCGTCCTGCCGATCGTCAAGGCACTGTCAATGGTGGCGGCCAAACAGTTCGGGGCCTTTGTCATTGTCCGGTTTGCTGAGCTCGATCGCGACAGGTTCCTGACAGATGATGCACCGTACCTCCCACCATTCGAGGTTTCGGTCTGGTCGTCAGGCAATGCGCCGGAAGTCAGGGAAACCTTCTCGAAGGCTGTCAGTGCCAGCGAAGCACGCTTCCGCACGCCCCAGGTCGAGGAGCGGCGCATGGCATCCTCGAAGATTGACGGGGATCTGGCCGGGCTTGCCGGCTCCGCCCTTCTGGTTGCGGAGTTCGCCCCGATCTACCGTGCTCCCCAGTCCGGTAACACCTTTCCGGAGGTGCGCGACCAGCTCATTGCGACGCTGTTCGATGCCGGGCTTCGAGCGTGCGCGGCTTTCATAGAGGCGCGTGGAATTATGAAGCCTGCGTCCCATCGTTCGCTCGGACGCCGCGCGTTGGTCGAGGCGGTCAACCGTGTGGATCGTGGCATCGATGAGATCGCCACGGCATTTGATGTCCTTTTGGCAGTGACCCCGATCAATGCAGGTCAAGCTTTCCATCGCTTCGAAGCCAACGGGTTCGTAGGTGATCCAGGCTTCCTGTATCGGCCATTGACCGTGCAGGTCGAGGATGCAAAGCAACGCCTCTTTTCCATTGCCTTTGACCGGATCGAGGACCCGGTGCTTTACGAACTGTACAGGCAAAAGCAGCAGGAAGTGGATCTGCAGTTGTCCCTGGTTGCTGCGCGCAATCGCCAGACCTTCATCGAGTTTGGACGAGCGCTCTATGGACCTGTCGAACCATTGTTGCTGGCTGAAGCCGAACGCATTCTGGACTACCTCAGTGAAGACGGGCCCGACACGGCGTCAAGGAGCGACGACGTTGAGGCGGCCGACAGTGTGTACCTTGAACGGCAGGCGCAGTCGATGATCGCCGCCTACCAGGAAAAGTTCCCCGACTTCCAGGTCGACGTTGAGGTCCGGGACGACTTGCCGTCGGGACTGATGGTATCGAACCACCGTCTTCTCATCTCGAGAAAGACATTGATGGATCCCCGCCGGGTGGCGCCGCTTCTCTCCCACGAAATAGGGGTCCACCTTCTTACGTTTTTCAATGGCGGGTGCCAGGGACTGAGGCTCTTTCGTTCAGGGCTTGCAGGATATGAGGGCATGCAGGAAGGTCTTGCAGTCTTTGCCGAGTATCTAGCCGGCGGAATGACGGCAGGACGTCTCAAGTTGATCGCGGCGCGCGTGGTCGCATGTGCCGACATGCTGTCCGGTGCAAAATTCGATCAGACCTTCCATCGGCTGGTGCGGGACTACGGCTTTTCACGAGCTGCCGCGTTCAATCTGACTCTGCGTGTCTACCGGGGTGGTGGGCTGGCAAAGGACGCGATCTACCTGCGGGGGCTTCTTGAGCTTCTCGACCATCTCAAACGAGGGGCAGCGCTCGATCCATTCTGGATGGGAAAAATCTCATCCGGCCATTTTGGTGTGATGGAGGAACTGGCGTCACGTGGCTTGTTGAAGCCGCCGGCGATTTATCCGCTGTTTCTGGCCACCAAGGATGGCCGCGACAGGCTTGAGAAAGCACGCCAGGGATTAAGGCCGATCGATCTTCTTCAATCGAAGGAAATGTAGAATGAGGATAGCTTTTTTCGTAAATTCCATTGAGAGCGAGTCATCGTACTATACCACGACATCGCTGGCGATGTCCGCCCGGGCACGTGGTCACGACGTCTGTTACCTTACACCTGATGATTTTGTGCTTCGGCCTGACGACCACCTCCTGGTCCGCGCGGTAATCCCGCCTCCGTCCAAAACCAGGGATCAGGACGCTTTCATTGCCGGACTGCGGGCTGAGGTTTCAAGGGAAACAATCGACGTCTCCAATATCGATGTCCTGTTCCTGCGCAACGATCCCTCTGAGGATGCAGATGAGCGAGCATGGGCTGTCAATGTCGGGGCAATGTTTGGACGATTGGCTGTCGAGCGCGGGGTGTTGACGGTGAATGATCCGAATGCGCTCGCCACTGCTCAAAACAAGCTCTATTTCCAGGATTTCCCCGAAAGCGTCCGTCCGACCACGCTCATTTCCAAGAGCCTGGATGAAATCAGATCGTTTATCGACAGCCAGAAGCGCGGTGTGATCCTGAAACCTCTTCAGGGATCAGGCGGCAAGCATGTCTTCAAGATCAAATCCAACAAGGAATCCAATCTTAATCAGATCTTCGAGGCGGTCAGCGGGGAGGGGTACCTGATTGCCCAGGGATACCTGCCGGACGCAGTTGAAGGTGATGTACGATTGTTCGTGATGAATGGCAGGCCACTCGAAAAGGATGGAGCCTATGCCGCCTTCAGGAGGGTACCGGCCAAGGGTGAAGTGCGATCGAATATCCGTGCCTCCGGAAAGGCGGCCAAGGTGAAGGTCACTCCGGAAATGCTGGCCGTTGCCGAGATGGTTCGGCCCAAGCTTGTGGCTGATGGCATGTTCCTTGTAGGCCTTGATATCGTGGGATCAAAAATCCTTGAGATCAACGTTTTCACACCGGGCGGACTTCAGAATCTGGAAAATCTCTATGGCGTGGATTTTTCCGCCCTCGTGATCGAAGCACTCGAGAAAAAGGTCAGCATTCGCCAGAGCTATGGTGCCCAGATCTCCAACGCGACGCTCGCGACCTTGTAAGGTCGTGAGCGTGGGACATGGCCAAAGGGCGCTAGCCTTTACGCTTCGACCCTGAGGTTGGCGTGGCGGGCTGCAGCGATCAGGGCAAGTCGGGCATAGGTCGCCGATTTTTTCCCATCGAGGCTCGCCGAACAGGCTCGCAATGCCCTGGTGAAGGAGTTTCCGCTCACAACAGGCCATTTGTCTGCAAGCAGCCACGCGGCTTCTCGGGTGTTGCGGACAATATGCATTGCGGATCCGATCACGATGACGACCGGCCTGTTCCAGAAAGTGATTTCAGTCATGCTTACCTCGTTCGCGCCACCTAATGCGCGAGCGTGGCAATGGTTCCGAGATCATTGAGGCCCGCCACATGCCGCTTGGCGGGGGCGACAGCGAGTGGGAGGATCTTCGGCGAGTTTGAACGCTGCCAGGCACCGTGCTGATGATGGAGATTGGTTCCCGCTATCGTAACGATCAGAGTGCATCGCTTGAGCGGGCAAGGACGCTCGTCGCACTGAACAGCAATCGTGTTGCTTTTGCTGCGGAATAGCCGAACGATCGATTGAGACGTACCCGCCGAAGGACTTCGGCTCGTCCGGTGACATTGTCAGCGCGCAGCGGATTCGATGGACGACTGCCTGACGCCAACTCGACACACTCGATGGTTTTTGCTCCGAAGAGATCCGAAGATAGGAACTCCGGTCGTTTCGGCGCGTTACGATGCTTTCATCTGCCGAGAAACAAAACCTGGAAGAATTGCCGCCGTGTCGGCCCGCCCTATTTTGATGATCCATTCCTCAGAAAGAAGATTCGTTCCCTGGGGAAGAGCACGAAGCCGCAGTCGAGTGCCTCAATAGATGCAGACAACAAACTTCGCAGCTATCTTTCAGGGGATGCCACAGCCCTATCTTGTGCTTGATCCCGGTCTGACGATCGTCGCCGCAAGCGACGCATATCTCTCGCTCACATCGCGCGCGCGAAACGACATTGTCGGTCGTCACATTCTCGAAGCGTTTCCCGAAAATCCCGAGGCTGCCGGGACCGTGGAGCAAGGGCCGCTTGAAGTTTCCCTCCGCCACGCCCTTGCAACTGGCAAACCGCACGAAATGGCGGTCATTCAATACGACATCCCCCAACCCGGTGGCGGATTTTCGCAGAAGTTCTGGACACCTGTTCACACGCCGGTCATCGGTGATGATGGCCATGTCCAGTACATCATACAGAATCCGATGGATGTTACAGATCGCGTCCTGAAGGCGAGGGAGGCTGATACCCGTCTGAGGATTGCCTTGCATGCCGCCGATCTTGCGACCTGGGAGTATGAGCCGGAAACCGATATCTGGCGACGCAGCAACGCCGTCGATGAGATGTTCGGGTTCCTGCCCGGGGAGGGCGGGCCAGTGGCCGCGCCCTTTTTCGCGCGGATTCACCCGGAGGATCTTGCGGCGGTGCAAGAGGGCCTTCGCCGCATCCAGTCAAGCCCGGACCAGACTGCCGCGCGTTTTGACTATCGTATCGTTCTGCCGACGGGGGGCGTGCGACACGTGGAATCCCGCGGCGAGGTTCTAAGGACGTCCGACGGCAAGGTTAGAATGATCGGTGTGTTGATGGATGTTACCACCGAGCGGCAAAGGGAGGCTGCGCTGACTGTGTCCGTAAAGACCCAGGGCGAGCTCCTTGAGCAAAAGGATGCGTTGCTCGCTGAGGTCAATCATCGCGTCAAGAACAGCCTCCAGCTCGTCGTGAGTACGCTGAGGCTGCAAGCGCGCCGGTTGCGGGACTCCAAGACGAAGGAGGCCTTCGATCAGGCAATCTCACGGGTCAGAGCCGTCATATCGGTTCATGAGCATCTGTATCGGACCGCCAATTCGCTTACAGTCGACATGGCCGATCATCTGACAAAACTCTGCCTCGATATAACGAATGAGCGACCGTCTCGTCCGATCGCGGTGGAAGTAGAGCAGATCGAGTTGCCAACAGAACGTGCAATTCCGCTATCGATCATCGTGAACGAGCTCGTCACTGCGGCATTGAAGGCGGCTCCAGCCCATGGCAGCCGTCTCCTCGTCAAGCTGCGAGAACTCCCAGAGGACGGCGTCCTGGCATTGAGTGTCACCAATCCGGATCCTCGCCAAAGCGACGATAACGGTCTGTCCGACCTCGGGAGCAAGCTTGTCACATCCATGACCGCACAGATACGAGGTGTTTTCATCGAAGAGGAGGATCCGACGCAAGGTTTTCGGGCCACTGTAACGTTTCCAAGGGAACTGTCGTGATGCCTCTTCAGGTCATGATCGTTGAAGACGAAATGCTGCTTGCCCTCGATCTCGAGGACATGCTCCTCAAAGCCGGCCATATCGTCGCAGGCCAGGCATCCGACATGCTCCAGGCATTGTCGCTGGCTGAACAGCTTGGTGGCAGGATCGATGTCGCCATCATGGACGTGAACCTGGCGCGGGGGTCGAATGGGATCGAGACGGCGGCGGCCCTGCGGCAGCGCTGGAATATTCCATCCCTGTTTGTCAGCGGGAACCTCGACGAAAGGACGCGGCAGCTTGCTCAACAGTGGCATCCTGTCGGCTTCGTCGGAAAGCCCTATTCCGAACGTGAGCTGCTTTCGTCTCTGAGCGCCCTGTTCGCGACGACGGTCGATTGATCGTGAATATGCTGGAGGTGCCCATAATATGCCCCATCAACTCTTTTACATTCATACCCTTTTCTGGCGCTTCGCCGCTTTTACATAATCAAGCAGATTGAAATTCTATTGATACCATCTGCGGCTGAGGGAGCGGACCTATAATGACGAAAGGCAGTGAGGAAAAGGCAAGAACGGGTGTCGCTGGTCTCGACGAGATACTGTCGGGAGGATTGACCCGCCGTCATGTCTTTCTTCTCGAAGGGGCGCCCGGTACGGGAAAGACCACGATTGCATTGCAGTTTTTGCTCGAGGGGGCTGCACTTGGCGAGCGCTGTCTTTACATCACCTTGTCGGAAACAGAAGAAGAACTGCGGAGCAGCGCAGCGTCTCATGAGCTTGAACTGAACGACAGCATCGAGATATTCGAGCTGGTGCCGCCGGAGAGCCTGCTTGACGCTGACCAGCAACAAAGCCTGCTTTACTCCTCGGATCTGGAACTTGGCGAGACGACCAAGATGATCTTCGAGGCGTTCGAGCGGCTAAAGCCCGCACGCGTCGTCATAGACAGCCTGTCTGAAATCAGGCTTTTGGCACAAAGTTCGCTCCGCTATCGCCGCCAGATCCTGGCCTTGAAGCATTTCTTTGCAAAGTCCGGTGCGACCGTGTTGCTGCTCGATGACATGACATCGGACACTATGGACAAGACAGTCCATAGTGTCGTTCACGGCGTGGTGCACCTCGAACAGTTGGCGCCGGACTACGGTTCAGAGCGGCGGCGATTACGCATCGTCAAGTATCGTGGGCAGGCTTTCCGGGGTGGGTACCATGATTTCATCATCAACACCGGCGGCGTCGTGGTTTTTCCGAGATTGCGCGCTATCGAGCACAGAACCGACTTTCACCGAAGCACGCTTGGAAGTGGCGTTGCCGAGCTTGACGGTTTGCTTGGGGGAGGGATCGAACAGGGATCCAGCACGCTGCTGATCGGGCCGGCCGGAACCGGCAAGACGTTTTTTGCGCTTCAGTTCGTGGACGCTCTCGTCAAGCGCGGAGGGCGAGCTGTGGTTTTCGTGTTCGATGAGGAACTTTCCCTCCTGTTTGACCGAACGAAGGCTTTAGGAATCGATCTCGAAAAGATGAGAGATCAGGGGCTGATCCATATAGAGCAGCTCGATGCGGCCGAGGTCTCACCCGGCGAGTTCGCTCAGCGCGTGCGTGATCGCGTGTCCGATTTCGACGCTAAGATTGTCGTGGTGGACAGCATCAACGGCTATCAGGCCGCTATGCCGGAAGAGAACGCGCTCATCCTGCATATGCATGAGTTACTTCAATACTTGAACAGGCAGGGCGCGACGACGTTCCTGACCGTCGCTCAGCACGGTCTCGTCGGCGACATGAAGACGCCGGTCGACGTTACCTACCTTGCCGATACGGTTGTGCTTCTGCGCTATTTCGAGGCGCTCGGAAAGATCCGTCGTGCTGTTTCCGTAATCAAGAAGCGCACCGGAAAGCACGAGGACACGATCCGGGAATTCACGATCAGCGAATGTGGCCTGACCCTTGGAGCCCCGCTTTCCGAATTTCAGGGCGTCCTAAGAGGGGTTCCGAGTTACATGGGCAAAGGCGAAGAGCTGCTGTCTCAGCCGGAGGATGATTAAGATTCCTGACCTATCGACGACCATTCTTGTGCTTGCTCCATCCGGCCGTGACGCCGAGATTGCAAAGGCACTACTTGCCGAAGCCGGATTGGCTTCGGAATCGGTCAATGACCTACAGCAACTGCTGCAGAGGATCGGCGAGAACACGGGATTTGTCGTTCTGACGGAAGAGACGCTCCGTTCCGCAGATCTGAAACCGCTTGCCGAATGGATCAGGAATCAGCCCAGCTGGTCGGATATGCCGTTTATCGTCTTCACCCATCGCGGGGGTGGACCCGAACGCAACCCCGCCGCCGCGCGCCTGTCTGAGGTTCTCGGCAATGTCAGCTTCCTCGAGCGGCCTTTTCATGCCACGACATTTGTCAGCATCGCACATACCGCGATGCGCGGCCGCCGCAGACAATTTGAGGCTCGGCTGCGCATCGAGGCCCTGAACGAAAGCGAGCGACGGCTCCAGACCGCACTCAAGGCCGGCAGACTCGGCGCGTGGGAGCTCGACCTCGCTACCAACGTCCTCACCACATCTCAGACTTGCCGCGCGATATTCGGCAGAGGGGCTGAGGACCGATTCACCTACGAGGATCTTCTCTTCACGATCCATCCCGAAGATCTCGACCGAATGAAAGCTGCGGTCGCTACCACCATCGACACGGGTGCTGATTACTCAATCGAATACCGTACCATCTGGCCGGACGGTTCTGTACACTGGGCGGAGATGAGGGCGCAGCTCTATCGAAATCGTAGCGGCGAGGCTGTCAAACTTGTCGGCGTATTGGCCGACATCACAGATCGGCGTAATGCCGAGGAGCAGCAGAAAAAGCTGAACGAAGTCCTCGAGGAGCGCGTTGCAGCCCGAACAGCGGAACTGGAAGCGGCTCACGCAGCTGTCATGGCGGAGGTCGCACAGCGCGAAAAAGCGGAAGAGCAACTCCGACAGGCCCAGAAGCTGGAAGCGATCGGTCAACTCACCGGGGGTGTCGCCCACGACTTTAATAATCTCCTGATGGCGGTCCTCGGTAATCTCGACCTCATTCGCAAGAATGTTGGTGACGATCCTCGCATGCAGCGTTTGATCGAGGGCGCGGTTCAGGGTGCAAAGCGAGGCGCCTCGTTGACGCAACGGCTGCTGGCATTCGCCCGGCGGCAGGACCTGCAGGTCAAGTCCGTCGACATGAGGTCGTTGGTGGCCGATATGGAAGAGCTATTGAAAAGATCAATCGGACCGATGGTCACTCTCCTCCGACAAATACCGGAAGACCTGCCACGGGTCCTGGCGGATGCCAATCAGGTGGAATTGGCGCTGCTCAATCTGGCGGTCAACGCCCGCGATGCCATGCCCGAGGGAGGCACGTTGACGGTCGCCCTCAGGGAGGAGGCCGTCGACGATTTGGATGATGATCTCGGACCTGGCCGATACGTGGTCCTGTCGGTGACCGATACGGGTTACGGCATGGATCCGGACACGCTCAGCAAAGCCATCGAACCGTTCTTTTCGACCAAGGAGCTCGGCAAGGGAACGGGCCTCGGTCTCTCGATGATCCACGGGCTGGCTTTACAACTCAATGGTCATTTTCGGCTGAAAAGTTCGCCGGGCGCCGGAACGACGGCGGAATTATGGATGCCCGTCGCACAGGCCAGGGAAGAACAACTGCTAAAACCGTTGCAACTACAGATCGAGCCTCCGACTGATAGTGGCCCGAAGCGCATCCTGCTGGTCGATGATGATATTCTGATCGCGATGAGCTCTGCGGACATGGTGACCGATCTCGGCCACGAAGTCGTTGAAGTTCACTCCGGCGCAGAGGCAATTCAGGTCCTTCAAAATGGTCAGGATTTCGATTTGATGATCACGGATTTCTCCATGCCTGGAATGAATGGGGCCGATCTGGCCAAGGCGGCTCGTGAAATTCGTCCCGATCTTCCCGTCCTGCTCGCGACTGGTTATGCGGATTTGCCAAATGGGATGCACGTTGACGCTCACAGGCTGAGCAAACCATATTCCCAGGATCAACTGGCGTTGGAAATAGCCAAAGCGTTGAGTCACTGATGGCGAGGCAAACCCTGCGGAGGGGCCGCTTCTAAGGGACATCTTGAGTTGTCGCCATGTCATCGATGACTGAAATCACAAGCCCTCGTGTACGGGTCATCGATCTTGGGACGGCCGGAACTGGCCGCTTCGATGTTTGTGAGGTGGGTAGCAAGACGTCGAACTTCAAGCAGACGCCCTGTAGCACGTGTCAAGGTCGCGTGGTGCGCTCTTGGTCAATCCTGGCCAGGGATTTCGGCCGACAGGCCGTCCATCACCTCATCGATGCCAATGTGCCATCAGCGCCGTTTTGGAAGGCGTCGCATCTGGCCTACTCAAACCCACCGGTGGCATTTGTGCCCTCGCGGCTCATCGGCCAGGACCGAGATCCAGACATTCGGTTCAGCGCGAGGACTGAATTGCGTCGCCGAGGAGAAGCTGCCGTATTGCCCCAGCCGCACCCGCTCGGGGAACATTGATGTGACGCACATTTGACTCGGTAGGGGCAGTCGACCAAATCATCCGGAGTTAAGCCAGCTTGCCGAGAGGCCATAAATTACAATCCAGATGTAAAGCAGGAAAAAGGTCGCTACTGCGACAATGATGATTCCAACCAAACCGCTGGCTGCTCGTCGCTTTCTCTGGTTTTCCTTCGGGCTGTCTGCAGATGGAGCAATGAATGGCTCATTTTTCCGCTCCGTGTCAGGTTTGATCACGCTCGATCTCCTGTCTAATATCTTAAACCGCGTCTCAACAAGCAGCGAGAACGAAGGTTCCCGAACAGCCTTCGCACGTCGGCCGAGGCAGGTATCGAGCGACATCGGAATGAGGTAGCCATCAATGCCAAACAGGCTGGTTCGGCACCCGATCATGTCTGGGTTGTGTGTCCTGACGCTCGAACCATCGATCATTCGCACGCTCGGCTACTTCTCTGGTTCGTACGACAGGTACGCTAGCGTACTGAACACTCTTCCTTGCCGAAGCGTTTTCCCTGGGGAAACAAAGGAGATGTTTCATGTCCAGAAGAGAACTCGTCGATACCGCCTCAGACAAAAGATACGTGCGTCGCGACGAAGGCGGCCGATTCAAGGAGTCGACTGACGTCAGCAAATCACTGTCGGCGGATCGCCGACATAAAGCGCAACATGCAGCCAAACCAGGCCAAGGCGACCGTGGCGATAAGGTGAAGAAGCAGTGAAACCATCGCCGTCCATAAGAGCCGGCAGTCGAGTATAGCTATAAACGGGACGATCGAATGTATGAAGGCGACACCCGCAAACCTTCAAGAAGTAGCAAGCAGCAGCGCTTGGAGGCATTTGAGGAAACCTCCCGCTTCGCAAGGCAGGTCGCAGATGAGGAGCGACGGAAGCGCGAAGCAAAGACCGAGCGTTTGAGGAAAGCGCGGCTGTTGGCGAAGAAGCAGGAGAGTTAGAGCCACCCAATCGGACAAGGGCGCGCATCGCCCCATGGGCTGCGGGCGTGTCCTTTCCGTCTCTTCGCGGGCGACAGCCTTTGCTCCGGCAATCGCGGCTTCGCAATCCTGCAGAACAGAACCTTTGGGATCCTCGACAAAACGGTCGCGTGCTCGCCTAACATTGTACTCATTCGTGCGTCCGACAACCTGAGATTCGGCGGTTACCGAACGCCGCGGGCTGTTGGCAGTCGCCGCAGAGCATCGGGTTAGAGGTTTTCGGAAACCTCTCGCCATCGCTGATGTGGTGGGTGGGTAATTTCGTCGACAGATAGTCTGATCAAGGTTCGCTGCGTCACTGTTCTCCAGCGCTACGAGAATTTTGTGGTGCTGACTGTCAAGCTCGGTCGGTACCGTCCTTTTTCGCTGCATCGCTCAGCTGCTTTCCACGGTCTTTGAGCATGTCCTGCGCGAACTACCTGGCATCTTCCGGCCCTTCCTTGGGCAATATCGATTTTCGCTGTCTCGATCTCGAACATGTTGACATAGCCGCCTTCCCAGCGAAGTCAGAGGCGTGCTGTCCGTCGACGTCGCCCGAAGTGAAAGCGGGGAGGGCAATCAGGCAAGCCAGAAGAGTGCGATGGGGAGTTTTTCATGATTTGCTCCAATTGGACCTGCGCTCGCTCCAAGATGTTCCGCCCAGCTGCAAAACGCTCGAACGAGGATTCGGTGGAACTTCGATCTTCTGGCACGGTTTGAGTGGGCGAAAGATCGACAACGCAGCAGCTTACCGCATCGCCGGCCCAGTCGTCGCCTTCGCACGCCAGGCAACTTAGAGAGGAAATCAACAATGGACCCGGGATCCTCACATCGACCGCTGATGATCTACGTAGTTGCAACACTAATGATCGGCGTGGTGATCACGGTGGGATCGCTCGTCGTCGTCGGCCTGAGTTAAAATCCGGCAGCCCAAAACTGAAGTGGGAGAATAGCAATGACAAAACAAGAAGAAAGAACCGGTGCTCAGGTGCGCGGACAGATTCAATCCGGGCAGAGCGGCGATCGCCGATCAGGCTTTGATCCCGCTGCGGCACCGATGGAAACCGATGCAGAGGCCGGCGGAGTGCCAATATCGCCGGAGCAGGCAGGTATGGCCATTGAAGATCGAGCAGGATTGAAGCCGGACATCCAGCAGAACTACGACGTCGCCATGCGTGAGCCAGGATCCGCACGGACAATATCGCAGACGGGCCGCGTCGTGCCGTTAGGCATCATTGTCGCCGGCCTTGTCCTTGTTGCCGTTGGACTTGCGATCGGTAGCTGGCTCCTCGGGCCGCCCTGATATGTACATCGACCAGACGCAATGCTGAAGGTTCTCGATCGACCAAGCTGCTTGGAACCGCGATGACAAGATGCCGTGACGACCATCAATCGCCCTGCGAGACGACATTAAACCCGGAGCTCGGAAGCAAGCTCCGCGCGGAGGTCCTGAGCGAAGATGGCTCTCGCCGAGCTTATCGGCGCCATTGCTATTCTATAACCCGGAAGCCGAAAGAGGACCACAGGGTCCTCGGTTACGGCGCGGCCGTGCACGAAGCCCCGTCGTCAGGCTCTTGAGGAAGAGCTCAAAACATCGCGCGCCGATGACGCCCGCAGCAGATACTATCGCGTGATGCCTGGCGTGGCCAAACCAGCCCGACGTTCTTGGCTTCACTAGCAGCCGGAACCGGAAGGCCGGGACCGGAGTTACGGATGTCATGAACCAGATGCTTTCCAAAGATGCCGTAAGGACTGCCGCTGCGGGCGCAAAGCTGGCATCCGGCCTCGTTTATCTGTCTTCTCTCGAAAGCGGCTTCACGCGACGGCCGGGCAAAAAAGGCTTTCTGTATTATATGCCGGACGGTCGACGTGTCACTGATCCAGCCGAAATCACACGTCTGAATGCCTTGGCCATCCCACCCGCCTATACCGACGTCGTTATCTCCACGAACCCGCTGTCCCACCTCCAAGCGGTCGGAACCGATGCACGTGGGCGGAGGCAGTACCGCTATCACGCGGAATGGCACATGGAGCGGGGACGGGCGAAGTTTGAACGTCTCGTTGATTTCGCTGCACGGCTACCGGACCTTCGCGAGAGAGTGGATCTCGATCTGAGATCCCGAGGGCTCACCATGGACAAAGCGCTCGCAACAGTCGTTTGGATGCTGGACAATCTCTATATCCGTATCGGTAACGTCGCCTATGCCGAGGAGAACCGTTCATACGGGCTGACCACGCTCCGAAACCGCCACGTGAAAGTTGATGGAGGGAATGTCAAGTTCAAGTTCAAAGGCAAGTCGGGCAAAGAGTGGAATCTTTCCCATCGTGATCGTCGCATCGCAAATGTTGTAAGAAAGCTCCAGGAGTTGCCCGGTCAACATCTATTTCAATATGTTTGCGATGAGGGAGGCTGTCGTCCGATCTCTTCCCACGACGTGAATGGCTACATCCGCGACGTCACGGGAGAGGATTTCAGCTCAAGACAGTTTCGAACCTGGGGCGGGACTTGCATGGCTGTCGCTGCACTTGCGCCAGTTGAAGCCGCCGCCTCCAAAAGGGGGATCGCCACACAATTGAACGAAGCAATTGACCAGGTCGCGGCAAAGCTTGTTAACACCCGCTCTGTCTGCCGATCTTCCTATATTCATCCCGCGGTTTTCGACGACTTTCGCGAAGGAAAACTGCGGGATGTTTTACAATTGAAGACAAGAAGCGAGCGGCTCTTGGAATGGATGGATGTTGAAGAGATCAGAGTCTTTCGTTGGTTGCAGAAGAGAGTTGCCACGCCAAATTCTACCAACCCATAGGAGCCAACTGTGAACACCGCCAATCTACAGCTCGAGGGACTGATCATGGCAGTCGCAGCGCTTTCCAACGCTCTTGTAGCGAAGGGCGCATTTACCCACCAGGACATCGCAGCGGCACTCGGCCGCGCTGAAAGGGCCGTGGCCGAAGATGATGATCACGAACTCTCGAATTCGAATCGCGCGGCAACCTTGTTTCCGATCCGCGTTCTCGTCCTCGCCAACGAAGCCGCGCAGCGGGGCAGGAATTTCACGTTTTCTGATTATGCTGAGCTTGTCGGAAAGCTGACATGATTGATTTTCCTGGTACCTTCAAACTTCACCCCTGTCGACGTCAAAAGCGGCCAGCGGGTTAACGTGCACTGTCGCGAGCGGATTTCAGCTCGTTGGATGGAGAGCGAATTTCCTGGTGAAAAGCGCCCGTCTCAAAATCACACACGCTGCTATCTGATTGGAAATATATAATTGATGGAAGCCAACGCCGCGACTGACATTGCCAACGGCCCCGCTTCCGATAGCTTGCCACCTCCAGCTTTCGTGGCAGCAAGCCTTTTGAGAGAGCTGCAGGAAAGCACGCATAATCTGGTCTATGTTGCTTCAAGCGAGTTGGCGGCGACCCAGATCGCGAGCGCTGTTATGGAGATGAACCCGATCGCTCCGGTCGTTATGCTTCCTGCTTGGGACTGCCTGCCCTACGATCGCGCTCCACCCTCAAGACACAGCATGGGCCGGCGCATGGACGCTCTCAGGGTCTGGCTCGAAAGCCCAACAGGACCCAAGCTTCTTGTAACCTCCCTCGAAGCAATGGTGCAGAAGGTACCACCACTAGGGGTCATCCGAGACACTTGGTATCGCCTGGCGATCGGCGAGAGCTTCGACATAACCACGTTTCTGGTCTTCGCGAAGCGGACCGGATATTATGAGGACGGAAATGTCGACGAGCCCGGAGAATTCGCATTTCGCGACGGTCTGATCGACATCTTTCCAGCCGGCGGCCGTTACCCAGTGCGTGTCACCTTGCGCAACACTTTGATCTCGGAACTTTGGTTTTACGATCCAACCAGCCAAAGGACGACAAAGGCCCTGGAGGAGATGGTTTTCGGACCTGCGTCGGAGGCGGTAATTGGCCGCGACGAAGAAAAGGACGACCCGGCCAACACGGCGGACGCACTGTACAATCGGCTTTTTCGACAATATGGCGAACTCCCGAGCGCATTCGACATTCTGGAAAACGTCAAGATAGCGGTGCCTGACCAAACCTTTCGTCGACTGCCGTTCTATCTCGAATTGATTGATGATGCTCGTCACGCCCATGTGGCTTTCGGCGGACGAGCTTTCGAGCACTCGCTCTATATCGATGAAGCCCAATGGACGTTTTTCATCAACAAGTTGCCTTCTTTTGAGATCGACACGACCGCGGCTCAAGAAGTTCCGCAATTCAGCGAATTTGTCAGTCCGGGCAAAGCACTGCGGACTTTCGTCGAAGATCATATTCGTTCAGGATGGACCGTCGTCTTGGCAGGAGAGTCGGTCGATATCGAGCGCGCTACCCAACGATTGGTGCAACAGACAGGCTTCAGCATTCAACCGATTGGAACATGGCTGGACCATCAAACCGCGCCGCCGGGAAGTCTGCTGAGGCTTTCCCGTCGTCTGCATCATGGCTTTATTGACCACCACCAAAGACTCGCCATGCTTGGAACGGCAGACATTGTGGGGCGGGCGATACCAACGCAGTACTCACAGGTCGGGATAAATACCGAACCAGACCTCGAGCTCGGCGATTTGGTCGTTCATGAGGATTACGGCATAGGCAGACTGTCCGGATTGGAAACAGTTGAAGTTGAGGGCGAAACTCGCGATGCGGCACGTCTCGTCTATTATGGCGAAGCATCGATCCTTGTGCCGATGGACGACTTCGGTAAGATCTGGCGATATGGCTCCAACGCCACTGCTGTTCCTCTCGACCGGTTGCATACCGATGGTTGGAAGAAGAAACGGGCATTGGTAGATAAAGACATCCGCGCAGCGGTTCGTCATTTGAAAAAAACTGCCGAAAACCGCCAAGCGTCTCCGGCGCAGGCGGTGAAGCCGCCTCGGGCCCGATACGCAAGATTCGCTTCCCGTTTTCCCTATGGAGAAACACCGGATCAGGCTGCGGCTATCCAAGCCGTCATGACTGATCTTGCATCCGGCGTGGTGATGAACAGGCTCGTCTGCGGTGATGTGGGTTTCGGAAAGACTGAGGTGGCGCTTCGAGCGGCCGCCGCTGTCGCACTTGCAGGGGGACAAGTCGTCGTTGTATCGCCAACCACTGTCCTGACAAGGCAACATTTCGTGACGTTCAGCAGACGATTTGCCGGCATGGGAATAGAAGTGGCGATGTTGTCACGGGTCGTCTCCCCGAAAGAGGCGAAGCGCGTTAAGGCGGGTTTGAAAAACGGCGACATCAGTGTCGTCGTTGCTACACAAGCGATACTCGCCAAAGACATTTCACTGCCCCGTTTGTGGTTGCTGATTATTGACGAAGAACATCGTTTCGGTGTTCGGGATAAACAAGCCCTGCAGGAGCTGGCGCCTGCCATCCATACGATAATGATGTCGGCTACGCCAATACCGCGAACCCTGCAGACCGCATTGATTGGAATTCAGGACACCAGCCTGCTGACCGCCCCGCCGGCGGAGCGAAGACCGGCGCGGACGGTGGTGACGGACTTCGACAAGGCTTCTCTCCGCGTGGCGCTCCTTCGCGAATATCGCAGAGGCGGCCAGAGCTTCATTGTTACGCCGCGGATCGAAGATATCGAAGAACTGCGTGCTATGCTTGCCAATGTCGTACCAGAACTCACGATCCGCGTAGCGCACGGGAAAATGCGGGCGGTCGAGATGGATGAAATCATGGTCGATTTTGCAGATGGACATGGCGACGTCTTGCTCGCAACCAATATCGTTGAAAGCGGGCTTGATGTGCCGCGCGCCAACACGATGTTCATTTGGCGTGCCGACCGCTTCGGGCTTGCGCAACTTCATCAACTACGTGGCCGCGTTGGAAGGTCCAAGGTTCAGGGCATATGCTACCTGATCCTGCCGCCCGACAGGAACCTCGCAGATGCCACCCGATCGCGGCTGTCGACCATCCTGGACAATGATCGCCTTGGCGACGGCCTGTCGATCAGTTTGGACGACCTGGAGCTCAGGGGCGGTGGCGAGATCGAAGGTGACAAGCAGTCAGGGCATCTAAAGGTTATCGGTACCGCTCTTTATCAGGACCTGTTGGAGCGCGCGATCTCCGGAAGAAAAGAAAGCGGCCAGTCTAAAACCGACGTTAACCTCGGCATATCAGGGGCAATTCCTGGTGACTATGTCAGCGACGCCGGCGTCAGACTCGGACTGTATTCAAGATTGTTGCGAGCGGACTCACTGGATCAGGTAGAGGCGCTCGCGGAAGAGTTTGACGACCGGTTTGGCGACCTCCCGGTCGATCTGGCGCTTTTGCTGCGCCTGACGAGCGTTAGAGTAGCTGCGCAGCTGCTTGGCATCAGAAGCGTCGAAGGAGGTCCCAAAGGGATCGCGTTGACCTTCAACAACAAGGACACCCGGCACATCAAGAAGCATTTTGATCGAATTCGCCCCAGTTCCTTACGTGAAGGGAGGCTGATCTTTGAGGAGCGAACAAACTCTGGTGAAGAACGGCTGGCCCTTTTGGAGCAGCTGCTGGACGTTGGCGGGCGGTAAAGTCTTGTCGGAGCGGGTGAGAACGCAGCCTTTCCAAGATTTCTTCGGCCTTGGCCCACAGTGCGGTCGAGGGAACATCTGGTTTCTTCGAAGGTTACCCGTTCGTCAATTATTCATGGAGTTTTCGATGAGAACCGATAGCGCCGGAAGCGATCAGAAGACGGTAACCGAAACCGCCACGGAGGCGAGACAGGGGAACTTCGGTAAACCGGTCCTCATCGTTCTGGTGTCAGGTCTGCTCCTCGCGTTCGTTGCCTGGGGAGCGGTCGAATGGTGGGGGGAAAGTCTTGACGTCGATCATAAGCCGACCGTATCAACAGCGATCGACCCGATCAACGCGCAGCCATCTGGAAAAGGCACGTTTGACGACAATCCCGCCGGTGGAGGTTCAAGGCCACCACAAGCCACCGATCGCGATCCGACTGCAAGTGGAAGCGGTGGAGGAAAGACGATGATCAATTCGCCCAGTGGAACGGAAAAGGTTCGTTGATCCCTGCGATCACATAAGATCAGCAAGGAAAGTCCGTTACCTTACGCCCGGAACAGGCAAAGGGCAGGAACGAACGCTAAAGGGTTGATGCTGGTGAAACACGGCAGCCACGTCTCTCATCGTGGTGGTTCCAATCCCCGTCGTAAAGCGCCTCCGGCTCGGACCTCCCACACGCCGGGGGCGCTTTCTTGCAAAATTTGCATCTCGCTCGCCGCTAAGAGCAGAGCAAGACTGGTGGCAGTGGTTCAGATTGCTGGCACCCATTTCCAAATGACGCCTTCCCTGCGATCCTCATCGTAGTTGAAGACGCGTCGGCCAGAGGTTGCAGCAGGTTCAAGGGCCCTCCTTCGCGACAGGATTCACGCCCGTGCCGGGCGCAAACTCTATTGGCAGCGGAAGCTGCGTAGCACATCGTCCGTTGAACGTGGGGGCACGGCTGATCCTTTCAATCAGGCGATCTTGTCTTCGGTGTACTGAACGGCGTCATTGATCGGCGAAAGCCAATGCTCTCGCCTTTTGACCCACAGCTCGTATGTCGGCGCCAAAGCCGTGGGGGCGTCTCGTAGCGTTCCAAGTTTTACCTCTGCTTCATTATCATTGTATGAGAACATCCTACTTCCACACGTCGGGCAGAATCTCCGGCCCTCGTGAACCTCCGTTTGCCCAGACGTTGAAAAGGAAGAAGCGGGCCAGACACCAAAGAATGTGAAAGCCGAACCGCTTTCCTGCCGACAGTCCGTACAGTGACAAATTCCTATGCGAGTGGCTTCCCCTTCGAGGCTATAAGTTACGCGTCCGCATCGACATGATCCTGTGATCCGTGTCATTCTTGTCCTCCTGCTTCATCCTCGCCGGCTTGCAGATCCAGGATGGAATTTCTTTCGCCGGGAGCCAGCTCTCATACAACCTTTGAGGATCCTCACAGTTCCTGCCTGGCCAGGTGAGGTGTTGGGCGCTCCCCGGCACCACGAAACTCCTTGCCGCGGCCAGCGTTTCTCTCACTGACATGATGATCAGGAGACCGTTCGTGGCGAATGACTGGGTGGCAATTTCTCTCAACCATTTCACCTCAAGTAAGCGTTCGTACCTGTTGGGTGCAGGTGATTTTGCCCGATCGGCCCTGGGACCGGCAGCTTTGTGGGGTGAGCAACGAATGTCGACGAAAGAAGGGAGGTCATAATGAGCGATACTCTTTCAACCTATCGTGCCAAGCGGGATTTTCACCAAACCGAGGAGCCGAGCGGCAGAGTTCCCGTGAAGGCATCCAATCGTCTCCGTTTTGTAATCCAGAAACACGACGCAACCCGCCTTCACTATGATCTCCGACTGGAGCTTGATGGAGTCTTCAAATCGTGGGCAGTCACGAAGGGTCCGTCTCTGGATCCGCATGACAAGCGTCTGGCGGTCGAAGTCGAAGACCATCCCCTCGACTACGGCGATTTTGAAGGGACGATCCCAAAGGGCCAATATGGCGGAGGCACGGTGATGCTATGGGACCGTGGATTCTGGGAACCGGAGGGAAAGGGTTCCCCTCAGGACGCTCTGAAGAAAGGCGATTTCAAGTTCACACTCCACGGAAGGCGTCTTCACGGCAGCTTTGTTCTGGTGCGAATGCGCGGTGACCGCGACGGCGGGAAGCGGACAAACTGGCTCCTGATCAAACATCACGACGACTATTCGGTCGAGGAGAATGGGGATGCCATTCTTGAGCAGAATGTGACGTCCATTGCGTCCGGTCGGACGATGGATCAGATTGCGGATGGAAAGGGCCGCAAGCCAAAACCGTTCATGATGGCGAATGCCGACCTGAAATCCGACGCGGTCTGGGACAGCAAGAATGGGCTTGCCGCGGATGAACGCCGAAAGAAAATCGGCGCCGCGGAAAAGGCGCCGGCTGACCTGCCTGACTTCGTAGCGCCTCAGCTCTGTAAAACATTAGCAAGGCCACCGGCAGGCAAGAATTGGCTCCATGAGATCAAGTTCGATGGCTATCGGATTCAGATGCGAGTGGCCGCGGGAACTGTCATGCTCAAGACGCGAAAGGGTCTCGACTGGACGGCCAGATATTCCGAGATTGCCTCGGCGGCGTCTGGACTTCCTGATTGCATCATCGACGGCGAAATCTGTGCGCTTGACGAAAACGGCGCTCCGGACTTTGCCGCACTCCAGGCTGCCTTGTCAGAGGGAAATACTGGCAATCTGGTCTACTTTGCTTTTGACCTGCTGTTTGATGGGGAGGAAGATCTGCGCTCGATGCCATTGGTCGGACGCAAGGACCGTCTGCGCACTTTGCTGAGCGTAATTGGAAATGAGCCCCGACTCCGTTTCGTCGAGCATTTCGAAACGGGCGGCGACGCCGTGCTTCGTTCCGCCTGCAAATTGTCCCTCGAAGGAATCGTTTCAAAAAAGGCCGATGCGCCCTATCAGTCTGGTCGAAGCGACGCTTGGGCGAAGTCCAAATGTCGAGCCGGACATGAGGTCGTGATCGGGGGTTACGCCACGACCGGCGGCAGGTTTCGATCCTTGCTGGTCGGTGTCTACCGTGGCGAGCATTTTGTTTACGTTGGAAGGGTTGGCACGGGCTACGGGGCAAAGACTGTCGATGTACTTATGCCAAGGTTGAGGGAGGTCGATACGACCTCTAAATCACCGTTTACGGGGATTGGAGCGCCCAAAAAGGAAACTGGTGTCGTCTGGCTAAAGCCGGACCTTGTGGCCGAGATCGAATTCGCTAGCTGGACATCCGACGGCCTTGTTCGCCAAGCCTCCTTCAAAGGGCTGCGGGAAGACAAACCGGCGAACGAGGTCAAAGCGGAGAGGGCAGCCTCGCCTGAACAGACGGAAACACCTGATCCACAGGTAGGAAAGAAACAGCGGACCGCCGGTCGAAGGGGCGCGAAAGCCGAAGTCATGGGTGTTCTTATTTCTCATCCAGATAAGCCGTTGTGGCCCGATGGCGGGGATGGCCGGCCGGTTACGAAGGAAGACTTGGCGCGATATCATGAATCCGTCGGTGGTTGGCTGATCGATCACATAAAGGGTCGTCCATGTTCGATCATTCGCACACCGGATGGCATTGCCGGAGAGCAGTTTTTTCAACGTCACGCAATGCCGGGAACATCGAACCTGCTTGAGCTCGTGAAAGTATTTGGCGACAAGAAGCCTTACCTCCAGGTCGACCGAATTGAGGGGCTTGCGGCGATCGCGCAGATTGGCGGTGTCGAACTGCACCCATGGAATTGCGAACCTTACCAACCGGAGGTCCCAGGACGTCTCGTATTTGATCTGGATCCCGGCCCGGACCTGCCGTTTCCGGCCGTCGTTGACGCTGCCCGGGAGATGCGCGATCGCCTTGATGAACTCGGGCTTATCAGCTTCTGCAAAACCACTGGCGGAAAAGGCCTGCATGTGGTGACGCCGCTTGCAGTCAATAAACGCAAGCCGCTTTCATGGACCGAGGCCAAAACCTTCGCGCATGACGTCTGTTATCAAATGGCGCGGGACAATCCTGATCTCTACCTGACCAAAATGACGAAAAGCTTGAGGAATGGACGTATTTTTCTCGACTATCTTCGCAATGATCGTATGGCAACGGCTGTGGGGCCATTGTCACCGCGTGCCCGTCCCGGCGCAACCGTATCAATGCCTTTGACCTGGGCACAGGTGAAGGCCGATTTGGATCCTACGCGGTTCACGGTGCGAACGGTGCCCGCCCTCATCAGAAAAAGCTCCGCGTGGAAGGATTATTGCGACAGCCAACGGCCACTTGAAGCTGCCATAAAAAGGCTGGACCGACAAAATAGGCGACCATCTTAGCAACGCAGGCTTTCCGGCTGGCCGATAACGAGCTTAGCGGGTGCTCCTGCCTCAGAGCAACGAACCGATGGACGATGGGCCGGAGTGGTGGTAGCCGCCTGCGTTTGGCTATTGTCTCTGCCGCGACGACCAGTCCCCGTTCTCTGGACTATCAACAGTCTTCGTAGATAGTATGAGCTTTGGCTTCGGACGGAGGTCCTGTCATGACAAGCGATCACCTCCAAGGGCTTCTGGTCGCTGTTATGATCGCTTGCGTTGGCACGTGTTATGGCTTCGGATTGAGCCTGTTTCCGCAGATAATCCCCGACATGCGCAGAAGCCTTGCATTCGACTACGCATTTGTCGGCACGGTTACCGGACTTATCCAACTTGCGTCAGTCGCCTCAGCATTGATCAGCACCTGGCTCGTTCATCGTATCGGTGCCGCCCGAACGGTGGTGGGATCCGTCGGCCTTTGTGGGTTGTCACTGTCGACTGTCCCGCTTGCGGAGAATGTTTATGTCCTCGCAGGTCTGTTGATGATTGCCGGCTCGACTGGAGCGTCAACTTTCGTGCCAATGATCGATCTCGCCTCCCGGGTCGTGAGCATCAGGCGCCGTGGCTTGGCCATGAGCCTGATTTCCAGTGCACCGTCCTATGGGGTACTCGGAAACAGCGCCCTGGTGGCGGCCTTCGCCGGCAGTGACCGTTGGCAAATTGTCTGGTACATAACCGGAGCGATTTCCGTTTTGTTGACCATCACCACATCTATCCTATTCAAGCGAGCGGGGCTTTCAAGTCTCGCTCAAGGCCCGCAAGTCGATGGCTTCGCGGAGAGGCGGCCAAGTCTGCGTGCGATGGTGCCGTGGGTTTTCCTCGTCTTTGTCCTGGGATTTATTAACGGCGTCATGCCGTTCCCATATCTCACCTATCTGTCGCCGCTTCTGCGCGAGGAACGAGGTTATACGGTTGGTACTGTCTCATTGCTCTGGGCGACGATCGGTACCGTTGGCATAGCGGCCGGGTTTGTCTTGGGCAGTATAGCGTCGCGATTTGGATCGCGACTGGCGATGCTTGTGTGTTATCTGTGCTTTGTTTTGGCCGGCCTTTTGATGCATATCCAAGCACCGTTGGAGCTCTCCGTCATTTCTGTCGTGTCTTTTTCGCTCGGTTTTTATCCGATCTACGGTCTCCTCCCCGCGTATGTCTCGCATCGCGCCGGACCACGTATCGCCGTAACAGTCATGGGTATATGTACCGTGCTTCAGGGACTCGGCGGCGCCTCGGGCAACATCTTCGGCGGCCTAATAAAGACTTCTACCCAAAGTTTTGAAGGAATATATCTCGCGGTAGCACTCATCGCTGCTGTCGCCGCCGGGATGACAATGTTGCTGACTAGCGACCAAAAACAGCGCCACGAGCTGCCTAATAGCAGACCATAGGACATGATGGGAACCATGCCCATCTGGGCGGCGGCATTCGAGCCCGTGGTCGCAGGGTGATGAAATTTAGTTGGTACGAAAAATTTTGGACCCGGGTTTCGTCTTCTTTGCTCGATGGCGTATGACGCTCTTGGATTTCGTCAGCGCAGGGGATTTTGCAGATGTGCGCGATATTGGTTCTGATCTTGCTTCAAGCGGCTTCGCATTGATTGCAGCAATGCTTGCCTCCAGCTCGGACAAGCTGGAAATGACATTGTCAAATATGCCCATGATTCCCTCGATGCTCGGGGCCTCGCCATGGTCTCCGCGAGGCTCGTTTAAGCCAAGTCACGCAATTTAGACATAACTAATGCAAATCGACGCCGGGATGTCAATGTCAAGTGAAACCGGCCTCGCGGCTTCGATTGGTGATCCGTCGAGAGTGAGGGCGGTTGCACCTGCAGATTTGGCTGAACGCTTCCGTCGTGGCTTGTTTCAATCCAGAACTGCTCCAGTTGTTTGTGATGACGTTCATAACGGAGAAGCAGATGCCACCTCGCAAACGAACTGAGACTTCGCCGCTCGGGCAAGAAAGCGCCAAGATTGGTGAACCCGTGCCAACCGGTATCATCGATACCAACACGGCATCGGTCGGAATTCCGCCCGGTTCAGACTTCGATGCCGAGGAAGAGCTCGGCGCCTTGCGCAAGCAGTTGGAAGGTCTTCGCGAGCAGGTAACTGAGGCCTTGCAGGCGGCCAAGGGAAGCGCACGCCAGGCTGCCAGACAGACGGAAGCAACCGTAAAGCTCTACCCGGTGTCAAGTCTCGTCGCTGTCGCTGTCGTAACAGCCGCGCTTTCGTTCGCAATTGGTGGCGCCAGGGTAGTGCCCCAAAGATCCCGATATGAACGCGCGCTGGATGACATCAGGGAACTCTTTGAGGAGCTTCGTGAACGCCTCTGGAGGCAGCCCGGCCGGACGTGAGCATGACTGCAATGCATCTCATGGGAAGCGAGCAGCTTCGTCCGGAAATCGCTCGGGCGAGAAGTCCATGGATCGAAAGGCGCAAGCCAGCCATGACGCAGACGTTTATCGCTGGCCTCAGATCGCATTCCATGGTCGCGCCATGGATCGTTAGCAACTCGTCCCAACTCTACCCAAGGGCGACATCGTCATTGCCGACAATGTCCGTTTCCACAAGAGCCAAAAGGCCGAAAAACTTCCAGGATCCGAAAGGCACGTGACTGCCGTAACGGTGTGAGGACCAAAAAAAGGCCCCGCATAGGCGGGGCTGAGGCTGAGTTTGGACACTGGGTGAAAACACGCGCCGATCAGTGAGGCTCGCATTTTCCGGGCCCAACTCCCGGGGGCATGGCAGGTTCCCAATGCTCGACTATTTTTTTAGGCGATTCGCTGGCTCTAAAGCTTGTCGCATTTAACGCACCAATGAATGTCGAGTTATTCCAGACTTGGATTGAAACAAGGCTGACAAAACGCTCCGGTTGGTCGTTGCGAGACACGTCAGGCGAATAGGCCGGTAGGAACAGCAGCCTGGCACCGGTTTGTCGGATGATGTTTGTCGACGTCTCATGGATAAAAGTGAGCGTGCCAAAGCCTTATAGACGGAAGCGATTTCCGCACCCGCGCACGTGTGGAATGAGGCCATAGAAAACTATGGCGACGCTGTCAGGCTCCGCGACAGGCTTCGAGCCGGAAGCGAAGATCAGTCTTTGCTTGTGGAGTATGAGCGACCTTGCGAAGAGCTTGAAGACGAAATGCGTTCTGCGTTGCAGATATTCTGTAAGCGTTGTCTTACATTGTTCGATCATTCCGCTGGGACGAAATCCTTCCTGGATGGTGCGCTAGAAAATGGTGGGAGGCTCGCCGTGCAAGTGGTAAAAGAACAAGTGCGACTTGCGGCCAAAGGCAAGCAAATTGAAGCCGAGCTGAGAACAGCACCGTGCTGGTCCCGGCAAGGGCCTATCGCAGTGTGCTACCATTACCATCGACATCGCGCAGGCTCGATGACTGCGTGATAAGAAGACGCGCGGGCTAACCCTGTAAGCGTCGCAGGAGAACCCCTAACCGTTCCACGGAGGGGCAGTCCGCGAGGTCGGAGCGCACGCGAATGCCACCGCCATCTCGATTCCTCACCTCGCTCGGACTGCAGCCGAAGGTCCGCTTGAACGCCCGGCCGAACTCGGCGCCGTCGCCGAATCCGCGCTCTTCGCCAATCTGAAAAATGAGACGCCGATCGCTTGGATCTGTCAATGCTGCGTAAGCGCTGAGCAGTCGACGATGCTGGATGTAGTGCATGACGCCGCCAAACGGCTCGAACAGGTTGTAGAGGCGCGTTCGCGAAACGCCAAGTTCCTTGCGCACCATCTCGCTGCCGAGTCTCGGGTCGAGCAGCTGGTTGTTAATCAATCGGCGGGCTCGTTCGAGGAGCAAGTTCGCAATGGGGCCCTCAGCCGCCTCCACATGACCAGTGGATGGCGAAACGCAAGCAAGAATCATGGCTCGGGTAGCAGCAGTGAGGCTTGGAAGATCGGCTTGCGCCAGCATGGGCAGGCGGCGAGCGACATCCACCAGATAATCCGAAAACAGGCGTCCCATTCCTGTGGCGAGAGTCGAAAACTCCGCCGAACTAAGCGTCGCCGCAGTCTCAACAGAAAGGTCCCTGGGCACAAAGAGCATCAGCATTTTGCTCTCTTCGGCGACCATGCCCTCAAAAGAGCGGCCGAGAGAATGGATCTGAACCTCACCGAGCCCGCCGCCGAACGCGTATCTCTTCGTTTTAGTGCGAATTTTCCCTTTCAACAGGACGGTCATTGTCCAGTGATCGACGGGATCACGTCGAACACGGCCCGGAAGGCTGGAGAACGCGTGGCTATCCGTGTTGATTTCGGCAAGCACCAGGCTGCCGAGGTCCCATAGCTTTTGCCGGCCGGTGAAGGTTGACGTTCCCGGAGTGATATCAGCGAGATCCAGCATTGGTGCGAAATTGTCATGCCATAGATCAAACTGCTCGCCCCGGCAAAGGCCGGCGGTGGATAAATGATAGGAAGGTAAGGACGATCTTGGGCCGCCCACCAATATTCCGTTCTCCGCTTCGCGATCAAGCATCAGAACGTTCTCGCGAGGCCTGTCGCGCTCCGGGAAAGTGCACTTCATTCGTACTTTCCTCCTTAGCCCATGGAATGGGCGGGGTAACGTCGGAATGATGCAATCGAATGGTTTGTAATCTGCTGGGCATAAAAGACGTCACGCGGTCGTAGGATCCGCATGCTCGGTCTAAAAGACCGCAAGCCGAAAGGTAATGAGTTCTCCCTCCAGCAATCTAGCCTTTCCGACCGGGATTCTCAACCGTCAGATGCAACATCGGCAACTCTCGCCGCTGCAGGGTAGTTGGGCCCATTTCCTACCTTCCGCGCCGGACTTGTTGCCGCTGATCGCGGCGCCATGCATGAGCGCGGCACAACTCCTCGCGCCGTCGGTCATCGCAGATCAAGTTTTGCAGTTGTGCTGTCCCGGCGAGTTCGCATCACGGCTAGGCTGCCTTCGCACGGGCTGCGGCGTCCATCAAAAAACGCCATTCGCCAGTGAGCAGGACCGCGCCGACATTTGCCCGGCGCAGAGCCCGTTGGGAGGCCTGGCAGAGCGCTTCGATCCGAAGCGGCTTCGTCTTCATCAACGAGAGTGTGCCAAGATCAAGCACTGGATGCGCCCAAGTGCGAAACATTGAGGAAACTTGGCGACATCTGGGGCTGCTTGCCGACACCACAAGCCAGAAGAATGCGCCAACTACTTCTCAACGCCGGCTACGCCTCCGTCAAAACATGACGGGCTCTAGCTGGCTGTAGCCGCCCCCTGCAATGCCTCCCGCAAGACATGTTCCTTGGTTTCATCAAGCGAGGTCTTCAAAACGACACCCCCGAAGGCCGATATCTGCTTTAGGACCTTGTCTTCCGTCATCTCCTGGATGAGGACGAACAACGCCGCGTTGCCCGGGTCAAGGTTAGCGGAAAGCTGTTTCATGAAATCGTCATTGATTCCGACATCTGTCAACGCCCCGCCAATAGCACCGGATGCTGCACCGACCGCTACTCCAAGGAGTGGATTGAGGAAGAGCACACCGATCAGAAGGCCCCAGAAGCTACCAGATGCGGCGCCCGCAGCCGTGGTATTGACCAGCTGGCTCAGCTTGACCTTGCCGCCGTCGGTCTTGGTCGCGATGACGGCGTCTCCCATCTTGATGAGATACTCCTTCTGCATTTCTAACAAGCGCTGACGAACTTCCTCTGCCTTGGCTTCGGTCGGATAAACAATCGCAATCAAAGTTGACATCTCTGCGCTCCTCCAGAGTGGTGTACCAAACGAAGATCGAGATTGGCTGGCGCCGTAGCTTAACCGACGGCGCTTCCTTAAGCGCTTTGTCGGACGAGGTTCAGCACAACCCGACGCCGTGGTCGGAACTATAGAGCGGTTCAAGAAACGATGTGATCGGCATAGAATCCCATAATCCTGCTTACAGTCCGGATTTTAAGGCGGCTCTCGTGCGTGCGGTGTTCTTCCGTCTGGTTCGCCGGTGCTGTTCGGGAACTCTGCCCGCCGAAACGCTATTCCGCGGCGGGCGCTGATGTTCGATCGGGTTTTCGGTCGACGTTTCAACCAGGGAGCCGCCACGAGCCTACCAATGAGTGAACGACGACCACCACCAATCACGATGAAATCCGCAACTGGGTGCAAACACGGAGCGGACGACCGTCACGCGTCAACGGAGGAAGAGACGGAGGTTTGCTCGGGACCGGCGATCCCGAGGAAAGTCCCGAGGAGATTTCATGGCGCGATTTCTCTGAGATATTCGACCGACGCAAGCTTGCTTTCCTCGATCAGGATGAGACGGCGGACGGAGAGAAGAGTCGTTTCAACAAATTTTGTCGACAGATGAGGAAAACGGCATGGTCGCCGATTGCCCTCCGCATTGAGCGACCATGCTGCAGCACGATGAACAACAGCCTGACATCGACGGCCGAAGCCGGCACGTCGGCAGGGGAGGGCTGCGCACCGATCAGCGTGAGTCGACGACCTTCTGAATTTTCTTGTGCTTCGTCATTTGGATGAGGTGAGTGACGTAGGCATGCTCTGCATCTGCGAGCGCAGTATCGAGGTCGACGCACCTGCCAGTCAGATTGAGGGTCGTACCATCGGATGCGACAAGACGCCAGGCCCAAGGCCTTCCGGAAGTCCGATTGCGGTCGTCCCGAGCAATTGATCCAACAAAGCGCCCCGCATCCACGATGTGAAAAAGACCCGCATCCGTTGAAGGAAAAAGCTCAAGCCTATCAGGCTTTGTCAGTGTGGCCACGGCACTCATCCCGACTTTAATTAGAAAAATTCCGAACAATTCAGTGACAGCTTTGTTCCTGTCTCCAGTAGCGAACTTCCGGAGTTTGGATGCCCGCATAGGATTGCCCCACCGGAATGGATCTACCGCCGAATGCCCTGTGGTTCCTCCTAGAGGCCCGACGCGAGGGGGCGGTGATGGCCTTCGACCGATCATCTGCGGCCTTGCTCGTCGAAATGTCGATGATGCAATGGGTCGGTCCCGACAGATTGACCCTGGGTCCCTCCGGGAAGGACCACTATGATCGCATCGTCACGCTTTATCGGCAGCGGTTCTCGGCTGGTGAGTAGACGGGAACCTGAACGGCACGCGGAGGCTTGCGCGATGCTCGGTCGACTGACCGAATCGCTCCTCCCTGAGCCAAAGACTTCGACCGTTCGCTGACCAAACGCCGTCGGTTGCTGCCGGGCATCGGCGGTCGCTTGCACATCGGATCTTTCAGCGACGAATGGCGAAGAAAGCGAGCACCGAAGACACATCTGTCCTGCCACTCTACCGCAGAGGCCCAATAATGTCGGCGTTCGACTCGTCGTTTCCGAGCTTGATGTTGAGTAGCCACTGACTGCCAGAGGCCAGGGCCGTATTCCTATCTTGACCGCATGCGGCGCGTCACATTGTGGACGAGTTCGCTGGTAGAGGCGAACTGGCCAAACAGGGCAAGGAGCTTCGCTTCTTCCTTGTCGTCCAGGCGATGGAGTAAGCAAAACTCAGCGACGCTCCAAACTTTCATTGCTGCGATCGGCTCAGCAGCAGTCGAATCAATGTGTTGCATGGTGGTCCTCCCGACGAAGACGCTACTGAAGCGAATATTAGCTGGCAATCAAATAAATCATTCGACCCAAAATTCTAGTCGGCGACCGTAAACTTTGCCTTCGGCTATGTGCTTGTCCGCCCACGTTGGTTCGATGCGCCTCTGGAAATCGCCCGCCAGCATCACCACGTCTAGGTCTGCGCTAGTCCGCGCGAGTTTGGGCCGGCAACTCACCAAACATCGGTATCACCCGGCGCTGCCCTCTTCCAGCGACGGTGGTGCGCGCGGCGGGTTGAGCCAACACGGGCTCCCCGCTGCGTTTGCTATTTCAGTGCAGCCACACAATCGCCTGGCGCGCGGCTTGCTCCGAGCCGACCGCCACCACACGCATCCGCTGTCCGAAAGGCTTGGGAACCAGGTCAGCGGTCAATCCTGCGTCGCTCCTTTTGGATCTTGTTGGAGGTCGCGGGTTCCTTCGAAGCAAATCGGAGCTTGCGCACCCACATAGCCGCGGCCGATACTCGGGAAAGAACGAGAAATTGCGGCCAGGTACTGTTTGGCGCGCATTTGTCGGCTATTCCGAGATGCTTGGCGACATCGTCCTCAACGAAGCGAGCAAGCTCTTCATACTCGGCTATCAGCGAAACATGAGTATTGTTACGACGAAGAAGGTCAATGTGGCGGATGAGGAGGCTGTAGTCCTCGCAGAGTTCGCGGATGTCGCTGCGCGCCTTGGGCACCGATCGAAGTGAGGGACACTTCACTTGAAGAAGCAACCACCCGTGTTGGACACTGTTCATGTGAATCTGCCCATATTCCGAGTCAGCCTGGTCGCCACCGAGATACCAGTGATCACCTGACTTGACTGCGTTTTAAGGACTTCGTAAAGGCCCGGGCTAAGTGGGTACGATATCGTACATTAGTCCTGCTTGGAGAGCTCGGATGATCCGATTGGCATGCATGACTTTGCAGCCTCCAAGCCCGTGCAGGACGCTTTCACGGCACGACGTCATTTCGGTTTCGACCAGCATCTTTTGCCTCTCCTGACCCGAACTCTCTGCAAGGAATTCTGCGCCCTACTTTTGCGCGGAAGCACGCCAGTCGATACACTCCTCGTTTCTGCGACACATGCATGGACTGAGATCAAGGGAGTGACGTCTCGCATGCGTGGAGTGTTGGCAGGCCGTGAAAGCATCACCCAGGATGACAAACGACGCCAAGCTTCTACCAGATTGATGAGGATCAAGGATCGTTGCCACCGTGTCGTTACTTTGGTGGCGGAAGGATGTGCCTCATGTTTACAAAAACTCTTGTGCCGACGGACGGTTCAAAGCTAGCGGACCAGGCCGACCAGAGCGCGGTGTCCTTTGCCAGAGACGCAAACGCGTCAGTCGTTTTCGTCCACGTGGTCGAGCCTTTTCGGATTTTCACGCTAGACACCGACAAGCTGACCGCGAACCGAGAGGACTATGAACCATCGTCAGATCATCAAGCGGTCACGTTCCTGGCCGCGGCCGAACGGCGGGCACGGGATCAGGGGATAGCAAGCTACACGGTCAAGGAGCGAAGCGATCAGGTGCATGAAGCCATAGTCAAAACGGCCCTGGTCAACGGATGTGACCTGATCGCATCGCACGGCCGCGGAGGGGTGGCCGGACTTCTGCTCGGCAGTCTTACGAACAAGGTTCTCTCTCGTCCACAGATCCCCGTACTCGTTTAACGCTGACTGAATAGACGCCTAACAGCGAAGGAAGAAGATATGACTCCGAACAACGATCTTGGCTTCTCCATGCGTCCGAACCTTCCGGGCGTTACCGCCGCAGAGAAAATCCTGGGGGCGGGCGTCGATTTTCAGTATCAGGTGCTGAATGCGACCTTCCAGGCGCAGATGGCGGCCATCGATTTTTTCTTTCGACGTTCGCAGCAGCAGGCAAAATTGATTGGCGCCCTAGCTGACAGCGCGGAGTACAACGATGCCCTTGATGTCATCGGCGATTTTGTCCGGGTAGCAAAAATCGATTTCGCGACTGAAGCGAGCGACATTCTCATGATCGCCTCGACCATGACGTCGCAGGCTGCACAAAGCATCCGCGATCAGACTGATGCGACGCTGGATGATATTGCCGCGCGAACGATCGTCTAGCCTGAGTGAAGCGTCCTCGTTTTCCTGTTGCCCTTTGTCGGCGTCTGCTCCGGCTTTAGTCCTGAGCGGCGCTTAGTTGGCTTTGGACCAAGAGCGCTCGCATCGGGATCAATCCGTATTTCACCTGGGTGACCCGCAGATCGCGATACCAATCAAAAGCGCGCCAGGGATCGGAACCTTGTTGAGGCCCGCGATCCGCCAACCGCAAGGAGAATGCCTGCCTTCAGGATAGGTTCTGAAATGCCGGACCCACATATCCACCGACCGGTTCGGCTTCGGCAAGCACAATCGACATTTCGACGCCTTCGGCCAGGGTCGCCGGATCCTCGGGGTTGTTCTCCCTTGCTCGATGACCACCATTCGAAGCCAACGGATCGCCACCTCACCGATCCAGCGACGATAAACATTCAGGACAAGCTTGATCCCGCCTTCGGTGGGCGCGAGCGCCAGATAGGCCAGTACGAAGTACAGGATTGTATTGAGGCCAGTTCCCTGCGTTGGCCATTGCCGATCCGGCGCTGAACCTCGAGCGGCAGAATTCCCACGGCAAAAGAAGAACGGGCAACAGGACCAAAAACGCCTGGTGGCCACGTCCCATCTTTGATGGAGCCCGAGAGCTTCCGCGGCATCGCGTCAATCTTATCGGATCGCATCTCCCGCTCTTCGAGATGCCCTTGAGAATTGAGCCGCTGGCAATCGTGCGGATTGGGCCGCCTGTTTTACGCATCCCCGGCAGGATGTGAAAAACCGCGCCCACGACTACGCAAATGTCATGAGCTGGTGCCTGGCCCCGATATCAATCACGTCGATCGCGCATACCGTTCCATTTTCGTCGAGTACGGAGATCTTCTGCGGACGGTCGACAACATGGGTCATGCCTTTGACCGAGATTTCGAGAGCATCCTCTTTTGGCTCGTACGTTGCTCCGATGAGCGTTGAAGACCTTATAAGCACCTGATCGCCAAGCGTTTCGCCGATTACTTCAATTTTGATTTCTTTTCCTTCGACCTCTTTATGAAGTTCCGAAAAGTAGGCCGACCAGTCTGACTTCGGAAGCACCCTAACACCCATTCTGTCATCTCCCTTTGATAGGCATCCCGCTGCTGAAAGCAGGGCTTCTGTCGTACGTGATCCATGATTGATCATGACCATTTCAATCCTCCGCTTGGGTTCCGCCTCTAGGAATGCCGGGACGGCGGAAATGACGACGATGATACTGCCGATGATGACGGCCGCCCAGGTGACTGCGGTCGACTCGTGAAGCGGGAGCATGACCCACGGCAAGATTATGACCCAGCCGCCGAGTGCGAATTCGATCAAGGCCTCCCATCTTTCCGGAAGCACGATGCCGACGACTGCCGTTCCCGTCGTCACTGCGCCCGTGAGGACGAGTGCCCACGCTGTTGCATCGCCAGCCAACGGATCCCCGAAACTTGACGGCAAGACCCACGGGCTCGCGAATATCACGGTTCCGAGTGTCACCATGATCGGATCCCGCCAACCAATCCCGCCCATTTTGCCCTCCGACCGGCGCATTAACCGCACGGTCAGAATAGAGCTCCTGATCCGGTCTACATTGCGTTCAATCAAAGTGAGCGGCAATTTTAGAGAAGGAGGTTTCCGGCATCGCGACCGCCGTACAGACCACGTTCGAGGAGCGTGTGTTCCGCGAAAAAAGCCCCGAACTGGGCGGGGCTGAGTAAGGTCCTGAACGTGACCCACGCGATCGCAGTCGTTCGACGCTGCGGCGCGTCTTTCAGACTAGGTTAGGCCGTCAGGTTCCCCGACGTCTATCCCGCTGTAATCTCTATCTTCCGATCATTCTTTTTGGCGTTGGACGTTTTTGGAAGGACCACTTTCAGGACGCCTTTTGCAAAAGACGCGTTCACGGCGTCGACATCGACGTAGTCGGGAAGCTGAAACGAGCGCTGAAAGGCGCCATAGTGGCGCTCGGAAACATGATAGGCCTTGTCTTTTTCTTCTGTCTCTTCGCTCTTCTCGCCCCGTATGGTCAATATGCCGTTCGCGAGCTTCACTTCGATGTTCTTTTCGTCGAGCCCCGGAACCTCTGCGGTAATTTCAAATGCATCGTTCTTTTCCACCACATCGACAGCTGGCGACATGACCAAGCCATTCTGGGTCCCGAAGCCGCGGGGGAGCATCGGGCGCCGTGCGGCGCGCCAAGACGGTCCGAAATCCTCGAACAGTCGGTCGATTTCCGAACGAAGTGACTCGAAAGGTGGCCAGATCCCGCTCTGAGCTGGCGTCATGGTTTTCTGTTCGGTCTTCACGGGGAATGTGTCGGGCATGGCCATCTCCTGTTTGTCAAGCAGATCCCGACTGGATCTCGTTGTCTTGCTCGACATTGAGCAATGCTATCAAAGCACGCCGACCGGCGCGCTGCTTTGATCCCCATCAAACTAGGACACTGTTGTTTCGGTTATTCCGATATGCCGTCATCCAGCTTTCTGTCGTCGTCGTCTCATCTCGGGCCGCGTTCACCACTCTTTTCAGCGTTCGCATGGAGAGCCAAGTCTCCGATGTTTGATCAAGCGCAATGCATCAAAGGCAAATCCGTCGGATCTTATCTGTCGCGTGCTGACGAACCCGCCGCAATGATCAAATTGTCGCCGCCCAGGAGCAGAGGATGCGTACCGAGCACTGCTACAGATGGTTCCGCTGGATGGTGTTCGAACATGCCTTGCTGCTGGTCATCGCGGTAATGATTGCAACGATCTTCAGCGTTCTTTTCGACCGGCCGGGCGGCGATCTTACCCGACGGGAGTTTCATCTGCAGCGATCCGCCGAGGGTCGCCCTGGAAGATAGGGGTGGAGACAATGACAATGGCAATCAGGACTATGACGCATCATGAATGTGTGGAGATGCTGAATGCCGGGCACTATGGCCACCTGGCATGTTGCAACGAGGGACAGCCTTATATTGTGCCAGTGTACTTCGTTTTCGATGCCAGGGTCGCCTACAGCTTTTCGATGCCGGGGCGCAAGGTCGAGTGGATGCGCGAAAACCCGCGAGTTTGTCTGCAAGTCGAGGAACGGCAATTAAAGGGCAGCTGGAGAAGCGTGATCCTCGACGGCAAATTCCAGGAATTGCCGGACAACGACACCTGGCACGAAGAGAGATTGCACGCCTGGTCGCTGC
Organism: Rhizobium sp. BK181; assembly: GCF_014193305.1. NCBI lineage: Bacteria > Pseudomonadati > Pseudomonadota > Alphaproteobacteria > Hyphomicrobiales > Rhizobiaceae > Rhizobium > Rhizobium sp. BK181. The sequence continues at coordinate 256,222 of NZ_JACHZA010000006.1, forward strand.
TCCAGAAGCACAGGGATTGGTGGGAGATAGGTTCTCTGAAGCCGGATGCCGTCCCGCCATCCCATGCTTCCCCGCATCTTTTTTACGCCATTTACATGAATGACGTCACCGGCCGGGCAGCGACGCAGATCGACTTATAATTTTTTCAATGATTTCCGCGCGAAGGCATGGCGCCGTGCCGATCCAACACGTCACCTCCTTGCGGTTTTAGGTCGCACGCGAAATTTCGACGCTTGACGTGAACTCCTTGTCTAGACTGCAGAAGTTCGACATTTTGAAACGACAAATGTGTGATGCCGTATCATATCATTTATTGATTTCTAATATACGCATTGACCTTTGATGTCAGGTCACTACTATCCGCCCTGTTTCTTAGAACCGGGAGGCGGGCATGATTTTCAGACCGATCCTTGACGCAGAAATGGCATTGCTCTCACGTTCCGTTCAGACTTGGTACAAGCACTTTCAAGCGGCACCCGACCTGCGGGCCTCGGAGACACTCTGTGGTGCAGCGATTGACCTGTTCAACCAGGGCCACCGAACGCAGGAAGAGCTGGCTTCCATTTTGATTGAGCGATACCCGGGCCTCGCGGCAACGCTTGTCACGTCCTCGACTGCCATCACGATCCACTAGCCTCCATGCGTTAAACCACCGCCCTCTCGCGCGATCGACGCCATGCTGGCAGCCGGCTGTACGCTGCGCGGCACCTCGGCGTGAGGGACCGGGTGAGGTTGAAGCTCTCGTCGCCGGCTCCGCCACCGCCTGTTCCCGGGCTCTGGGCTTTTTGCGTTGGGGTCGGGATCGTCTATCCATCATTGCGATGATAGTCGCCGGCGTCGGCTTTTTGCCTCCGGTCCAGGCGCACTGATACAGGAGGCAATTGACATTGAGGTTGTCCTGAACGCACTTCGAGCGCTCATCTAGCGCAATAGAGGGAGCGACGAGTGAACGTGCCTCCGAAGGCGTCGTCACTGTTCCTTCATGGCCCGCGGAAGTCCTGGTTCCAGCGCTCCACACCAAAGACACACATGACCATTCTGATATCCATGGACTTCCCTCCTTGAACGATGGTCAGTTTATCGGGTCTTGAGCGGCGCGGGGCAGGAGCGCATTTTGGCCCTCACGACGGCGTCATTGGCACGTAATCTAGACCGCTATCGATCGTCGTGGGCCGGCCATCGAGAGACAACTCGGCGATCCGTGGCTTTGATTGAGCGATAATCCTGCCCCGGCGGACGACGCAAAGCCGTGTCGGCTTGAGCCGCAATGCCTCAATCGGGTCGGCTGCCTGCAGGACAACAAAGTCCGCGTTGCAGCCTTTCATCATCCCATAACCTTCGAGACCCATCGTCTTTGCAGAGTTCACTGTAAGGGCGTCGAAGATCTTTCTCTTGTCATCGATCCCGGCCATCTGCGCCACATGGATCGCCATATGTCCGACTTCCAGCATGTCGCCTGAGCCCATCGAATACCAGGGATCCATGACGCAGTCGTGCCCGAAGGAGACGTTAAGCCCGGCATCCATCAGTTCACGCACGCGTGTCATGCCGCGGCGCTTGGGATAGGTATCGTGCCTGCCCTGTAGCATGATGTTGATCAGGGGGTTGGGGATGACATTGATTTCAGCTTCGGCCATCAGCGGGATGAGCTTCGAGACATAGTAGTTGTCCATCGAATGCATCGAGGTGAGGTGGGAACCGGCAACACGTCCCTGGAGCCCGAAACGCACTGTCTGGGCCGCCAGCGTTTCAATGTGACGCGACATCGGATCGTCCGTCTCGTCGCAATGCATGTCGACCGGAAGTCCGCGATCAGCGGCGATCCTGCACAGCGCCTCGACAGACGCGCGCCCGTCTTCCATCGTTCGCTCGAAATGCGGAATACCGCCGACAATGTCGATCCCCATGTCGAGGGCACGCTTCAGCGAGTCGACACCGCCTTCCGCCCGGTAATAGCCATCCTGCGGAAAGGCAACGAGTTGCAAGTCGATGTAGGGCTTTACCCGTTTTCGAACCTCGATCAGAGCCTCGGCGGTTATGAGACGTGGATCGGACGTATCGACGTGGCTTCTGATGGAAAGAAGGCCTTGGCTTACGGCAAGGTCGCAGTAGCGCAGGGCGCGACCGACCAGCGCCTCCTGTGTCAATGACGGACGAAGCTCACCCCAGAGCGAGATGCCTTCGAGAAGCGTGCCCGAGATGTTCATTCGCGGCAGGCCGAGTGACAGCGTGGCATCCATGTGGAAATGGGGATCAACGAAGGGAGGTGTTACGAGCCGCCCGGTTGCATCGATTTCCGTTCCGGCAGAAGCCTCGATCTGCTGCTCGATCGCAGCAATCTTTCCGTTCTCCACCGCAATGTCGATCCCGTTGCGGCCATCGGGAAGGTTCGCTTTTCTGATGATCAGCTCGAACATTGGGTCTCCTTTTACCGTTCGCCACGGCGATAAGATTGCATCAGGGCCTGAGGAACGCGCGCACGGCGTGCCATGACGGCAAGCGCCAGGATCGACAGGATATACGGGGTCATCAGAAAAATCTGATAGGGAATGCCCTGGACGACGGTCTGCAGGCGAAGCTGGAAGGCGTCAAAGAAGGCGAAGAGAAGCGCTCCAAAAAGTGCACGCCCGGGTCTCCAGGATGCGAAGACGACAAGCGCAATGCAGATCCACCCACGACCCTGGACCATGGTCGGGAAGAAGCTGTTGAAGGCTGACAGCGTCAGGAACGCGCCGCCCATGCCCATTAACGCGCTGCCGACGATCACCGCACCATAGCGTATCCGGATCGGATCGACGCCCTGGGCTTCTGCTGCATGCGGGTTTTCACCGGTCATGCGAAGCGCAAGACCAAGTGGCGTGTGAAAGACGACGTAGGCAAGAAGGAGCGCGGTGAGGATGGCGAGATAGGTTGGCGCTGTTTGCGTGAAAAAGGCCGGTCCAACAAATGGCATGGTGGAAAGGCCAGGGATGCTGATTGGCTGGAAGGGGACGATCGTTGGCGGTGTGCCGGCCACAGGTACGATCAGACGGAAAATATAGTAACTGAAGCTTGAGGCAAACAGCGTCACGCCAAGACCGGAGACATGCTGGGACAGGCCGAGCGTAACAGTCATCACGGCGTGCAGGAAACCGAACACCATGCCTGCCAGTGCGGCCACAAAGAGACCGGTCCAAAGGTCGGCGTCGTGATAGACCGCAAGCCACCCGATCATCGCGCCGAAGGTCATGATGCCCTCGATGCCGAGGTTGAGAACGCCGGCGCGTTCTGACAGAAGGGCGCCAAGGGTGCCAAAGATCAGGGGTGTGGCAATGCGAAGGATTGCCGCCCACAGGCCGGCCGATGAGATGATGTCGACAATAATGTTCATCGCCGGATCCTGTATTGGGTGAAGAACAGGGCAACGAGCATCGTCAGGAGCGACAGCGCTACGGTTACGTCAGCGATGTAGGTCGGTATGGCCAGGCTGCGGCTCATGCCGTCGGCACCGACGAACATGGTTGCCGTGAACAGCGCCGCAAGCACGACACCGAGCGGGTTCAGGTTGGCGAGCATGGCGACGACGATACCGGAATAGCCGAAGCCAGGGGACAGATCCGTGGTGACATAGCCCTTGACGCCGAGGACTTCGATCGCGCCGGCAAGTCCCGCAAGTCCTCCGGAAAGACAGGCAACCTTGACCAGGGTCCGCGTCAGAGGCACGCCGGCAAACGCCGCGCCCTGCGGACTGAGGCCAGCAGCGCGTGACTGCATGCCAAAGACCGTCCTCGTCTGCAGGAAATGAATGATGACCGCAAGGACGATCGCAATCAGGAGGCCGATATGGAGGCGCGAGCGGGCAACCAGCTTCGGCAGCATGGCATCGTCGACCACGGACTGCGACTGTGGCCACCCAAAGGCCATTGGATCCTTCAGCACACCGTTGATCAGCATGGAGACAAAAAGCAGCGCGATGAAGTTGACCAGGAGACTGGTCACCACCTCGTCAACAGAGAAGCGCAATCTGAGCCACAGCGGGACGAGGATCAGCACCATGCCCGCGACAGCACCGATCAATAGCAAGGATGGAATGAGGATCGGGCCCGGCAGGCCAGCCAGCAGTTTGGAGCCGCAGGCGGCGACTGCGATAGCGCCGACGTAGAACTGGCCTTCCGCGCCGATATTCCAAAGCCTTGCCCTAAAGGCCGTCGCGGCTGCAAGACCGGTCAGGATAAGGGGCGTCGCCCGGGTCAAGGTCTCGGTCGCCGAGAGACGTGAGCCGAAGGCGCCAATCAGGATGCGGCGATAGGCCTCCAGGACTGGCGCGCCGGCGATTGCGATCAGAATGCCGGCAAGCAGAAGTGCTGAGACGACGGCAGCGATCGGCGAACCGACCAGGAGATAGACCGGCCGATGCTCGCGGCGTTCAAGGCGCATGTCTGATCTCCGTGGGGGTCTCACTCCAGTCGCCCGCCATCATCAGGCCAAGCCGGCGTGCATCGATGTCTCCCGAGTCGACAGGCGGCGACAGGCTGCCACCGACGATCGCCTGGATCCGGTCCGCAAGCGCGATCACTTCATCAAGATCCTCGGAGATCAACAAAACCGCCGTGCCCTGCCTGCGGGCGTCCAGGATCCGGGCGTGGACGGCGGCCACAGCGCCCTCGTCGAGACCGCGTGCCGGCTGCGCGGCGATCAGAATACGGGGGCGCTGCTGCAGATTCCTGCCGAGGATAAGCTTTTGCATGTTCCCACCGGACAGGAGGCGGGTACGGCTGCGCGGCGCACCACCTCTCACGTCGAAGGCATCAATGATCTCCCGGGCAAACGTCATGCCTGCCTTGCGGTCGACCATTCCGGCCCGGGAGAAGGCGGGAAGACGCTCGAGCACGACGTTTTCCCATATTGCCATTTCGCCGATCGCCCCTTCCTTGTTTCGGTCTTCGGGAATGCGGCCGATGTCAGCTGCGACGACGTCCGCCACGTCGAGATTGCCGACATTTTTTCCGAACAGGACGAGATCACCCGCCGTGCGCGACAGCATGCCGGACAACAAGGCTGCCAAGGGCGCCTGCCCGTTTCCGGAAACGCCGATGATACCGAGCACCTCGCCTTCACTGAGGTGGAAGTTGATGCTCTTCAGCCTGTCGACCCCGCCAATCCTGGCGGTGATCCCAACGCCTTCCAGGACAACGGTGCCGGGTGTCGACGGTTCGCGTACGGGGCGGCTGACCCGGTGACCGACCATCAGTTCAGCGAGTTCGGCCTTGCTGGTTTCCGACTGAAGACGCTCGGCGACCATCTTGCCCCCGCGCAGCACGACAATCCTGTCGGCGGCGGCCATGACCTCATCCAGCTTGTGGGAGATAAAGATCACCGACAATCCCTGGCGGGCCATCTCCTTCAACGTCGAGAACAGCCGTTCGGCCTCGATATTGGTGAGAACGGCGGTTGGCTCGTCGAGGATCAGGATTCGAGCGTCGTTGAAGAGCGCCTTGAGAAGCTCGACGCGTTGTTGCTCCCCGACCGACAGATCACCGAGACGTGCGTCAGGGTCGACCTTGAGCCCGAAACGATCCGAAATCGAAAGGAGCTTCCTGCGCGCGGCGTTCGTGTTCGAGCGCGACGCCCAGAGTTTTTGCGTCCCGGTCATGATGTTCTCGATGACCGTGAGATTTGCCGCGAGCGAGAAATGCTGGTGCACCATGCCAACGCCAGCCCGGATTGCCTCGCGGGGCCTGCCCGGCGACAGCTCGCGGCCATGGATCATTATGCGACCGGAGTCAGGCACATAGTGACCGAAGAGGATGCTCATCAACGTTGTCTTGCCGGCACCGTTTTCGCCAAGGAGTGCGATAATCTCTCCTTCCTTGAGTGACAGCGAAATATCATCGTTGGCAAGGTTGTCGCCGAACCGCTTCGAGACACGGGAAATATCGAGCACGGTGGTCATGCGGGCGCGCCCGCGATTTCGAAGGGATGTTGCCAACGGCCTTCGGCTTCCAGTCGCAAGGCGAGCGACAGGAGCTGCAGATCGCGGCCGATTGGTGCCATCAGCTGGATCGGCAGCGGCAAGCCGGCAGCATCTGATCCGAAAGGAAGCGTCAAGGCAGGAACCCCCGAGACATTGGCGAGTGGCGCGAGCGGCGCGAAGGCAGCCATGCGATCGAAATGCAGCTCGGTGTCGGCATGATCGGATGGGAACGAGCCGACGGCAAGGGGTGCCGACGACAGCATTGGGGACAGAACGCAATCAACCCTGTCGAAGAGACCCCACATATGATGGCTGACGAGAACAGCCCTGTTCAGCGATGCCCAAAGGGCGGCGGCAGGCATCGCGCTGCCCTGTTCGGCGACTGCCTGTGTCAGGCGCTCGGCCATTGCCAGGTCGAGCCCAAGGTCCTCTGCCAGATTGAACAGGTTGACGGCGACAATGTCCTCGAAAACACGCGCGCTATATCCTGCGGCGGTTTCAAAATCGCTCCACTCAAGTCGGACGATCTCGTGGCCGTCTGTCTCGAGCGCAGTCGCCGCCGCCTCGACTGCATCCAGCCGGTCGGCGGCGGTTGGAAACCGCGCACCGGTATCCATCAGGAGGCCGATCTTCAGGCGGGACGAAGAAGATGCCTCCATGGCCACATCAGGAAATGGGCCACGCGCTTTACCGCTCAACGAGATCAGAGCGAGCTGCGTGTCCCGGACTGAGCGTGCCACGACGAATTCGCTTGCGATGCCACCGAGGTGATTGCCGAACGAAGGACCTGCTGGCATGGCGCCCCGGCTGGGCTTCAGCCCAACCAGGCCGCAGCAGGCGGCGGGAACGCGAATGGAGCCGCCAGCGTCGGTCGCATGTGCTATTGAAACGATGCCGGCGGCGACAGCTGCGGCCGCACCACCCGATGAACCGCCAGCGGTTCGGGATGGGTCATGCGGATTACGACAGACCGGCCCAATTGCCGGCTCACTTGCAAGCGACAGGCCGAGTTCGGGGCTCGTGGTCAGGCCAAACAGGCAAAAGCCAGCCGCGCGAAACCGGGCTGCAAGCTCGGAATCGGCATTGCCGGAATCTCGCTTGAAAAGGCGCGAACCGGCTGCAACCGGCAGACCCTTGAACGGGCCGCCAAGATCCTTGGCAAGCGTCGGCACACCACCAAACGCACGCGCCGAGAAACGCGTCGGGGCGGCCCGACGCTCGTCGTCGGCTGCCTGGGCGGTCGCCATCCCCATTGGGCCATCAAGATGAGTAATGGCACCAAGACTGGAAAGCCGGGTGGCAGCGGCCAGAGACTGCCGCATCGCCTCCGTTGCAGTCAGTTGGCCGGAACGGATCAGTTCCGAAACGTCGGTGGCGTCGACTGGCCGTTTGCCGGGCATGAATCGGCCGAACTTACTTTGGCTGTTCCATGTTCTGCGGCACCTCGAACTTGCCGGCCTTGATGTCGGCGCGCTTGGCTTCCATGGCCGCTTCCGCGTCTGCGGGCGCCACGCCCTTCACAAAGACGATGTCGCTTCCACCTTCCTTCATCAGCCCGAAGGCGGTGTAGTTGCGGCCGACGGGCTTGCCCGCAGCGACATCGGCAATCGCCGCGTTCAGAATGGGCCTGAAACCCCACAGGGCATTTGCAAAGACGGTGTCGGGATAGCGTGGGGTATAGTCGATCAATGATCCGACAGCCTTGATCTTGCGTTCCTTGGCCGCATCGGCAGTTCCGATGCGCTCGCCAAACAGGATGTCGGCACCAGCATCGATCTGGGCAAGGCCTGCCTCGCGCGCCTTCGGCGGATCGAAGAACGTGCCAATGAAGGCCACGAGATGCTTGCAGTCGGGATTGACCGACTTGACACCTTCGGCGAAGGCGTTGATCAGCATGTTGACCTCGGGAATAGGCATGGCGCCAACGGAGCCGACCATGTTCGACTTGGTCATCTTGCCTGCCAGCATCCCCGCGAGATAGGCGCCGTCGTAATTCCAGGTGCCGAAGACGCCGAAATTGCTGCCTTCTTCCTTGCCGCTCGATCCGAGAACAAACGCGGTGTCGGGGTAATCGGCCGCCACCTGGCGCGCTTCCTTTTCGACGGCATAGGCTTCGCCGATAATCAGCTTGTTTCCTTGCTCGGCATATTCGCGCATGGCGCGGGGATAGTCGGTCCCGGAAACACCTTCTGAAAATACATATTCAATTACGCCCTCCTTGGCGGCGTCCTGCAAGGCCTTGTGAAGACAAGAATTCCAGGCGTTCTCGACGGGCGAGGCATGGATGCCCGCCACCTTCAATGGGGCAGCAGCGCGCGCGATCGGGGCCAGCCCGCTGACGCCAAGTGCAATGCCTGAGGCCATGAGCGCGCGACGTGACATGAGAAGGTCTTTTGTCATGATTGTTCCCCTTTTTTTACCGTTTGGTTCAAAACCATATGGAGGGGCTAAAAAAGTGTCAAGCGAGGTCCGGGTTTAAAAAATGGGCATAGCCAGTTGCCTTCCGCCTCGCAAATAAGTAGCCGTCATGCCCATATGAGGTTTGCTTATGGTGACCGAGCGCGATGCCTCTCAATTCGTCGATCTTCGGGATCGGCTTTGTCGCCGCGTTTCGTCTTCAAGGCCGCCCGCCGACCTCGAGCAGCGTCAAAAGACGTCTCTACCACCTAGACCGATAAATTCCGTCCTGAATCCCTGACTGTTTGCCTGTTTCAACAGCCGGTTGGTGCTCAGGATGTCCAGTTTCATGCTTCCGGCGAAGCAGGCACGAAGAGGACAGCAGAGTTCACTTGTCGCCCATTCGAGCGCTGTACGAGAAAGCATCGTCACGATCCAGTGGTCGTCGTCCGCCCGCTCGAGCAAGATGTCGGCACCACCTCTGCCAACGGCGGTGATCGGTGGACATTTCACCGGGGACATTGACGATGTTCTTTGGCGAGTGACCGATTGATCCATCCTGTATGCCTCCTTGTCGATAGGTCGGTCCCTGGGACCAAGTTCTGTGGAGGCTATCTGAACGCCGTAGATGATGTCGTTGATCCAAATCAAGGCGACTTCCATTTTGTCGTCGGACCCGATGGTCGGCCAACCGGATGGTCCCGCATGCTGCAAAGCGCGTCCAGACGTCGCACTGGCGTTGTGTGACGCTATTCCCATATTGACCGGTATGGAACACAAACAGTCAAAGGCAATTGGCGTTACTGCCTTTATAGGGCTTGCCTGCCTGCTTTTGGTCGCACTTTCGGTCCTTGGTCACAGCGGATACGCTCGTCTGGTTGAGGCTGGCCTGTCTGTGTCAGGTTTGCTTACCGGGTGAGGTGGCGGATCTCGGTATCTTCGCCTCTGGGACGATGGCGGGATGCCTAACGGTGCGTTCCGGTTCTATGAGGTGGTGACTGCACCGGTCCAAACGGCACTTCGGCTCAAACGTGCCAGATACGCCGCGGTCCTCTGAGACATCACTGGCGTGCTTACGATGGCCATGCGCGTCATCGATAAACGAGCAGAAGTCGCCAGCCGCCACGCATACGACCTTGTAGCGAAGGTGTGGACGGGAGCGCGTCATGTCGGTCGTCGCCTCGAGAGTCGGAGACCGATCTTTGTTCACATTCATGCGCCGATACGACGGCCCTCGAAGAATGGGCCACTCTTCAAGGGAAAAAGAATCGGAAACCGGAATTTCCATGGTATGTATAAGGCGTCCGTTATGAAGGTCTTATGAGGATGACGCGATCAACATCCAACATCGGCTGTCGCGGGCCTGCACGACTTTGGTCTGATTTTCTCTTTTTTCGAGCACGACATACTCTCTCATCTGTCATCGAAGAACGGATAGTCCAGGGAGGGTGGGGTTTGGCCGCTGCCCCGCGAATCCGAACCTCACCGATTAGACTTACCTTGCCGGACTGACGGCGAGGTCTTCGGAAGCACTCAATTGCTCAAGTCAATCCTTTCGGCCGATCGTTGAATTGCCTCGACTTGGATCATCAACTTCATTGAGTGCGAACGCGAGCGGGAAAGCCGTGCTGCGGGATGCGTTAGAGGTTTCTAAATGCTGCTCTGCTAATGTCTGGGCATGCGCGGTTTGATTTTCATCGTTGGCCTCATAGCTTTCCTCTCTGTGGTCGACCAGATCGCGTGCCGAGGGCTGTACAGCCGTATGGCTTGGCGGGAAACCACAGAGCAGGCTGATTATTTCAAGCACCAGGTCGGCTATTGGGTCGGACGCCTCCTCGCTGTCTGATCTCCAGGCGGGTCCGGTTCCTCAAGGACATAACCGGCGCCGAGACGTCGCGGGCTAAGCGGGCTTCGATGAGGCTGGCTCTTCGAGAGCTTGGAACTCGGGACATCCGTTGCAACCGGGCTCTCCACGCCCGCAGGTCAGATCATATTTGTCGACGTTGATCCCTGAGAAGTTATAGACCAATAATCTCGAATCCTCATTCTCCAATGGTGTGCGACATGGCAAGTATCGACCTTAACAGCGACCTCGGCGAAAGTTTCGGACCGTGGAGAATGGGCGACGATGCCGCCGTGCTTCAGATCGTCACAAGCGCCAACATCGCTTGCGGTTTCCACGCCGGCGATCCCGCCGGTATATTGAGCGTTTTGCGGGAAGCGGCCCACCGCGGAGTGGTGGTCGGTGCACATGTCGGCTATCGCGATCTCGCTGGCTTTGGTCGCCGCAACATGGATCCGTCGAGTGATGAGCTCGTCGGCGATACGATCTATCAGATCGGTGCATTGCAGGGTCTCGCCCGGGCGGCCGGAACATCGGTGCGATACGTCAAGCCACATGGGGCGCTTTACAACACCATCGCCAACGATACGCGACAGGCAGCGGATGTCATTGCGGCCATAAAGGCGATCGATCCCGCCTTGGTATTCCTGGCACTTGCAGGTGCCCCTGTCGTGAAGCAAGCACGCGACGCTGGTTTGACGGTCGTATCCGAAGCTTTTGCCGACCGGGCATACAATGCCGACGGAAGTCTCGTCAGCCGTAGACTACCAGGCTCGGTTATTCATGATCCGGAAGTCATTGCCGAGCGCATGCTCAAGATGGTGAATGAGCAGCGGGTCACGACCATCGACGGTATCGATATTCCGCTTGAGGCAGAATCGATCTGCGTTCACGGCGACACGCCGGCGGCAGTTGGGATCGCACGTACGTTGCGTGAAACCTTTGAAAAACGCGGTATCGACCTGAAGTCCTTTGTCGGCCCCTCACATGTGTGAGCTGCTTCGCTTCCTTCCTGCCGGGAGTGATGGCTTCCTCGTCGAGCTCAAGGATCTCGAAACGACCTTGACGCTTCTCGATGCGCTTCTTGCCACGCCGCTTCCCGGTGTGGTGGAAGCAATCCCCGCTGCGCGGACCGTGATGATAAAGTTCGATCCCTATCTGACGGACCGTCAAACACTGACGAATTCGATTGCGCGGATGGATCTGTCGAAGCGCAGTGTCCGTCAGGGCGATCTGTTTGAAATCCCGGTAACTTATGATGGTGCTGACCTCGAGGAGGTGGCGAAGCTGCTTGGCTGGTCGGTGGAAGAACTTATCCGCCGGCACACCGAGGCGACGTATACGGTCGCCTTTACCGGTTTTGCGCCGGGCTTTGCCTACATGACCTGCGATGATGAGGGCTTCGACGTTCCACGACGAAGGAGTCCGCGCGTGAAGGTCCCTGCCGGGTCGGTGGCATTGGCCGGAAAGTTTGGCGGAATCTACCCCTCGGACAGTCCCGGCGGCTGGCAGTTACTCGGATCGACCCCTCTCAAAATGTGGGACACTGCGCGTGAACGGCCGGCTCTTCTGGCGCCAGGCGATCGTGTTTGCTTTCGCAATCTGGCGCAGCGCCCGGCCATTCCAGTGACTTCAGTCAAGGGTAAGACACCGGCCTCAGCGCCCGTAACGGAAGGCCTTCTGGTGACCAGGTCGGACCGGCCGGCCCTTTATCAGGATCTCGGTCGGAAAGGCCGCTCGAGCCAGGGCGTCTCGGAGTCCGGCGCGCTCGATCGCGGCGCAATGCAGGCTGCCAATCTGCTTCTGGGTAATCCTCGCGAGAGCGCTGTCATCGAAGTGACCTTCGGCGGATTTGCCTTTCAGGCGGACCGGGCGGTGACTGTTGCCGTGACCGGTGCTCCCTGTTCCATGACGATCCGAACGCCCAATGGTAGCGAGATCAAAGCGCCCTTTGCCCGGGCCTTTGCGCTCGACGCGGGAGACGAGGTGACCCTGGGCATCCCGTCGGCCGGAATGCGCAGCTATCTTGCCTTACGTGGCGGTTTTCTCGTCGAGCCGATGCTTGGCTCGGCAGCCACCGATACCTTGGCGAAGGTTGGTCCCGAGACCATTCAGACAGGCAGTCTGCTGGTCCCTGCTTCAAAGCCTGCCTGCGCTGTCGACGAAAGCCCGCAAGAAGCTGGTAGGCTGCCTCGTGCGGGCGAGATTGTAACACTTGATGTCATTCCCGGGCCGCGAACCGATTGGTTCACGCAGACCGGTATTGAAACGCTGCGCACACAGGAATGGGACGTCACACCACAATCGAGCCGCATCGGCATGCGCCTGTCCGGGAACGCTCCGATCGAAAGAAGTGTTCATGGGGAGCTTCCCTCCGAAGGGACCGCACATGGCGCAATCCAGGTTCCTGCCGAGGGCCAACCCGTTCTTTTTTTGGCCGACCATCCGCTGACCGGTGGTTATCCCGTGATCGGTGTTGTCGCCAGCCACCATCTCGATCTTGCTGGCCAGATCCCGATCGGCGCACGCATCCGCTTCAATCTGATTGCCGCCTTCGATCCGCAGGAGAGGCAGGCTGAACCACTTGTCCCGGCCGCTGCTATCACACAGGAAGACTGACTGATGAAAAAGCTGCTGATCGCCAATCGTGGCGAAATCGCCGTTCGCATCATCCGCGCCGCGCGCGACTACGGCGTCTCATCGGTTGCCATCTACTCTGATGCCGATGCAAACGCATTGCATGCAGAGCTTGCTGACGAGGCCTATGGCCTCGGACCGGGCCGTCCTTCAGAGACTTATCTGAATATCGGCCGGATTCTTGAGATTGCGCGACGCTCAGGCGCCGATGCCGTTCATCCGGGCTATGGATTTTTGTCCGAGCGATCCGAGTTCGCGAGTGCCGTGATTGAGGCCGGGCTGATATGGGTGGGGCCTTCGCCTGACGTCATTGCGGCTCTTGGCGACAAGGTCGAGGCACGTCGCGTTGCCGAAAAGGTGGGAGCGCCGCTTGTCAAGGGATCGAATGGCCCGATTTCTACAGCGGCAGACGCGGTTGCCTTTGCCCGCGAGGTCGGCCTGCCTCTTGCCATCAAGGCAGCGTTTGGGGGTGGCGGTCGTGGCATGAAAGTCGCCCGACGGCTGGAGGAGGTTGGCGAGCTCTTCAATTCAGCCGTGCGCGAGGCAACTGAAGCGTTTGGCCGGGGTGAATGTTACGGCGAGCAGTTCCTGGAAAAGCCGCGCCACATCGAGGCGCAGGTGATCGCCGACAGCCATGGCAACACGGTTGTCCTCGGGACACGGGACTGCTCGCTGCAGCGCCGCAACCAGAAGCTTGTCGAGGAGGCGCCAGCGCCCTTCATCAGCGAAGAGCAGCGCAACCGCATCCATGAGGCGGCGAAAGCGATCTGCGCGGAGGTCGGATACTGCGGGGCCGGGACTGTCGAGTTCCTGTTGTCGCAAGATGGCGTCATTTCATTTCTCGAGGTCAACACCCGCCTTCAGGTCGAACATCCCGTCACCGAGGAAACCACGGGCATCGACATCGTGGTCGAACAGTTGCGCATCGCCGACGGCCTGGCGCTATCAGTCATGGAAACCCCGGAACCGCGCGGACACGCCTTCGAATTTCGCATCAATGCCGAGGACCCTGGAAGAGGCTTTCTTCCGACGCCGGGGCTGATTACGCGCTTTCGCGCCCCGTCGGGAATAGGCATTCGCCTCGATACGGGCGTCGAAACGGGCTCTGACATTCCGGACCTTTACGATTCCATGATGGCGAAGCTGATTGTCACGGGATCATCGCGCACCCACGCCCTTGAGCGTGCACGCCGGGCATTGGCCGAGTTCCGGATCGACGGCGTCGCCTCGGTCCTGCCGTTCCACCGCGCCGTGGTGAACGAGCCTGACTTTATCGGCCAGGATAGGTTCGGGGTCTTCACAAAATGGATAGAGACGCAGTTTTCAGGGATCCTGCCCGCACCACGTGTCGATCTTGTCGAAAGCGGTCTCGTTCGCAGTTTCATCGAGATCGACGGCAGACGACATGAACTCGCCCTGCCAGCTGGCCTGTTCTCGGTTTCTGGCGCCGCTGCCATTAAACCCGCTGGCGAAACGCCTCGCGCAAGCGAAGGAGCGGTTACAACTCCCATTCCCGGAACGTTGCGTCAATGGCTTGTCGAGGATGGTGCCGAAGTGGTTGAAGGCGATATCGTTGCAATCGTCGAGGCGATGAAAATGGAAACGCGGATCGCCGCGCCGAGATCCGGCCGTATTCGTCACATTGCCAAGATCGATGCCGTTCTTGGCCTCGGCGCCGAACTCGCGACAATTCAATAAGTCTATGAATTCAACGCTGCGGCAAAAGAACCTGTTGAAACCTCCATCGGTTCTGCGAACATGGCTAGATTTTGAGCAAACTGACCTGCCTTCAATAGGCAGTCCCAATATGCAGCATGGAGAGGACGAGGGATGAAGCCCCCACCCGTCACTGAAGCCCCGCAAGATGCATCAGCGCGCAGGGCAATCGCTCCTGTGATTTGCTATCCGGTGCAAAGCCTGCCACGTCCCGATCTTAAGGCCTACCGCGCCTTGCGCGCGGACCTCACGCTTGTGAAGCGCGTGACTGTTCCAGCGCGAGATGCCGCATGCTGGACGGTGCCGACAGGCTACTTTTGTCGCATTCTCTGCGGCGAGGGTCCGCAGGTCGGCGATCTCAATCTGTTCAACGCCAACAACATTAGCGAGCGCCTCTATACGGGCAAAACCCGTGCCTTGAACGGAACTCATGTCGGGCTTGGCGACCAGCTATTCTCGAACCTGCCTTATCTGCGGCCCATCGCGACGATCACCCATGATACGCTTGACTGGTATGGCTTCGACGCGTTTGGAGGCTCAGTACACGACGTCATAGGAACACGTTGCGATCCCTACACGCATAACCTCCTGAGCCATGGAGGACAGTATCATCACTGCTGTCATTCGAACCTCACACGGGCCTTTGCAGAGGAAACCGGAATGCCGCTGGACGAAGCGTCGACACACATCCACGACGTCCTGAACGTATTCATGTGCACGGGCTTTACCCGGGATACGGGGCAGTACTTCATGAAGGCGAGCCCGGTGCGCCCGGGCGATTACCTGGAGTTCTTCGCAGAAATCGATCTTCTCGCTTGCATGTCAGCATGTCCCGGGGGCGATTGCTCGTCCGAACATTCGTCGGATGCCGCGGCGTGCTATCCCCTCGAAGTCGAGGTCTATCGACCGTCGAGCCTGCCGCAGGGTTGGGTGCCATCGCAGGTCAATGGATATGATGGCACGCACGGCGTGCAGGCTCCCAAAAAGGAGCTGTTTCCCTGACCGCTGCTTCTCAAAGAAGTGGTACAGAACGCCCCGGTCACCACATAGCCCGGACAAACGAAGAGCCCCGCAACCGCGGGGCTAGAGCGCCGTACGTTTAATCGAACCCATAGCCTGCGGCTGTAAAATAGTTTCGACATTCTTGGCTATTGAAGAGGTTGCAGATTGATCCGAGCGCATTTGAGAGTGCGTCAAATGTGCGAGCGGCGGCGGCTCTGAGATGGGCCTTAATTTTGGCGAAGGCCATTTCGATCGGGTTCAAATCTGGCGAATAAGACGGCAGAAACAGGAACCACGCGCCAACCTCCTTGAGGCAGGCTTTGGCTTTATCGCTTTTGTGAACGCGAAGATTATCCAGGATGACGACATTGCCTGGTTGGAGTGTCGGTGCGAGCTGGGTCTCTATGTAGGTGTCGAAGATTTCCCGATTCATCGGCCTGTCGATAATCCAGGGCGCAGTAAGACCGAAACAGCGCAAGCCTGCAAT